>NZ_DAMDFR010000016.1:0-80853 GCF_032103445.1 Stenotrophomonas sp.
GCGCCAGCGCGCCGGCACCCGGCCGCAGCGCCTGTGCCAGTTGCTCGCCGACGCCGCCGCTCGGGGTACCGCGCTGGATGAGGACCAGCTGGACGATCTGATGGATGACTGGCGCAGCGCCGCGCGGTCGCTGGCCAAACGCGGCCTGGTCGAGCGCGTGGCACAGGTCCATGTCGCCCCGGTGCCGATGCTGGGCGCTGGACCGGTGCCCAATGCCGAGCAGGCCGATGCCGTCGCCGCGATTACCGGGAGCACCGGTTTTGGCACGTTCCTGCTGGACGGTGT
The DNA here is from genome assembly GCF_032103445.1 of Stenotrophomonas sp. Lineage (GTDB taxonomy): Bacteria > Pseudomonadota > Gammaproteobacteria > Xanthomonadales > Xanthomonadaceae > Stenotrophomonas. Next base: position 286 of record NZ_DAMDFR010000016.1, read on the forward strand.
CACCGGCAGTGGCAAGACCGAGGTCTACCTGCAGGCCATCGCCGCCTGCCTGGCGCGCGGGCGGCAGGCGCTGGTGCTGGTGCCGGAGATCGGGCTCACCCCTCAGACGCTGGCGCGCTTCCGCACCCGGCTGGGCATTCCCGTGCATGTGCTGCATTCGGGCCTGAATGACAACGAGCGCGCCCGGGTCTGGGCCGCGGCAACGCGCGGCGAGGCCCAGGTGATCGTCGGCACCCGCTCGGCGGTGTTCACCCCGCTGCCCAATGCCGGCCTGATCGTGGTCGACGAGGAGCACGACGGCAGCTACAAACAGCAGGATGGCATCCGTTACCACGCCCGCGATTTCGCCCTGGTGCGGGCCAAGGCACTGGACATCCCGGTGGTGCTCGGCAGCGCCACGCCGTCGCTGGAGTCGTTGCACAACGCACGCAGCGGTCGTTACGTACATCTGCGGCTGAAGCAACGCGCTGGCGAGGCGCGTCCGCCGCGTGTGCGCGTGCTCGACGTGCGCAAGCGTCCGCTGCGCGATGGCCTGTCGCCCGAAGTGCTGGAAGGTATTGCCGAGCATCTGCAGCGCGGCCACCAGGTGCTGGTGTTCAAGAACCGGCGTGGCTACGCACCGGTACTGCTGTGCCACGACTGTGGCTGGACCGCGCCGTGCCGGCGTTGCGACGCACCGATGACGGTCCACGCCGGTGGCCGGCGGCTGCAATGTCACCACTGCGGCGCGCGCCAGCCGGCACCGCTGGCCTGCCCGGATTGCGGCAGCCTGGCGTTGCAGCCGCAGGGCATCGGCACCGAGCGCCTGGAAGAACACCTGGTCGAGGCCTTCGCCGACTACCCGGTGATCCGGATCGATCGTGGCACCACGAACCGTCGCGATGCGCTGGAATCGCAACTGGCACGCCTTGGCGACCAGCCCGGCATTCTGGTCGGCACACAGATCCTCGCCAAAGGTCACGATCTGCCCAGGCTCACCCTGGTGGTGGTCGTGGGCATCGACGAAGGGCTGTTCTCGGCCGACTTCCGCGCCAGTGAGAAACTGGCCCAGCAATTGATCCAGGTCGCCGGCCGCGCCGGTCGCGCCACCGACCCTGGCGAGGTCTGGCTGCAGACCCACCACCCCGGGCACCCCTTGCTGGAAACGCTGGTACACGGCGGTTACCACGCCTTTGCCGATGCCGAACTGCAGCAGCGCGATGCCGCCGGCTTCCCGCCGTTCGCACACCTGGCCCTGCTGCGCGCGGAGGCGCAGCAGGTGGAGCATGCCAATGCCATGCTCACCGCCGTGCGCGGCTTGATCGCCGAAGATGCGCCGGTGGAGCGGTTCGGACCGATGCCCGCGCCGATGCCGCGCCGGGCGGGGTATCAGCGCACCCAGTTGTTGTTGTCCGCGCCCAAGCGGCAGCCATTGCACGCGGTGCTGGATGCGATGGTGCCGCGGATTCATGGGTTGCCGGAGGCGCGGAAGGTGCGGTGGTCGTTGGACGTCGACCCAACGGATCTTTATTGAGGCGATGCCTCAATAAAGATCCGTCCACGCATTCCACCTTAACCCCGCGCCTGTCGGCGCGCCCCCTTCAACAAGAAGGGGGCTCTCCTCAGGACAGTGCACGTAGAGCCGGGCTCTGCCCGGCTGCCTTTCAGGTCAACGGCGTCATCACCGCTTTCACGTACGCCGGCCGCTGCTGCAACCGCTCGTACCACGCTTCCAGATGCGGCAGGTGCGGGCGTTGGATCGGCAGGTTGAACCACGCATAGACCAGCGCGCCCAGCGGAATGTCGCCCATGCCGAACTGCTCGCCCGACAACCACGGCTGCGTGGCCAGCGTGGCATCGGCCATGGCCAGGTAATCACCGGCCTTGACCACGGCGGCATTGATGCGGGTTTCATCGCGGTCGGCGGGCGCAGTGCGCATGATCCCCCAGATGAGCTCGCTGTACAGCGGAGCCATGCGCGAGGTACTCCAGTCCATCCACTTCTCGCACTGGGCCCGCGCCATCACGTCTTCCGGATACAGCGTACCCAGCGCGTAACGGGCGCTCAGGTAGCGCACGATGGTGTTGGACTCCCACAACGGCAGGCCGTGGTCCTCGATCACCGGCACCAGTCCGTTCGGGTTCATCGCCACGTACTCCGGCGTCTGCGTGCCGCCAAAGCTGCCGCCCACTTCAATGGACTCGTACGGCACGCCGATTTCCTCAGCACACCACAGCACCTTGCGCACGTTGCTGGAATTGCGCCGGCCCCAGATCTTCAGCATGTTGTTCTTCCTGGTGGGAGTGCGCCTATTTTGCCGGTTTCGGCGTGCCTTTTTTCGGCAGCGCACGCACATAGGTCGACTTGCCGTCCTTCTTCATCTCGAACAGGCCAATCGCCGCCAGCAGCTCGCTGAGCTTGCCGTAACCATAGTTGCGCGAATCAAACGACGCCTGGTTGCCGATCTGGCTGCCCACCGGCCCCAGATGCGACCAGCCGTCTTCGGCCTCGGCCGACGCCACCGCGCGCCTCAGCATCTGCACCAGACGGGTGTCGCTGCGCAGCTCCGCGCCGCTCTTGCGGGGGCGGGTTTCCTCGTTGTCCTGCTCCACTTCGGGGTCGATGGCATGACCCTGGCCCAGCGCTTCCAGATACGTGAACTTCGAGCAGGCGTTGACGAACGGCTCCGGCGTTTTCTTCTCGCCAAAACCATAGACCTTGACCCCGTCGGTCAGCAGGCGCATCACCAGCGGAGTGAAATCGGCATCGCTGGATACGATTGCAAAGCCGTCCAGGTTGCGGGCGTAGAGCATGTCCATGGCGTCGATCACCATGGCCATGTCCGACGCATTCTTGCCCCGGCTGTAGGCAAACTGCTGGATCGGGCGGATAGCGTACTCGTGGAGCACGGATTCCCAACCTTTCAGGCGGGGGCTCTTCCAGTTGCCATAGGCACGCCGCACATTGGCCACGCCATAGCGCGCGACCTCGGCCAGTACCACGTCGATCTTGGACGAAGGCGCGTTGTCGGCATCGATCAACAGGGCGATGCGCTTTTCCGGTTCGGTCATCGGAGCACTCCATCAATGGAACACGGGGCCGCCGGCAAGCGCGACGGATGCTGAATCCAGTATCGGCCATGCACGTGAAGTTTGCGCGTCGCATGCGACCATCTGTCGCGACGACAACGTTTCCACCGGGACCGGAGCGCCGGCCCCATCCAAGGAGCAAGTGCATGACCCGCGACCCCGTGCCCCATCTGGTCATCATCGGCGGCGGCTTTGCCGGCCTGTGGGCCACCCGCGCGCTGGCCGGAAGCCGTATCCGCATCACCCTGGTGGACCGCCGCAACCACCACCTGTTCCAGCCGCTGCTGTACCAGGTGGCCACTGCCGGCTTGTCGGCCCCGGATATCGCCGCACCGCTGCGCCACATCCTGGGCCACCAGCGCAACGTGGAAGTGCGCCTGGGCGAAGTGACCTCGATCGACAAGCAGGCCCGGGACATCACCCTGGCCGACGGCAGCCAGATCCCCTACGACACCCTGCTGCTGTGCACCGGGGCCACCCATGCTTACTTCGGCCACGACGAATGGGCGGCCGATGCGCCCGGCCTGAAGACGCTGGATGACGCCATCGCGCTGCGCCGCACGCTGCTGCTGGCATTCGAGCGCGCCGAGGCTGAGCCTGACCCGGCGCGCAAGGCCGCGTGGCTGAGCTTTGCCGTGGTCGGTGGTGGGCCGACCGGCGTTGAACTGGCCGGCACCCTGGCCGAGATCGCCCGCCACACCCTGCGCAACGAATTCCGGCATATCGACCCCGCCAGCGCCAAAGTGCGGCTGGTGGAAGCCGGCCCACGCGTACTGTCCAGCTTCCCCGAGGTGCTGTCGCTGAAGGCGCGTCGGCAGCTGGAGAAGCTGGGCGTGGAAGTGCTCACCGGCACCCCGGTCAGTGACATCAATGGCGAAGGCTTCCAGTTGGGCGAGCAGTTCATCCCCGCCCGCACCGTGGTGTGGGCCGCCGGCGTGGCCGCCTCGCCGCTGGCGCGCACCTTGGACGTGCCGCTGGACCGGGCTGGTCGCGTGCCGGTGCAGCCTGATCTGACCTTGGCCGGTCATCCGGAAATCTTTGTCGCGGGGGATCTGGCAGCCCTGAGCCAGGCCGATGGCAAGCCGGTGCCCGGCGTGGCCCCGGCCGCCAAACAGATGGGCAAGCATGTCGCCAGCACAATCCGCGCGCGGCTGGAAGGTAAAGCCGCACCGGGGCCGTTCAAGTATGCGGACTACGGCAACCTTGCCACCATCGGTCGCATGGCCGCCATCGTGCACCTGGGCAAGCTGCAGCTGTCCGGCGTGCTGGCCTGGTGGTTCTGGCTGGCCGCACACGTGTTCTTCCTGATCGGTTTCCGCAACCGCATCGTGGTGCTGCTCAACTGGGCGGTGGCGTACTGGAGCTACCAGCGCAGCGCGCGGATCATTTTTGGTGATGATCAGCAGGATCGGCGGCCATGACGCGGAGCGCACCCTGCTTTCTGATCGTTGATCGTTGATCGTTGATCGTTGATCGTTGATCGTCGCTTGTCGCTTGTCGCTTGTCGCTTGTCGGTAGCGTCGGTCGACAGACGACGGCCGATAACTTTCGATCAGCTCTTTGACGCATGGAGTTCAACGGAGAAATGTCTCCGTTTTCTGGTCATGCGTCCCCGGGCGTTGCCCGCCTATCGGCGGTCGTCTATCGACCGACCCTACCCCTGCGGTCAGACCGCTTCCGAATCGTCGTTGCCTTGGGCAAGGTGCACATCCCAGGTGCACAGGTAGTCCGGATCGGTCACGGTGAAATCGATTGAGCGCAGCGTGTAGTCGCCGGGCTCGGCCACCTTGTAGTGATCCAGGTGCGGCGGCAGGAACAGTTCCTCGCCGTCGATCAGGCTGGCCAGCACCACGCCTTCCTCGTCGTTGATCCGCACTATTTCGCCGGCGTATTGTCGCTGCTCCAGCGCGTTTCCTTCCGCATCCAGATAGGTGATGCCGGCGAGGACGATCTTGCCGAGCATGGTGTTGGCTTTTTCTTGATCGAGGGGGCTCATGGGAGATCCGGTTCTCTGCGAGACACGCATGGCGTGTCACTACGGTTTGGGGTACCAGAGGGCGTTGACGATGATCCAGCGCTGGTCGAAGCGGCCCATGTGGAAGGAGTCGACGAACCAAGGCGTTTCGAGGCGCACCGAGGCGGTGTTACCGGTGACGTCCAGCACCCGGCAGGTGCGGTTCCAGTCCGCCTTCGGAGTTTTCAGCGCACCCTGCCTGGTCAACGCCACCAGCTCATCCTTGGACATGCGGCGCAGGCCAAGACGCTCGTCCGGCATGTCACCGAGCACAGCGCGCTTGGCCAGGTCCGGATGCAGCGAACGAGCAACCCGCGCCGGATCCGCTTCCAGCTGACCGTCCACGTAGTCCAGACAGGTCGCCTCGATAGCGGCCACGGTGGCGGGATCTGCCACCGGCGCGGCGGCGGCCGGAGTCAACGCAAGCAGCAAGGAAAGCGTGGACATCTCTTCCTCCATTGGCGGCGCAAGGTTTCAAGCCGATCTTCGCATGTCGGTGGGTGTCATCGGACACTTCGCGGAGAGCGGCATGCCCCTCCAAGTCGCGCGGTATCGGTGATCTGCTGTGGCGTCCAATGCTGGACGATCCAGGCGTGCAGGGCGGCGCTCTGGAAATGCCATCGCAGATTGCCGGTCCGCGGTAACTGGGAGAGATGGCGTCGCGCTACCCATGAGGCCTCCTCATGCCCAGGCGCATGGGTGACGCTCCCGGTTTCAGATACCCGGACCCTGAACGCATCAATCACACGCATACGCGTGACGATCTGGTTCCGGCAGCTGACGGCGGGCCCAGCGCCTGCATGCACAGGCGTTGGGCGACCCTCGACCATGCCCAGTGCTACGACATACCCCAGCACCGGGATGCCAGCCACGAACGCCCCCAGTAGCAGCATGGCAACGAGCGCTTTCGAGAGGGCGGTCATGGGCAGCCTCCTGCTGCACCAGCGCGATTATTCCAATCGATCCAGTTCATCCTGGATATCATCCTTGAGTGTCATGGGTTGTACGACTGGGCCGCGCCCATCCACCCCGGGCAGTACACAGACCAGTCGCTCATCGCCGGCAAGACCCGGCAACCAGCGTTCCATGAAGGCCTCCAGCGGAATCGGCGTGGGTTCGGTGTCAGCCCATTGCTCAACGGCCGCCCGTTGCGCGAATGCCTCGAACGGCCAGAACAGCGCGACCTGCTGCCCGTCGTCCTTCGCGGCCAGCACCCAGCCGTCTGCGTTGCGCAGACCCCACACCTGCTCCCAGTCGGCAACGCGCTTGATGAAATAGCCGTACCGCGTCTCGGCATCCGTCGCCAGCACCGCGTCAATCTCGCCGGTACCGAATCGATATCCCGTTTCCATGGCGTCTGTCCCTGTTCTGCCGCGTTCCGATTGTGATGGTGCGGCGCTAGACCAGCAATACCGGCTCCACCGCCAGCAACCAGGCCAGTTTGCGCGCCCGCGGCTGGCGCTTGAGCTGCCATTCGGCCTTCGAGGCCGCTGCCCGGTCCGGGTAGGCGCGGCTGGCCAGCAGCTTTACCGGCGGGTTGGCGCGGGTATAGCGCGCGCCCTTCCCCGCCAGATGGGCCTGGAAGCGGGCGTCCACGTCGTTGCTGATGCCGGCGTAATAACTGCCGTTGCGGCATTCCAGCAGGTACACGTACCAAGGGGCGGGTTCAGCAACCATGGGGGGATTATCGGGCATCGGCCGCCCGCTGGCTGCTAGAATCGCCCCCGGATGCAGGAGAGAGGTGCCACGCTGGCACCCGCCGAAGGCGCAGGCTCCCATAATCGCTCAGGCCGGTGGCTCGATCCGCCACCAACCATGCATCCAGCACGCCGATCTGGAGAGAGGTCTTCACTGACCCGCCGAAGGGGCACGTGGCCTGGCCACCGAACTCTCAGGCAAAAGGACAGCGGGAGCGGCAACCGACGTTGAACCCCACCTGTGCCCGCGCATGGGCGGGGCGCGCGTTCGTGTTCCTGCCTGCCGTACCGGAGCCTCCCCCATGCTGCTCTCCATCATCTATCTCATCGCCATTTCCGCCGAAGCCATGACCGGCGCGCTGTCGGCCGGCCGACGCCGCATGGACCTGTTCGGTGTGATCATCATCGCCTGCGTCACCGCGCTGGGCGGTGGCTCGTTGCGCGACATCGTGCTCGGGCATTACCCGCTGGGCTGGGTGAAGCATCCGGAGTACCTGGGCTTCACCATCTGTGCGGCGCTGATCGCGACCTGGCTGGCGCGCTGGATGCACCACTTCCGGCGCACGTTCCTGGTGCTGGACGGGCTGGGGCTGGTGGCGTTCACGCTGATTGGCTGTGCGGTGGCGCGTGAAGCCGGCCATGCCGCGCCGATCGTGTTGATTGCGGGCATGCTGACCGGCGCGTTTGGCGGCGTGCTGCGCGACGTGCTGTGCAACGAGGTGCCGCTGATTTTCCAGAAGGAACTGTATGCGGTGGTGACGTTGCTGACCGGTGCGGCGTATCTGGGGTTGCTGGAACTGGGGGTGTCGTTGAATGCCGCTACGTTGTGGTGTCTGGGCGGCGGGTTTGCATTCCGGCTGCTGGCGATTCATTACCGGTGGGAGATGCCGAAGTTCGTGTACCGGGATGAGGTGCATTGACCCATCGCCCATGACCATTGTCATGTGAGACATAAGCGGGCCATCTGTATCATGGGTGGCCCGTTCTTCTGAACGGCATCCAGCCAATGGCCGTGGCCTGCCCCCGGTCTGCCAGACACCCTCCCCCGTTGCTCCGATCTGCCGCTTGCGGCCGGTCCCCATGGACGCACTGCTCTGCCCGAGGGTGCGCAGGATGCGTATGTCTTCACCTCGCCTGACCAAGTCCCTGCTGATCGCCGCCGCTGTCGGCCTTGCTGCCGTTGCCGGCTGGAAACTGCTTGCGCCGGGTAGCGCCGCGCCGACCGAACGGCCGCCACAGGCGACCCCGGTGCGGGTCGCCACGGCGAGCCAGGAAGACCTGGTGGTGCGGCTGAAAGCCCTTGGCACGGTCACCCCGTTGAATACGGTCAGCCTGCGTAGCCGCGTGGATGGGGAACTGCTGCGGCTGGCCTTCACCGAGGGCCAGCACGTCAATGCCGGCGACCTGATCGCCGAAATCGACCCGCGCCCGTTCCAGGTGCAGCTGGCGCGTGCGCTGGGCACCCAGCAGCAGAACCTGGCCGAGCTGGACAATGCGCGCAGCCAGCTCAAGCGCTTCGAGGAACTGCAGCGGCAGAGTTTCGTCTCCGCGCAGGATCTGAACGACCAGCGCAGCAAGGTGCGCCAGCTGGAAGGCCGCCGCCAGACCGACCAGGCCGCCGTGGATGAAGCCCGCCTGCAGCTGCAGTACACCCGCATCACCGCACCGGTGGCCGGGCGCATGGGCCTGCGCAATGTGGACGTGGGCAACCTGGTCCGCAGTGGCGACACCGATGCGCTGGCCACCATCACCCAGACCACGCCGATCAGCGTGCTGTTCACTGTTCCCGAGCCGGATCTGCCGGCAGTGGTCAGCGCCGCGCGCGCCAACCCGCAGCTCACCGTGGAAGCCTGGGACCGTGAGGAGCGCCAGGCGCTGGGCAACGGTGTGCTGTCCAGCCTCGACAACCGCATCGATACCGCCACCGGTACGCTGAAGCTGCGCGCGCAGTTCGCCAATGCCGACGAGGCGCTGTTCCCGAACCAGTTCGTCAACGTGCGCCTGCAGGTCAGCAGCGCCGACAGCGTGGTCATTCCCAATGCCGCCGTGCAGTTCGGCAGCAAGGGCAGCTACGTGTATGTGATCGCGCCGGACAACACCTCGCACCTGCGCAACGTGGTGCTTGGCCCTGCAGACGGTGAGCGCGTGGCGGTGCGCGAAGGGTTGAAGGCGGGCGAGAACGTAGTCGTTGAAGGCATCGACGGCCTGCGCGACGGTGCCCCAGTGTTGATCGTGACCGAGGCGGACAGCGCGCGGAAAGGCGCATGAACCTCTCCCGCCCGTTCATTGAGCGCCCGGTAGCGACCACGCTGCTGATGGTGGCACTGCTGCTGTCCGGCGTATTGGCGTATCGGCTGCTGCCGGTGGCCGCCCTGCCGCAGGTGGACTACCCGATCATCCAGGTCACCACGCTGTATCCCGGTGCCAGCCCGGGCGTGACCACCAGTGCAGTGACCGCGCCGCTGGAGCGACAGCTGGGGCAGATTCCCGGACTGAAGCAGATGTCGTCCACCAGCTCTGGTGGCGCATCGGTGATCACCCTGCAGTTCACCCTGGACGTGGCGCTGGGCGTGGCCGAACAGGAAGTGCAGGCGGCGATCAACGCCGCCGACAGTTTCCTGCCTGACGACCTGCCGGTGCCGCCGGTGTACCGCAAGGTCAATCCCGCCGACACCCCGATTCTCACCCTGGCAGTGACCTCGCAGAGCCTGGCCCTGCCGCAGGTGTATGACCTGGTCGACACGCGTATGGCGCAGCGGCTGTCGCAGCTGCCGGGGGTGGGCCTGGTCAGCCTGGCCGGTGGGCAGCGTCCAGCGGTGCGCATCCAGGTCAACCCGACCGCCTTGGCGGCCAACGGGCTGAGCATGGGCCACATCCGCGACGCGATCGGTGCGGCCAATGTCAACCTGCCCAAGGGCAGCTTCGATGGTCCCACCCGCGCCATCATGCTCGATGCCAACGACCAGATGCGCTCGGTACAGGAGTACCAGCAGCTGATCCTGGCCTACCGCGATGGCGCGCCGCTGCGCCTGGGCGACGTGGCCACGGTGGAAGACGGAGCCGAGAATCGTCAGCTCGCAGCATGGTCCGGCACCACGCCGGCGGTGCTGATCAACATCCAGCGCCAGCCCGGCGCGAACGTGATCGCGGTGGTGGACCGTGTGCGCACGCTGCTGCCACAGCTGCAGGCGTCGCTGCCCAAGGGCGTGGACGTGGTGGTGCTGAGCGACCGCACCGAGTCGATCCGCGCCTCCATCCGCGGCGTGCAGCACGAACTGGTGATCGCCATCGCCCTGGTGGTGATGGTCACCTTCGTGTTCCTGCGCAACATTCCGGCCACGATCATTCCCAGCATTGCCGTGCCGTTATCGCTGGTGGGTACCTTCGGGGTGATGCTGCTGGCCGGTTTCTCGCTCAACAACCTGACCCTGATGGCGCTGACCATCGCCACCGGCTTCGTGGTCGACGACGCCATCGTGATGCTGGAGAACATCGCGCGTCATCTGGAGCGCGGTGAGACGCCGCGCCAGGCGGCGCTGAAGGGAGCGAAGCAGATCGGCTTCACGTTGATCTCGCTGACCCTGTCGCTGATCGCGGTGCTGATCCCGCTGCTGTTCATGGCCGATGTGGTCGGAAAGCTGTTCCATGAATTTGCGATCACCCTGGCAGTGGCGATCGGCATCTCGCTGCTGGTGTCACTGACCCTCACCCCGATGATGTGCGCGCGTCTGCTCAAGGCCGGTCATGCCACCCGCCGCGATCCGGACGGGCAGGAATCGGCCCAGCAGGGTGACCCGTTCGACCGCGTGGTGTCGATGTACGACCGCCAGCTGCACTGGGCGCTGCAGCGTCAGCCGCTGATGCTCGGTGCCACCGTGGCCACCCTGCTGCTGACCGCGCTGCTGTACCTGTGGGTGCCGAAGGGCTTCTTCCCGGTGCAGGATGCCGGGCTGATCCAGGGCATCAGCGAGGCACCGCAGTCGATCTCGTTCCAAGCCATGGCCCAGCGCCAGCAGGCACTGGCCGATGCGCTGCTGCAGGACGACGACGTCGCCAGCCTGTCCTCCTACATTGGCGTGGATGCGAGCAATGCCACGCTCAACAGTGGCCGCCTGCTGATCGAGCTGAAGCCGCACGCACAGCGCGACGCCGGCGCAGCGGCCATCATCGAGCGCCTGCAGCAGCGGGTGGCGCAGGTGCCGGGCATCCGCCTGTACCTGCAGCCGGTGCAGGAGCTGGGCATCGAAGACCGGATCAGCCGCACCCAGTATCAGTTCACGCTGACCAGCCCCGACAACGCCGAGCTGGTGCAGTGGACGCCCAAGCTGCTGGCGCACCTGCAACAGCAGGCCGCCCTGAAGGACGTTGCCAGCGATCTGCAGGATCGCGGTCTGCAGGCCCACGTGGTGATCGACCGGGTTGCGGCGGCTCGGCTGGGCATCAGCGTGGATGCGGTGGCCGACGCGCTGTACGACGCGTTCGGGCAGCGCCAGATCTCCACCATCTTCACCCAGGCCAACCAATACCGGGTGGTGCTGGAAGCGCGACCGGATGCCGCGTTCGGGCCGGATGCGATCGAGCGCATCCATGTGGCCGGTGTCGATGGCCGACCGGTACCGCTGAGTGGCATCGCCCGCATCGAACAGCGCCCGGCGCATCTGCTGATCAATCACGTCGGGCAGTTCCCGGCGGTGACGTTCTCGTTCAACCTCGCGCCCGACGCCTCGCTGGGCGAAGCGGTGGCCAGCATCGAGGGCGCACGCAATGCCATCGGCCTGCCGGCCAGCGTGGAGCTGCGCCTGCAGGGTGCCGCCGATGCCTTCCGCGCGTCGCTGTCGAGCACGCTGTGGCTGGTCCTGGCGGCAGTGGTGGTGATGTACCTGGTGCTGGGCGTGCTGTATGAGAGCTTCATCCATCCCATCACCATTCTGTCCACCCTGCCCTCGGCCACCGTCGGCGCACTGCTGGCGCTGCTGCTGAGCGGGCGCAGCCTGGACCTGATCGCGGTGATCGGCATCGTGCTGCTGATTGGGCTGGTGAAGAAGAACGCGATCATGATGATCGACTTCGCGCTGGAAGCCGAACGCGAGCACGGCCTCGCCCCGCGTCAGGCGATTCACCAGGCCGCGCTGCTGCGCTTCCGCCCGATCCTGATGACCACGCTGGCGGCGCTGTTCGGCGCAATTCCGTTGATGTTCGCCAGCGGCTCCGGCGCGGAGCTGCGTCAGCCGCTGGGTCTGGTGATGGTGGGTGGCCTGATTGTGAGCCAGGTGTTGACCTTGTTCACCACGCCGGTGATCTACCTGTTCTTCGACCGCTTCCGCCGCCGCGAAGCGTCTGTTGAAGCTACGGTCGAGGCCAACGCGTGAGTCCGCTGTCGCGGGTGATCGGCTGGTTCGTGCGGCACCCGGTGGCGACCACGCTGCTGGCGGTGGCGGTGGTGCTGGCCGGGCTGCTGGGTCTGCGCCTGCTGCCGGTGGCTCCGCTGCCGCAGGTGGACTACCCGGCGATCAATGTGCGCGCCAGCCTGCCGGGGGCCAGCCCGGAGTCGATGGCGGCCAACGTGGCCACCCCGCTGGAGCGTGCGCTGGGCACCCTGCCCGGGCTGACTAGGATCGATTCGGCCAGCACCCAGGGTTCCACCCAGGTCGAGCTGCAGTTCGAGCTGGGCGTTGATGTGGACAGCGCCGCACGCGAAGTGCAGGCCGCGATCAACGCGTCGCGTGCGCAACTGCCCAGCGGCATGCCGGGCATGCCTCAGTACCACAAGGTCAACCCTTCTCAGGCACCGATCCTGGCCCTGGCGCTTAGCTCGGACAGCCTCTCGCCGGGTCAGGTGTACGACGTGGCCTCGACGGTGATCGCGCAGAAGCTGGCGCAGATTCCGGGCGTGGGCGAGGTCCAGGTGGGTGGCAGCTCACTGCCGGCGGTGCGGGTGTCACTGGACCCGAATGCGCTGAACCAGTACCGCATCGCGCTGGATGATGTTGCTGCCGCGATCCGCAATGCCAACGCGCTCAAGCCGCTGGGCAGCGTGGCCAGCGGATCGCAACAGTGGCAGCTGGATGCCACCCTGCAGCTGCGCACCGCCGCCGAGTACCGCGACCTCATCGTAGCCCTGCGTGACGGGCGTCCGGTGTTCCTGCGCGATGTGGCCACGGTTGGCGAAGGCGTGGAGGATCGTTACGCCAGCGGCTTCCACAACGAACGTCCGGCAGTATTGGTGATTGTCAGCCGTCAGCCCGACGCCAACATCATCGAAACGGTGGACGCCATCACCGCGCAGATGGACACCTTGCAGGCGCTTCTGCCGGCCAGCGTGGACATGCACCTGGTGATGGACCGATCTCCCGTGATCCGCGCCACCCTGCGCGAAGCCGAACTCACTCTGGTGCTGGCGATCGCGCTGGTGGTGCTGGTGGTACTCGGCTTCCTCGGGCACTGGCGCGCGGCGCTGATCCCCAGCGCGGCGATTCCTGTCTCGCTGCTTGGCGCATTGGCGGTGATCGCGCTGCTGGGCTTTTCGCTCAATACGCTGTCGCTGATGGCGCTGATCGTGGCCGCGGTGCTGGTGGTGGATGACGCCATCGTGGTGCTGGAGAACATTGCCCGGCACCGCGAGCTGGGGGCATCGCCCATGCAGGCGGCGCTGAAGGGTGCCGGCGAGGTGGGGGCGACGCTGCTGTCGATGAACATCGCGCTGGCGGTGGTGTTCGTGTCGATCCTGTTCCTGGATGACTTCGTCGAGCGCCTGTTCCGTGAGTTCTCGCTGACCCTGGTCGCGGCCATGGGCGTGTCGCTGCTGGTGTCACTGAGCCTCACCCCGATGCTGTGCGCCCGACTGCTGGGTGCGCCGCGCAGCGGGCCGGGCAACCGGCTGCAGCGCGCCGGCACGGCACTTTTCGAGCGCCTGCGCGATGCCTACATGCACGGCCTCGCCCGCATGCTGCGTTGGCTGGCGGTGCCGCTGCTGCTGTTCGTCGCCGTGATCGGTCTGAACGTATGGTTGTTCCAGCAGGTGCCCAAGGGCATCGTGCCCAAGCAGGACACCGCCCAGCTGCGCGGCTTCGCCCGCGGCGACGATGGCCTCAGCTTCCAGGTCATGCAGCCCAAGATCGATGCCTATCGCAAGCTGCTGCTGGCCGATCCGGCGATCAGCGACATCATTGGCTATGTCGGTGGTCGCAACGGGGTCAACAACGCCTTCATCATGATCAAGATGAAGCCGCTGTCCGAGCGCCGCGTCTCCAGCCAGCAGGTGATCGACCGGCTGCGCGCCAACCTGCCGAAGATTCCCGGCGGCGGGCTGTTTCTGTGGGTGGACCAGGACATCAAGCTGGAAGGCGGCGGCGACAGCGGACAGTACGAGTTCCAGCTGCTGTCGGCCGACCTCGAACCGCTGCGTGAGTGGGCACCGAAGGTGAGCGAGGCGCTGCGCGCCCTGCCGGAACTGGTGGATGTGGAATCGCAGGGCGACCAGGGCATGCGCCAGGTGGTGCTGGACATCGACCGTGACGCCGCCGCGCGGCTGGGGGTGGACATGCGCATGATCGCCTCGGTGCTCAACAACGCCTTCAGCCAGCGCCAGGTGGCCACGCTGTACGACACGCTCAACCAGTACCGGGTGGTGATGGAACTGGACCCGCGTTACACCCAGGACCCGACCACGCTGGAGCAGATTCATGTGATCGGCAAGGACGGCCAGCGCCTGCCGCTGTCAGCCGTGGCGAGTTGGCGCTATGGGATGGCACCGGATCGGATCTATCACAGCCAGCAATTCGCCTCGATCTGGATCGAGTTCGCGCTGGCTCCCGGGGTCAGCCTGGACCAGGCGGTGCAGGCGATTGACCGTGCCATGGCCGGGATCATGCTGCCCACGCATGTGCAGGCACGACTGAGTGGCGAAGCCGGCGGGCTGGAGCAGCTGCGCAGCCGTCAGCTGTGGCTGGTGCTCGGCGCGATGCTGGCGGTGTATCTGGTGCTGGGCATTCTGTATGAAAGCGCGGTGCTGCCGCTGGCGATTCTGTCGACGCTGCCTTCGGCAGGTGTTGGCGCGCTGTTGGCACTGATGGCGTTCGGCAACGAGTTGAATCTGATCTCGCTGCTCGGCCTGTTCCTGCTGGTCGGGGTGGTGATGAAGAACACCATCCTGATCATCGACTTCGCGCTGTCGGCCGAGCGTGGCCGGGGGTTGTCGCCATATGACGCGGTGCTGGAAGCGGCGCGACTGCGCTTCCGTCCGATTCTGATGACCAGCGTGGCGGCGCTGCTGGGTTGCCTGCCGCTGATGCTGGCAACGGGCGAGGGCTGGGAGATGCGCCAGCCGCTGGGCATCGCGATCGTCGGCGGGCTGCTGGTCAGCCAGTGGCTGACCTTGTACACCACGCCGGCGATCTATCTGGCGTTGGCGAAGTTGCGTCGGCCGACGTGAACGGCAGCGGGGCAGAGCCCCGCTCTATATGGCCGATACATGTAGTGACGGGCCATGCCCGGCAATACGCGATGACCCATCACGCCGCCTCGCTCAACCGCGCCGCACGCCGCGCCCGCACCGCCTGCGCCAGCGACTCCAGCACTTCCACCGAAGCATCCCAGCCGATGCAGCCATCGGTGATGCTCTGCCCGTACACCAGCGGCTGCCCTTCCACCAGATCCTGGCGGCCGGCGACCAGATGGCTCTCCACCATCACGCCCACAATGCGCTGCTCACCGGCGGCCAGCTGCGCATTGATGTCGGCAATCACCTTCGGCTGGTTTTCCGGGTTCTTGCTGCTGTTGGCGTGGCTGGCATCGATCATCAAGCGTGCCGGCAGCTTGGCTTTGCCCAGCACCTGGCTGGCCGCCTCCACGTTCTCTGCATCGTAATTGGGCACCTTGCCGCCACGCAGAATCACATGGCAGTCCGGATTGCCGGCGGTGGCCACGATGGCGGTGTCGCCCTGCTTGGTCACCGACAGGAAGTGGTGCGGGTTGGATGCCGCGCCCACCGCATCAGCGGCGATCTTGATGTTGCCGTCGGTGCCGTTCTTGAAACCGACCGGGCAGGACAACCCCGAGGCCAGCTCACGATGCACCTGGCTTTCGGTGGTGCGCGCACCAATCGCCCCCCAGGCCACGAGGTCGGCGATGTACTGCGGCGAGATCACGTCCAGGAATTCCACGCCGGCGGGCAAACCGAGCTTGTTGATGTCGCGCAGCAGGCCGCGCGCAATGCGCAGGCCCTTGTTGATCTGGAAGCTGCCGTCCAGGTCCGGATCATTGATCAGCCCCTTCCAGCCCACCGTGGTGCGCGGCTTCTCGAAGTACACGCGCATGACGATTTCCAGATCATCGGCGTACGCGTCGCGCAGCGGCTTCAGGCGCTGCGCGTACTCGATGGCGGCCACCGGGTCGTGGATCGAGCACGGACCGATCACCACGGCCAGGCGGTCGTCACGACCGTGCAGGATCTCGTGCAGGCGGGCGCGCGAGGCGCTGACCGTGTCGGACGCTTCGTCATCGCAGGGCAGCATGGACAGCAGCTGCGCCGGCGGCGTCAAAGGTTCGATTTTGCGGATGCGAAGGTCGTCGGTGTGCGGGGGCATGGGGGGTGTCTCCTGGAAGGTGAGGGTCCCCAGCGCGGCGGCAACAAAAAAGCCGCCAGGTGCGCTGGCGGCTTTCGGGAATGCGTCTGAAGTTTCTTCAGGGTGAGCGCAGTCCTTCCTCCGCCAGTGGCTTCGGAAAGTAATACCAAAAGTAAAAGCTGGCGCGGGCTGCGTTCATTGGAGGCTATTGATAGCACAGGGTTTCGGGGCTGCCAACTGTTACATCCGCAACTGCAGCACGCCGTTCACCCACGCCCGCGGCCGGGCGGCAGAATGACTTCCGGCGCTGGATTACCGGAACCCGGCCCCTCAGGATGCGCTGAAACCCCGCCAGGAGTGCCGTGCATGCGCCCGTTCGTCCTGCTGCTTTCGCTGTTGCTGCCCGGCCCGCTGCTGGCCGCTGATGCCCTTCCTTCTGCTGCAGCCGTTGATGCGGAGATGCAGCGACTGATGCGCGCAACCCACGCCGAAGGCCTCGCGCTCGCGATCATCGATGACGGACAGGTGGTGCAGGTGCACGCACTGGGCAAGCGTAATGCGGCCGGCGAGCCGCTGACCCCCGACACGGTGATGTATGCCGCGTCGCTGACCAAGGCGGCATTTGCTTACATGGTGTTGCAGCTGGTCGACGAAGGCGTGATTGATCTGGATCGCCCGATTGCGGGGTATCTGGATCATCCGCTGCCGGACTATCCGGATGAGAAGAAGTACGCGCCATGGTCTACGCTGAAGGGTGACCCGCGCTGGCAGCAGCTCACCGCGCGCATGCTGCTCAGCCATCGTAGTGGTTTTTCCAACTTCGCCTTCCTGGAGCCGGAAGGAAAGCTGCGCATTCACTTTGATCCTGGCACGCGCTACGCCTATTCCGGCGAAGGGCTGATCCTGCTGCAGTTCGTACTGGAGCGCGGTCTGGGCCTTGATGTCGGTGCGGAGATGCAGCGCCGGGTATTTGACCGCCTTGGCATGACCCGCACCAGCATGATGTGGCGGGAGGACTTCGCCGGCAATCTGGCCGATGGGTGGACGTTGGAAGGAACGACTGAGCCGCATGACGAGCGCAGCCGCGTGCGTGCGGCCGGGTCGATGGATACCACGCCGAATGACATCGCGCGGTTGGCGGCCGGGCTGGTGCGTGGCGACGGACTCTCGCCGACCTCACGCAGGGAAATGCTTCGCGCGCAGTGGCCGATTACCACCGCGTCGCAGTTCCCAACGCTGCAGGACGAACTTCCGCCGGAACAGCGCCGCAGGGACCTGGCCGCTGGTCTGGGTGTGGTGGTGTTCGACGGTCCGCAGGGGCATGGGTTCTACAAGGGCGGCCACGATGATGCAGTGGGCAACACCATGGCGTGCATCGAACGCAGGCAGCGCTGCGTGGTGATTCTGGGTAACGATGTACGCGCGGAGGCCGCGTTTCCGGCGTTGGTGCGCTTGGTGCTTGGGGAAACCGGGGTACCGTGGAACTGGGAGTACGGAAACAGGGCCTTCGTCCGGTAATGCATGGGCCGGCCAACGGCCGGCGCTACCAGCGGCACCTGCGCGTTGTAGCGCGCGACAAAAGAAAAACCCCGCCATTGGCGGGGTTCTTCAATGCATCACGACAGGTGTCGCGGGTGCGTGGACCTTAGAAGTCCATGCCGCCCATGCCACCCATGCCGCCCATGCCACCGCCGCCCAGGGCCGGCTCGTCCTTCTTCGGGGACTCAGCGACCATGGCTTCGGTGGTGATCATCAGGCCAGCGATCGAAGCAGCGTTCTGCAGCGCCGAACGGGTCACCTTGGTCGGGTCCAGGATGCCGAACTGCAGCATGTCGCCGAACTCGCCGGTGGCGGCGTTGTAGCCGAAGCTGCCCTTGCCTTCCTTGACCTTGTTGACGATCACGGAGGGCTCTTCGCCGGCATTGGCGACGATTTCGCGCAGCGGGGCTTCCATCGCGCGCAGGGCGATCTGGATGCCGTGGTTCTGGTCTTCGTTGTTGCCCTTCAGGCCGGCCAGGGCGCTGACGGCACGCACCAGGGCCACACCGCCGCCCGGCACCACGCCTTCTTCAACGGCTGCACGGGTCGCGTGCAGGGCGTCGTCGACGCGGTCCTTCTTTTCCTTCATTTCGATTTCGGTCGACGCACCGACCTTGATCACGGCCACGCCGCCGGCCAGCTTGGCCACGCGTTCCTGCAGCTTTTCGCGGTCGTAGTCCGAAGAGGTGTCTTCGATCTGGGTCTTGATGCGGGCCACGCGTGCTTCCACGGCAGCCTTGTCACCCAGACCATCGACGATGGTGGTGTTTTCCTTGGAAACCTGCACCTTCTTGGCGCGGCCCAGGTCGTTGATGGTGGCCTTCTCAAGCGACAGGCCCACTTCTTCGGAGATCACCACGCCGCCGGTCAGCACGGCCATGTCTTCCAGCATCGCCTTGCGACGGTCGCCGAAGCCCGGAGCCTTCACGGCCACAACCTTGACGATGCCACGGATGGTGTTGACCACCAGGGTGGCCAGCGCTTCGCCTTCGACTTCTTCAGCGACGATCAGCAGCGGCTTGCCGGCCTTGGCGACGCCTTCCAGCACCGGCAGCAGGTCGCG
This sequence comes from Stenotrophomonas sp., assembly GCF_032103445.1. Classification (GTDB taxonomy): domain Bacteria; phylum Pseudomonadota; class Gammaproteobacteria; order Xanthomonadales; family Xanthomonadaceae; genus Stenotrophomonas. The sequence continues at coordinate 19,231 of NZ_DAMDFR010000016.1, forward strand.
CACGCTGGAGATCTTCTTGTCGTACAGCAGGATGAACGGGTCATCCAGGTCGGCGGTCTGCGACTGCTGGTTGTTGATGAAGTACGGCGACAGGTAGCCGCGGTCGAACTGCATGCCCTTGACCACGTCCAGCTCGTTTTCCAGACCCGAGCCTTCTTCAACGGTGATCACGCCTTCCTTGCCGACTTCCTTCATGGCTTCGGCAATGATGTTGCCGATCGACTCGTCGGAGTTGGCCGAGATGGTGCCGACCTGGGCAATCGCCTTGTCGTCAGCGGTCGGCTGGGAAATGCTCTTCAGCTCGGCAACGGCGGCCACAACGGCCTTGTCGATACCGCGCTTGAGGTCCATCGGGTTCATGCCAGCGGCCACGGCCTTGGCACCTTCGCGGATCAGGGCCTGGGCCAGCACGGTGGCGGTGGTGGTGCCGTCGCCGGCATCGTCGTTGGTGCGCGACGCGACTTCCTTCACCATCTGCGCGCCCATGTTCTCGAACTTGTCAGCCAGTTCGATTTCCTTGGCGACGGAGACGCCGTCCTTGGTGATGGTCGGAGCGCCGAAGCTCTTTTCCAGCACGACGTTGCGGCCCTTCGGGCCCAGGGTGGCCTTGACGGCATTGGCAAGCACGTTGACGCCGCGCACCATGCGCGAGCGAGCGTCTTCACCGAAACGAATATCTTTGGCAGCCATTGCGATTACCTTCTATGTGTATTTGGAAACGGGATCAGCCGATGACGGCCAGCACGTCGTCTTCGCGCAGCACCTTGTATTCGATGCCGTCGGCCTTGTAGGTGCTGCCGGCGTACTGGCCGTAGATCACCTTGTCGCCCACCTTCAGGGCCGGCGCGCGCACGCTGCCGTTGTCCAGCGGCTTGCCCGGGCCCACGGCCACGACTTCACCCTTGGTGGACTTTTCCTTGGCCGAATCCGGGATCACGATGCCACCGGCCGAAATTTCGTCGGCTTCGATCGGCTTGACCACGACGCGGTCGTGAAGCGGCTTGATGCTCATGAGTGACCTCTTAAGTTATTGATTGGTCTGAAAAAGTCTGGCGATGTTAGCACTCGCCCCAGGCGACTGCCAGCACCGCTCGCAAAAAAGCCCGGCGATCCGGGACAGGGCAGAGATGGTGCTGTCCCCCACCCTTTCAAGGGTCGATTACGAACTTTTTTGCCGCAAGCAGGCCGATCCGGCGCGTTCGGCGGCACTCCGATCAAATAAACCGCCAATTTCTTGACGCAGGTCGCACTGTGTAGTGCCGATTGCGACATTCCGTCATCTGGATTGGCTAGATTCGCCCGGCACAACCCAATCACAAGGAGTGGTAGATGAGGTTACCGAGCCCGCTTTACCTGGCCTGCCTGCTGGCCCTGACCGCCGCAGGCACCGCCCACGCCGACGTATTCATCAACGAACTGCATTACGACGACAGCACCCCCGCCGGGGACGTCGGCGAAGCCATCGAGGTGGTCGCCACCGGCGGCGAGGACCTCAGCACCTACCGGCTGTACCTGTACAACGGCAGCACCCCGTCGGCGGCGACCGTCTACGCCAACAATCCGGTGCCGGCCGGTGCCACTGCCAGCTGCGGCAGCGCCCGCATCGCCACGGTGACCTACCCCACCAACGGCCTCCAGAACGGCTCCAACGACGGCATCGCCCTGGTCGACGCCAGCGGCACCGTGGTTCAGTTCATCAGCTACGAAGGCACCATCACCGCATCCGGCGGTCCGGCTGCCGGCCTGACCAGCCAGAACATTCCGGTCAGCGAAAGCAACAGCACCGCCCCCGGCACCTCGCTGCAGCTCACCGGCAGCGGCAGCCAGTACAGCCATTTCACCTGGGCTCCCTCGGCCGCGCAGACCTTCGGGGCGTGCAACAACGGCCAGACCTTCAGCGGCAGCGGTGGCGGCACCGGTCCGAACACCCCGCCCTCGGTGAAAACGACGACGCCGGAACAAGGTTCGACCAGCTTCCCGGCCGCCGCCGACCTGGTGGTGACCTTCAGCGAATCGGTCACCCTCAGCAGCGGTGCGTTCACGCTGAGCTGCGGCACCTCCGGCACGGTGCCGCTCAGCCACGCCAGCAGCGGCACCACCTTCACCGTGTCCACCAACACCGCGCTGGAAGCGGGCGAAGCCTGCCGCTTCGACATCCGTGCGGCCCGCATCAAGGACGCGCAGGGTGCCCGCCCGGCCGCAGACACCCGCATCGCTTTCAATGTCGCCAGCGGCGGTGGCGGTGGCGACCCGGGCCCCGATCCGGATCCGGGCAGCTACTACTCGAAGGTGAACACCTCCAGCCCGAGCCAGCTGCGCTGCTCGCTGCACGAAACCATCAAGGGGCATACCGCGTACCCGTACAGCGGTTCGGGCACCAGCACCTGGACCATCCTGGAGATCGCCGACGAGGACCCGAACAACAGCGGCAAGATCCTCGACGTGTACCGCAACCGCAGCTACACCAAGGTCAGTGACCGCGCGGGCACCGGCAGCGGGCTCACCTACAACCGCGAGCACACCTGGCCGAACTCGCTGGGCTTTGCCAGCACCACCGGCGACAAGGGCCTGCCGTATGCGCCCTATACCGACACCCATATGCTGTACCTGAGTGATGCGCAGTGGAACGCGGACCGCGGCAACAAGCCGTTCGCCAAGTGCGACGCCAACTGCGGCGAGCGCGCCACCGAGAACAACAACGGTCAGGGCGGTGGCAGTGGCGGATACCCGGGCAACTCCAACTGGGTGCGCACGCCTGATGGCAACACCGGCACCTTCGAGGTGTGGGGCCAGCGCAAGGGCGACATGGCACGTGCTGTTATGTACATGGCCATTCGCTATGAGGGCGGCAAGGATGCAGCCACCGGGCAGAGCGAGCCGGACCTGGAGCTGACCGACGACCGCAGCAAGATCGTCAAGACCTCGTCCTCGCCGGCCTACATGGGCCTGCTGTCGACGCTGATCGACTGGCACCTGGCAGACCCGCCGACGGCCGCCGAAAAGGCCCGAAATGAAGTGATCTTCAGCTTCCAGGGCAATCGCAACCCGTTCATCGACCATCCTGAATGGGCGACGCCCGCGTTGTTTACCTCGGCCAAGCCGGCGAGCTGTCAGTTGGCTGAGTGAGGTGTGACGTGGTGCCGGAGCCTGATCTGGTGCCATGATTTTCCCGGGCAGCCGGGCAAGCCCGGCTCTACGGGCATGCGTGATACCGGTCGGTCGCGTTGGGGCCGACCGGTATCGGCATTACAATCGGCGGTCATGTCGACCGCCGATTCCGTATTCATCCTGATGACCACCTGCCCTGACGCGGAAACCGCCGCGCGGCTGGCTACGGCATTAGTGGAGGAACGGCTGGCGGCCTGTGTCACCCGGTTGGACGGGGCGCAGTCGACGTACCGCTGGCAAGGCGCGGTCACCCAGGATCGCGAGATCCAGCTGCTGATCAAGACCACCGGCGGCCGCCTGGACGCGGCCATCGCGCGCGTGTGCGCGCTGCATCCGTATGAACTCCCCGAGTGCATCGCGGTCGAAAGCCACGCCGGCCTGCCGGCGTACCTGGATTGGATTCGGGCACAGACCCGAGAGGACACTGATTGATGACGCTGCTGGGTCGTTTTGCCGCGCTGTGTGCGTTGGCCGTGATGTCGTTGCCTGCCTGGGCAGTGAGTGAGAAAGATCTGCTCCCGGTGGACCAGGCCTTCGCGTTGACCGCGCAGGCGCGCGATCGCGAGCACATCGAGGTGCGCTTCGATATCGCCCCGGGCTACTACCTGTACCGGCATCGCACCTCGGTGAAAGCCGATGCGGCGTTCACCGCCGAGGCGCTGCAGATGCCGGCGGGCAAGAAGCACCACGACGACTTCTTCGGCGAAGTGGAAACCTACCGCGAACGGCTGACCGCCGTGCTGCCGGGCAAGGCCGCCGACGGTGCCGACAGCGTGACGCTGGAAGTGCGCTACCAGGGCTGCGCAGACGCCGGGGTGTGCTACCCGCCGCAGAAGCGCAGCGTGCAGGTGCGTCTGCCGGGCGGTTCCGGCAAGGCTGCCGACGACGCGGCACTCCCGTCGGGCAACGCAGGCAATGGCCTGCCGGTGGGCAACCTGCTGTCGGGCAACAGTGGCGGCGGTCTGCGCCTGCCTGGCACCGGTGCCACCCAGGCACTGCCGCTGCCGTCCGAACGCGCATTCGGCTTTGAAGCCATTGTCGGCGACGGCAACACCCTGCTGCTGCGCTTTACCCCGGCGGCGGGCTACTACCTGTACCGCGACCGCACCTCGCTGAAGCTTGAAGGCACCACCGGAATTGTTGCCGACAAGCTGCAATGGCCAGCGGCCAAGGCACACCGCGACGAGCACTTCGGCGACGTGGCGGTGTACTTCGACCAGGTCGACGTGAAGCTGCCACTGCGCCGCAGCCGTCCCGAAGCCACTCCAGCTACGCTGGTAATCACCTTCCAGGGCTGCCAGACCGACGGCATCTGCTACCCGCCGATGACCCGCCGGGTGAAGCTGGCGCTGCCTGCCGGCAAGGTCAACGCCCGCGCCGACGAGGCCGCGCATCGCAACGAAGTGATCACCCCGCTGCCGACCCGCGAAAAGCGCGCGCAGGAGCGCGACGGCAATGGCATCGCCACCCAGCCGCTGCTGATCCGTCCGAATGAGCCGGTCACGCAGGACGCCGAAGTGGGCAGCCCCGACGCCAGTGCTGACAACGCACAGCGCACGCGCCCGCCGGCCACCGGTGACAGCACCCCGACTACCCTTATCGCGGCGCTGCTGCTGGCGCTGGTCGGCGGGCTGGTGTTGAATCTGATGCCGTGCGTGCTTCCGATCCTGTCGCTGAAGGTGCTGGGCGTGGCGCAGAGCGGTGAAAGCCGACAGCGCGCGCGCAGCCATGCGCTGTGGTACACCGCCGGCGTGCTGGTGGCGTTCGCCATCATCGGCGCGCTGGTGCTGGCGCTGCGTGCCGCCGGCCAGGCGGCGGGCTGGGGCTTCCAGCTGCAGCACCCGTGGTTCATTGCCGCGCTGGTGTACCTGATGTTCGCGGTCGGTCTGAGTCTGTCGGGGGTGTTCACCCTGGGCGGTGGACTGGGCGGCGTGGGCCAGTCGCTGGCGTCGCGCAGCGGACCGATGGGTGACTTCTTCACCGGCGTGCTGGCCTGCGTGGTCGCCAGTCCCTGCGTGGCACCGTTCATGGGCGCGCCGCTGGCCTATGCGTTCACCGCACCGCCGGCCTCCGCCATGCTGGTGTTCATCGTGCTGGGCCTGGGCCTGGCCCTGCCGTTCCTGCTGATCGGCTTCATCCCGTCGCTGGCTCGACGCCTGCCGCGCCCCGGCGCGTGGATGGAGACGTTGAAGCAGGTGCTGGCCTTCCCGATGTACGCCACCGCGCTTTGGCTGCTGTGGGTGCTGGGCAAGCAGCGCGGCGTGGATGCGATGGCGCTGGTGCTGGGTGGGTTGATCGTGGCCGGGCTGGCGCTGTGGTGGTTCGAACGAAGCCGCTGGCGCAGCCAGCGCGTGGGCAGCGCACTGGCGGCGGTGCTGCTGCTGGCGGCGCTGGTGCCGGTGTGGGCGGTCAACCGCATCGAAGCGCCCAGCAAGCAGGCCGCTGCCACGGCCGACAACGTGGTGGACTACTCGCCGCAGATGCTCGACCGCCTGCGCCAGGACAACCGCGTGGTGTTCGTCAACATGACCGCCGACTGGTGTGTCACCTGCAAGGCCAACGAACGCGCGGTGCTGGGCACGCACGAGTTCCAGGACACCCTGCGGCGTACCAATGCCGTCTACATGCGCGGCGACTACACCAACGTGGACCCGGAGATCACCGCCTTCCTCGACGAGCACAAAGCGGTCGGCGTGCCGCTGTATGTGGTGTACGGCCCAGGCGCGCCGCCCACGGTGTTGCCGACGGTGCTGACCCAGGCCATCGTTGAAGAAGCGCTGCTGCGCACGGCCCGTTGAGCAGCCCGCCGCCACGCCGGTCGTTGAGGGTGGCGGCCGCGATTGCCGCCCTCCTGGGCCTGGTCGTCGGGGTGAGTTACTTCGGTGTGCCGCCCGCGCCGGTGGCACAGCCGCCGAAGGCGGCACGTCCCGCCGCGGTGTCGGCACGTCCTGGCGACACCCTGCCGGCGATCACCCTGCCCGATCTCGACGGGAACCCGGTCGACCTGGCCACGTTCCGCGGCCGGCCCCTGCTGATCAACGTGTGGGCCAGCTGGTGCGGCCCCTGCGTGGAAGAAATGCCCGCGCTGCAGGCGTTTGCCGCCGCGCAGCCTGCCCACGGCGTGCAGGTGCTGGGGCTGGCCATCGACACGCCCGAAGGCGTGCGTGAGTTCCTGGCCCGCGTGCCGGTCAGTTACCCGATCGTGCTGGAACAACCGGCACCCGACGATGCCAGCGTGAAGCTGGGCAACGCGCAGGGACTACTGCCCTACACCGTGCTGGTCGACGCACAGGGCCGCATCGTCAAGCAGAAGCTCGGCCCCTTCGCGCATGGCGAAATCGAGCACTGGGCCCAGCCCTGACGGCGACGGCACTGCCACGCTGACCCGATCGGGTGTTGACCACGGTGCCGGCAGCCTGAACAATGACGATATCCATTCTCATTAGCTTTTGGGCTGGTATCGCCACGTCCAATGCTCCAAGGACGTGCCTGTGCGCTTTTCACCGTTGTTCGTCGCCCTGACCGCGCTGCTGTCAGCCCATGCCGTTGCCCAGTCCACGGACGCCCGCACCCTGGATGCGGTCACCGTCACTGCGTCGCGCACGGGCCAGAGCGCCGACACTGCGCCGCAGACCATTGTGGTGATCGAACGCGAGGCGATCGAGCGACAGCTGCGCATCAGCGGCAACTCGTCCGACGTGCTGGCCAACCTGCTGCCGTCCTACACGCCCAGCCGCGGCAAGATGAACGGCAGTGGCGAGACCCTGCGCGGACGGACGCCGTTGATCCTGGTCGATGGCATTCCGCAGTCGAATCCGCTGCGCCCGACCGGCCGCGAAACCCACACCATCGACTACGCCATGGTGGAGCGGATCGAAGTGATCCAGGGGGCCAATGCGATGAACGGCCTGGGAGCCACCGGCGGCACCATCAATCTGATCACCCGCAAGCCAGAACCGGGCCAGATCAACCAGCACGTGGGCGTGCAGACCACGCTGCCGACCACCGACGTCAGCGCCGAAACCACCAGCTACCGCGCCGACTACCGCATCAGCGGCAGCAATGGGCGTTGGGACTACCTGTTCGGCGCAGGCTACGAAGACCAGGGGCTGTGGCTGGACGGCGACGGCACCGCCATCGGCACCGACACCACCCAGGGCGACCTGATGGCCACGCGCGCCTATGACCTGCACGCCAAGCTGGGTTACTGGATCGACGACAACCAGGAACTCCAGTTCAGCTCCAACCGCTACCGGATCAAATCCAAAGCCGAGTACCTCACCGTGTCCGGCAATCGCACCACCGGCCTGCCGACCACCTCGGTCCGCGGTACGCCGCCGGGCACCCCGCCGTGGAACGACGTCTGGACGACCGGCCTGGCCTACACCCATCACGATCTGGCCGGCATGGAACTGCGCGCGATGGTGTTCAACCAGGAATTCGAAGGCCTGTTCGGCGGCGATCGTTCGTCCACCTTCCAGGATCCGTTGATCGCGCCGGTCGGCACCCTGTACGACCAGTCGCGTTCGGTGGCGTCCAAGTGGGGAGCCAAGACCAGCCTGGGGCGCGATGACCTGCTTGACGGCACGCTGAAGCTCACCGGTGGCGTCGATCTGCTGCAGGACAGCGGCAAGCAGGACCTGTACGGCACCGGCCGCACCTATGTGCCGAACTCCGAATTCCGCAACGCCGCCGGATTCCTGCAGGCCGAATACAAACTGCTGCCGACGCTGACCGCGCAGGGCGGCATCCGCCGCGAAGAAGCCACGCTGCGCATCGACAGCTACCAGACGCTGTACCGCTACAACCGCGTCAATGTGCAGGGCGGCAAGCTGCGCTTTGGCGAGACGCTGTACAACGCCGGTCTGGTGTTCGCGCCGACAGAAACCTTCAATGTCTTCGGCAGCTATTCCGAAGGCTTCGGGATGCCGGACGTGGGCCGCGTGCTGCGCTCGATCAACACGCCCGGCACGTCGGTGGCCGACCTCAATGCACTGGAGCCGGTGCTGACCCGCAACACCGAACTGGGGGCACGTGTGCGCACCGGCGCGTGGCAGGCCGACGTGGCGGTGTTCCAGTCACGCTCGGACCTGGGCACGCGCATCATCTCGGTCGATGGTGCATTCCAGATGGCTCGTGAAAAGACCCGCATCGAGGGTCTGGATGCCAGCGTGCGCTATCAGCTCAATGACGCCCATGCGCTGGGCCTGTCCTATGCCTGGACGCGCGGCCGCTATGACAGCGACGCCGACGGCCACCTGGATGCCCGGCTGGACGGACTGAATATCGCGCCCAACCGTGCCATCGCCACGTGGTCGGCGCAGTGGACGCCGAAGCTGTCCACCTTCGTGCAGGGCCAATACGCGTTCAACCGCAACTTCGACGAAGCGGCCAAGCAGTTCCAGGGCTATGCGCTGTTTGACCTGGCAGCCGAGTACACGCTCAGCAAGGGCAGCGTGCAGCTGGGCGTGGCCAATCTGTTTGATCGCCAGTACATCACGTACTACTCGCAGAGCGCGTTGATTGAGCCGGACCGGTACTTCGCGGGCCGGGGGCGCACGGTGACACTGGGGTATCAGCTGGACTTCTGACGTGATGCCGGGCATGGCCCGGCACTACATCCGTCATTCCGTAGTGCCGGGCCATGCCCGGCAATTGCCCCACCGGATTCCACATGTTCAAAACCATCCTGTTCCAGCTGCATTGGCTGCTAGGCATCACCGCTGGAACCGTGCTGGCGATCATGGGTCTTAGCGGTGCAACGCTCTCGTTTGAAGACGAGATCGTGCGCGCCCTTAACCCGGCGGCTGCCGACGTCGCGCAGCGCCATGCCGCTGGCGAGCAGCCACTGGCCCTGAGCGAGCTGCTGCCGCGACTGCAGGAAGGCACCGACCGTCCGCTGCAGCGCCTGCGCGTGGATGCCACCGGTCAACGCCTGTCGGTCGCCCGTTTCGAGGGCGGCAAGCAGCACTGGCGGTACTTCAATCCTTACACCGGCCAACGACTGCATGACCTGCGCGGTTTGCCCTTCTTCGATTTCGTCGAGGACCTGCATCGGCACCTGGTGGCCGGCGACCGGGGCAAACTGATCACCGGCATCTGTGCCGTCACCCTGGTGTTCTTCGCGCTCTCCGGCCTGTATCTGCGCTGGCCAAGGCAGTGGTGGCACTGGCGAACCTGGCTGGCGGTGGAGTGGTCGCGCAGCGGCCGCAGCTTCCTGTGGAGTCTGCACTCGGTGGTGGGCACCTGGGTGCTCGTGGTCTACCTGCTGCTGGCACTGACCGGCCTGTGGTGGTCATTCGACTGGTACCGCACGGGCGCGACCCACTTGCTGGGCGGGCCCGGCCGCGAGGAACCCGCCCTGCGCGCCAGCAACGGCGCGCTGGACATGAAGCGCGTCGAGCACACGCTGTACGCCCTGCCCGGCGTTCGCCACGGTTACATCGACCTGCGCTTCCCCAACAAGCCGGGCCGCCCATTGACCGGACGGGTACAGTCCACCGAAGCGGCCCACGACCGTGCCCAGGACAACGTGCAGCTGGACCCGGTTAGCGGTGTCCTGCTGCAGCACGAGCCGTACCGGCAGATGAGCGCCGGGCGCAAGACCATGACCAGCATGTTCGCCCTGCACTCCGGCAGTTTCTTCGGGCTGCCGGGCCGGGTCATCGTCATGCTTTCCAGCCTGGCGATGCTGCTGTTCTTCATTACCGGCTGGATGCTGTATCTGGATCGCCGCCGGCGCAAGCGCGAAGTGCGAAGTGCGCGCTGCGCGGCAGCCGATGACCGGCACGCCCGTCGAGGGACAGGCTCCATGGCTGGTCGCCTTTGCCAGCCAGAGCGGATTCGCCGAGCAACTGGCGTGGCGCGCTGCCGCCCAGTTGCAAGGGGCCGGCATGCCGGTGCAGGTGAAGCCATTGGGTCAGCTGGATGCGACCAGCCTGCAGCAGGCACGCAATGCCCTGTTCGTGATCAGTACCTTTGGCGACGGCGAAGCACCCGACGCCGCCCGGGTATTCGAGCGCCGCCTGCTGCCGCAGAACCTGCCGCTGGCGGATCTGCAGTACGGGGTGCTGGGGCTGGGAGATCACGAGTACGCGCGCTACTGCGGTTTCTCACGTGCGGTCGACGCATGGCTGGCCGCGCAAGGTGCCCGGCCGTTGTTCCCCACGGTGGAGGTCAACCGCGATGATGGCGCTGCGCTGGCGCAGTGGCAGAACCAGCTGGCCGCACTCACCGGCATCAGCGACCCGGTGCCACTGCCGGCGGCGGAGCCGTTGCAGGACTGGATACTGAAACGACGCAGCCTGCTCAATCCGGGCAGCGCCGCCGGCGCGATCTGGCAGGTGGAGCTGACCCCGCCCGAACATGCCAGCTGGCAGGCGGGTGACATTCTGGAGATCGTTCCGGGTCAGCAGACCGGCAACGCCGACGCGGTGCCTGCCCACCGCGAATACTCGATTGCCTCGGTCATGCAGGACGACAGCCTGCAGCTGGTGGTGCGGCTCACGTCGCTGCCCGACGGGCGGCCCGGACTCGGTTCCGGCTGGCTGTGCGTGCACGCCACCGAGGGCACTCCCATCCAGGCACGGGTCCGCCGCAACAGCGGCTTCCACCGCTACCCGGAGCACGCGCCGATGCTGCTGATCGGCAACGGCACCGGCATTGCCGGTCTGCGCAGCCTGCTGCGTGAGGCCGCTGCACATGGCGACGGCGGGCATTGGCTGATATTCGGCGAACGCACCGCAGCGCATGACAGCCTGTACCCCGATGAGATGGAGCGGTGGCAGCAGCAGGGCCATCTGCGCCGGCTGGATCGCGTGTTCTCCCGCGATCCGGACGGCGGCGGCTATGTGCAGCACCGACTGCGTGATCAGGCCCAGGCCGTGCACGACTGGGTGGCCATGGGTGGCAGCATCTACGTCTGCGGTTCACTGCATGGCATGGCTGAAGGCGTGGACCAGGTCCTGCGTGAGATCCTCGGTGAAGCCAGCCTGGATACCCTGCTGGCTGAAGGCCGCTACCGACGCGACGTCTACTGAAAGGCGGCGACCGCATCACCCAGCAGTTCGGCCTGACGCTGCATTGCCTGCGCCGAGGCCGACGCTTCTTCGACCATGGCGGCATTCTGCTGGGTGCTGCCATCCATCTGCAGCAGGGTCTTTCCGACCTGTTCAATCCCTGCGCTCTGCTGCTGTGAAGCCGCGGAGATGCCGGCCATGATCGCGGTCACCTGCTCGACGCTGCGCACGATGCCGTCCATGGTCGCCCCGGTCTGGTCGACCTGACGCGAGCCGGCGTTGACCTTGTCCACGGACGCCTCGATCAGGTCCTTGATCTGCTTGGCGGCATCGGCACTGCGCTGGGCCAGCAGACGCACTTCGCCGGCGACCACCGCAAAGCTGCGCCCCTGTTCGCCGGCGCGCGCGGCCTCGACCGCCGCATTCAATGCCAGGATGTTGGTCTGGAAAGCGATGCCATCGATGACCCCGATGATATCGGCGATGCGCCGGGACGAATCGGCAATCCCAGCCATCGTGGACACCACCTGCGCCACAGATGCGCCGCCCTCTGCGGCAATCCGCGCCGCGTCGATGGCCAGCTGATTGGCCTGGCGCGCCGCATCGGCGTTCTGGCGCACGGTCGCAGTCAGCTCTTCCATTGACGACGCCGTTTCTTCCAGATGCGCGGCCTGCCGTTCGGTTCGCACCGCCAGATCACGGTTGCCGGCGACGATCTCACCAGCTGCGCCGTTGATCGCCTGCGACGCGTGCTGGATGCGGGTGACGATGTCGGTCAGCTGCTGGACGCTGGCATTGGCATCGTCGCGCATGTCAGCGAACACGCCCTGGAAATCACCCTGCATGCGCGCACCCAGATCGCCTCGCGCCAGCGCGGCAAGCAGTTCCTGCACACTGCGCAGATTGCCCTGGAATGTGTCGAGCAAGCCATTGATGCTTACCGCGAGGGTTCGCAGGAAGCCCCGCTTGTCATGCACGGCCAGACGCACATCCAGCTCGCCATGCGCGGCGGCGTCCACCAGTGCGGCCACTTCTGTTTCCACGGTGGTTTCCAGCGCACGGCTGCGCCACTCCACCGCCGCCCCGAGCAGTTGCCCGTCGTGCTGCATCGGGTTGATCACCAACTGGTAACGCACCTGCTGGTGCTCGATCTCATGGGTACCCGGCTCGGCCCGCTGCAGCTGGGCCACTACCCCAGCCAGCGCAGGATGCAGCGCGAGCGCCGGGCGACCGCGCCACGATGCCTCATCCAGGTTCAGTGCGATGCAGAGCGCCTGGTTGAGAAGCGCAATGGAGCCGTCTGCCCCCAGCACCATCATGCCGGTCTGCGCACTGTCCAGTGCCTGTCGTGCGCGGGCATTGTCGCGGGCCGCAGCGCGCTCGGACTCGATGCGCGCGCGAAGACGTTGCTGCATGTGGGTGAGGCGCTGCGCGAGCTGGCCAATCTCGTCATGCGGGTTGCGCACTTCCAGCACGGTATCGAGCCGGTCTTCGGCAATGTCCTCGGCAAAGCGCAGGGTGTCGGCGATCGGCCGGCGTACCGACCCCAGCACCAGCAGCAACGTGGCAATCAACATGCCGGCCACCACCAGCAGGGTCAGCGCGAACAGCACGGTCATGGCCCGCGCCTGGGTCTGCAGACCATCACGCGCGGCGGCCAGTGATGCTACCTGGCTGTTCTCCAGCTGCTGCAGCGCCGGGCCGATCTGTTCAGCGGTATCGGCCAGCGACATCGCCTCCACGTCCAGCCCGACACGCGCGGCGGTATACGCCAGCAGCGCGCCCTGGTAAGCGTCCATGGCCGTGCGCAGCGCGTCCTGCTCGGCCGGGGGCAGCCGGGATTCGCCCAGCACCAGTTCAAAGGGCAGTTTGGCTTCGCTGGCGCGGTCGCTGTGCTGGCTGTCTCCGCTCAGCAGCAGCAAGGCTTCCTGCCGGCGCATGGCCTGCCCCTGCGCGCTCAGCGCCGGGCGCTGCGTGCTCTCCAGCAAGCCATCCAGCGCGTTGCCAGCCGCCTCCAGCTGCGCGCGAAGCCCCTCCTCGCCCCGCCCCATCTCGTCAACGCGCTGGTTCAACGCGCCAATGCCCTCGGCAAATGCGGTGATGCGCTCGCCAAGCGCCTTCAGTGCCGCGGCGGTGCCTGCCGTGTCCGCCCCCTCGGACGGCAGCTGCACCAACGTGGCCTGCAAACGGTCACGAGCAGCCAGCAGCGCAGCACGATCCTGATCATCGAAACTGACCGCGTAGCGGGTCTGCAGCCGACGTGCATCGGCCACCTGCGCGTTCAATGCGGCCGCCAACGCGGTATGCTGCTGGTGCCGGGCGAACGTATCGGCCGCCCGCTCGCTGTTATGGCGCGTCCAGCCATACACGGCGGCCACCACCAGCAGGCCGGAGCCACAGACCACCAGGCTCACCTTGAGCTTGTTGGCGATACTCATCCGGCGCAGCGCCATCACCTTGGGTGACAGCGCGCGCCAGAGCGGCAACGCGTCCATGCGTTGGGTGAAGGACAACAGGCGACGGGACACGGCGTGCATCGCGCACTCCAGGCAGAAGGACGCATCGGTATCGGCCGAGCCTCCATCAACTTTAGAGCGCATTGCGCGCGCGTTGCCGCGCGACAGCGCACGTTGTAGCGCACGTAGACGACCGCACGATGACGCTGCCGCGTCCGTTCAGCGCAAGGGGTCGGGCTGGTTCACATGTGGCAGCTGGCCGGCGGTATGGCGGGCCAGCCAATCCGCGAAGCGGGTCGTGCCGATGATGGCTTGGGCTCCAGGCGTCAGCGTCAGCTCCTTGAGTGCTGCGCCGTAGTAACGCGCGTCCCGGTCGCCGATGACCGGGCGGTCGTCCTGGTGGAAATACATCACCCACTCCACCAGCTCAAACAGGCGATGCCGTTCCGGTCCGCCGATCTCCACCACGCCACCCGGCAACGGCCCGGTCGCCAGATGGCCCAGGGCCTCGCCCAGGTCATCGGCGGCCAGCGGCTGCACCAGCGCCACCGGCAGGCGCACCGGCTCACGCTCGGCACCCGGCGGAATCAGCTGTGCCATGAACTCGAAACACTGGGTGGCCCGCACCAGCGTTGCCGGTAGACGGGCATGCAGAACCAGCTGCTCCTGCACGGCCTTGGCACGGAAGTAGTCGCTACCTTGCAGGTAGGGGGTGCCGACCACCGAAAGCGCAATGAAGTGGCCGACGCCGGCTTGTGCGCACGCGGCCAGCAGGTTGGCAGTGCTGCGCTGGAAGAAGTCACCGACCGCCGGTGCGTCGAAGGACGGTGCATTGGACGCATCCAGCACGACCTCGGCCCCCGCCAGTGTTTCCGCCAGTCCCGCCCCGGTCAGGGTGTCCACGCCGGTACGCCGTGACGCCGCCGTTACCTGGTGGCCCGCGTCGCGCAGCCGCTCCACCACCCGGCTTCCAATCAGTCCATGACCGCCAATGACGACGATGTTCATGTGGATGCTCCGGGGTTGCGCTACAGCAGGATGGGACTGGCCGGGACCGGTGCCACCGGCACGTCGCGCTCGTCCAGCAGCTGTCGCAGATCCATCTCGATGGACACGCAGATCTGCGAGATGGGGATGTCGTTGGCCCCGCCCTCGAACGGATTCGCACTGCTTTCACCCACCTGGTCCAGCGACGCGTACATCCACGACACCAGCACGCTCAGTGGCACCGCCAGCCACACCATGTGGCCCGCCATGACACCGCCGACGACATTGTCCAGCGGGGCAAACAGATCGATCATGCCCAATGGCAGCAGCACGCACAGAATGCGCACGAAGATCACATTGATGATTGCGTACTGCCGTGGGTAGGGGTAGTTCTTCAGGCGCTCACTACGCGTCTGCTGGTCGTGCAGGTCGCGCAGCACGCGCTGCAGCTCGGCAAAGGCACCGGCACTGATCTGCCCGGCATCCAGCATCTGTTTGAGATCCGCCCCCTGCAGGTTGAGCACCTCGGTGGCGCGACTGCCTGCACCGAGGATGCGTGCACGCTCTGGCCCGGAAACGTATTTGTTCAACTCCATGTCGAGCGCGCGTGCCTTTTCGGGCACTTCATAGTGCTTCCGATACTCGACGTTCGGCGCGGCCTGGGTGGTCTCCCATGCCTTGCTGTCACGCATCTGGTAGCGCAGCACGGTCAACCAGGCCACATGCCGGTAGGCGAGCCGCCGGGTGAGCTCGGCGTTGCCGACGTAGTCGCGGGTCATCGCGCCCCAGACCCGGCTGGCGGAGGTGATCGATGCCCACACCTGCTGCGCTTCCCACAACCGGTTGTAGGTCTGGGTGTTCTTGAACCCCACGATCAACGCCACCGTGGTACCCAGCATGAAGATCACATTCCAGGGCACTGCCAGCCAATGCCATCCGGCCAGCTGATATAGCGCGACCAGCGCAAGATCGAGCAGGATCAACGCGTACAACGGGCGGCGGGTCCAGCGCAGGAATTCGAGAAACGTGTATGAGCGTCCGGCGTGCATGGCCAGGGTCTCCATCAAGGGGATGACGGCGCGGTGGTCGGTACCACCGACACCACATGGGTGATGCCGTTACGGAACATCTTTGCGTAGGGACAGACGCGTTCGGTGTTGCGGACCAGTTCGGCCGCCACCGCGGCCTCCATGCCGGGCAGATAGGCCTCCACTTCCGCGGAAAGCAGGTACAGCCCGTCGATGGGGTCGCGCGAGAAGGTCACACCGACATCGATGCAGGCATCGACCAGCATCAGGCCGGCGCGCGCGGCCAGCAGCATCATGGCTCCGTGGAAGCAGGCGGCATAACCGGCCGCCAGCAACTGTTCGGGATTGCTGCCGCCACCGGGACCACCCAGCGCTGGCGGCAATCGCAGGTCCAATGCCAACGCACCGTCGTCCGATACCGCGATTCCCGACGCCCGCCCGTGACCGGCCACGCCACCGCTGACCCGCACCCGCCCGGTGTACAGCGGGCGCACCTCATCGCCGTGATACTTGTCGAGCACGCCTGGCGAAGGCGGCTTCAACGGCGGGCCAGCGTCGTCAGGTACGTCAGGCATGACGGGCGAAGTCCGAGCCCTGCAGCCAGCCATCGAAGTTCTGCTTGCCCAGCCATGCCTCACCCACCGGGACCAGCGTGTCGTCCTGCAACTGCGCACCAAAGTAAGGCGCTTCGGCGTCGCCGGTCACCCGACGCGCATCCTGGGTACGGTCCAGGAATCGCTGCGCAAGCTCGGCCATGGATGCCCGCTCCGGACCGGCGATTTCAACCACGCCGTTGATGGCGGGCTGCACGCTGATGCGGGCCACCGCATCCGCCACGTCCTCGGCCGCGATCGGTTGCACCAGCGCCGTGGGCAGGTGCAGCGCATCACCCGCCGACTGGATGATGCCCGGCAGGAATTCGAAGAACTGGGTCGAGTGGATGATGGTATAGGCGATGCCGGAGTCGCGGATCAGGCGCTCCTGCGCGATCTTGCCGCGGAAGTAACCACTCGCGGCCAGTTTGTCGGTGCCCACCACCGACAGCGCCACGTGGTGGCCAACGCCGGCGCGCGCTTCAGCCGACAGAATGTTGCGGCCGGCGGTCTGGAAGAATTCCAGCACGGCGGCATCTTCGAACGACGGTGAATTGGCCAGGTCCACCACCACGTCGGTGCCTGCCATTGCCGCATCCAGTCCTTCGCCACTGATGATGTCGATACCGGTGGACGGTGCCGCGATGACGATCTCGTGTCCCGCCGCACGCAGGCGGTCGACGACCTTGCTGCCGATGCGGCCGGTGCCGCCGATGACCAGAATCTTCATGTTCATGCTCCAGGGCTGGGTAGAGGTACAGCACCGATGCTAGGCGCCCGCGGTATGCCTCAGTAGATCCCTGGCAGGACGCGCGTTGTTGCCCGCCACGCACCAATGACCCTCATCGCCAGGCGGCCGGATCCGGCAAGGTCGCGGGGGCCGGTGTGCGCAGCGTGTTCTCCCAGTGCGTCACCACGTCCAGGTCCAGCGCGCGCACCTCGGCGGTGATGAAATCGATGAATGCGCGGATGCGCTTGGGTAGCTGGCGGCGGCTGAGGTAGCACAGGTAGTGCCCCCGGTCATCGGCGGCATAGCGGTCCAGGCAGCGCACCAGCTCGCCGGCATCCAGCGCGGCACGCACCTGGTAGTTGGGCAGCTGCGCCAGCCCCTGCCCCTGCATCACTGCCTGCAGCGCCAGGTCTGCGTCATTGAACACCAGCGCCGCGTCCGGCTCGACGGCCAGCGCCCGCCCGTCCACGCGGAATTCCCAGGGCTGCAGCCGGCCATTGACCTGGCGCAGGCTGATGCAGGCGTGCGCGTCCAGCTCCTCCACCCGCTCGGGCAAGCCGTGCGCCACCACGTAGTCTGGGGTGGCGCATACCAGCAGCTGCATCGGAATCAGGTGTTTGGCGATCACGTCGCTGTCCTCAAGCACGCCGTCCCGGAACGCCACGTCAATGCGGTCGGCGGCGAGATCCAACGCGCGCTCTTCCAGCAGCAACTCCAGGCTGACGTCGGGAAAGCGCGCCCGGAAGGGGGCCAGCAACGGCGCAATCACCTTGCGCCCGAATCCGCCCGTAGCGCTGATCCGCAGGTGACCTCGCGGAGGACCATCACGCAGGTCGCGCATTTCTTCCAGCGCCTGCAGTATGCGATCCACGCCCGGTCGGCAGCCTTCATGGAACAGCTCGCCCTCGCGGGTGAGCGAGGTGGAGCGCGTTGTGCGCAGGAACAGGCGCACGCCGAGCTGGCCTTCCAGCTTCTGCACGCTGCGGCTTACCGCGGAGCGGCCGATGCCAAGCCGGTCGGCCGCACGCGAGAAGCTGCCCTCGTGCGCGACCGCAATGAACGCCATCACCCCGGCGTAGCTGGCGGAGAAGCCGGTAGTGAGCGCATCGCTGCCCTCGTCGGCAGCCAGGGTTTCGGTCAGGGACATGGCGGGGTCGCTCCAAAATGACGGGCGTGGTCCTGCAGACAGGCATGGGCTGCCTCCAGATGCTGCCGACAGCGTTCAGCGGGCAGCCCCAGCAGCGGAATGAGCGATTCGAGTGGAATGCCCGCGACGTCATGCAGCAGCAGGGTCAGCCGCACATCGGCGGGCAGGCTGTCCAGCGCCTGCAGAAAGGTCATCCACACCTGTTCGGCGGGACGAGGCGGGCCTGCGTGCGGGGCGGCGTTATCGGGGTTCATGCAAGGCAGACGGGCCAGCATCCGGCCCTGTGACACCCCGGGGAAAAAAAGATTGGTGCCGGGTGATCAACACGGTGTGGACGCGCGACGGGCTACTGCGCCGGCGTGTGCCCACCTAGCCTGCAGGCTCGGGTAACGCCCCGAACCTTCTCCCCCTTTTCTGACAGGACCCCGCCATGACCGAACGTCTCGATTACCAGAAACAGGCCCCCGCGCTGTTCAAGAAGCTGCTCGACTACAGCATGGCCGCGCACGCAACCACCATTGAAGAGAGCATCCAGGACCTGGTGTCCATCCGCGCCTCGCAGATCAACGGCTGCGGCTTCTGCGTGGACATGCATGTGAAGCAGGCCACGATCCACGGCGAACGCCCGCTGCGCCTGCACCACCTGGCGATCTGGCGTGAGTCCACTTTGTTCAGCCCACGCGAGCGCGCCAGCCTGGCCTGGACCGAAGTGCTGACCCAGCTTCCCCCGCAGGGCGTTCCCGACGATCTGTACGAACGCGTACGGGGCCAACTGTCCGAACAGGAAGTGGTCGACCTCACCCACGCGGTGATGGCCATCAATGCGTGGAACCGCATCAACATCGCCTTCCGTAGCGAGCCGGGCTCGCGCGACAAGGCATTCGGCATCGACAAGGCCAATCTGTCCTGATCCCCCTGGAGAAACCGTCATGCGCGTCCTGTTGTCATCCCTGATGTTGGTGCTGTGCGGAGGAGCGAGCGCCGCCCCTGCCCTGAGCTCGCCACCTGAACCGGTCGTCACCGCTGTGATGACCCAGCCCCTGCCGGACTACCCCGGCAAGGAAGCGCTGATCCTGACCGTCGAGTACCCACCCGGCGGAGCCGACCCGGTGCACCGGCACGACGCGCACGGCTTTGTGTATGTGCTGGAAGGCAGGATCGTGATGGGCGTCGAAGGGGGCCGGGAGGTGACGCTCGGGCCGGGCGAAGCCTTCCACGAAGGTCCCGACGACCTGCATACGGTCGGTCGTAATGCGAGCCAGACTGAACCGGCACGGTTCGTGGTGTTCCTGCTCAAGGACGCCGGCAAGCCCGCCGTGTTGCCGCCGCATTGAACCTTCTTGCGGTAATCGCGGCTGGCACTTCCCGTGCCGGCCGCTGTCGTGTTGAATGCCGCCATGGATGACGCCACCGCCCGCTTTCAGCAGCACCGCCCGCGCGTGATCGGCGTGGCATACCGCATGCTCGGTTCGCTGGCCGAAGCGGAGGATATCGCCCAGGAAACCTGGCTGCGCTGGAACGGGACCGACCGCGACGTGATCGAGAACGACGAGGCCTGGCTGGTCGCTACGTCGACCCGCCTGGCCATCGACGAGCTGCGCCTGGCGCGGCGCACACGCGAACAGTACGTCGGCATCTGGTTGCCCGAACCGGTGCTTACGGACGAGAGCGCCACCCCGGAACATCTGCATGAAACAGCCAGCGATCTTTCGGTGGCGTTCCTCGCCGTATTGGAGCGACTGGCCCCAGAAGCGCGGGCGGCGTTCCTGCTGCACGACGTGTTCGAGCGGGAATACCCGGAAATCGCGCGCATCCTGGAAAAAAGCGAAGCCAGCTGCCGGCAGATCGTGCACCGTGCGCGCCAGCGCCTGCGCGAGGAACGCCGTCTGCACGAAGTGCCGCATGAAATCCACCGACAACTGCTGCAGTCGTTCACCGCCGCACTGGACCGCGGTGACCTGAAGGCGATGATGGCGCTGATGGACCGCGATGCGCAGTTGATGGGCGACGGCGGCGGCATCGTCAGCAGTTTCCCCAAGCCCATGCTTGGCGGCGCACGCATCGCCCAGCTGCTGTTCGCGCCCACCCTGCGCCGGCGCGCCGAGCTGCGCATGGTACCGGCGGTATTCAACGGCCGCGTCGGCGTACTGCGTTATTTCGGTACGCAGCTGGAATCGGCGATGGCGTTCGACACCGACGGCGAACACATCGTGCAGATTCTGGTACAGCGCAACCCGCACAAGCTGGCGCAGATCCAGGCGCAGCAGGCGCTATCGCTGCGCTGACGGTTTCCAGGCTTTCAGCAGCGGCAGCGGGTCGTACGCCCCCTCCGCCCCGTAGATGCCCCAATGCAGATGCGGCGGCGTACCGGCGGCATTGCCGGTGGTGCCGACGTAGCCCAGCAGATCGCCCTGGGCGACGACCTCGCCCTCGCGCAGGCCTGCGCGCCAGTCATCGAGGTGCGCGTAGTAGTAGCGCTCGCGGGCCGGCCCCACCACCCAGACCTGGCGACCACCCAGGCCCGTATCGCGCACGGCGACCACCACGCCGCGCGTGACGCTGCGCACCGGCGTGCCGCGCTTGGCGAAGATGTCCACGCCGGCATGGGTGCGGTCACGTCCGCGCGGGGCACCAAAGGTGTCAGCAATGCGGCGCGCTGCCACGCCCTCCACCGGGACAGGCAGCGCGTCAGGCGGTGGCAGGCGCGACAGTTCCCACAGCGCGCGCGGTGCCTTCAGCCACTCGCTGTTCCACAGCGTCATGGCCGACACCCCCAGTACCGCCAGGATCAGCAGCCCCACAACCCAACTCCGCAGACGGCGCGCAGATGAACGACCAGCAGTCATTCCGCGACCGCCGCACGCAATGGCACACGCAGCATGCTTTCAGCGCTCCACTCAATACGTAGCGGCTCACCTGCATCGGCGACCGACTCATCGCTGACATCCTTGCCGGTGCCATGGTTGACCTGGTGTTCGGCATCCTTGAGCACATCCATCACCACCAGCAGGCGACTGCCCTCAGCGAGGCGGCGGCCGGTCATGCGCGTGCGCTGCAACGGCACGTGGGTCCACTGACCCGGGGTAAGCAGGTGGCGGGTGGTCATGTCCGCAGCATAGCTGGCCCGGCCGACGTAGTACGAGAGCTGCATCACCTTGCCGTCCTTCTGCCATTCATACAGCGTCACCGTCAGGTCGACATCGCGCTTGTTGATGCGGATCTTCAGGTCGCCGGTGAACGGGCCGACCATGTCCATGGGCTGATCAAACGGTGCACTGACAAATGTCAGTCCCCCGTTATCCGGCGGCCCGTCGCGCAGGATGGGCCAGGGGTAGTAGTTATGGCGACTGCTGTTGCGGTCAGCGAAGTCCACGGTCCGGGTCAACACGCCAGCCGGCGGCGCAGTGGTCTCCATCAACCGGTATCCCGCATCCGTACGCTCGCTGGAAAGGTGGAACGTCTTCATGCCACCACCCGCCGCGTGCAGCGACGGCGCGTGATCCCAACGGTTGGTGCCCATCAGCTGGTAGTTGACCCGGTCGGCCAGCAATGCTGGCAAGGGTGCGCCGTTCAAGACGTGGTCGAACCACTGGAACGTGATGGCATCGGTATCGAACTGGGCGACCGGGTCCACGCTGTAACCGCGCAGCTCCATCGCCTTGACGTTGGCCTGCGTGCCGAAGTGGTCGTAGGGGCCGATCAGCAACCGGTGATCGGCATCGGGCAGGTACCGGGTGTGTTCGCGGAAGTACTGCAGGGCCGAGACCTGCCCGTCATCGTAATAACCGGTGATCGACAGCACCGGAATGCGGATGCGGGCGAAGTCGTCACCATACGGGACCATCGCCTGCCAGTAGGCGTCGTAGTCGGGATGCGCCAGCCAGCGCTGCAGCCAGGGGTTGGGCGTGCCGTCGACCTGGTCGATCTGCCGGTAGGGACGACCGGAGGCGTACCAGCGCTCCGTCAGGGCGTCCCAACGCGCTCGTTGGTTGTAGGTGTCATTGTCGAGCAGACGGTTGTTGGCCACGTAGAACGGCCACGCGTAGTTGGCCGACAGGAAAACATTGTTCTCCATCGGCAGGCCCAGGCCCGGGATTGCCGCCACGTAGGGCGCAATGGCCTTCAACGCCGGCGGTGCATGCTTGGCGGCGGCCCATGCGGCAAAGCCGGAGTAGCTGCCGCCGTACATCACCACGCGCCCGTCGTTCCACGGCTGCTGGCTGATCCAGTCAACGGCGGCGGCCGCATCCACGCCCTCGGTTTCGTAGGGTGCGGCAGTGCCCGTCCCCAGCCGCTTGCCGCGCGCATCGACGACAACGCCCACATAGCCGTGCGCCGCGGCCAGCGCGGCCTGGGTGCGATTGCGGGCCGGGTCGGTGTAGATGGTGAACAGCATCGCGGCCGGAGGCGGCGATGCGGACCTGCGCGGACGTGCCACGTGCGCCGACAGCACAACGCCCTCCGCAGCCGGAATGCGGACCGCATCGTCGATCTCGAAGCGCCGATCCTCATCAGCCCGGATCAGATCGGGCGCAAGTCTGCCGGCCACGCGGAAGGTCTCAACGAAGGCGGTCTGCCGGACCACGTCCAGCGCCTGCTCGCGGGTCAGACTGGCATTGTTGGCGTGCGCGGCCAAGGTGGCATCCAGTTTCGCCTGCGCAACCGGCAGGTTGGTGGTGAACCAATAGTGCGTCTTCAGCGCGGACACATCGTCAAGTGCGGCGAACCGGGCCGAGAATGCGGCCGCATAGGCACGATCGAATCCGGGCCGGGCCGGGCAACCGGCCTGCGCCATCAGCAGGTACGGCGTCCATCGTTGTGCCTGGCTTTCGTTGCCCTGCTCGCGTAGTGACTGCATCAGGGCGGCAATGGCCGCGGACGCCTGCGCGTGTCGGCCAGCCACCAGCAGCAGGTGGCTGCGCTGCACGGGTGTGAGGGAATCAGCGTCACTACCTTCCAGCAGTTGCCGTGCCAATCCCGCGATGGCCCCATCCAGCTGTCTGGTGTCTGCACCTGCGGGCGTTGTCCAATGCAGGGATTGCTGCGCGCCCGCTGCAGGTGCAAACAACAGGAGCACGGTCAACAGGCCGGCACGGAGCGAGCGCTGCCCGCTCAGGCGTATGCGGCCGGGTAGATCGCCATGCGTCATGGGACTGCCTTGTCGTCGGTGTCTGCAGGGACACTAAGGCAGTGCTGACCGACCTGCCAGTCCCGCATGGCATACTCAGGACGTACCCGGGGAGTATCTGCACAATGGCCAAGCTCACCACCTGCAGTGGTTGCTCTACTCGCTTTGATGCGCGCAAGGCGCTGGTCTCGGCTGGTGGCCTGCGCACGACCAACGCCATGTATCAGCGCGATGTCGCATTGCAGGTGCGCTGTCCGAACTGCCGCCGCGAGTTCGCCACTACCGAAGTGTCACTGTTCGGTTTTCTGTCGCCCAATGGATACCGCTGGGTCGTGGTAGCGCTGCTGGTGGTCATCGTTGCGCTGATGTTCTGGCTGCCGCCGCGCTGATCAGCCCAGTCGCTGCTGGAACGCCCCCACCACCCATTCCACGAACACCCGCAGCCGGTGCGTCATCTGCCGCGTCTGCGGGTAAACCAGCAGCAGCGGCAGCGCAGCGGGCCGCCACTCGGGCAGCACTTCCACCAGCGCACCCGACTGCAGTGCAGGACGGGCGGTATGCAGGAACGTCTGGATCACCCCCAGCCCGGCGACAGCCGCGGCCAGATGCGCGTTGCTCTCGTTGATGCCCAGCTGGTTCTCGGCAATGATCTCCACGCGATCCTCGCCCTGTGCGAAGCGGAACGGGAACGGTCGCCCGCTCATCGGCGAGAGAAAGTTCAGCAGCCGGTGACCTTGGCGCAGCGCATCCGGATGCTCCGGGGTGCCATGCCAGCCCAGGTAAGTCGGGCTGGCGCAGGTCACCGCGCTCGCATAGCCCAGCAGATGGGTGACCATCGAGGCATCGGCCAGCGCGCCTATGCGGATGACGCAGTCCACGTGCTCGCTGATCTGACTGAGTGGCCGGTCGGAAACGCCCAGCTCAAGCCGGATGTCGGGAAATCGGTCGAGGAAGTCAGGCAATGCCGGCACCAGAACGTCGCGGGCCGTCGCCCCTCCGACATCGACGCGAAGTACCCCACGCGGGGCATCACTCACCGCGCCGAATGAGGCGTCAATGTCCTCCAGGTCATGCAGGATGCGCCCGGCCTTCTCGTAATACAGGACGCCTTCGGCGGTCACTGAAACGCGGCGCGTGGTTCGCTCCAGCAGCCGCACGCCCAGATGCGCCTCCAGTTCGCGCACCGTCTTGCTCAGCGTCGCTGCAGGCATCTCCAGCGCTTCGGCGGCCCGCGTGAAGCTGCCCGTCTCCACGACGCGGGCGAACGCCCGGATGGCGATCAACTGGTTCACGTGTTGTCTTCCTTACTGACGAGTCCGCCAGACGGTCGGGGAAGTGGACCTGGGTCCACAGCGTCCTGCGCGATGCCGACGTGCAGGAGCGTAACAAGCTGACTTGTTCAGCAATACCGTATTTCTACTGCAGAATGCCCCTGGTTACAGTGCGCGCGCCCACAGTTGCGACACCTGGGGCATGCCGAACAGCTGTTCGTGCTGCTCGGTCAGCAATTCGAACCCGGCGCGCTCGTACAGACGTCGCGCGTCAGTGAGCGCCGCGTTGGTCCACAGCACCATGCGCTTGTAGCCCACCGCGCGCGCAAAGGTCATGGCTTCTTCGACCAGCCGCTGGCCGATGCCGAGGCCACGGGCGCTGGCATCCACGTGCAGCAGGCGCAGCTTGGCGTTCTGCGCGTCATGCCGGACCACGAACACCGAGCCCACCGGGGTGCCGTCCAGCTCGGCAATCCAGCAGCGCTCGGTCTGCGGGTCGTGCTCGCGCAGATAACGCGTGACAATGTCGGCCACCAGCGCCTCGAATTCCGCGTTCCAGCCGAACTCACGCGCATACAGGGTGCCGTGTTTGTGGATCACCCAGCCCATGTCGCCGGGGCGGGGATCACGCAGCACGTACTGGCTCGCAGCGCCGCCGAGCAGGGTCTGGATCTGCGTCATGGCCTCCACCAGCCGCTGCTGGCCCGGCTCACTCAGGGTCTGCACCATGCCCCCGATGCTGTCGTTGGACGCGGCGTCGAGTTGCGCGAAGACCTCCCTGCCCGCGTCGGTCAGCACCAACCGGTTCGCACGCCCGTCCATGGCAGAGGGCTCGCGGCGTAGCAGACCGCGCGTCTGCAGCCCGCTCAGCAACCGGCTGAGATACCCCGCATTGAGGCCAAGGCGCTGGCCCAGCTGGGCGGCGCTGATGCCCTGCCCCTCGGCAAGCTCGAACAGCACGCGCACTTCCGTCAGGGTGAAGTCGCTACGCAGCAGGTGCTCTTCGAGCACGCCGATCTGCCGGGTGTAGAACCGATTGAAGGCACGCACCTGTGCCACTGCTGCGATGTGCTGATCAGACATGACGTCATCCAGAGCTTGCCTTGAGCAAGTATTGCATGCTTTTAGCACGTATATCGCGCGGTTATGTGATCTATTTCGCGGGTTATATGGCCAAAACGAAAGATTCGTTGCAGTACGGTTTACGTTCTGTTAATTCTGCGTGTAGCGACCAGGGCCCTGGCCGCAAGGAGAACCAACTGGATGACGCACTGACAGAACGACCACCCAAAAAACTGACTGCAAGGTGCATGCATGAACTACCGTATTGGCAGTAGTGTTCAGGCTCCAAAAGCGATAAAGCCATTGGCATCTGCAGTGATGGTGGCCCTTGCCACCGCGCTGCTGGCCGCCAGCCCCCGCGCGGCGGCACAGGACAGCAGCACACAGGGAAGCTCGGCCACCACGCTGGACACCGTTTCAGTGCTGGGCAGCCGTACCAAACCCCGTACCGTCTCATCGTCGGCCGTGCCGATCGACATCATCAGCGGAGAGGAATTCCGCAACCAGGGTGCCACCGATGCACTCGACCAGCTGAAAGTGCTGGTGCCCTCGTTCAACGTCAGCACCATTCCCATCGATGACGCCGCCAGCCTGGTGCGCCCGGCCAATCTGCGTGGCCTGCCGCCAGACAACACCCTGCTGCTGGTCAACGGCAAGCGCTTTCATCGGTCCGCGGTGATCACCTTCCTCGGTCATGGCCTGTCCGACGGTGCGCAGGGGCCGGACCTGTCAGTGTTCCCGTCACTGGCATTGGAGCAGGTGGATGTGCTGCGAGACGGCGCGGCGGCGCAGTACGGTTCCGATGCCATCGCCGGCGTGCTCAATTTCGGCCTCAAGAAGCTGCGCGAAGGTGGCACTGCCGAAGTTTTCACCGGCAAGTATTACGAAGGCGACGGCCTCACCACCCAGTACTCGGCACAGATCGGTCTACCGCTGACCGAACACGGCTTTGCCACCTTCACCGCCGAATGGCGCAAGGCCGACGACACCTCGCGCAGCGTGCAGCGCGACGATGCCGCCGCCGCGGCCGCCGCAGGCTACCCCGACGTGAAGGACCCGGCGCAGATCTGGGGCTCGCCCAAGGTCGACGATGACCTCAAGTTCGTGGCCAACCTGGGCCTGACCACCGAGAACGTGGACTTCTACCTGTTCGGCAATTACGCCAAACGCAAAGTCGATGGCGGCTTCTACTACCGCGACCCGACCGCGCGCTCTGGCGTGTACTCCAACGACGGCGGCGAGACCCTGCTGGTCGGCAATCTGACCGGCGTCGGCACCTGCCCCAGCATCGCCCTGCGCGATCCGTCCGGCAACCTGCTGCCTTATGCGGGCGTGGCGGCCGCCGTGGGTGCCCTGCCGGCCAACTGCTTCACGTTCCTTTCGAGCTTGCCGGGTGGCTTTACCCCGCGCTTCGGTGGCGAGCTGGAGGATTCCTCGGTGTTCGCCGGAGCGAAGGGCACGCTGGGTGAGTGGTACTGGGATGTCAGCGGTTCGTATGGCCGCAACGACATCGAGTTCACCATCTACAACACGGTCAACGCCTCACTGGGTCCTGACCAGCCGGCCAACCTGTACTTCAAGCCGGGCGGCAACACCCAGACCGAGAAGAACTTCAACGTCGATGTCAGCCGCGACATCCCGGTGACCTTCAGCAGCCAGCCGCTGCGCCTGGCCCTGGGTGCCGAATGGCGCGAAGAGAGCTTCAAGATCAGCCAAGGTGATGGCCCGTCCACCGCAATCGGCCCGCTGACCGAGCAGGGCTTCGCGCTGGGTTCGAACGGCTTCAACGGTTTCAGCCCCCGTACCGCCGGCACATTCGACCGTCGTAACTGGGCCGCGTATGCCGACCTGGAAGCCCAGCTAACCGAGAAGTTCCTGCTGGCCGGTGCGCTACGCTTCGAGGATTACGATTCGTTCGGCAGCACCACCACCGGCAAGCTGACCGGACGTTTCGACTTCACCCCGACCTTCGCCATCCGCGGTGCCTACAACACCGGCTTCCGCGCGCCCACGCCGGGCCAGGCCAACATCAGCCAGATCAGCACCGTGTTCGGTGGTACCGCACTGGAGGATATCGCCACCCTGCCGCCCACCAACCCGATCGCGCAGATCAAGGGCGCGCGTCCGCTGACCCCGGAAGAGTCGAAGAACTTCTCGCTCGGCGCGGTATGGACCGAGGGCGACTGGCTGGTCACCCTGGATGGCTATCGCATTGAGGTGGAAGACCGCATTGCGCTCAGTACCAGCTTCACCATTACCGACGAGGAACGCGCCGCACTGGTGGCCGGTGGCAATGCCGAAGCCGCCTCGATTTCGCAGGTGACGTATTTCGGCAACGCGTTCGACACCACCACCACCGGTGTGGACCTGGTCACCAGCTACAAAAGTGACCACTTTGGCGGCGACACCACCTATTCGCTGGCGGCGAACTGGAACAAGACCAAGGTGGACCGCTTCGACACCGACTTCATCGACGAAGCGCGTGTGTACAAGCTGGAGAAGTCGCTGCCCAAGACCAAGGGCTATTTCAGCATCCACCATCAGCGCCAGATCTTCCACGCCAACCTGCGCTTCAATTACTACAGCTCCTGGTATGAAGATCACCTGGACAGCGGCGTGATCTCGGCCGCAGACGGCGGCCTGCCGATCTACGGCGGCAGCGCGGTGATCGTGGACACCGAGGTGGGCTGGAAGTTCGACTCCGGCCTGTACTTCAGCCTGGGCGCACAGAACCTGTTCGACCGCACCCCGGCCAAGAACCCGTGGAGTGGCGTGGCGGGTGCGGAGTATCCGGTGCACTCGCCTTATGGCTTCAACGGTGGGTTCTACTACGCGCGGGTGGGCTGGAAGTTCTAGGTCCAGACGCGCAGGATGATGGGGCCAGGGACGGCCCGCCTTCTCCGTCCAGCATTTCAAGGATGTCATGCAGATGCCTACCGTTACGCACCTCCGCTCCAGCGGTATCGCTATCTGCGTGCTGCTGCTGTTTGCGCACCCTGCATGCGCTGACGAACCCCCGGCCCGCAGCGCCGCCTATGCATGTGGAGACGATTCAAGCCTGATCATCATTGCGGCTGACGCTGGCGCAATCCCGCCTGCAGGTTATCGAGCGGCCCAGACAGGCCCACAGGCACTGCGCTGCGGCAAGCAAGTGAGCGCCACACTCAATGTAGTCCCGCCCCAGGAAAAAGGGATGTGCGCTGGCACGGGACGCGTAGTCATTACCGATATCTCTGTTGCCGACTGGCCGCCTTATGGTCGTCTCATCGAATTCAACAAGGAGTGCTTCTTCAGTGACTTCATCACGCGAGTGACGATACGTCCTGCGAAGGCGTCCTATTCTGTTGAGAGCTGCTCGGTTGCCAGCCGGACAAACAAAAAGGCGCGCATTGGGTGCACCACTGATACCACAAGATAGGACTCAAACGCAGGCCAGTCGACGGTCCCGGATTCACGATGGAGCCGACATGAACACCCTATTCAGGTAAATGAGCCGATTAGGGACTCTATTCGGCTCATTTGGCGAGCCGATTAGGCCTGCTGATCGGTTCATCTGCCACTCCTCTGCTCAAGAATCCGCCAACGCGGCCGCTACTCCCTGCCTGATGGTGCATGAGGCACCTGTACCGACACGGAGATCTGCCGATGAAACGCCCCCTTTCCCTGCTGGGCCTTGCCCTGGTCCTGGCACTTCCGGCCCATGCCGATGATGCCGCCAGCGACCCGTCGCCGGACAAGCCCGCCCGCATCCGCCTGTTCGGCAGCAACCAGCACAACCTGTCGCTGTATGCCCGCGCCGCAGACGGCGAGACCGCCACCCGTGTGGCCGTGGAAGGGGCCGGAGCCGGCAGTGTCACCCCGATCGGCGCATTGTTCTCGATGGCACGCAAGAATGAGAACGTGTCCATCGGCATGCCAGCGTCGTTCGCCACCCGCACCTTGAACGAGAACACCCGCTTTGGTGCCAAGCCGTTCTTCCACGAGGTGGAGCTGGTGCCCGGCCGGCGCATCACCGTGTTCGCCAACTTCGAGGGCTACAACCGACGCTGCGTGCCGCGCGAAGAGATCGGCAAGTCACGCGACTCGGTGCGCTTCGTGCTGGGCCCGTCGCTGTCGATCACACCCGAGCCTGGGGTGGACTACGAAATGTCGTTCGGCACCGACGGGCAGAGCTGCGGCATCACCGCGCGCCAGCTGCTGCCGAACGGCAGTTCGGTGCCGCTGCGAACCGAGCGGCAACGTCAGCGTTCACTGCAGACCCACAAGGTGGAAGGTACTCACCTTTACACCTTCCTGTTCCGCCCTGGCAGCGTCTACTACCGCGTGGTGGGCGAGGACGACAATCTGACCCTGCTGTCGGACGCCCCGGAGCAGGCCGATGCGTTTGAAGCTGCTGTTCGCGAGATCGCGGCCAAGCCCGGCACGCAGATGTGCATCGCACTGCCGGATTACAGCTACGAAAGCCCGCTGACGGAACGCCTCAACCGCGTTCTGAAAGCGCAGGATGACGCGTTCCCGGCCATTTACGAACGCATCGACGGCCTGCGTGACGTGCTGCAGCTGGACGATCATGTGCCCACCACCTTCCTCGCCGCTGTCGAGTACTGTCAGCTGGCCGGCATGGTGGCGTTCGCTCGGCAGCCGTCTGCGGAAGAAGCAGAGGCCGCTGGTGCTGCCGCTGCGGCCGCAGCAGCGGCTGCGGCTGCGGCCGAGTGAGATCGAGAGCTGCCGGACTGAGTCAGCGCGCCGCCACTCTCAGCAGTTCCCGTGCCGCCTCCTCGGAGCTGGCCGGGTTCTGCCCGGTGACCAGCTTGCCGTCGGTGACCACGTACTGGGCCCAGTCCGCGCCCTTCTCGTAACGGCCGCCCAGCGCGGCCAGTTCGTCCTCCAGCAGGAACGGCACGATGTCGGTCAGGCCCACGGCGTCCTCCTCGCTGTTGCTGAAGCCGGTAACGTGAAGATCCTTCACCAAGGGTGCGCCATGTGAACCCTTCACGTGGCGCAGCACGCCCGGGGCATGGCAGACGAAACCCATGGGCTTGTGGGCCCGTGCGAACGCCTGGATCAGTTCAATCGAGTCCTTCGACTCGGCCAGGTCCCAGAGCGGACCATGGCCGCCGGGGTAGAACACCGCGTCGAAGTCAGCCGGGTCGATATGCGAGAGCTGCACCGTGGTCGCCAGCGCCTTCTGCGCGGCGGGGTCCTGCTTGAACCGCCCCGTCAATGCCGTCTGCGAATCGGGCTCGTCGCTCTTCGGGTCCAGCGGCGGCTGTCCACCGGCCGGCGACGCCAGCGTGACCTGCACGCCGGCGTCGGTGAATACGTAGTAGGGGGCGGCAAACTCTTCCAGCCAGAAGCCGGTCTTCTTTCCGGTGTTGCCGAGCTGGTCGTGCGAGGTGAGCACCATCAGGACTTTCATGGCGGGCTCCGTCTGTAGGGGAGCCCAGCATGACCGGTCGTGGGTAAAGGTAGTGTCCAGTCCTGCTGACTTCAGACTCAGATGATCAGCCGGGCCAGAATCGGCGAGACGATTCCATTGGTGGTCCACTTCCTGATCTGGAACATCCTGTGCACCCTGCCCCTGTGTAAACAACACGTCGAGCGCTGAGCCATCCTCACCACACACTCGCAACGGTTCAGATGAGGATGCGTGCAATGAGCGGTCCGATGCGGGCATCTATCGGGGGCGCGCTGTAGCTGATGACCAGCGCCTTGCCGGGCGATTGAATCAGCAGGTCCTGCATCAACACGGTGGCTGGCGGCTCGATCGCCGGGGGAATATGAAAGATGAAAACACCCGCGTCGCCGAAGCTGGCGTCAAGTGATCCATCGGCGAGCAGCCGGCAGACCGCAACCGCCTTGCTGTCCGATTTGACCCGCCCCAGGATAGTGAGGCGACCCTCCCCATCGATGGCAATATCCATGCATTGATCCAACCGTCCGGGCAGATGAAGTGGCTCGCCGTTATTGAAGTCCTGATCCAGCTCGCCGGCTTGCGTTGCCCGCACGACAAGACCGTCATTGGCCATCGCTTCAACAGCGATAAGACCCGCGGCTACCACCTGAGCATCGGACTGAATCACGATGCCGTTGAAGTGCATGGTGGGCGGCCCATTGTCCGGCAACCGGAGCATGCCGTCCTCGGCAAAGCCGGAATCCGGCGACCCGTCAGGTCGGTAGCAGAAGATCGCCGCTACTCCGACGTTGTAGCCGCCCACCAGAATGTGCCCGTCCTGCCGTATGCCGACGTCATTGAAGTTGGTGTAGCCCCTTGCTTCCCGTACAACGCCCCCCTCCCCAAACCCGGTGTCAGAACCACCAGAAGGCAGGAAACGGAGGACGATGTTGCCATCATCTGCTCCCCATCCGGCCGCCACGATCTTGCCGTCAGGCTGAACAGCCACGCCGGCGTTCTTGATGGCGCGCCTCCATTCACCCTCCCACAGCGTGAACCCGCCAACACCAAAACTGACGTCCAGCCTGCCATCCGCCATACAGCGGACGACCAACAGGCCATCTGTCGTAGCGTGTCCAGACTCCCGAGTACACAGGCACGTCGCCAGGATTCGGCCATCGGGCTGGATGGTTCCGCGTACATCGGACACCGTGTAGCCCTCAACCACGCGGTGCATCACCATGCCGCCGGTTCCAAACGATGTATCCAGCCGTCCCTCGGCATCCAGTTTCAGCATCGTCAGCGCGGAGGGTTCGGAACTGACGACGCCCAGCAGGTGGATGGCCTGCGCGGCATCCAGCACGCCTCGCGCGCGGAAGTCACCGGACGGAATCTCAACCTTCAACAGGCCGCCATGGCCGAACTGCGGATCCAGTTGACCCGCCTGGGACGATGCAGGGGTCTTCATCGGTGTACTCCTGTCGTTGGGCGCAGCAGCGCCTCAACCCCCGCACCGGATAGACGCGGCCAGCCGGGAAAACCGGCCACTCCATGAAGGACTCACCCCTCCCAGTTCAGCCCACGCGGCGCATTGCGGAACCCCGCCTTGCGCAGCGCCTCTGTGACATGACCTTTCCCCGGCGGTGCATCGTCAATCAACGCGAGGGTGAAGCGCAGGCGGGGCGTGCGGCGCAGCGCGATCACCAATGCGGTAACCGCCGACCCCAGAACTTCAGCCGCATCCGGAACATCGGCCGGCACGTAGTTGAGCAGCGAGCGCCCGCCCTGGGTCAGATAGAACAGCAGCCTTCCGCCTCCGAT
Organism: Stenotrophomonas sp.; assembly: GCF_032103445.1. Lineage (GTDB taxonomy): Bacteria > Pseudomonadota > Gammaproteobacteria > Xanthomonadales > Xanthomonadaceae > Stenotrophomonas. Next base: position 52,035 of record NZ_DAMDFR010000016.1, read on the forward strand.
CACCACAATGCCGCCGGGGCGACGCAGCGGGCGCACACCGGACGCATGTGCAGGCCAAGGCAGCGTGGTCCCGAACGGGTTGGCTGGATCGACCGCAGACAGCGCCACCGCGGCCACGCGCCCGTTGTCTGCCGCCTCGGCCAGCTCACGCAGTCGATCCACATCGGCCCGGTCCGCGAACTGCGCGCCGCCCAGGCCTTCCACGAATCGTCCGCGCAGCACCCGCCCGGCATCCTCCATGCGGCGGTACACCTGCTGGATTGCCGCGAAGCCGCCGGCTACACCTTCGGCCATCGCCGCACCACGGGTGACAACGCCTTGCCGATCCAGCAGACCTTCGGCCAACGCCAGCGCGCGCACGGTGTCGGGCGTGGCCTCACGCTGCAGCAGCGACCAGCGGCCGGCAAGGCTGGGCGCGTCCAGATGCGCAACGCCCAACGCGGGCCGGGTGGCAGCGCTGCTCGCGTCCGGCATAGGCGCGCCAACAAGGCCACGGCGGCGACGCGCGGCGGCCACCACACGCGCACGCGGAACGCGTACGCCGGTCAGCGCCCGCAGCGGTGACCACAGGTCGCAGGTCACCCTGCCGTTCCAGACGAGCGCCCAAAGGGCCGCGTGCAGATCTTCCACTGGCGGCATCGGTCCGTCGGTCCAGCGCGCCTGTACCTGCTGCGCGAGCTGTCGCACGAACCACGCGCCGCCCTCCGCGAGTATCTCCAGCAGTACCGACTGCAGTGGTGACAACGGTTCGGCTGAAAGCGGCGGCAACGTTTCGGCCGCGATCTCCTGCAGATGCAGCGACACCAGGCCGTCATCCTCACCCAGCCGACCGTGGCCCGCCCACACCACCGTACCGGTGGCCAGCAGTTCGTCCAGCAGCGCCGGCACGTAGTCGCGCACGCGCACCGGCAACACCTGCTGCTCCCACGCCGACACCGGCAGCGGCACGCCCGCCAGCTGCTCGATGACCCGTGCCACGCCCTCAAGACCCTCCAGCCCACCCGCAGCCGTGCCTGTCACGCCGTGACGCTCAAGCAACAGCCGCACGTAGGCATCGGCGGGCACAGGGCGGGTTGCATCCCGCGCCGCCTGCAGCGAGCGCAGGCGCAAGCGCTTGAATACGTCGTCGGCCACCCAGGTATGTTCGGCCACCTTGAGCACCCTGCCCTGCGCGGCCATCTGCTCCAGCGCCGCCTCGACCACGGCTACACCCAGGCCGAACGGTGCAGCTGCCTCCAGTGTGGTGAACGGGGGATGGGTACGGGCGAAGCGCATCAACAGTTCCCCCAGCGGATCCGCCGTTCGCCTCAGAAACGCAGCCGGAATCCGCGCGGGCAGCGGCACACACAGCGCGTCGCGCAGCCGCGCCGCGTCTTCGATCGCCGCCCACTGCATGTGGCCGGCCAGCGACACGCGGATCACGCGCTGCTGGCGCTTGAGTTCGGTCAGCGCCGCGGCCGCATCGCCCTCGCTCAGGCGCGCCGTCACCGCTTCCAGGGTCATCGGGCCGAGCTCGCGCAGAAGGTCGGCTACGCCTTCCACCTCGTTTGCCTTGCGTGCGGGAGCGAGCCGCTGCAGGGACGCGCCCACCTCGGCCACCACCTGCGGGTCAAGCAGTTCGCCCAGTGCCACCTCACCCAACAGATCGCCCAGCAGGCCGCTGTCGAGCGACAGGATGGAGGCACGGCGCTCGGCCTGCGGTACGTCGCTGGCGTACAGGAACTCGGCCACGTAGCCGAACAGCAGGTCGGCCGCGAAGGGCGACGGCACCTCGGTCTGCACGTCCACCAGCTGCACCGCGCCACTGCCGATGCGCTGCATCAGCTGGTCGAGGGCATCGAGGTCGTACACGTCCTGCAGGCATTCGCGGGCCGCCTCGACCACGATCGGAAAGTCGGGATGCTGCTGCGCCACGGCCAGCAGCTGGCCGGCACGCAATCGCTGCTGCCACAGGGGTGAGCGCTTGCCCGGCTGACGGCGCGGCAGCAGCAGCGCGCGCGAAGCGCATTCGCGGAAACGCGCAGCGAACAGCGCCGAACTGTCCACGGCCTGGATCACCGCCCGGCGCAGGCGCTCCGGCTCGAACACGAACAGCTCCGCACCGGGCACGCGGCCGGTGGTGTCGGGAATGCGCGCGACGATGCCGTCATCGCTGGAGACGACATTCGGGTCCACCTGCCATTGTGCACGCAGGCGCTCAGCAAGGGCCAGCGCCCAGGGATCGTGCACCCGGCGGCCGAAGGGCGAATGCAGCATCAGCCGCCAGTCGCCGTTCTCATCGCGACAGCGCTCGACCACCAGTTGCCGGTCAGTGGGCAGGACGCCGGTAGCGGCGTGCTGTTCCTTCACGAGCGCCAGCAGATTGGCGATGGCGTTGTCTTCCAGACCGCAGTGCCGCAGTCGCTCGCGCAGTGCTGCCGGCAGCGCATCCACGCTCGCGGTGTCGGCTGCGCCATCCAACGCACCGAGCAGCTCTCCCAGTGCCTCTCCCAGCTCTGCCGGTCGCCCCACGCCCTCGCCGCGCCAGAACGGCAGGCGCGCCGAACGCCCCGGTGCGGGACTGACGATGACCTGGTCGTGGGTGATCTGATCAATGCGCCACGAGGTCGCGCCCAGCGTGATCACGTCGTTGACCCGCGATTCGTGGACCATCTCCTCGTCCAGCTCGCCGACCCGTCGTGACCCTGCACGCTCCATGCCCTCGGGCAGCAACACGCTGTACAGGCCCCGATCCGGAATCGTGCCGCCGCTCGTCAATGCCAACTGTCGGGCACCCGGCCGGGCGCTCAGAAGGCCAGTCTCGCGGTTCCAGACCAGGCGCGGGCGGAAGCTGGCGAAGTCATCCGAGGAGTAGCGTCCGGCCAGCATGTCCAGGGTCGAATCAAAGGCGCTGCGTGGCAGCGTGCGATACGGGGCCGCACGACGCACCCGCGCATACCAGTCATCCACGTGCAGCGGCTCCATCGCCACTGCGGCAACGGTCTGCTGCGCCAACACGTCCAGCGGGTTGAGCGGTGGCTCCAGCGCCTCGATACGCCCCGCCAGCATGCTGTCCACCACCACGGCGGCATCGACCAGATCACGGCGCGTACGCGGATACACCCGTCCGCTCGACAGCCCGCCCACCTGATGCCCGGCGCGACCCACGCGCTGCAGCGCGCTGGCCACCGACAGCGGAGCCGCCACCTGGATCACCAGGTCGACCTCGCCCATGTCGATGCCCAGCTCCAGGCTGGAGGTGGCCACCACGCAACGCAGCGCACCGTCCTTCAGCGCCTGCTCGATCTGCGCCCGCTGCTCCTTCGACACCGAGCCATGATGCGACCGCGCGATCAGCTCACCCGCGTTCTCAACCCGCCCGGAGGTACTACCCGTAAACGAACCCAGCGCTTCCGGACGTAGAGCCGGGCCTTGCCCGGCTCCGAGCCCCCCAACCCGCTCCGCATACAACGCATTCAAGCGCGCGGTAAGCCGTTCCGCCACCCCGCGCGAGTTCGCAAACACAATCGTCGAACGCCGCTGCAGCACTTCATCCAGAATGCTGGCCTCCACATGCGGCCAGATCGACCCGGCACGCGCGCCGCCGGCGTCGCCCGCGTGCGTGGGAATGTCGGCCATATCCTCCACCGGCACCACGATCTTGACGTCCAGATGACGCGGGGACGGCGGATTGACCACGGTCACCGGACGATCGCCGCCCAGGAACCCAGCTACAACCTCTTCCGGCCGCACCGTGGCCGATAGCCCGATGCGCTGCGCCGGGCGCTCCAGCAGCGCATCCAACCGCTCCAGGCTGAGCGCCAGATGCGTACCGCGCTTGGTCCCCGCCACCGCGTGGATCTCGTCGATGATGATCGTATCCACCCCGCGCAGCGTCTCGCGCGCGTTGGAAGTGAGCATCAGGAACAGCGACTCCGGCGTGGTGATCAGGATGTCCGGTGGCTTTCGCACCAGCCGGGCGCGTTCGGCCGGGGTGGTGTCGCCACTGCGGATGGCGACGCGGATGTCCACGGCGGAATCGCCGCGCTTCTGGCGTTCGGCATGCACGCCCTGCAGCGGGCGCTGCAGGTTGCGCTGCACGTCTGCGGCCAACGCCTTGATCGGCGAGATGTAGAGCACCCGTGTGGCGGCCCTGTTGTCCCTCTCGGCAACTCGCGGCTCCCGTCGTGCTGCGTCCTTTTCCGCGAACAGGCGGTCAATGGCGTGCAGAAAGGCTGCCAGCGTCTTGCCGGATCCCGTCGGCGCGATCACCAGCGTGTGCTGCCGTTGTCCGATGGCCGCCCATGCCGCCTCCTGCACCGGGGTGGCCGACGGGAACGTGGCATGGAACCAGGCAAGGATGGCGGGACTGAACGTTGACATGCATTCGACTGTAGCAGGCCGCTGGTGAGGCATGATGGAAGGATCGTCCCGCCTGAATCCGCCCGATGTCCATTCCGCCACGCAAAGTTGTCATCACAGGAGCACTAACCCGCGACACGGTCCAAGCGTTGGCGGACGTGCGTGGACTGCACTTGGAACTGAGCCACGCCTCCGGATGGAACGGTGAAGGGCTGGATCTGCTTCCCGCGCTGTCCGATGCTGTTGAACACCTGGACATTGACCATGCGCTCGCGCTCGATGTCTCCATGGTGAACACCCTGCCCCGGCTGCGGTCGTTGGCGCTGCACAGTGCCGTGAAAGGCACCGTGGCGCTGACGTCGTTGGAGGGGCTGGGGCTGTACACGAAGGCGGGACGCATCCGGTTCAGTGGCCAACCCCAGCGGCTCACGCGCCTGGCTGGGACACTCGACAGCGCCACATTGGAAGCCTGTGCCAGCGGTGGGCTATTGCAGACGCTGATTCTGGTGAAATCCAGGCTGGAGCAGTTGCCGGATGCTTCCCTGCTCTCGGATCTTCAGCAACTGCAGCTGTTCACTGCCTCCCGTTTGACCAGTATTGATCCGGCGCTGCAATCAAGGTCTCTTCAGTACCTGCGTGCGAACGGATGCCGCGAGCTGAGCGTCACGGCCCCTGTAGCCAGCCCCGCACTGAAGTATTTCGCCGTGAATGATTGCAGCGAGATCCGCTCACTCGACTTGTTGGGCATTACTCCCAGCTTGCAGGCGGTGTCATTGCTCGGCCGCACCTCAGTCGGCGATGGCAGGATCGCGCATGTGGTGCGCCAGGGCCACGTAAAAGACCTTCGATTGTTGCCGAAGCCCGGCTACGACATCACGGCCGATCAGCTTCCCTCCGACCCGGATCTCGCACTGCGGCTGGCCCAGGAAATGGAGTTCGCCGGCGTGCATGCTGTCGGCTAGGACTGGTATCGCATGGCCACATCGCAGCGCTGGTAGCGCGCGCCATAGGTCGCCTTGATCTCGGCATCGTGGACAAAGCCCGCCTTTTCGTACAAGTGGATGGCGGCCGCGCACTTGGCATTGCTGAGCAGGTAGAGCGGCGATGCCTGCAGTGCTACTGCACGCTCGATCATCGCCGCCAGCAGAAACTCGCCCACCTTCAGGCCACGTGCGCGTTCGAGCACGCCCATCTTGGTCAGCTCGTAGCCGCTGCCGGTAGACTTCTGCAGCGCGCACGTACCAACGATGCCCAGTCCCTCGGCCTCAACGAACAGAATCACCCCACCCTTGTCGATGATGCTGCGGCGGGGATGCTGGAGCACTTCGCGATCGGTGTCCTCCAACCGGAACATGGCGTTGATCCACTCCGCATTGATGTCATGGAAGTGATGGGCCAGCTCGTCGGTGAATGCGTGGAGAGTCAGGGAGGCGGCGGTGAGGCGGGTCATGGCGGCGCGTTTGCGGACGATGAGCGAGCGTCCTTCATACCACTACCGCGCGACGGTGGCGATGGTGTCAGGGCAGCCGCCTGTAAGAGAAGGTCTGCAGAATGGGCCGTCCCTCCTTGCTGAAGAAGGCCTTGGTTTCGGTCATGGTGGCCGCATCCCCGGCCACCGTGAACACCCGCGTGGACGTGGGCGTGCCGTGGTCCACCAGCTGCATCACCAGGGTATTGGGCGCAGGCAACCGCAGCGTGGTTTCGTTGGCGTAGTAGTCCCCGGTCACCGGCGAGGGGGTGCCATCCAACGGCGGCGTGGCATCAGCGGTCATCACCTTGCCATCCTGGAAGGTGATTTCCACATGCGAGTGCCATTTGCCGCCATCCAGAGGCTTGAACGCCACGGTCACCTGCCGGGGCCGTTCGGCCGGCGGCATTGGAAGCCCGGAGATATCCAGCGACCAGCGACCTTCCAGCGGCGAGCCAGCGGCGAGCCGGCAGGCGACGCCGTCTCGGCGGCAGCCGTCGTGACGGCGAACAGGGATACGACAAGCAACGGCACCCACTTCATGCGAACCTCCATCCGAGTGAAGAACAGCGCGACGGCCAGCAAGGCCGAAGCATGCGCCCGGGCAAGTACGAATGCATGCTGCGCCGCGTGACGCCAGGCTCAGCGCGCCGCCGTAGCTTCCTGCGCAAACCCCCGATACGACCGCAGCGGCCGCCCCAGCAACTGCATCAGCCGCTCCACATCTCCCGCGGCCGGCAGCATGCCGTCGCTGATGAAACGTTCCGCCATCTGCCGCATGTCATAGGCCATCCACGGCGGCATGAACTGGCGCAGGTTTTGCTCGAAGCCGACGGTATCGTCGCCGCCGTAAGCGATAGTGCGACCCAGCACGTCGCTCCAGATGCCGGCAACGTCAGCGCCGGTAAGCGCTTCCGGCCCGACCAGGTTCAGGCGGGTCACGGCGCTGTCCTCGGCTGCCTGATCGCGGGCGATCAGCTCCAGCGCGGCGATCTCGGCGATGTCGCGGGTGTCGATCATCGCCAGACCCCTGCTGCCGATCGGCATCGGGTACACGCCGTACCCCTGCACCACGTCCTTGATGGTCAGGTCGTTGTCCATGAAGTAGGCCGGGCGCAGGATCGTGGCGCTGAACCCCATCTGCTCGATCATGCGCTCCACCCCGTACTTGCCAGCGAAGTGCGGGACGTTGACGTAGCGGTCGCTGTAGATCACCGACAGGTACACCACCCGCTTCACCCCGGCCTCGCGGGCTACATTGAGGGTGATCAGCGCCTGGGTGAACTCGTCGGCCACCACCGCGTTGAGCAGGAACAGCGTGGATACGCCCTTGAACGCGGTGCGCAACGCGTCGACGTCCAGCTGATCGCCCTGGTGCAGTTCCACACCGTCGGGCAGGTTGGCGTTGGCCGGGGTGCGGACCAGCGCGCGAACCGTGGCACCGCGCTGAAGGAGGTGCTGGACGACCTGGCGGCCGATGGTGCCGGTGGCTCCGGTAACAAGAATGGTCATGAGGTGACTCCGTGGTTGGGTTGGGAAGCCTCATGGTTGTTGATCCGACATTGGACCGATAGCCCATATACTTGGACCACCTGTCTCACTGGCGGAACACATGGACCTGCTTGCCCTGGCCGACTTCACCCTGGTGGCCCGCCACGGCGGCTTCGGCCGCGCCGCGCGTGCGGCCGAGCGGCCCAAAGCCACCCTGTCGCGCCGGGTCGGCGAGCTGGAGGCCAGCCTCGGCGTACGCCTGTTCGAGCGTGGCTCACACACGCTGAAGCTCACCGAGGAAGGGCGCGCCCTGTATGCGCGCACCGAGTCCCTGCTGACCGAGTTGGATGAGGCCACCACTGCGGTCGCCAGCGGTGGCGACGTTCCGCGTGGGCGCCTGCGCGTGAGTGCGCCCATGCTGTTTTCGCAGATGGCACTGGGAAGGATCGCGGCGCAGTTCGTGCTGCGCCATCCGCAGGTGCAGCTGGAGATCACCACCGAGGATCGCGCGGTGGACATGGTCGAGGAAGGCTATGACCTGGTGATCCGGGTGAATCCGAAGGTGGATGAGCGGCTGGTCGGGCGGGTCCTACTTCGCGACCGGCTGGTGGTGGTGGCGCATCCGGAGCTCAAGTTCCCTGCGGGCAACGAGGCTGTACCAGCAGTCGTTCGGCCCGCCAACGACGGCACCGGGTGGGAGCTGGCCACACCCCGTGGCGAGCGCCGTGTTTCGATTACCCCGGTGCTGAAGCTGGCCTCGTTGATCATGATCCGCGATGCCGCGCGTGCCGGCGTCGGTGCCGCGCTGCTGCCCTACTCGCTGGTGGCCGCCGATCTGCAGACTGGAGGCCTGGTCGCATGGGGCGACGCCAAAGGCCCGCCGATCGAGATTTGGGCGCTGTACCCGTCGCGCCGCCTGCTCAGCGCGCGCGTATCGGCCTTCCTTGAAGAACTGAAGCAGGCTTTTCCGCTCGGCAGTCCCGAAGAACTTGCGAACTTCGCCCAACGTACTGGCTAGACCCGATCTGGCTAGCACGACCCGTGATTACCGAGCGACTACCTTCACTTTAGGTAATTTACCTAACGCCTAGGTAAAGAGACTGCGTGCAGACCGTTGGGGAGAACACGCGCGACTGTTTGAGGCAAAAATCGCGATCACCGGTGAACGCCCGCTAAGGACGACGCGCATGGCGCGTCTCTACGACGGAAGGCGATGACGCTGTTGGCCCAAGGCATGTGGCGATTTTTCAAACGGTCGCTTGAAACACGCGTAACTTCGCCGAACTGGACACCATCCACCGCATCCGCCAGACTTCGCCCTTTCCGATTCCGTGGTCCCCATGGCGAAACTGCTGGTCCTGCATGGCCCCAACCTCAACCTGCTCGGCACTCGCGAGCCGGGGGTGTATGGGCACACCACGCTGGCGCAGATCGACCAGCTCCTGCTGGCCCAGGCCCAGGCCGCCGGCCACGCGCTGGAGAGCCTGCAGTCCAACGCCGAACACATCCTGGTGGATCGCGTGCAGGCCGCCCGTGAAGACGGCACCGCCTTCATCCTGATCAACCCGGCCGCGTTCACCCACACCTCGGTCGCCCTGCGCGACGCGCTGGCGGCGGTGGACCTGCCTTTCATCGAAATCCACCTGTCCAACCCGCACAGCCGAGAACCCTTCCGCCAGCACAGCTATTTCAGCGACAAGGCGGTGGGCGTGATCTGTGGCTTCGGGGCTGACAGCTACCGCTATGCAATGGACGCCGCGCTGACGCGGCTTGCCTGAGCGTTCCCTCTTACCGACCCCCATACACGACCAACGAGGCCTCCATGGACCTGCGCAAAATCAAGAAGCTGATCGACCTGCTGGAAGAGTCGAACCTGGCTGAAATCGAAATCAAGGAAGGCGAAGAGTCGGTGCGCCTGTCGCGCGCTCCGGTCGCCGGTTACGCCCCGGCCCCCGTGCAGATGATCGCCCCGGCCCCGGTGGCCGCCGCGCCGGCCATGCCGATGCAGTCGCCGACCGAAGCGTCCACCGGCGGCACCGCCAAGCCGGGCCCGGCGCTGCCGGAAGGCCACGTGCTGCGCTCGCCGATGGTCGGCACCTTCTACGCGTCCGCTGCGCCGGACAAGCCGGCCTTCGTGTCGGTCGGCCAGCAGGTCAAGGCAGGCGAAACCCTCGCCATCATCGAAGCGATGAAGATGTTCAACCCGATCGAAGCCGACGTCGCCGGCACCATCGTCGCCATCCTGGGCGAAAACGGCCAGCCGGTCGAATTCGACCAGCCGCTGTTCGTGATCGGCTAAGGACGCGTCCATGCTCGACAAAGTCGTTATTGCCAACCGAGGGGAGATCGCGCTGCGCATTCTGCGCGCGTGTCACACCCTGGGCATCCGCACGGTGGCCGTGCATTCCACGGTCGACCGCAACCTCAAGCACGTGGCCATGGCCGATGAGTCGGTCTGCATTGGCCCGGCGCCGTCGCCGGAAAGCTACCTCAACATTCCGGCGCTGATCGCAGCCGCCGAAGTGACCGATGCGCAGGCCATCCACCCGGGCTACGGCTTCCTGTCGGAGAACGCCGACTTTGCCGAGCGCGTGGAAGAGTCCGGCTTCATCTTCATCGGCCCCAAGGCCGACACCATCCGCATGATGGGTGACAAGGTCGAAGCGATCCGCGCGATGAAGTCCGCCGGCGTGCCGTGCGTGCCCGGCTCGGGCGGCCCGCTGGGCGAAGACATCGTCGCCAACACCAAGATCGCCCGTGAGATCGGCTACCCGGTCATCATCAAGGCGGCGGGCGGTGGCGGTGGTCGCGGCATGCGCGTGGTGCACGCCGAAGCCTCGCTGAAGACCTCCATTGAAACCACCAAGAGCGAGGCCAAGGCCGCGTTCGGCAATGGTGAGGTGTACATGGAGAAGTTCCTGGAGAATCCGCGTCACGTGGAAATCCAGGTGCTGGCCGACGGCCAGGGCAATGCCATCCACCTCGGCGAGCGCGACTGCTCGATGCAGCGCCGTCACCAGAAGGTGGTGGAAGAAGCGCCGGCTCCGGGCATCAGCCAGGAACAGCGCGAAGCCATCGGCAAGGTCTGCGTGGAAGCCTGCATCCGCATCGGCTACCGCGGCGCAGGCACCTTCGAGTTCCTGTACGAAGACGGCCGCTTCTACTTCATCGAAATGAACACCCGTATCCAGGTGGAACATCCGGTGACGGAAATGGTGACCGGCATCGACCTGGTCGCCGAGCAGCTGAAGATCGCCGCCGGCCAGAAGCTCAGCATCAAGCAGAGCGACATCGTGCTGACCGGCCACGCAATCGAGTGCCGCATCAACGCTGAAGATGCTGAAACCTTCGTGCCCAGCCCGGGCACCATCACCGGCTTCCATCCGCCGGGCGGTCCGGGTGTGCGCGTGGATACGCACATCTACAGTGGTTACCGCGTGCCGTCGAACTACGACTCGATGATCGGCAAGCTGATCGTGCACGGTCCGGACCGCGAAACCGCCATCGCGCGCATGCGCGTGGCACTGAGCGAGATGGTGGTGGACGGCATCAAGACCAACGTCGCCCTGCAGCAGCGCATCATGCGCGACAAGGGCTTCCAGGCCGGTGGACAGAACATCCACTACCTGGAAAAGCGTCTGGCCGAACGCAAGACCAAGCCGATCGCACTGACCTGATCGGCTGTACTTCCAGCAGCGCCGGCCGTTGGCCGGCGCTGCTGTTTCAGCTCAACCGCAGGTTCACCGCCCCGCCAGGACCAAACGCCTGCCGGGCGCGACCGGCCTCTTCCAACCCCAGCACGCCGTTGTCGTTGCGGACCACCTTGTAGACACGTCCGCGCCGGATGATCACCTCCGATTCGTCACGCAGCGTCTGCAGTCCCACCGGATGCGCGCCATCGCGCATCTTCATTTCCATGATGACGGGCGTCTGGCCGGCGGGTACCTCGCGACCTTCGAGCTGGTGCAGACCGATGGCCCGTTCGCCGCTGGCCCGCACGAAGCCCGGGATGCGCACCGTCTGCCCGACCTCCAGGCGGTCGATTACATCCGTTGGCAGCATCGCACCGCGATACACACGCCCGGCATATCCCGGCACCCGCAGCAGCGCACGATCCAGTTCCGCCGCGTACGCGCCCAGTTCCTGACGCCGGTACGCCGGCAGCTCATCTCCGTGCACGTAGGCTTCGAGTGACGATTCTTCCTCGCCGTAGTAGCGCAGGACCGCCGCCCGCTCAGGCTGGCTCAGGTGAACGTCCGGTGCCGCACGAATGGCGTGTTCGTAGACATGCGACGCATCGGCACTGGCAAAGCTGCGGAACTGGATGTTGAACTCGCCTTGGGTCATCAGATCCGGGCCGGTCGTGGCCGGTGAGCGGACGATGTCCACCACCGCAGGACCGCGATGCGGCAGGTGCACGCTCAGACGTGTGCAGCCGCCCAGGCGGTGCAGCTTGACCGGGAAGTAACGCACGGTGACGTGCTGCCCGATCGGCTGCTCGAAGCGCAGATAATGGCGACGCCGGTTGCCGGTGATGCGGATGAACCAGCCGGGGCGCAGCTGGTCACGCACGATACCCCTCTGGCGCGCCGCGGCCTCGGTCAGGCCACGCGAATGATGGCCGCGCATCGCCTCGGTGAGCGACGGGGAGTACTGCACGTTGCGGCTGCAGTTGCCACCGGGCACGCGGCGACAACGCACCTGCGCCGTCAACCCCGGCTCATCGTTCTGTACCGGCCCCTCCTCCAGCGGTTCGTCCACGCGCAGGCGGTAACGCCCGTCGTGGCGGAGGAGGGATACGCCCTCCACTACCGCGCCATCGGCGGTGAAGGCGTGCAGGCGGAAGTACTCGCCATTGACCTGTACCGCGCGCCCCTCCCGGCCACTGACGGTGTCGCGGTAGGGGAACACGCCGTCGTGGTTGACCGTGCCGATCTCCACCCGCGTGGGATCCAGCGCCGGGCGCCGCGTGATCGCCTGCGCGGCACGGCCGAAGATCGGAATGGAGGTGCTACGTGGTTCCAACGGCGGCAGCTGCGCCAGTGGCGGCGGCTTCACCGCGGGTGGTTCCAGACGACCGGTCTTCAGCCCCACCAGCGAAAGCAGCAGGTTCTGCAATGCCGTGCGCGGCGGCTTGTGTTCCATCTCGTCAGCAGCGAAGTTCAATCCGCTTGCCACCGAGTCTTTCACGACGGTGGCTTCCGGCCCCAGCATCGTCGCCTCGAGGATCCCTATACCGATGTCGGCGGCCTGAAGGATGCCTTCCTCGGTCGGCGATTCCGGCGGATTGCAGCCGTCGCCCTCGATCCGGTAGTAGATCTGGCGGGCCAGCTCAAGCGGCTTGACCAGGAAGTCGGAGATATCGCGCAACACGACCGGGCCCGACAGCGGCGGGAATGTAACGCACGCGATGGCACCGGGTGCCGGTGTCGCCGCGTGCTGCGCCGACGGTGTCGGTGCAGTGCGCGCGCCGGCCGCATTGCTGATCACCAACAGCGCCAGCGCGAGTTTCCATGGCGTATCGACATCGAAGCCTTGCGGGCAGCTGCGTGCGGCGGCGCGCGGCCTGTTGTTCAACCGATTGACATGCTCACCCGCAATGCGGCGCGCCTCGGCGGCGTATATCTGCAAAACCATCTCCTGGATATGAACCGGTTCCGAGATTGAGAATCTTCGGAACCGTCACTGTCCAATCGATAGTCGCTTTCAGCCTCAGCGCGAGGCGTCGGCCGAGGTCACCGGAGCCTGTACGTCTGCGGCGGTCACCTGGGTGTCCATCACCGGAGCCACGCCCAGCGTGGAGGTCGGATCGACAATCACCATGGTTTCGGTGGAACCATCCGGCCACACCACCTGGAAGGTGCTGCCAGCGGGCAGCGAGGCGAACGGCATGCCGCTCTGCGCACGGTAAACCGCGGCCACCTGGCTGGCACCCGCGCGGCGCACGTCTTCCTGCGCCTTCACCGTGGTCAGTTTCACCTTGGACAGATGCCGGTAGCGGTCATCGTAGGTGTCGATCAGCACCAGGCCGACCGCACCTGCCGAGTAGGCCACGAACAGCGCCACCCAGAACCAGAATTTCGCACCATGCAGGAATCGACGGTAGTTCATCGCCCGTTTCTCCGCTTGATCAGCTCTTCGACCAACGCCTTCATTTTGCTCGCACCTTGCCGCGATACCGCAGCGTCATACACGAAACTGGAAAAATCCTGTCCACCGTCCTGCGAGCAGATCCCTCCGTTCGCACAGAAATTGTTCATCAGCACACTGTCCGGCCCGCAGGCCATGCCCAGCTCACAGGCGGCCAGTCGCCACGCCAGTTCGCTGAACTGGTCGCCGGCCACCAGACCCTGCAGCGCCGCGTCGCCGGCCGCACGCTGGCCCATTGCCGGCGACAGCGCCATGTAGGCTTCCGGGTCGCGCGAATCCAGCACACGTTCGACCAGGTCGCGCTTGTACTCAGACGTTGGCTGCAGCGGCTGGCCGTCAGCCATCAATGCGGCTTCCGCAGCGAGGTTGCCCGACTGCGCCGCCTGCAGCCGCTGGGTCAGGATGAGCTTGCGACCCAGCCCGTCGCTGGCCACGAACCCACCGCATCGACGGGCCACACGTTCGCGGGCCTGCACGATGGGCGCAGCGCTGTTCATGCCCATGCTGGCCAGCAGGGTGTTGTCGAGCTGGTAGCCGCCCGGATCCATCGCATACAGCGCGCAATAGTCGTAAACCCGGCTGACCATCCAGCGCGCCTCGGTGTTGCCCGCGGCGGCCTGCTGCTGCAGACGCTGGGCATAGGCGAACAGGTCGGTGTCGCCTTCCATGTCGGCGCGGATATCCAACGGCAGGCCGGACGGCACGCTGCCGGTGCGCTCAGTGGCAAGCAGCTGACGCGCCAGTTGCTGCGCCCGTAAGGGCGTCTCCAGCGTCACCTCGGCCGGAGCCCCACTGACCATGCCGGTCGCGTGATCGTTCGCCGGCAGCGCACGGCCGCCGGCGCGATAGCCCACCACCCCCAGCAAGGCCAGGGCCGGAACCACCAGCAGCCAGGTTTTGAGGGTGGGCACAAACGTCATGTTCGAGGGGCCAGGCCAGCGCACAGACAGCAGAACCCCCAGTTTATCAAGCTGTCGCCGCCCTGCCTGAACATGACGACGGCTGAATTCTCACCAAATGCTGAGATCGGCCGGGCAAGGCCCGCCGCAATCGTCTAGCATGCTCGCTTTCCCGCCGACTGCCGTTTTCAGCCCATGCCGTATCTGGAACTCACCCTGCACTGCACCGAAGCCACCCAGCCCCGCTATGAGAACGCGCTGGATGATGTGGGCGCGTTGGCGGTGACCCTGCTGGATGCGGACGCCGACACCAGCAACGAGCGCGCCATCCTTGAACCGGGCGTGGGTGAAACCCCGCTGTGGAACGACCTGGTCCTGACCGCGCTGTTCCCGGCCGACACCAACGCGCTGGCGCTGCTGGCCGCGCTGGAAGCGTTCGACCCGGGCCTGCAGTGGGAAAGCGCCAGCTTCCGCGGTGTGGAGGACGAAGACTGGGAGCGCGCGTGGCTGGACCAGTTCCAGCCGATGGCGTTCGGCTCGCGTACCTGGATCGTGCCCTGGAACCATGAACTGCCCGAGGCCGCGCAGCGCGATGACGCGGCGGTCGTACGGCTGGATCCGGGCCTGGCCTTCGGCTCGGGTACCCATCCGACCACCGCGCTGTGCCTGCGCTGGCTGGATGGGCTCGCCGCCGACGGCCTGCTGGACGGACGCACCGTGCTCGACTTCGGCTGCGGCTCGGGCATCCTGGCACTGGCCGCACTGAAGCTCGGCGCGGCGCAGGCGGTGGGCGTGGACAACGACCCGCAGGCGGTCATCGCCACCGGCGACAACGCCGAGCGCAATGGCGAGCAGGATCGCCTGCAGGTGTACCTGCCCGCAGACGAACCGCAGGCCACCTATCCGGTAGTGGTCGCCAACATCCTGGCCTCGGCGCTCGACGCACTGGCCGAGGTGCTGGCCGCACGCGTGGCACCGAACGGCCGCATCGCGCTGTCCGGCATTCTGCACGGCCAGGAAGACGAACTGCTGCAGCGCTACGCCGCGTGGTTCGATCAGCTGGAAGCCACCCGCGAAGACGACTGGATGCGCATCACCGGCGTCCGTCGTGCTTGAATAGCAGCACCTTCGCCCGGCCCTGACGCATGACCGAGCCTACGCCGCCGCCTCGCCGCCCACTGGCCACGTTCCTGCGTGCCACGCCGGGTACTGCCACCGATCCTGAAATGCCGGCAGCAAGCGAATCCGTCGACACCACGCCCGACGCGGATGCGCCGGGCATGGATGCGCAGACACCAGCGGCCGGGAGCGCGGACATCCCCGCTGCCGACACAGAAACATCCGCGGATGTCCCTGAGGTCGAGCCGGCCGTGGCGGAACCGGAGCCTGCAGCACCGCCTGCCTCCGAACCACCGGTCGCCGCCGCTCCGAGCTTCACCCGCGCTCCGCTGCCCGCCCCGCGCACCCCGCGCTGGCAATGGGGTGTGGTCAGCGGGCTGGTCGTTCTGCTGGTGCTGCAGATCATGGTCGCCGACCGCGCCAATCTGGCGGCGGATGCGGGCAGCCGGCCGTGGGTGGCCGGGCTGTGCAGCGTCCTGCGTTGCAGCCTGCCAGCCTGGCACGAACCGAGCGCTTTCAGCATGATCAGCCGCGACGTGCGGCCGGTGCCGACCCAGCCCGGCGCACTGCAGGTGCAGGCCAGCTTCCGCAACGATGCGCGCTGGGCCCAGGCCTGGCCGCAGCTGCGGCTGTCGCTGTCCGATGCCGACGGCCGGGTGATCGGCACCGGCGTGTTCGCGCCGCAGGACTACCTGGGGCCGAATGGCGACGCGCATTCCGTACTTGAACCGGGGCAGAGCGCACAGATCGCGTTCCGGGTCCGCGAACCCGCCGCCTCCACGGTCGCGTTCACCTTCGAGTTCCTGTAAGCGTTCACTGCAGCAACCCTTTATTGCACGTTCCGGCATGGCGGGGGGAGCCGGCACGCGCTAGACTGGTCGCCTTCGTCTTTCCGTCCGGGGCTGCGGTCCGCCCCGGCTTTCGCATCCGGGATTCTTCTTGAACGCAGTCTTTTCACGTCCTGACAGTAGTCGTGGCGCGGCCAAGCCACCGCTGCGCGAACACGTGGCCCAGTCGGTCCGGCGCTACCTGCGCGACCTGGATGGCTGCGACGCGGACGACGTGTACGAGATCGTGCTGCGCGAGATGGAAATTCCGCTGTTCGTGGAAGTGCTGAACCACTGCGAAGGCAACCAGAGCCGCGCCGCGGCCATGCTGGGCATCCACCGCGCCACGCTGCGCAAGAAGCTCAAGGAATACGGCATCGCCACCTGAGGTTGGGTCTCAACCCCAGAAATACCGCACCAGGTGGAAGAACACCGGTGCCGCAAAGCACACCGAATCCAGCCGATCGAGCATGCCGCCATGGCCCTCGATCATGTGGCCCCAATCCTTGATGCCGCGATCGCGCTTGATCGCCGACATCACCAGGCCGCCCCAGAACCCCATCAGGTTGATCGCCAGCGACATGCCGAACGCCTGCCACGGCGTGAACGGTGTCAGCCACCACAGCGCCGCACCCAGCGCGCTGGCCGACAGCACGCCGCCGATGAAGCCCTCGACCGTTTTCGACGGTGACAGTTTCGGTGCGATCAGGTGTCGCCCGAGCAGCTTGCCCCAGATGTACTGCAGCACATCCGAGGACTGCACCACGATCACCAGGAACGCGAACAGCAGCAGGTTGCGCGCCGGCTCCACCCCTTCCAGGCGCAGGTTCAGCAGCGCCGGCACATGCGAGATGCAGAACACGCAGATCATCAGGCCCCACTGCACCTTGGAGGTCCGCTCCAGGTAGTTCGTGGTATCGCCGCCAATGGTGGCCAGGATCGGCAGGAACAGGAACGCATAGACCGGAATGAGCAGCGTGTACATGCCATACCAGTCGGTCCACACCAGCCAGTACTGCCACGGCAGCACCACATAGAACGCGGCCAGCAGCGCGTAGTAATCGCCTGCGCGGGTTGGCGTGAGCGTGATGAACTCGCGCAGCGCGAACAGCGACACGATGGCGAACAGCACGATCACGCCGGTGCGCCCGAAGAAGAACGCCAGTGCCACCACTGCCGCCATCACCCACCACGCGCGGATGCGCGAGACCAGGTTGGCGATCACGCTGCTGGGCGCGTGGCGGCTACGCCAGCGCAGGGTTTCGGCAATGACCGTGGCCACTACCAGCACCCCCGCAATGCCGGCGAACAGCAGCCGGGTCTGCGCATGGGTGGAAAGCTGTGCGACCTGCGCGGCGATATCCTGCAGGGCCATCATGCGCTGCTCCGTGCCAGCTGAGGATCCAGTGCCAGCAAGGCTTCGCGGGCCCGGTCAAGGAACTGCTGCTTGTCCTCGCCTGCATTCAGGCGCAGCGGCTCGCCAAAGGTGGTGGTGCACAGCAGCGGCAACGGCAGCCAGCGCCCCTTCGGCATCACCCGCTTGAGATTGTCGATCCATACCGGCACGAACTCCAGCTCGGGCCGCTGCCGGGCCAGGTGGTAGATCCCGCTTTTGAAGGGCAGCACGCCCTCTTCCGGGTTTCGCGTGCCCTCCGGGAACAGGATCAGCGAATTGCCCTCATCCACCGCCTGGCACAGGCACGCAATCGGATCCTGCTGCCGCGACGTGCGTTCGCGCTCGATCAACACGCCGTTGAACACGGCGTGGATCAGATAGCGACGCAGACCATCGCGCTGCCAGTACTCCGCTGCGGCGACCGGACGCACGTGCCGGCGCAGCTGCACCGGCAGCGACGACCAGATCAACACGAAATCACCATGGCTGGCGTGATTGCCGTAGTACACGCGATGGTCGCTGGAGGGCGCACAGCCCTGCCACAACGCGCGCGCCCCGGTGAGCGTGCGGATCGCACCACTGCAGCCACGTGCCACCAGATCAGCCAGCATCCATGATCTCCCGCATATCGCCGTTCTCCATGCGCAGGCTCATCCGCGCAGCCAAATCGCGCAGAGCAGCAACAGCACCTGCACCATCAGCGCGATGCATTGTCCACGCAGCAAGGCGCGCATGCCCTGCCAACGGTCCGCCCAGCTGCGTGGCGTCACTGCCGCTGGGCGCAGCTCGAGCGCCGCCAGCGCCGCATCCAGGCGCGCCGGGTCGTCATCGTTGCCGCTGGCGGCAAAGCCCTTCAGCAGTGCGTGATCGAAGTTGACCCGAACCGCGTAGCCGGCCTGAACCGCACCGGCAAACAGCGAGAACAGGGCGAAAGCACTGGAAAGCGTGGTCAGCGGCCACAGGCACAACAGCAGCAGCGCGGTGCCAGCACACAGCCACGCCACCGCCGCCAGCCCTCGTCCTTGCCGCAGCACGGCCGCCATGGCGTGGATCTGCATCATCCCGCTCATGCGTTCACCTGCAACGGCCCGGGGGTTTCCGGCAAGCGAATCGCCTGTTCGATGGCGCGACGATGGCGCGGGGTCAGCACGATCCACGGGCAATCCTGGGCCAGCAGCGCCACCGCCTTGTCGGCACTGTCGGCGCGCCCGCTCAGGCACAACCAGGTGGCCAGCGCGGCCGCGCTGCGTGAATAACCCAGCGCGCAGCACACCAGCACGCTGCCGCGTCGATGACCATGGCCGATGGCCTCGGCGGCACGACGCAGCGCAGCGGGGGTGGGCGTGGCCAGATCCAGCATCGGCACGTGACGGTAATGGCGGACCCGACCGCGGAACGGCAGTTCAGCGCACACGTCCACCACGGTCACCGGCTGCAACGCTGCCCCCGCTTCCGGCAGGCGACCCAGCCAGACCCCGTCGACCACCTGCTGAGGCTGCGGCATGCGCCGCGTCCACCAGCGCGAGTTGCACCACGCCGCCAGCAGATACGGGGCCAGCAGCCAGCTGGCCGCCATGCTCAGACGGCCATCTTCCTGCTTCTGGAAGACCGCAGTGCCAAAGCCGGCATAGGCCAGCGCCACCAGCGCCAGCGACAGTGCGGGCCATCCCAGCCACAGCGCCCAACCGCCGAGATGCAGTGCCAACGCTGCGCACCCCGCACTGCCGAGGGCATACAGCAGCGCCAGCTTCCAGCGCACCGGGTCGCGCGCGGTCTGCCATGCGGCCAGCGGCGAGCGCGCTTCAATCGGCCACATCCACACGCACAGCCACCCCACCGCCACGCCGGTGGGCACGTCGATGAAATGGTGCTGCCAGGTGGTCAGCACCGAAAGACCGATCAGCCCGAACCACACATGCAGCGCCGCCCGCCACCACCCCTGCAGATGCTGCTGGTAGCGCACCCACAGCACCACCAGCAGCACGATGTGCAGCGAAGGTGCCTGGTTGAACGGCTTGTCGAAGCCCAGCAGCACGTCGAACAGCCAGCCGAACACACCGCCGGTTTCCGGCCGTTCCAGGCTGAAGCGCAGCGGCCACAGCAGGAAACACGTCACCGACAGCAGCTGCGCCGTGAGCAGCCGTCGCGCGTGCGCGTCCAGCTCGGCGCGGTAGGTGCAGATGAAGAACGAGGCCACGTAGAACAGGTCGATGGACCAGTACGGCACGATGGTCCAGGCCTGGAACGGGATCCGCGCTTCCCAATCGAACACGATCGATGGCACGAACGCCTGCAGCGAGGCCAGGTGATTGGCGAAGCCGTAGCTGAGGAAGAAGAACGGCCCCAGCACGGCCAGCCACAGCAGCGCGCGTCGCCACGGGCGCGCGCCCTCAGCCATGGGTCACCCGTCGCGCCAGTGACACGGTGAAGATGCCGAACGCATCGATGCGCTGCTCGACTTTTTCAAATCCGGCCAGCCGCACCAGCTCGTCCATTTCCTGCTGGGTACGCCGGCGCATCACCCACGCCGCGCCTTCGCGGTGGCTGGTGAGTGCGCGGGCGATGAACTCCAGCTGCGGGTGCCACGGTTGCCCGGTGTAGACCAGATAGCCGCCGTCGCGCATTGCCGCAGCGATGCCCTGCAGCGAGCGCGACACCGCATCGTTATCGGCGAACAGTTCGTAAAGGCCTGACACAATCGACAGCGTCGGGGCCACCGGCAGCGCGGCCAGCGATGGCGCATCGAAGGCATCGCCTTGTTCGAAGGTGGCGATGTCGTCCGCGTTGAACTGGCGGATCAGCGCCCTGCCCTGCTCCACGTTGAGTGGACTGAAGTCGCGCAGCTGGATAGAGTCCGCGCGTTGTTCGCCTTGGGCGAGGTCATCGAGCGCGTAGCGGCCGTGACCGGCGGCCACGTCCAGCACCCGCACCGGCAGACCTTCGGCGCGCAGGCGCTGGGCCCCCGACTGCAGCAGTTCGCGCACATGCGTGCGACGGATGCGGATGCCGCGCCAGCCGATGGCGTCCAGATAGTTGCGGTCGACCAGCCGTCCCATCGGACCGCGGCCGCGCGCCTCGTTGCGGTAGATGTAATCCAGCGTGCTGCCCGAATCGAAACCGGTCTGCAGCCCCAGCGCGATGCCTTCGGAGAGGTTGCCGCCGAAGCGCAGCCCCGCGCGGGTGAAGCGCCAGTACAGGTCCTGCAGGCTGTTGCGCTGTGGCGGCCACGCCAGTACCTCGGCCTCGTTGAAGGTCGGGCCCTGCCGATGCGCATCGCGCAGGCTCGGGCGTACCAGCGGTGCGGCGAAGCGTTCGCCGAGGAAGCGGCGGATGGCGGCGATGGCGGGTGCGCGATCGCGCTCGCCCAGCGTGTCGTGGAAGAAGCCGGGCAGCAGGTGACGTTCCTTCACCGGGCTGGACAGGCGCTCGTAGAAGCGATCCTGCGGTGCGCGGTGCACCACGAAGTCCGAGCCGGATACCAGCAACTGGGTCGGCACGGTGATCGCCTGCGCATCGCCGACCACGCGCTCGGCGGCCTCGTACAGGCCCAGCAGCACGCGCACCGAGATCGGCCGGGTGATCAGTGGATCAGTGCGGTAGCTCTCGACGCGGGCCGGGTCATGGGTCAGCCACTGCGGCTTGACGTAGCTGTTGACGAAGAAGTTGCCGCGCAGCTTCTGCATCAGCTTCAAGCCGGGCACCGCGAGCGGCACGTACAACTTCACCTTGAATGCCGGCGACGCCAGCACCAGCGCCCGCAGCGGCGGCGCATAGTCGTGTACCCAGGTGGCCGCCACCACGGCACCGACGCTCTGCGCGACGATGGCGATGTCCTGCACCGCGATGCCATGCTGCTCGCCGATCAGCGCGATGAAGCGGTCCAGGTCGCGCACCAGTGCATCAAAACCCGGCGCATCGCCGCGTACGCCGGGCGAACGGCCATTGCCGCGCGCATCCCAAGCGAACACCGCCGCGTCCGGCATGTCGAGCTCGTCCACCAGGTGCACGACCCGGCCAGAGTGCTCATGGCCCCGGTGCAGCAGGACGACGGCCTTGGCCGGGGTGCTTCCCGTGGTGGCCGGCCAGTACCGGTAAAACAGCTCCTGGCCATCAAAACTGTGAAACGTCAGCTGTTGCTCTACGCGCATGCATCACTCCGTTGTGCAGCCAGCGATGTGGGGGCCGGTCAGCCCGCTTCCGCCAATCCATTGCGTACCCGTCGCCAGGTGGTCAGCGCACACAGTGCGGCTGCCGCCCAGGCCACGTAGCCCACCCAGGTCCCGTCCAGCCAGCCCAGAGCAAGGGCACATCCTGTCACGCCGATCACAAAAGCACGATCACTTTTGCCCATCGGGCCGTCATAGCGCCGGCTGGCCCCGACCATCAGGCCCAGCACCCCGGCGTATTCGCACAGCGCCGCCGCCCAGGTCATGGCCCACAGGGCGGTGACCGAGACGCCGGGCACACTGAGCAGACTGAGGTACAGGGCCGCGTCGGCGATGACGTCGCACAGCTCGTTGAGATAGGCCCCGAGCCGGGACTGCTGGCCGAACTCCCGCGCCAGCATGCCGTCCACGGCGTTCAGGGCCATGCGCAGCAGCATCCAGCCGGGCAGCAGCAGATACAGCAGCGGGTGGGCTGGAGCCCAGACGTATACGGCCCAAGCCACTCCCAGCGAGACCAGCGCAGCGGCCACGGTGACGGCATTGGCGGTCACCCCGGCTTTGTACAAGGCCCCCACCGCCGGCCGCAGCAGGTTCTGAAAACGTCCTTTCAGTGCATAGATCGACACGATTCCCTTCCTGCGGTCGAAGGCAGATGCCGCACAGCCTACAATATGGGCCCGCTCCGCTTCGAACTGCCGCCCCCCATGAGTTCCGATCTGCTGCCCGTGCGCCGGGCCCTGCTGTCTGTTTCCGACAAAACCGGTCTGATCGACCTGGCCCGTGCCCTCGCCGCCCGCAACGTGGAGCTGCTGTCCACCGGCGGCACCGCCAAGGCGATCCGCGAGGCCGGCCTGCCGGTCAAGGACGTGGCCGATGTCACCGGCTTCCCGGAAATGATGGACGGCCGGGTCAAGACCCTGCACCCGGTGGTGCACGGCGGCCTGCTCGGTCGCGCCGGACAGGACGAAGCGGTGATGGCCGAGCATGGCATCGCCCCGATCGACCTGCTGGTGCTGAACCTGTACCCGTTCGAGTCGGTCACCGCCAAGGCCGACTGCACCCTGGCCGACGCCGTTGAGAACATCGACATCGGTGGCCCGGCCATGCTGCGTTCGGCGGCCAAGAACTTCGCCCGCGTCGCCGTCGCCACCGACCCGGCGCAGTACGCCGAGCTGCTGGCCGAGCTGGACGCCAATGACGGCCAGCTGTCTGCCGCCAAGCGCTTTGCGTTCTCGGTGGCCGCGTTCAACCGCGTGGCCCAGTACGACGCTGCGATCAGCAACTACCTGTCCTCGGTGACCGCCACCGACGCCGCCGTGCCGGTGCGCACCGAGTTCCCGGCGCAGATGAACTCCAACTTCCTCAAAGTGATGGACCTGCGCTACGGCGAGAACCCGCACCAGGCCGGCGCGTTCTACCGCGACCTGTACCCGGTGCCGGGCACGCTGGCCACGTTCCAGCAGCTGCAGGGCAAGGAACTGAGCTACAACAACCTGGCCGACGCAGATGCCGCGTGGGAATGCGTGCGTCAGTTCGACGCCCCGGCCTGCGTCATCGTCAAGCACGCCAATCCGTGCGGCGTGGCCGTGGGTGTGGCCAACGGCGATGCCTATGAGCTGGCCTACGCCACCGACCCGACCAGCGCCTTCGGCGGCATCATCGCCTTCAACAAGCCGCTCGACGCCGCCACCGCGCAGGTCATCCTGGACCGCCAGTTCGTGGAAGTGCTGATCGCCCCGGACTACGAGCCGGCCGCACTGGAATACGCACAGAAGAAGGCCAACGTGCGCGTGCTGCGCATTCCGCACGGCGACGGCCGCAACAACTACGACACCAAGCGCATCGGTTCGGGCCTGCTGGTGCAGAGCGCCGACAACCGCGGCATGAGCCGTGACGAGCTCAAGGTGGTGAGCAAGCTGGCCCCGACCGAAAAGCAGTTCACCGACCTGCTGTTTGCCTGGAACGTGGCCAAGTTCGTGAAGTCCAACGCCATTGTGTACGCCAAGGACAACCGCACCATCGGCGTCGGTGCCGGCCAGATGAGCCGCGTGTATTCCGCGCGCATTGCCGGGATCAAGGCCGGTGATGCAAATCTGGTGGTGGAAGGTTCGGTGATGGCGTCTGATGCGTTCTTCCCGTTCCGCGACGGTATCGATGCAGCGGCAGCGGCCGGCATCAAGGCGGTGATCCAGCCGGGTGGTTCGATGCGCGACGCTGAGGTGATTGCGGCGGCCGATGAGCATGGGATTGCGATGGTGTTCACCGGCGTGCGTCATTTCCGGCATTGATTGGCCATGCGAACTGTCAAGGATTCCTTGACAGTTCGACGCGGCACGCCTTGCAGATTCCGCATTTCTATTTGATCGCTATTCCAGGACCTCTCAATGAAAATCCTCGTCATCGGCTCCGGCGGCCGTGAACATGCCCTGGCCTGGAAGCTGGCCCAGTCCGCCCGCGTCAGCGAAGTGCTGGTCGCCCCCGGCAACGCCGGCACCGCGACTGAAGCCAAGTGCCGCAACGTGGCGGTCAAGGTCACCGATCTTGATGGCCTGCTGGAGCTGGTGCAGGAAGAAGGCGTCGAGCTGACCGTGGTGGGACCGGAAGTGCCCCTGGTCGCTGGCGTGGTGGACCGCTTCCGCGCTGCCGGCCACCGCATCTTCGGGCCGACCGCGAAAGCCGCGCAGTTGGAAGGCAGCAAAGCCTACGCCAAGGACTTCCTGGCCCGCCACAACATCCCGACCGCGTTCTACGCCGTGCACACCGACGTGGACGCCGCGCTGCAGTACGTGCGTGAGAAGGGCGCGCCGATCGTGATCAAGGCCGACGGCCTGGCCGCCGGCAAGGGCGTGATCGTGGCAATGACGCTGGACGAAGCCGAAGTTGCCGTGCGCGACATGCTGTCGGGTAATGCGTTCGGCGACGCCGGTGCGCGCGTGGTGATCGAGGAATTCCTGGACGGCGAAGAAGCCAGCTTCATCTCGATGGTGGATGGCAGGACCGCGCTGCCGATGGCGACCTCGCAGGACCACAAGCGCGTGGGCGACGGCGACACCGGCCCGAACACCGGCGGCATGGGCGCCTACTCGCCTGCCCCGGTGGTCACCGATGAAGTGCATACCCGCGTGATGCGCGAGGTGGTGAACCCCACCGTGCAGGGCATGATCGCCGACGGCATTCCGTTCACCGGCTTCCTGTACGCCGGCCTGATGATCGACGCCAGCGGCGCGCCGAAGGTGATCGAGTTCAACGTCCGCTTCGGTGACCCGGAAACCCAGCCGGTGATGCTGCGCTTGCAGTCGGACCTGGTGGATCTGGTGGAAGCCGCGATTGATGAGCGCCTGCATGAGACGCAGGCCCAGTGGGACCCGCGCCCGTCGCTGGGCGTGGTGATGGCGGCCTCGCCGTACCCAGAAACCCCGATCACCGGTGACGTGATCAGCGGCCTGGACCAGGTGCCGGCCAGCGCCAAGGTGTTCCATGCCGGCACCACGCTGGATGCGCAGGGCCAGGTGCTCAGCGCCGGCGGGCGCGTGCTGTGCGTGGCCGCGTTGGGTAACAGCGTGGGTGAGGCGCAGGCGAATGCCTACGCCGGTGTGGCCAAGGTCACGTGGGAACATGAGTTCCATCGTGGCGATATCGGTTGGCGTGCGATTGCGCGCGAGCGGGCGTAACGAGCAGAGGGGCCCGGCAGATGCCGGGCCTTTCGCGTTTCAGGGCGCGTTCCGCCAGCGCTCCACGATCGCAGGAACGTGCTGGGTAGCTGGACCCTGCAGGTAGCGGAACCCATAGGGAATCCGCTCCATGTCCAGCGACACCAGCAGCTTTTCGGCGCGCCCGCGTGCTGCGCTGACCAAAGAGGCTGCGGGCTGCACGGTCAATGAGGTTCCGACCACCAGCACCTTTGCGGCCGTGGCCACATGCCAGCGCGCCTCTTCCATGTGTTGTGTCTGCTCGCCGAACCATACGATGTCCGGTCGCAATTGCGTGCCGTCGTCTGCCAATTGGCCGAGTGCGATGGGCGCATCATCGATCTTGTAGCGCTGCGGCGTAGCCGAGGTGCTTCTTGCATAAGCCAGTTCGCCATGGACATGCAGCACCTGGGTGGATCCTGCGCGCTCGTGCAGCGCGTCCACGTTCTGGGTGACGACGACCACGTCGAAATCGCTCTCCAGTTCCGCAATGGCGCGATGCGCCTCATTTGGCTGTGCCTCCCAGGCACGCTGGCGGCGTTCGTTGTAGAACTCCAGTACGAGCTCCGGATTGCGGCTCCAGCCTTCTGGGCTGGCCAGGTCCTGCCAGGCGTGGTTCTTCCACAGGCCCTGCGCGTCGCGGAATGTCGGTAGGCCGCTCTCGGCGCTGAGGCCGGAACCGGACAGGACGACGATCTTGCGGGATTGGACCTCTGGTTTCATATGGCCTCCGTGGCAAGGCGTTACGGTAGCGCATCCGTGATGGGTGCAGCAGGAGCACCGTGCGGGCAGGAGTGCGGAGGGTTGTTGGGGTCATCCGCGAAGAGCAGCCGGCCAACGGCCGGCGCTACCGGAACTGGGCAACAAAAAACCCGGCGCTGCCGGGTTTTCTGTTTGATGCTTTTGCCTCAGGATCAGGCTGCGAACAACGCCTTCATCTTCTTCAGGGCGTTGGCTTCCACCTGACGGATGCGTTCGGCGGAGACACCGTACTCATCGGCCAGTTCCTGCAGGGTGACCTTGCTGTCGGCGTCCAGCCAGCGGCGACGGATGATGTCGCGCGAGCGGGCGTCGAGCTCGGCCAGGCCTTCGCGCAGCAGCTGCAGCTGGTTGTCTTCGCTGTCGGCGCGCTCGTAGGCCATCGACGGGTCTTCGTCGTTGGCAACCAGGAACGCGGCCGGCGACGGCGGGGCGTTGTCGTTGTCTTCGTCGGTCGGTGCGTCGAAACCGATATCGCGACCGGACAGGCGCGATTCCATTTCCAGCACTTCACGTTCGGAGACGTTGAGGTCCTTCGCCACGGCGCTGACTTCAGCCGCGTTCATCCAGCCCAGGCGGGTTTTGGACTTGCGCAGGTTGAAGAACAGCTTGCGCTGCGCCTTGGTGGTGGCGACCTTCACGATGCGCCAGTTCTTCAGGATGAACTCGTGCATTTCGGCACGGATCCAGTGCACCGCGAAGGAAACCAGGCGAACGCCCATGTCCGGGTCGAAGCGCTTCACCGCCTTCATCAGGCCGATGTTGCCTTCCTGGATGAGGTCGCCCAGAGCAAGGCCGTAGCCGTTATAGCCACGGGCCACGTGCACCACGAAGCGCAGGTGGGAATGGACCAGCTCGCGCGCGGCGTCCAGGTCCTGCTCGTCGCGGAAGCGGCGGGCCAGGTCCTGCTCGTCATCGACCGACAGCACCGGAATCTGGTGCACGGCACCGATGTAGGCGTCCAGCGAACCGAGCGCACTGGGAATCGGGAGATTGTTTGCCACAAGGGCAGTAGAGGTGTTCTGGCTCATGGTCGTCATTTTAGCAGTCCGGTATTTGGACTGCTGGGGGGTTAAAAAGTTCCAGTGTTCCGCAGGCGAAACGCTGGCTCAGATCACCCGTCTAACGTACAGGGAAATGGTGACAGTGGCGAGTGGGCAGCACTCTACCTGAAACGTATATTTTTCAACAACATAGAGCCAAACGCGTCATGGGTGCGTCGTTTTGGGCCGGATAATCCCAACCCGTTCAGCCTATTCAGGATGAAAACGTTGCCAGTGATTCAGGCGAGGGCGACGGGCGAGGACGATTTCAGGGGGGACGGGCATGGCCCGTCCCTACCCTGCTTACCGGCGGCCGAACTTCGGGCTGGCCCAGCCCTCGCGCCGCGCCCGGTCGACCTCGTCCTCTTCGCCGTGTGCCGGCTCGGTCAACGGCTTGGTCGTCTTGCTGGTCGCCATGGCCGCCTTGTTGACCGTGTTGCTCCACACGGTCAGGTCGACGACGTGCGGGTCGTTCTCGTAGGCGATCAGGCGGTCCACCAGCAAGCGCACCAGATCGGGGGCGTGGTACTTGCGGCGCTTGGCGATGCCTTTGAGGCGGCAGCGCATTTCGTCTTCCATCTTGAACTTGAACCACTTCGGCTGCTTCATCGGCGGTTCCTCAGATGGGGCGGGATGTGGCTGTAGGGCATCACTTCGGTGTAGCGCACGGTGCGGTCCAGAATTTTGGGAACGTGCAGGGCTACCGGGCCATGCGGGCCGATCACGCGGTAGAGCAGGAAGCCTTCGCCGTATTCCGTGCGGATGCGGGTGCCGGAGCCCATGCCGACTTCGCTGAGCCAATGGCCGCGTGACATGAGAAACGGTGTGGTGGGATCGTCGTAGATGTCCCAGGGGATGCCGTGGCCGGCAGTGGGGGCGACGTTGTCGTGTTGGGGATCGGGTTGCGCGGATGATTCAACTGCTGGGGTCTTCGCCCTTCGCGTCTGCATCGTATGTCCTCGACAGGTACGTGACACCTCGCCGGAACGGCGAGGAGAGGTCGGGAGGTTAGAAACCGCGCAAAACAGCAAAGACGGGGGGCGTATTTCCCGGGATGAGGGTGTTGTATTAGCCACCCTCCCGACCAAGGCACATCCGAACAATACTGTTTTGCTGGAGTTTCTAACCTCCGTCCGCGCACCATGCCCCTCTAGAAATCGCAAAGAAATAGGCAAAAACGACGTGTTTCGGCGAATATCGATGTCAATACAACTTGATGGCGCATCCGCCCCGATTTGGTGAGAACTGCGTTCCAGTATTGAGGAAATCAATCGACGCAGATGCCCGTTTCGCGCCTGCATGGTTCGGCGTCCGAACGTTGCGCGCGACGCCAGACGTGCCGGGTGCGTCAATCTGCGCGCGGTGCGGCGTTGTGCCATGCATCCGAAGCCCCGCCGGGCGCGCGCCCGGCGAACGGCGCAATTGTCCTGTGCACGTAGCAATTCGTAGGTACCACGCCATGCGTGGTACA
>NZ_DAMDFR010000017.1:0-79431 GCF_032103445.1 Stenotrophomonas sp.
GCGCGGCCGGGGCGGTGCCGACCGGCGCTGCAGCCGCAGGCGCGCTGGCCTGCACCGGAGCCGGAGCCGCCGGACTGTCGTCCACACGCGTAGTCAGGTAGCTCATCCCCACCAGCAGCCCAAGGGTCAGCGACCCCAGCGCGGCAATGGAAATGCGCCGCACGGCCTCGCGCCGCGCTGCCTTCTTCACCGCCGACTCCATGTCGCCGGGCAGGTAGGGAATCAGCATCGGCCACAGCGACTGGCCGTCCAGTACCTCCACGCCCTGCTTTTCAGCCGCGGCACGGCCGTCGCGCTGGACCTGGCCTTCGGTGATCAGGATGCCGCCCTTGGCCCCGGCCAGACGCGCGGCCGTGCCCAGTTCGTTCACTGCCGCCGGGCCGATGCGATACGCCAGGCCATGCTTGCAGGCCAGCAGCCATCGCTTGTGCTGCGGGTCTTCCATCAGGAAGTCGCTGCGCGGCTCGCGGTGGTCTTCGTCTTCATCGGGCACGTCGACCAGGCCGCGCTGTTCACGCATGGCGCGTTTGACGATCTCGGAAAAGTCCCGCCAATGCATGCCCGCCAAGGCGTTCAGCCCGAGCTTGACCTCCTTGCGGCGGCGTTTGACCAGCCAGAAGTAGGCGGTCGCCAGGGACCAGACGACGAGGGCCAACAGCAGAGCCAGAATCCAGGAGAACATGAGGTGCTAGAGAATGAACACGGAGTGCGTCGGGACAGTGTATATGCGCCCGCCGCCGTCTGCGTGGTGTCGTTTTCGGTTTTTTTAGACCGGCTTCGGCACCCCGGGTGACGAATGTCTCACTTTGTGCCGCGCTTTTCGGCAGGCAACAAAAAACCCGCCAATCCGGAGCCGAGAGGGGAGGGAACAATCGGCAAGCACTGGGATTGGCGGGTCGCGTTCGATTGTCAACAAACTTCTGCTGCTTTGCAACAATTCAATCCGTCGGCGTATGGCGCGCGGTCAGGCTCCGCCCGGCGATTGATGCGAACCCGGGGCCGGATCGTCGCTGGGTGAGGCTGCGCGGGCTTCGGCCCGGTTCAAACGGGCATTGAGCGCGTCGATTCGGGCGTTCAGTGCCGCCACCTCTTCGCCGGTGGGGATGTGCAGGCGCTTGAGTACGCCCTGGACGCGGTCATCGAAGGCTTTCTCGACCTTGTCCCAGGTGCCGGCGGCCTTCTCGCGGGCCTCGCCCAGCTGCTCTTCCACGTTGTCGCGCCAGCGCGGGGCGTCACCCGTGCGCTCGCGATTGCGGGCGTCGATGGCTTCGCCTTCCTTGACCAGGTTGTCGAAGAAGCGGCTGCCCTCGGCCTGCGCGCGACCGAACGCGCCAAGACCGGCCAGCCAGACCTGCTGGGCCGAGTCGGTCAGTTTGCGCGAGAAGCGCTCGGCCTGGTCCTGCAGCGAAGGCTTTTCGTCGGTGCTGCGGTCATCGAAGTCGTCGTGTGAGGTCATGGGGCGATTCCTGTGAGTGGCCACCCCTTGATCCTAGCCAGCCCCACCGTTGAGCGGCGTGATGGCGCGGCGCTGGTTCAGCCCAGCTTTTCCTTCAGCACACTCTTGATCTGGTCTTCCACCATGCCTTTCATCATCGAGACCGGAAAGCTCAGCTCCGCCACCACGTTGACCGCACCCGGTACCAGCTTGATCGCGCCTTCCACGCCGGAGCCGCTGAGGCTCAGGACGTCACCGGCCCAACTGCTGCGCACCTGGAACTTCTCGGTCAGCTTGGCGGCCATGGCGTCGATGGCGTGACGTGCGGCATCGCCGCTGAGGCTGTGGGCATGGGTGATATCGATCCTGGACATGTGTGCTCCTGGCAGGTGGGCGGGGAAGGGTCTGCATTGTGCGCAGGGTCAGCCATCCCGCCAAGAGGCGCGTCACACTTCTTCTTCCCGGACAGGCAACCTGATAGGCTGCGCCGCGTGCAGAACCTGCTAGTTCACTTCACCCAACGCCAACACCCCGACCAGCCGCTGCGGCCCGGGGTGCAACGGATCGTGCGCCACGCCTCCGGCAGTGTCCGGCTGGGTGGCGAGGCCGTGGGCACGCTTTTGCTGGCCCAGTTCTGCCTGGACGACCGCGGCCTGTGGCTGCAGGTGGCCAACGGCATGCGCGGCATCCACGTCAACGGGCGGCCGGTGCGGCGCATGGCGCTGCTGCGTCCGGGTGACGCGGTCTATGCCGACGGCGTGGAAATGCTGATCCAAGGGCCGTGCGAGGCGCTGCAGCACGCGCCGGCGCGCAGCGACGAACAGGGCGAAGACCCGCGCCTGCTGCGCGGTGTTGGCGGTCAGCATCATGGCCGAAGCTTCACCCTGGACCGCCCCCGGGTGATCGGGCGCGGTGCGGAGTCGGACATCCTGATCGACGACCCGGCCTTTGCCGAGCAGCACGCCCGGTTGGAGCGACATGGCGAGCGCCTGCTGCTGCGCGACCTCGGGTCAGGCGAGTCGACCCGGGTCAATGGCGTCAGTGTGCGCCACTGCTGGCTGCAGCCCGGCGACCAGCTGGTGTTCGACACCCAGCACCGCTTCGTGCTGGAAGTGCCGCACGACAGCAGCAAGCGGGTAGTCCGCGAGGAAGAGGACGATATTGAGCCGGTGGCGGCGGAGGAGGCACCGACGGTGCCGCGCCGGGTGAGTCGCTGGCCGTGGCTGCTGGGTAGTGCGCTGTTGCTCGGCGGTGTGATCAGCCTGTTGTTGCTGTTCGGCGCGCGATAGATTCAAACGCAACCAATTTCGCCTTGTGCGGCAAGGCCTAAACGCTGGTGCGCTGCGGCATACTAGGGGTCTTGCCCCATAGGTGTGACATGACGCGCGCGTTCAATTTCAGTGCCGGCCCCGCAACCCTGCCGGAATCGGTCCTGCGCCAGGCGCAGGCGGAAATGTTGGAATGGAACGGTGCCGGGGCCTCCATCGTGGAGATGAGCCACCGTGGCCCGGAATTCATGGCCGTGGCCGCCCAAGCTGAAGCCGACCTGCGCACCCTGATCGGCATCCCCGATGACTATGCCGTGCTGTTCCTGGCCGGCGGGGCCACCACCCAGCAGGCGCTGCTGGCGCTGAACTTCGCCGCACCCGGTCAGACCTGCGATTACGTGGTGACCGGCCACTGGGGCAAAACCGCAATCAAGCAGGTCGGGCACTACGTCCGCCCGCACGTGGCGGCCAGCAGCGAAGCCGGTGGCTTCCATGACATTCCCGCTCGCAGCAGCTGGCAGCTGTCGCCCGATGCCGCCTTCGTGCACATCACCGCCAATGAAACCATTCATGGCGTGGAGTTCCGCGACACCCCGGATGTCGGCAACCTGCCGCTGTTTGCCGACTTCAGCTCGTCCATCGCCAGCGAGCCGATCGACGTCTCGCGCTATGGCCTGATCTACGCCGGTGCGCAGAAGAACCTGGGCCCGGTCGGTGTGTCGGTGGTGATCGTGCGCCGCGACCTGCTGGAACGTGCCGGCCAGCCGCGCGCGGACATCTTCGATTACCGCTCGCACGTGGCGCGCGATTCCATGCTCAACACGCCGCCAACCTGGAACTGGTACCTGGCCGGGCTGATGTTCCAGTGGATGCTGGCGCAGGGCGGGGTGGAGGAGTTCGCCCGCCGCAATGCGACCAAGGCCGCGCTGGTGTACGACGCCATCGATGCCTCGGGCGGCTTCTACCGCAACGAGGTGGTGCCGGCGGTGCGTTCGCGCATGAACATTCCGTTCTTCCTGTCGGATGAAACCCTCACCGCACGCTTCGTCGGCGAGTCCAAGGCCGCCGGCCTGCTGGCGCTGAAGGGCCACAAAACCGTGGGTGGCATCCGTGCTTCGCTGTACAACGCCATGCCGGTGGAAGGCGCGCAGGCCCTGGTGGCCTTCATGCGCGATTTCCAGCAGCGCAACGGCTGACGCATTCGTTTTTACCTGGAGCCGATATGGCCAACAAACCCGCCAAGCCCAAGGCCGCCGCCGTCAAACCGGCGAAGAAGGCCAAGGCTGAGACCTCTCCCGCAGTCGCCGCACCGGTGCTTTCGGATGTGCGCGCCAAGATCGATCAGATCGACCGCAGCATCCAGTCGCTGATCGCCGAGCGCGCGCAGTTCGCCCATCAGGTCGGCAAGGCCAAGGGCAAGCTGGCCGCCGCCGTGGATTACTACCGCCCCGAGCGCGAAGCGCAGGTGCTGCGCATGGTGGTGGACCGCAACGAGGGGCCGCTCAGCGACGAACTGCTGGTGCACGTGTTCCGCGAAATCATGTCGGCCTGCCTGGCCCAGCAGGAGCCGCTGAAAATCGGCTACCTCGGCCCGGAAGGCACCTTCAGCCAGCAGGCCGTGCTCAAGCACTTCGGCCGCTCGGCGCTGGGCCTGCCGCTGGCCAGCATTGAAGAAGTGTTCCAGGAAGTGGAAGCCGGCAATGCCGATTTCGGCGTGGTGCCGGTGGAAAACTCCGGGCAGGGCACGATTCAGATCACCCTGGACATGTTCCTCACCTCCAACCTGAAGATCTGCGGTGAGGTGGAGCTGCGCGTGCAGCAGTACCTGATGTCGCGCAGCGGCCGGCTGGAAGATGTCGAGCGCGTGTACGGTCACCCGCAGTCGTTCATGCAGACCTCGTCGTGGCTGCGCGCCAACCTGCCCAAGGCCGAGAAGATTCCGGTGTCCAGCAATGCCGAAGGCGCGCGCCGCGCACGCAATGCCGATGACGCCGCCGCCATCGGCGGGGAAAGCGCCGGTCATGTGTACGGTCTGAAGAAGGTCGTCACCAAGCCGATCCAGAACGACGCCGACAACACCACGCGCTTCCTGGTGATCGGCCGCAACATCTTCCCCGGCTCCGGCCATGACCGCACTTCGGTGCTGGTGTTCATCCACGACAAGCCCGGCGCGCTGTTCGACGTGCTCAGCCCGTTTGCCCGCCACGGCATCAGCATGAACCGCATCGAGTCGCGTCCGTCGCACAACGCCAAGTGGGAATACGGCTTCTTCATCGACCTGGCAGGCCATGTCGAAGACGAAGCGATGCAGGCCGCGCTGGCCGAACTCAAGGCGCATTCGGCGCAGATCAAGGTGCTGGGTTCGTACCCGGTCGCTGTGCCCTGATTCTCCGCTTCCAACGAATTTCGCACGACTGCCGCCCATCGGGGCGGCCTTACAGGATTCTTCGATGACCGCTTCCGCTTCCTGGATCGCCCGCAAGGGCCAGCCCCTGCAGGGCAGCCTGACCATTCCCGGCGACAAATCCGTGTCCCATCGCGCGGTGATGTTTGCCGCGCTGGCCGACGGGGTGTCGCACATTGACGGCTTCCTGGAAGGTGAAGACACCCGTGCCACTGCGGCGATTT
The DNA here is from genome assembly GCF_032103445.1 of Stenotrophomonas sp. Classification (GTDB taxonomy): domain Bacteria; phylum Pseudomonadota; class Gammaproteobacteria; order Xanthomonadales; family Xanthomonadaceae; genus Stenotrophomonas. The sequence goes on from NZ_DAMDFR010000017.1 coordinate 5,332, forward strand.
TCAGCCAGTTGGGGGTGCGCATTGAAACCCCGTCACCGTCGCAGCGCGTGGTGCATGGCGTGGGCGTGGATGGCCTGAAGGCTCCGTCCGCGCCGCTGGACTGCGGCAACGCCGGTACCGGCATGCGCCTGTTGGCGGGCCTGCTGGCGGCACAGCCGTTTGATTCGGTGATGGTGGGTGATGAATCGTTGTCGCGGCGCCCGATGCGCCGCGTCACCGGCCCGCTCGCGCAGATGGGCGCGAAGATCGACACCGAAGCGGACGGCACCCCGCCGCTGCGCGTGCACGGCGGCCAGGCGCTGCACGGCATTGATTTCGTGTCGCCGGTGGCCAGCGCGCAGGTCAAGTCGGCCGTGCTGCTGGCCGGCCTGTATGCGCAGGGCGAAACCGCCGTGACCGAGCCGCATCCCACTCGCGACTACAGCGAGCGCATGCTGCGTGCCTTCGGCGTGGACATTGAGTTCTCGCCCGGCAAGGCGCGCCTGCGTGGTGGCCAGCGCCTGCGCGCGACCGACATCGCAGTGCCTGCGGACTTTTCTTCGGCGGCGTTCTTCCTGGTCGCCGCCAGCATCATTCCGGGTTCGGAACTGCGCCTGCGTCAGGTCGGCCTGAACCCGCGTCGCACCGGTCTGCTGTCGGCGCTGCGCCTGATGGGCGCGGACATCACCGAGGAAAACCACGCCGAGCAGGGCGGGGAGGCCGTGGCCGATCTGGTGGTGCGTTATGCGCCGCTGCACGGCGCGCAGATTCCCGAGGCGCTGGTGCCGGACATGATCGACGAGTTCCCGGCGCTGTTCGTCGCCGCTGCGGCGGCGCAGGGCAACACCGTGGTGACCGGTGCGGCCGAGCTGCGGGTCAAGGAATCGGACCGTCTGGCCGCGATGGCCACCGGCCTGCGCGCGCTGGGCGTGCAGGTGGATGAAACCGAAGACGGGGCCACCATTCACGGCGGTGGTGTGCTGGGCAGCGGCACCATCGAAAGCCACGGCGATCACCGCATTGCGATGGCGTTTGCGATTGCCGGGCAGCTCAGCAGCGGCGAAGTGCGGGTGAATGACATTGCCAATGTGGCGACATCGTTCCCGGATTTTGATGGCTTGGCGACCGGGGCAGGATTCGGGTTGGCGGTGGCGTGATCGCGCCGACGGGCATGGCCCGTCGCTACGCAGCATGTAGTGCCGGGCCATGCCCGGCAAGGCCGTAACCAAAAGAAACGGGGCCATTGGCCCCGTTTCTCTTTACACCTTTCCCGTCAGCTTAGCGCTGCGTACGGAAATCCACCGGCACGCGCACCACGCTGGCCACGGCACGACCGTTCTGCATGGCCGGCTCGAACTTCCAGTCACGCACGGTGCTCAGCACGGCACGATCCAGATCACGGTCACGCGAACCGGTGCGCTGCACGATGCTGGCATCGGTTACCTGGCCACGGGTATCCACGTTCAGGCTGGCCACCACGCTGCCCTCAGAACCGTTACGCAGCGCACTGGCCGGGTAATCCGGCTTGGCATTGCTGGCCAGCGGACGCGCATCACGGTTGCGCACGGCGGGCACGGCGCGACGCTCACTGGTGGCCGGTGCGGCCTGGCGCTGTGCGGCCGGGGCCGGCGTGGTGGCGACCGGGGTCTCGGTGGCCGGCAGCATGCGCTGGCCCACCGGTGCGGTCATGGTGTCAGTCGGATTGGCATAGCGCAGCCACACCAGGGCAGCGGCAAACATCGCCACAATCAGCGCCATCCACAGCCAGGGAGAAGCGCGGCGGCGCGACGGATCATCGGTGATGTCGCGCTGCTGCTGCGGCGAGCTGTGCATGTCGTGGGCATGGGTAACACTCATGGCGGACTCCTCGTGTCGAGTTGACGTCCGCAGTCTTGCCCGCTTCCGGTTGCGTGGGTGTCACCGCGACGTCAACGCGGCGACTGCATTCCCATTGAGGTTCAGCTAGATGAGCCGCGCCTGCACATGGGCATGACGCGGCGATGAATCGGCCCGCGGAGTTTCACTCCGCTTTGAAATCAAACGGCACTTCAATGCTGCCCGGCACCGCCTGGCCATTGCTCTGTGCCGGCATGAAGCGCCAGCGGCGTACCGCATCGACGGCGGCGCGGTCGAGATCGCGCGAGCCACTGCGCTGCACGATGGTTGCGTTGAACGGCATGCCGGTGGCGTCCACATCCACGCGTACGACGACGCTGCCGCTGTCGCCACGGCGCAGCGCGGCGGGCGGGTAGGTCGGCGGCGGTGACTGGTCGGCGATCGGCTGCGGACGGTCACCCGCCGCCATAGGCTGCTGCGGTGCGGCGGTCTCGGGCAGCGGGGCGGGGGCTTCGGTCGGCGGCGGGGGCGCGGTTTCCACCAGCTGCGGCTTTTCTTCCTCGGCCGGCAGGGACTTGGCATCGGGCATGTCGCTGGAACCCGCGGCGGCCGCCAAGGGCTCGGGCAGGGGCTCCACCTCGGCCACCTGCTGCGGAGTCGGGGTCGGGCCCGCGGTGTAGAAGTCCTTTTTTCGGTTACCGGCCCACACCGCCACGAACAGCAGGATGCCCACGCCAAAGGCGACGCCGGCGATCTTCAGGCTGTGCGGGGGCAGGTGCAGGGTCAGGGTCTTGCCAGAGGAGGAACGGGACGCAGACATGGGCCATACCGGTGTGAACACCCCGATTCTGCCACGCCGGATATGAACCGGGCGGCAGAAAAGTGCATAACAGGCGATAATCCCCCTCCAACCCTGTAACCAACCGACTGCCATGCTCGATCCAGCCCTGCTGCGCCAGAACCCCGCCGACCTTGCCGACCGCCTGCGCGCCTCGCGCGGCTTCGAGCTGGACGTGTCCGGGCTGGCGTCTCTGGAGGCCGACCGCAAGCGCATCCAGGTGCGCACCCAGGAACTGCAGAGCCTGCGCAACAGCCGCTCCAAGGCCATCGGCCAGGCCAAGGCCAAGGGCGAAGACGTCTCCGCCATCATGGCCGAGGTCGCCGCCTTCGCCGACGAGCTGAAGGCCTCGGAAGTGGCCCTGGACGAACTGCGCGAGAAGATCGAAGCCATCGCCATGGGCATTCCCAACGTGCCGTCTGATGACGTGCCGCTGGGCAAGGATGAAAGCGAGAACGTCGAGCAGCACCGCTGGGGCACCCCGCGTACGTTCGATTTCCAGGTGCTCGACCACGTGGAACTCGGTGCGCGCCACCAGCGCCTGGACGCCGAAGCCGGTGCCAAGCTGTCCGGCTCGCGCTTCACCGTGCTGCGCGGCCCGATTGCCCGTCTGCACCGCGCGCTGGCCCAGTTCATGCTGGACCTGCACACCGGTGAACACGGTTTCGATGAAACCAACGTGCCGGTGCTGGTCAACCCGGAATCGCTGCGTGGCACCGGCCAGCTGCCGAAGTTCGAGGACGACCTGTTCAAGACTGCCGTGGGCGAGTCGCCGCGTTACCTGATTCCGACCTCGGAAGTGTCGCTGACCAATATCGTGCGCGACGAGATCGTGGACGCCGAAAACCTGCCGCAGCGCATGACCGCCCATTCGCTGTGCTTCCGCGCCGAAGCCGGCAGCGGTGGCCGCGACGTGCGCGGCATGATCCGCCAGCACCAGTTCGAGAAGGTGGAACTGGTCACCGTGTGTGCGCCCGCCGACAGCGAGGCCGAGCACCAGCGCATGACCCGCGCCGCCGAAGTGGTGCTGGAAAAGCTGGGCCTGCCGTACCGCAAGGTGCTGCTGTGCACCGGCGATATGGGGTTCTCGGCCATCAAGACCTACGACCTGGAAGTGTGGCTGCCCTCGCAGGACACCTACCGCGAAATCTCGTCGTGCTCCAACTGCGGCGACTTCCAGGCCCGCCGCATGCAAGCCCGCTGGCGCAACCCGGAAACCGGCAAGCCGGAACTGCTGCACACGCTCAACGGTTCGGGCGTGGCGGTCGGTCGCGCGATGATTGCGGTGATGGAGAACTACCAGAATGCCGATGGCAGCATTACCGTGCCGGACGTGTTGAAGCCTTATATGGGTGGCTTGGATACCATCGCCTGATGCATGAGGAACCCGCCGCAAGGCGGGTTTTTTGTGCGGCATCCAGCCGGTGCAGCCACGCAGGGCGTGGCTCTACGTTGCGTTTGGCGTAACGACGTGTGGCCTGAACAATCCACGCACCGTTGCTCGCAACGACGGACGGTCGGACCCATCGACGCGCCATTGGTCGCAACATTGCGTGGTCTGACCAATCGACGCATTGCCCGTAGAGCCACGCCATGCGTGGCTGGGGCTTTCCACGGAACATGCACTTCACCCGGCGCTAACCCACAGCCCCGCAAATTCCGCTGGTCGGGGGCGACGTCCTGCAGTCATTCCATTGACTGGAGTAGACACCATGAAGATGCCCAAGTCGCTTGTGCGTTTCAGTGGGGATCCAGCGAGACACTTCCAGCTCAGCAGGGTTCGGGAACCGCTCAGTCCCATGCGGCTCTTCGCACAACGCGAGCCCGCCTTCTCGGCAAGAGAGGTTCTGCCTGCGGAGGGCTGGGGATTGCTGGTTCCCGGCGAAACGGTTGTGGATAGGGGCTCCACCTCCATCCGGATCGACCCTCAGACTTCGCCTCCCGGATCGACATTCTTTCTACACTTCGAAGCAGATGGGGGCGACCGACATGAGCAGTCGCTGCCCTACATAGGGACGGAACCCGCTCTCATCTTCTTTCTGCCTCAAGAGTGGATGAGTGCCGCGATGGCAAAGAATGTGACGCTGGGCTACGAAGTACAACGGCCCGACGGTTCCCGGGTTGAGGGGCCTGGCATGTCATTCCGGATCCTTCCGGCGTTGGAGATATCCCCCATCCAGATCGAAGGGGTTGAATATGGCGAAGACATCGATACGGATCAGCTGCCCGAAACTTTCAACATGACGGTGGAGCGCATTCGCAATCTGGAAAACTTCCACGGCGCGCGGATGCGCTTCATTGTCAGTGGGGTGGACCCCGACGGATGGTATGGACCACACCTGGATTACCACTTCGATCTGGAAGGCGTGGGCGATGAAGCGCAGATCCTGCCGGTGATTCGAACGTGGTTGACCGGGCCTTATCTGTATTACGGTTACACGGATGTAGACGTTGCGATATATGTGCGGTGGACGATGTTGCCCCCGCCCAATTCGACAGACAATTGGGGAGTCCACACTCTCATAGGACGAAACAAGGTGTTGCCGCCTCAAGCGGGGCTTGCTTAGACGCAAGACTTCGGAGCCACGCCCCGGGACAATGCCGTCCCGGGCCACCACGATTCACACACCGCTAACCCGACTCCCTCAAACTCAGCACGTCGGGGGCGACGTCCTGCAGTCAATCACTTGACTGGAGTACGCATCATGAAGATGACCAAGTCGCTCGTACGTTTGAGTAGAAATCCGGCACTGCGATACAAATCGCGCCGGACGCAGGAGCCGCTGGCACCGGTACGTTTGTTTTTGAGTGACGCCCCGGGGCATGCATGGAGGGAAGTGCTGGCCGCGGTGCCGTGGGGACTACTTGTTCCGAGTGAAATCGTGTTGGACGGTGGCTCATGTTCTGTCTGGATCGATACCCAGTCCACGCCATCCGGATCGACATTCCATCTGCGGATCGAAGTTGAGGGGGGCGACCAGCACGAGGAGTCGGTCGAGTTTGTGGGGATAGAGCCCGACGTCGCCTTTTTCCTGCCCCAGGAATGGATGCTGGCCGCCATTGGCAAGCAGATGAAGGTCGATTACGACGTGGAATGGCCAGACGGAACACGGGTTCCTGGACCGGGGACGTCGTTCCGCGTACATCCGCCGCTGGAGATTGCTCCGCTGCAGATCGAAGGCGTGGGTTACGGTGAACCGATGGATCCGGCCCTGCTTCCAGAAAAGATCAAACTCACGATGGATCGCATCCGCAATCTGGAATCGTTCCACGAACCTCTGTTACTCATCATGGTGTTTGCCGGTTGGGACGGGCATGCGAATCCCGTTCTGACCGTCAATGTTCCACTGGACACTGTCGGCGACGGAGCGCAGATCGTCGAGATTCCTCGATCGTACCTGACCCAGCCATTCGAGGACGGCTACACCAAAGTGTTCGTTAGTTTCCTTCTCAATGTGACGATGTTGCCTCCGCCGAACGAGGAGGGGGACTGGGGCACATACATAGCCCTTGGCAGGAACGACGTAGTACCGCCAGCAAAAACGTAGAGCCACGCCCTGCGTGGCTGCCCCAAGAAAAGAAACGGCCCCGCAAAAAGCGGGGCCGCAGGGTGGGCCGGAAGGGGGAGGGGAGTTCCGGCCCCGGCAGGGCGTCCGACGAGGACCAACGCCTGCCGTGGGGAGACGTCAGGCCTCAGCCACTTCTTCAAACTCGGCGGCCGGCAGGCTGGCCAGCGCAGCCGCAATCGCGTCTTCGCGGTGCTTCGGCGAATAGGCAATGCCTTCAGCGCGAACAAATTCCACGTCGTTGATGCCCATGAACGCGAACACCTGGCGCAGGAACGGTTCCTGGAAGTCCGCCGGCGAATCGGTGTAGATGCCGCCACGTGCACTGGCGATGATCACCCGCTTGCCACCGGCCAGGCCGACCGGGCCGTTCTCGGTGTACTTGAAGGTGCGCCCGGCCACCGCCACGCGGTCAATCCAGGCCTTCAACGTCGACGGAATGCTGAAGTTGTACATCGGCGCGCCGATAACAATCACGTCCGCAGCCAGGAACTGCTGCATGATGACTTCGGCTTCGGTTGCCTCGGCGGCATCCGCCTGGGCCAGCGAACGGCTGGTCAGGTGCGGAATCGGGTTCTGGTCCAGGTCGCGGTAGGTCACATCCAGCGATTCGACCGTCTCATTGAATCGTGCGACGACAGCCGCAGACAGCTGACGGGAAACCGAGTTGTCGCCAAGGACGCTGGCGTCGAGGTGCAGAAGCTTCATGGCAGTTACCTATATTCTGGGAGGAGGCGGTCGTGCCGCCGACGGAGAGAACGATAGGTTGTTGCCAATTTGGAATAAAGGTGGTTGAATGCCACGTATTGTTCTATGAGTGGAACTGCCGTCATGCACGACCTGAACGACCTCTATTACTTTGCCATGGTGGTGGACCACGGCGGATTCGCCGCCGCCGAACGCGCCCTGGGCATCCCGAAGTCCCGCCTGAGCCGCCGTATCAGCCAGCTGGAAACCGACCTGGGTGTGCGCCTGCTGCAGCGCTCCACGCGCCGCTTTGCGGTCACCGACGTTGGCACCAGCGTGCACCGCCACGCCCAGACCATGCTGGCCGAAGCCCAGGCCGCGCGCGAGGTGGTGGACCGCCTCAGCGCCGAGCCGCGCGGCGTGGTCCGCGCCAGCGTGCCGGTATCGCTGGCGCAGATGCAGTTACCCAAGCTTCTGCCGAAGTTCCTCGCCCAGTACCCGAAGGTGCGGCTGCAGCTGAACATCAGCAACCGCCGCGTCGACATCATCAACGAAGGCTATGACGTCGCCCTGCGCGTGCGTTCGCGCCTGGATGACGACGGCAGCCTGGTGATGCGCAGCTTCGGCCAGGTGCAGGAACTGCTGGTCGCCAGCCCCAAATACCTCGACCGCGCCGGCCGCCCCAAGGACCCGGATGAACTGGCCAACCACGTCACCCTGAGCATCAGCGAAGACGAAGCCCGTCAGCGCTGGGAACTGCATGGCCCGGAAGGCGCGGTGCGTCGCGTGGACCTGCAGCCGCGCGTGGCCGGCTTCGACTTCCCGCTGCTGCAGAGCATGGTCAAGGACGGCTTCGGCATCACCATGCTGCCGGAAACCGTCTGCGCCGAAGCCGTGCGCAATGGCGAGCTGGAAGTGGTGCTGCCGGACTGGTCGCTGCCGCAGGGCATCTGCCACGCCGTCTTCGCCTCGCGTCGCGGCCTGCTGCCGGCGGTGCGGGTGTTCATCGACTTCCTGGCCGAGCACCTGCCGCCCCAGCTGGAGGCCTCGCGCCTGGACTGCGGCGGTGCCTGCGAGCGGGCCAAGGAGAAGATCAAGGCCAGCGCCCTCGGGGCTCTGGCGGTGGATGCTGGCTGATTGCGCCACCGGGGCGCGCAAAGTTGCCCCGGAAATGCGAGAATGCCCGCCCGAACGGAGAGATGGCCGAGCGGTTTAAGGCACCGGTCTTGAAAACCGGCGAAGGGTCAAACCTTCCGTGGGTTCGAATCCCACTCTCTCCGCCAGACACAAAAAAGGCCCCGCTGGGGCCTTTTTTGTGTCTGGCGGAGAGAGTGGGCAAGAGATCCCGCGCGGGTTCGACGGATTCGCCCGGAGCGAATCCGGACAGCCGAATGGCTGGCCCCGGAGCGCAGCGGAGGGGTTGGGTGCATGGATGCACCCAACAATCCCAGGCCGCCGGCCAACTATCAGTTCGTAAAGCAAATACGCCTAGCGCCCCGAAAGGAGCGTTCTGCGTATCCGCCGTAGTGACACGCCATGCGTGTCAGCATATGAAGCGCTCGCTAGCCTTTCTTTCCAAGTTCAACCGCCGCGGTAATCGCCGCCCTTGCCTGCGGACTGTTCTTCCAGCACGTGGATCCCACAGCAGCCGAAGCCTGCTCCAGAATCACACTGACATCTGCCGCACCCAGTTCGTGCAGCGTTGAGAACCCAAGCTGTTCCAAGCGGGAAATAACGGTGGGGCCGACGCCTTTTAGTTCAAGAAGGCGTTGCCGTTCATCGGGTGAAAATTCCATGCGTCATCGTCGCGGCCACGCGGCGCAGGTGTCAACCGACGCGCTCAGGTCCGCTCCAAAATCCGGCACAGAGCTTTCAATTCCCCCAAGCGATGTGTTGATCGGGCCAGCCGCCACACAGCCCCGCCCAGCAGGGTTGCAGCGGAAGCAAACGCTGCCATCGCCAGCGCGCTGTTAGTAACCCAAACCGCAACCGCACTACACAGAAAGAACGCCCCGGTTCCGCCCACCGCCATCCACCCGGCCACCACCTGCTGATGTACCAGCAGCGTGTCCCTGCGGGTCAGCGCCCACCCGGCATACACCGCCCAACCCGTTCCAAGCGCCAGCAGGGCCGAGAAGGCCACCTGCGTACGCCCCGGCAGGCCAGTCTCAGTGACCAGTAGCGCGCCCAGCAGCGTACACATGATCAGCGCAAGCACCAGCACCGCCACATGGAAATAGCGTGCGGGCGAGGACAAGGTCCGCTGGGTAAGCGTGCGAAGCCGGGCTTCCAGTTCAGCATGCTCAGTCGTGGTGTTCATCAGGTGGTCTCCAGTGCAGTGAGGTGGTGACGCAGCAGAATTCGGGCGCGATGCAGCCGTGATTTCACGGTGCCAATCGGGATGGCGAGTGCGGTCGCGATGTCGGCGTGTGGCATGTCCTCCAGATAGAACAGCGTGAGAATTTCGCGTTCGGTGACAGGGAGCGCGTCCAGGCCTTGGTGAACCGCGTGCTGTAACGAAAACGCATCCTCACCAGCATTCGGATCGGGCAGGGCATCGAGATCAATGTGCGCATCCGCAGGCTGCGCGTAACGAATACGGAGGCGGTCAACGAAGGTGCGGTGTGCGATGCCGAACAGCCAAGGGCGGAAGCGTTCTGGTTCGCGGAGGCGGCCGAGGCCTCGGAGGACTTTCAGCCAGACGTCCTGTACCAGGTCGTCAGCCAGGTCGCGGTCCTGGGCCAGCTTCAGGGCGTAGCGGTGGAGGGATGGGGTCCAGCGGGAGATCAGGGCGTCGAAGGCGGCCCGTTCGCCTAGTTGGCAGCGGACGACCAGCAGGGTGTCTTGCGGGTTGGGGGCTTGGCCCGGGGCATCCACTGTCGCGCTCCTTTCATGTGTTGATGGAGTAGTCGGATCAGGGGTGGGGAAGGTTCATGCCGGGTTTGGGGGTTTGGTGCGTGGGGCAGGCAGTTCAGCCACGCAGGGCGTGGCTCTACGTGTGGTTGGGGATTGTGTGGACACGCATGGCGTGTCCCTACAGTTTTCCTTTTATGCCTCGGTAGTCGCGGGGGGACATCCCTACGGTTGCTTTGAACTGTCTTGCAAACGCGCTCTGGTCGGCAAAGCCACATTGCTGCCCGATACTGGCGATGCTTTCCTCACCATGCAGCAGCCGCATCGCAGCCTCGATTCTCAGCTTGGTCAGCAGCTGCTGCGGCGTTACCTGGAACACGCGGCGAAAATGCCGCTCCAGTTGCGCCACGGAAAGTTCCGCGAGATTGGCCAAAGCCTGCACCCGCAACTGCTCGTCGTAGTGGTTCTGCATGTGCTCCAGCACCCGGTTCAGGCGCTCGAAGGCGGAGTGCTTGTTATCCGGCTGCCCCAGGTCGCGGGAGATGCCGATCACTCCGGACACGTCTTCGCTGTTGCACACGGGCCGCTTGAAGGTGAGGCACCATCCGGGCATGCGGTTGGGGTAGAGATGTACTTCCAACTGGTTGTCGATCACCTCGCCACACAGCACGCGGCGGTCCTGGATGGTGTAGCTGCCGCCTAAGGGAAGCGGGAAAAGCTCCAGTGGTGTTCTGCCGATTACGTCGCTGCGCTGCTTGCGCCCGAGGCGTCTGACCAGGGTCATGTTGCAGTGCGTGTAGCGACCTTCCTGGTCCTTGATGAAGAACACCACTTCAGGGAGTTCATCGAACAACGACTGCATTTCTTTGCCGGAAAGGTTGACGTCCATCGAATCCACTGGCGATCTGCTGGAGGGCACGTAGGTCCGATCCTAGCGCAAAGCATGGCCACTGCGGCATTCCGGCATTGTGCAGATTTCCGCATTTGCCACCGCCATTCCGCGCTAGTCGTCGGGACAGCCTGGGTGGGAGCATCGATGCCATGCACACCATCGACGTGATCGACTCCCACACCGCCGGCGAACCGACCCGGGTCGTGATTTCCGGCTTCCCCAGCCTGGGCGAGGGCGACCTTGCCGCCTCACGCGAACGCTTCCGCCGTGAGTTCGACCACTGGCGCAGCGCGATTGCCTGCGAACCCCGGGGCTCGGATACCATGGTCGGCGCGCTGCTGCTGCCGCCCCGCGACCCGAAAGCGGTCGCCGGGGTGATCTTCTTCAACAACGTGGGCTATCTGGGCATGTGCGGCCACGGCACCATCGGGCTGGTCCGCACGCTGGTGGAACTGGGCCGGATCGGCCCCGGCCAGCACCTGATTGAAACGCCGGTTGGCAACGTCGGCATCGAGCTGGACGCGGACGGCAACGTCTCGGTCGACAACGTGGAAAGCTACCGGCATGCCGCCGGCGTCGAGGTCGAGGTTGCCGGCCACGGCACGGTGCGCGGTGACATCGCCTGGGGCGGGAACTGGTTCTACATCACCGACCAGTCGCCCTGCACGCTGGAACTGGCCAACCAGCGCGAGCTGACTGCCTATACCGAGGCCATCCGCCAGGCGCTGGAGGCCGCTGGCATTACCGGTGCCGACGGTGGCGAGATCGACCATATTGAAGTCAACGGCCCAGCGCCGGACGGCAGCGGGCAGGCGCGCAATTTCGTGTTGTGTCCGGGGCTGGCCTACGATCGCTCGCCCTGTGGTACTGGCACCAGCGCCAAGCTGGCCTGTCTGGCCGCCGACGGCAAGCTGGCCGAGGGCGCCCGCTGGGTGCAACAGGGCATTCTGGGCAGCGCCTTTGAAGGCAGCTACCGGGTGAGCGGGCGCGGCATCGCGCCGCGTATTACCGGCACGGCCCATATCACCGCACGCGCGCAGCTGCTGATCGATCCGGCGGATCCTTTCGCCTGGGGCATTGGTGCGGAGCCTGTCGCGCAGGGATGAACACCTACGACCTCATCATCGTCGGTGCCGGCATTGTCGGTGCGGCCTGCGCCGAAGCGGCAACGGCGCAGGGCCTGCGCGTGGCGCTGGTCGAGCCGGGCCCGATTGGCGGCGGCGCGACGGCGGCGGCGATGGGGCACCTGGTGGCGATGGATGATGATCCGGCAGAACTGGCGTTGTCGGCCTTCTCGTTGGGACTGTGGGAACAATATGCGCAGCTGAAAGAGGCAGAATTCAGCCGCTGCGGCACCTTGTGGGTGGCCCGCAATGCGCGTGAACTGGCCGCGGTGCCTGCCAAGATCGAACGGTTGGCGGCGGCAGGGTTGCGCGCCGAATACGTGGATGCCACGCAGTTGTATCAGCTGGAACCGAACCTCGTCGCGGGCCTCGCAGGTGGCATGCGCGTCGCCCGCGAAGCGGTGGTGTATCCACCGCGCATGGCGCGTTACCTCGTGGATCAGGCCTGCCAGCGGAACGGCGAACTGTATGCCGGTCGCCGCGTGGTCGCGCTGACGGCAGACGGGGTGCGTCTGGACGACGGCGTAACACTGTCCGGCCCGGTGCTGGTCGCCAACGGCGTGGACCTGCCACAGCTGCTGCCGGAACTGCCGATGCGGCCGCGCAAGGGGCAGCTGGTCATCACCGACCGCTACCCGGGCGTGGTGAATCACCAGCTGCTGGCACTGGACTACGCCGATTCCGCACACGGTGACGCCGACACCAGCGTGGCCTTCAATGTGCAGCCGCGCCCGACCGGGCAGATCCTGATCGGCTCGTCGCGGCAGTTCAATGTGTCCGATCGCGAGGTGTCGCTGCCGCTGCTGCGGCAGATGTTGGCACAGGCGTTTGCGTTCCTGCCGGCGCTGCGCGAGCTGCAGGCGATCCGCATCTGGACCGGGCTGCGCCCGGCCACGCCGGACGGCCGTCCCTACATCGGGCCAGTGCCGGGGCGTCGCAACATATGGGTGGCCGCCGGGCATGAAGGCCTGGGTGTCACCACTGCGCTCGGTACGGCGCGGTTGATCGTGGACGGTCTGCTGGGGAGTACGCCGGCCATTGATCCCGCGCCGTACCTGCCTGATCGGGCCATTACCGGGAGGGCGGCATGAGCGCGTTGCTGAGCCTGATGGTCAATGCGCAACGCGTGTCCGTGCCCGAGGGCGCGACCGTGGCCGTTGCGGTGGCGATGGCCGGCACGGCATTCCGGACCTCGCGCGGTGGAGAGCCGCGCGCGCCGCTGTGCGGCATGGGCGTGTGCTTCGAATGCCGGGTGCAGATCGACGGCGTGGCTCAGCTGCGCGCCTGCATGGTGCCGGCACGTGAGGGTATGGAGGTGCTGACCGATGGCTGAGTCCGCGCTTCATTTCGATGTTCTGGTGGTTGGTGCAGGCCCGGCGGGATTGGCCGCCGCGCGCGCGGCTGCGTCACACGGTGTTCGGGTGGGCATCGTGGACGCGCAGCCGCGCGCGGGTGGGCAGGTGTGGCGGCATGACGTGACCCATGGCGTGCCAGGCATCGCCCGACGTGCGCTGGAGGTGCTCGGCACGCGCGAAGTCGAATGGCTGGCACAGACCCAGGTCACGCTGGCGCAACCGGGGTGGCTGCTGGCTGATGGGCCGGCCGGTGCCCGGCAGCTGCACTATCGTCATCTGGTGCTGGCTACCGGCGCACGTGAGCTGCTGCTGCCGTTCCCGGGCTGGACGCTGCCCGGCGTCACCGGTGCAGGCGGCGCGCAAGCGCTGGCTAAACAGGGCTGGCCGCTGGCCGGGAAGCGGGTGGTGGTGGCCGGCAGTGGGCCGCTACTGCTGGCCAGTGCGGCCACGTTGCGCCGGCATGGCGCACAGGTACTCGGCATCCATGAGCAGGCCGCGCGCGGTGCGCTGACGCGCTTCGCGCTGCAGCTGCCGCGCTGGCCGGGCAAGGCAATGCAGGCGGCTGCGCTGCAACTGCAGTTGGCCGGCGTCGGTTACCACGCGGGCAGTGTGGTGGTGGCGGCGCTGGGGGATACGCGCCTGCGTGAAGTCAAGATCGAAGGACCGCGTGGCCGCTACACCATCGCCTGCGATCAGCTGGCGGTCGGCTATGGTCTGGTGCCCAACACCGAACTGGCGCAACTGCTCGGGTGCCGGCTGGCGCACACCGGTGCACACCCTCAGGTGGACGTGGATGCGCAGCTGCGCACCAGCGTGCCGAACATTTTTGCCGCCGGCGAGGCGCTTGGCATCGGCGGCCGCGACAGTGCCGTGGTTGAAGGTGCGATTGCCGGCCACATGGCGGCCGGCGCACCGCGCGCAGCCGCTGCACTGCAGGGCCACCGGCGGCGCGCGCGCGCCTTCGCGGTGCAGCTGCAACAGACGTTCGCGCTCGATGCCCGTGTGAATGGGCTGGCCCAGGACAGCACCCTGGTGTGTCGCTGCGAAGACGTGCCCTTGGGCGCGCTACGGGACTTCACCGATAGCCGCGACGCAAAGTTGATCTCACGCTGCGGCATGGGGGCCTGTCAGGGCCGCATCTGCGGTACCGCGCTGGCCGAGCTGGGTCTTGGCAACGCTGAATCCTCCACCGATGGCGGCCGCCGGCCGCCGTTGTTCCCGGTCCGCCTCGCGGCGCTGGCCGACTCTTTCACCGACGACTCGCAAGGGATCCATCCATGAGCAATGCTTCTTTCTGGAAGGGCGTGCTGCCCGCCATCACCACCCCGTTCAATGCCGACGGCAGCGTCGACCACGCGTTCCTTGCCGAGCACGCGGTGAAGCTGGTGGATGCAGGTTCCACCGCCATCGTGCCGCTCGGTTCGCTGGGTGAAGCAGCCACACTGAGCTTCGACGAGAAGGTCGCCATCGTCACCACGCTGGTGAAGGCTGTCGGCGCACGCGTACCGGTGGTGCCCGGCATTGCCGCGCTGTCCACTGACGAAGCAGTCAAGCTGGCACAGGCGGTGAAGGCAGCCGGTGCCAAGGGCCTGATGGTGCTGCCGGTCTACGTGTACACCTCCGATTGGCACGAAGCCGCCGCACATGCACGTGCCGTGCTGGGTGCCACCGACCTGCCGTGCATTCTGTACAACAACCCGGTGGCGTACCGCACCGACATCCTGCCGGCGCAGATCGCGCAGCTGGCCGGCGAGTTCCCGAACCTGCAGGCGGTGAAGGAATCCTCCGGAGAGATCCGTCGCTTTGCCGCGATCAAGGAACTGCTGGGCGACCGTCTGGTGCTGCTGGTCGGCATGGACGATGCCATCGTCGAAGGTCTGGCGATGGGGGCCGAAGGCTGGATCGCCGGCCTGGTCAATGCATACCCGGTGGAATCGGTGAAGCTGTTCGAACTCGCCCGCGATGGCGGTTATGCGGCCTCCGCCGAGCTCTACAACTGGTTCCTGCCGCTGCTGCGCCTGGACACCGTGCCCAAGTTCGTGCAGCTGATCAAGCTGGTGCAGGCCAAGGTCGGCCTGGGCAGCGAGACCGTGCGTGCACCGCGCCTGGTGGTGGAAGGTGCTGAACGCGCCGAAGCGCTGAAGATCATCGACCACGCCATTGCAACCAAGAAGGCCTGATATGAGCAACGTCGAACCGCTCCTGCTGGCGGGACGCTGGCAAGCCAGTCTGTCATCCGAGGGAAGCTTCCGCGCGGCAGACCCCACCACGGGCGACGCCATCGGACCGGCATTCCCCGTCAGCGGCGCGGCCGACATTGAAGCGGCGGTTGCTGCGGCCAGTGCTGTCGCCGCCGAGTTGGCGGCGGCACCGGCCGAGCGCATCGCGGCGTTCCTGGAAGCGTATGCCGATGCGCTCGATGCCGACGCCGATACGCTGGTGGCGCTGGCCAACGCCGAGACCGCGTTGCCGGCTCCGACGCGACTGCGTGGCAATGAGCTGCCGCGCACCAGCGGCCAGCTTCGCCAGGCCGCCGCAGCGGTGCGCAGCTACAGCTGGACCCAGCCGGTGATCGATACGGCGGCCGGGCTGCGCTCGCACTTGGCACCGCTGTCCAAGCCGGTGCTGGTGTTCGGTCCCAACAATTTCCCATTTGCCTTCAATGCCATCGCGGGTAGTGATTTCGCCTCGGCCATTGCCGCGCGCAATCCGGTCATCGCCAAGGCGCATCCGTTGCATCCGGCCACCAGCCAGCGCATGGCACAGTTGGCGCACACCGCGCTGCTGGCAGCCGGCCTGCCGGCGGCGGCGGTGCAGCTGCTGTATCAGTTCGACAACGCGCTGGGACTGAAACTGGCCGGCGATGCACGCCTGGGTGCAATCGGCTTCACCGGCAGTCGCGGTGGCGGTCTTGCATTGAAGGCAGCGGCCGACGCCGCAGGCATTCCGTTCTATGCCGAGCTCTCCAGCGTCAACCCGGTCTTCATGCTGCCGGGCGTCCTGGCCGAGCGCGGGGAAGCACTGGCCCAGGAATTCTTTGCGTCGTGCACGCTGGGCAGTGGGCAGTTCTGTACCAATCCCGGCGTGGTCGTCGTGCCGCACGGCGCCGAAGGCGATGCGTTTGTCGCCGCAGCTACGGCCCACTTCGCAGCAGCGGCACCGATGGTGCTGTTCTCGCAGGGAGGCCTGGATCACCTCACCCAGGGCATTGCGACGCTGCGCGCGGCCGGTGCCGAACTGCTGGCCGGCGGTGCGGTGGGCGAGGGCGGCTTCCGCCATGCGCCGACCCTGCTGAGCGTCGATGCCGGTGCCTTCATCGCACAGCCGCAGGCGCTGCAGACCGAAGCCTTCGGTCCGGTCAGCCTGCTGGTGCGGGTGTCGGATGTGGAAGCCATGGTCCAGGTAGCGACCGCGTTCGAAGGCAACCTCACCGGTACGCTGTACCGCGCTGCTGACGGCAGCGACGATGCCGCCTGGCAACGCATCGCCCCGGTGCTGCGCGCACGCGTGGGACGCCTGATCAATTCACGTATGCCGACCGGTGTGGCGGTAAGCGCGGCACAGAACCATGGCGGTCCGTTCCCGAGTACCGGCCATCCGGGCTTCACCTCGGTGGGCATGCCGGCGGCGATCCAACGTTTCGCGGCGCTGCACAGTTACGACGCGGTGCCCGATGTGCTGCTGCCGGTGGAACTGCGCGACCGCAATCCGGGCAACGTGCAGCGCACGATTGACGGCGTGACTGGCGTTTCCGACGTGGGGGCTGCCTCGTGAGCGCTCAGATCGGCGGACTCACGCTGGCCGACGCCCAGGCCCAGCTCAAGCCATGGGAAGACCGTGCCCCGGCCATCGCAGCCGAGGAATACCAGGCGCGCATCGCCCATGCCCGTGCACTGATGCAGGCGCAGGGCGTGGACGCGCTGCTGGTGGGTGCCGGCACGTCGCTGCGCTACTTCGCCGGCGTGCCCTGGGGCGCGACCGAACGGCTGGTGGGCCTGCTGCTTACCCGCGAAGGCGAGCCGCTGCTGGTCTGCCCGGTGTTCGAGGAAGGCTCGCTGGACGCGGTGCTGAAGATCCCGGCGGACAAGCGCCTGTGGGAGGAGCACGAGGACCCGCACGCGTTGGTGGCCGGGTTGATGGCCGATCGCGGTGCGCGCACGCTGGCGCTGGACCCGGGCATCGCCTTCGGCGTGCACACGGGTCTGACCGTGCACCTTGCGGCGACCAACATCCGTGACGCCACGGCAATCATCGACGGCTGCCGCATGTGCAAGTCGCCGGCGGAGCTGGCGTTGATGCAGCAGGCCTGCGACATGACCCTGCACGTGCACCGCCTCGCCGCGGGCATTGCACGGGAAGGCATCGGTACCGATGAGCTGGTGCGCTTCATCGACCAGGCGCATCGTGCCCTCGGGGCCGACAACGGATCCACCTTCTGCATCGTGCAGTTCGGTCATGCCACCGCGTTCCCGCATGGCATTCCCGGTGTGCAGCATCTGATGCCCGGCCAGCTGGTGCTGATCGATACCGGATGCACGGTGCAGGGCTACCACTCCGATATCACCCGGACCTGGATCTTCGGTGAGCCCAGCGATGAGCAACGGCGCATCTGGGATATCGAACACGCTGCACAGGCAGCGGCGTTCAAAGCAGTGCGTCCCGGCGTCACCTGTGCCTCGGTCGACGCGGCAGCGCGCGCGGTGCTGGAAGCCGCTGGGCTGGGCCCCGACTACCGTCTGCCCGGGTTGCCGCACCGCACCGGCCATGGTTGTGGTCTGGCCATCCACGAAGCCCCGTACCTGGTACGCGGCAACGACACCGTCCTGCAGCCGGGCATGTGCTGCAGCAACGAACCGATGATCGTGGTCCCGGGTGCGTTCGGTGTGCGCCTGGAAGACCATTTCTACGTGACCGAAAGCGGCGCGCAGTGGTTCACGCCGCCGTCGCCGACGATTGACCGCCCGTTCGCCTGAGGACATCACGCCCCTACCGGAGTAAGCGCATGGCCCCGTTCCGTCCCCTTGTCATCGGCGTGCTTGCCGCAGCGCTGTTCACGGCCTGCTCGCCGTCCACGCCTACGCCGGGCGCTGCCGATGCATCGGCAGGCGCGGCAACCCAGGCGACTGCCGCACAGGGCTTCGATGCGCTGCTGGACGAGCAGTGGCAGTACCAGCTGGCACATAGTCCGGAGTTCGCCAGCATCATCGGCGACAAGCGCTACAACGACCGCTGGACCGACTACAGCCTGGCGGCGGTCGCGGCGGATCGTGCGGCCACGGCGGATCTGCTCACGCGCTTCGAGGCGGTGGATGCCAAGGCCCTGGACGAGCAGCGCCAGCTGAGCCTGCAGATGATGCTGCACCAGTTGCGTGACAGGTTGACGTCAATCGATCTGAAAACGCATGAGATGCCGCTGGAGCCGGTCGGCGGCATCCAGCTGTCGCTGGCCGGCATGGGCGATGCGTTTCCATTCGAGAATGCCAAGGACTACCAGGACTACATCGCGCGCCTGAATGCCATTCCGGCGTTGCTTGACCAGATCGTCGAGGTTTCGCGACAGGGGGCGAAGGATGGCCTGGTGCAGCCGCGCTACCTGCTGGAGAAGCTGCCGGCGCAGATCGCGCGGATTGCCGAACCGTCAGGCGCGGACAGCGCGTTCGCGTCGCCGCTGAAAAAGCTGGACACCGCGGTGACGGATCCGGCGCAGCGGGCGGAAATCCGCAAGCAGCTGATCGCCGCCATCGACGAACAGGTGCGACCGGCCTACACGAAGCTGGCCGCCTTCGTGAAAGACGAATACGCCGCGCAGGGCCGGGCGCGCGAAGGGATCTGGTCGCTGCCGGATGGCGACAAGCGCTACCAGTTCGCCGTGCGGACCCAGACCACCACGGACAAGACGCCGGAAGAGATCCACCAGATCGGCCTGGCCGAAGTGGCCCGGATCGAAGGCGAGATGACCCGGATCGCGAAGGAGCAGGGCTTCGCCGATCTGGCCAGCTTCCGCAAAGCGGTGGCCACCGACAAGCGTCACTTCGCCACTTCAAGCGAGCAGATTCTGGCCTTGTACCGTGGCTACATCGCCGACATGGAGCCGGAGCTGCCCAAGCTGTTCGGCCATCTGCCGAAGACGCCGCTGGTGGTGCAGGGCATGCCGGCATTCCGTCGTGAGGCACCCGGCGCGGAATACTGGCAGAGCAATCCGGAGGGCACCAAGCCGGCGATCGTGATGGTCAACGCCAACGATGCCACCGAACGCACCCTGGTGAACATCGAAACCACCGCGTACCACGAAGGCGTGCCAGGGCATCACCTGCAGATCTCGCTGTCGCAGACGCTGCCGCTGCCGCCGTTCCGTCAGCAGGCCAGCTACAACGCCTTCATTGAAGGCTGGGCGCTGTATGCCGAACGACTGGCCGGCGAGGTCGGTTTCTTCAAAGACCCGTACAGCCGCTACGGTCACCTGGCCGGCGAACTGCTGCGCGCCAACCGCCTGGTGCTCGACACTGGCGTGCACTACAAGCGCTGGACGCGCCAGCAGATGGTGGACTTCTTCCACGCCCATCCGTCCGACGACGAACCCAGCATCCAGGCCGAGACCGACCGCTACATCGTGTGGCCGGGCCAGGCGCTGGGCTACAAGATCGGCCAGCTCGACATCCTCGCCCTGCGTGCCAAGGCCGAAAAGGAACTGGGTGATCGCTTCGACATCCGCGCGTTCCATGACGCGGTGCTGGGCGGTGGTGCGATGCCGCTGGACCTGCTCA
This sequence comes from Stenotrophomonas sp., assembly GCF_032103445.1. Lineage (GTDB taxonomy): Bacteria > Pseudomonadota > Gammaproteobacteria > Xanthomonadales > Xanthomonadaceae > Stenotrophomonas. The sequence continues at coordinate 25,226 of NZ_DAMDFR010000017.1, forward strand.
ACGCCCGCATCGAGGCCTGGATCGCCCAGACCAAGGAGACTCCATGAACCTGCGTTCCCCGCTTTCTCTTGCCCTCATGCTCGGAATCAGTGCCTCCGGTTTGCTCAACCCCGTCGCGTCTGCCGCCGATACCGATGCCGGTGCGCGTTTCAAGGCGCTGTACACGCGTGAATGGACCTGGCGGTCGCAGCAGAATGCAGGGGGCGATGATGAAAACGGCGGCAGCCGTCCGGCCGACCACCTGCCCAAGGTGGACCCGGCCACGCAGGACCAGCGCACCGCGTACTGGACGCAGGTGCTGAAGGAGCTGAAGGCCGTGCCGCAGGCGCAGCTGTCGCCGACTGACCAGGTGAACTACCAGGTCTATCAGCAGCAGATCGAGGTGCTGCTGGACCAGCAGCGCTACCGCGCCTGGGAGATGCCGTTCAACAGCGACACCGCGTTCTGGACCAACCTTGGTTTCACTGCGCGGGGTACGTTCCACAGCGCCGACGACTATCGCCGCTACCTGGCCCAGCTGGCCGACATTCCGCGCTACTTCGACGACCAGACCCGCAACATGCAGGCCGGTCTTGCGCGTGGCTTCAGCCAGCCGCGGGTGACGTTGACCGGACGCGACCAGTCCATCGCCGATGTGGCCGAGGCCAAGGGCGAGACCAACCTGTTCTACACCCCGTTCAAGCAGATGCCGGCCAGCATTCCGGCCGCGCAGCAGGCGGAGCTGCGTCAGCAGGCGCTGGCCGCCATCGACGCCAGTGTGATACCCGCCTACGAAAAGCTGCTGCACTTCATGCGCAAGGAATACCTGCCCCAGGCCCGCACCACGCTGGCCGGCGAAGCATTGCCTGATGGCAAGGCCTACTACCGTGCGCAGATCCGTGAGTTCGTCACCCGCGACATGGACCCCGCGCAGATCCACCAGATCGGCCTGGACGAGGTCGCCCGCCTGCGCCGCGAGATGCAGGAGGTGATGGACGAAGTAGGCTACAAGGGCAGCTTCGCCGACTTCCTGACTTTCCTGCGCACCGATCCGCAGTTCTACGCGAAGACCCCGCAGGAGCTGCTCGACCGCGCGGCCTGGATCTCCAAGACCATGGATGGCAACCTCGGCCGCTATTTCGGCCGGGTGCCGCGCCAGCGCTTCACCATCAAGCCGGTGCCGGATGACCTCGCGCCGTTCTACACCGGTGGGCGTGGCGGTCTGGACACCTACTGGCTGAACACCTACAACCTGCCGTCGCGGCCGCTCTACGTGCTGCCGGCGCTGACCCTGCATGAATCTTCCCCCGGTCACTCGCTGCAGATGTCGCTGGCCGCCGAGGACACGCAGCTGCCTGACTTCCGTCGCTATACCTACATCTCTGCCTACGGCGAAGGCTGGGCACTGTACTGCGAGTACCTGGGTCTTGAGATGGGCATGTACACCACGCCCTACGAGCGCTTCGGCTACCTGACCTACCAGATGTGGCGCGCGGCACGGCTGGTGATCGACACCGGTGTGCACAGCCAGGGCTGGACCCGTGAGCAGGCACTGGCGTACCTGCGCGACAACGCCGCGCTGAGCGAGCACGAGATCACAACCGAAGTGGACCGCTACATCGCGTGGCCGGGCCAGGCGCTGTCGTACTACCTGGGCGAGCTGGAAATCCTGAAGCTGCGTCGCAAGGCCGAAGCCGCACTGGGTGCGAAGTTCGACATCCGCAACTTCCACGATGCAGTGCTGTCGCTGGGCTCGGTGCCGTTGCCGGTGCTGGAGGCGAGGATCGACCGCTTCATCGCCGAAGGCGGCGCATCGCCGTGGAGCGACACGAAACACTGAGGCCACTCGCACCACTTCTGCTTGCATTTCATGCACCAACCGGGGAACCCCATGGCACCTGCAGGAAAGTTCCACAAGCGCCTGAGCCTGACCGATCTCACCTTCATTGGCCTCGGCTCGATCTTCGGCTCAGGCTGGTTGTTCGCCGCCAGCCACGTGTCTTCGATTGCCGGGCCGGCCGGCATCCTGTCCTGGATCATTGGCGGCATTGCGGTGTTCCTGCTGGGCCTGGTGTACTGCGAGCTGGGTGCGGCGCTGCCGCGCGCGGGCGGTGTGGTGCGCTACCCGGAATACTCGCATGGCACACTGCTGGGCTGGCTGACCGGTTTCATCACCCTGATCGCGTTTTCCAGTCTGATCGCCATCGAGGTGGAGGCCTGCCGGCAGTATGCAGCGGCGTGGTTCCCGTCGCTCACCCAGCCCAACAGCACGCATCCGACGCTGCTGGGCTGGCTGCTGCAGTTCGCGCTGCTGGTGGTGTTCTTCCTGCTGAACTACTTCAGCGTGAAGACCTTCGCGCGGGCCAACAACATCATCAGCGTGTTCAAGTTCCTGGTGCCCCTGCTGGTGATCGTGCTGCTGCTTGCGCACTTCAACCCGGACAACCTCACCAGCCAGGGCTTCGCGCCCTCGGGCATGGCCGGTGTGGAAGCGGCGATCTCCGCTGGCGGCATCATCTTCGCCTACCTCGGGCTGACCCCCATCGTTTCGGTTGCCAGCGAGGTGCGTAACCCCCAGCGCACCATTCCGTTCGCGCTGATCCTGTCGGTGGCGTTGTCCACGGTGATCTACGTGCTGCTGCAGGTGTCCTTCCTCGGCGCGGTGCCGGGCGACGTGCTGGCCAATGGCTGGGCCGGCATGGACAAGCTGTATTCGCTGCCTTACCGCGACATCGCGCTGGCGCTGGGCATGGGGTGGCTGGCCACGCTGGTGGTGGCCGATGCGGTGGTGTCGCCCAGCGGCACCGGCAACATCTACATGAATGCCACGCCGCGCGTGGTGTACGGCTGGGCACGCGGCAGCGGGTTCTTTCCGGCGCTGACCAAGGTGGATGCGAAATCAGGCATTCCGCGCACGGCGCTGTGGTTGAGTTTTGGGCTTTCGGTGTTCTGGACCCTGCCGTTCCCGTCGTGGGAAACGCTGATCGGCGTGGTCTCGGCAGCGCTGGTGCTGAGCTACGCCATCGCCCCGGTCACGGTGGCGGCCCTGCGCCGCAGTGCGCCCGATCTCGAGCGCCCGTTCAAGGTACGCGGCCTGGCGGTACTGGGACCGCTGTCGTTCATGATTGCCGCGTTGATCGTGTACTGGTCCACCTGGAAGACTGTCTCGTGGCTGCTGGGCCTGCAGGTCGGGATCTACGTGGTGTATGTGGTCTCGCAGCTGTTCAGTGCCGAGCGGCGGGTGCGGGTGCTGCGGCAGGTGCGCAGCTCGGCATGGCTGATCGCATTCTTCGTGCTGGTGATGGCGGTGTCCTATCTGGGCACGTTCGGCGGCATCGGCGTGATTGCGCACCCGTGGGATACCGCAAGCGTCGCGGTCATTGGCTTTTTCATCTATCAATGGGGTGCCCGCAGCGGCTTGACCCCGAGCGAACTGAAACTGGACGAAGACGATGGGGAATAAGGGGTATCGGGGGCTGGCGCTGGTGTGCATGGCGTGGGCAAGTGCCACGGTGTCGGCCGCTCCGGGTGTTGATGACTATCGCCGCTCGCTCGGCCTGCGTGAGGCCTGGAGCGGGCTGACCCGCGACGTGGCGTTCCCGGCGCAATGGCGCGGCGATGGGCACTTCTACTATCGCCACACGGTGAAAGGTGGTTTTGCCTTCGTGCTCGGTACGCCGGACAGCGCGCAGCTGCAGCCCGCATTCGACGCGGTGCGGCTGGCGCAGGGGCTGTCCTCCGCCAGCGGCCAGGACGTGGCACCGTTGAAGCTGCCGTTCTCGCAGTTCACCTACGTGGCTGAAGCAGGCAACCCGAACGGTGCGATCCGCTTCACGCTGGACAGCACCTATGCCGCATGGCGGTGCACCTTGACCGATTACCTCTGCGCGCCGGTCACGCGGGCCGGCCGGCCGCGCGGCTTCGGCGTGGTGCGCGATCTGCGTGTACCGGCCGACAACGCGCCGCGTCGGTCGCCGGACGGTCAATGGGAAGCCTATGCCGACGGCTTCAACGTGGTGCTGCGCCACGTGGCCGACGGCAAGGTCACCCCTCTGACCCGCGATGGGCGCGGCGATGCCTTCTACGATCCGGAGACCATCGCATGGTCGCCGGATTCCCGGCATGTGGCGTTGTACCGGGTGACGCCCGGGTTTCCGCGCCTGGTGACCCGTGTTGAAAGCTCCCCGGCCGGCCAGCTGCAGCCCGTGCTGCAGACCCAGCTGTATCCCAAGCCCGGTGATGCGGTGGACATCGAGCAGCCGGTCCTGTTCGACGTGGCGGGAAACCGCAAGATCATCGATACCCCGTTGCTGTCCAACCCGTATTCGATGTCGCCCATTCAATGGCGCAGCGACAGTGGCAGCTTCAGCATGGAGTACGTGGCGCGCGGCTTCCAGACCGTGCGGGTGGTCGCGGTTGACGCGGGCACCGGCAAGGCGCACGCGGCCGTTGAAGAGAAGGCCGACACCTTTGTGTATGCCGATCGCACCTTCCTGCACGACGTTGGCGGGCAGGGCAGAGAGCTGCTCTGGATCTCCGAGCGCGACGGTTGGCGGCATCTCTACCTGATCGATGGCACGGACGGCAGCGTGCGAAAGCAGATCACCCAGGGCGACTGGGTGGTGCGCGATGTACTGCATGTTGACGATGCCCAGCGCCGCATCTGGTTCAGTGCCAGCGGCATGGACGCGGGCCAGGACCCGTACCAGCGGCATCTGTTCAGCGTGGACTTCGACGGCCGCAACCTGACCCGCCTGACCCAAGCCCGCGCCGATCACGATGTGTCCATCTCCCCGGACGGGCGCTTCTACATCGATGTGTATTCGCGCCCGGACATGGCTCCGGTCGCGTCGCTGCACCGCATCGACGGCACCCCGGTCCGTGAGCTGGCACGTGGCGATATCTCGCGGCTGCTCGTCGCCGGCTGGAAGGCACCGGAAACCTTCGTGGCCAAAGGACGCGACGGCAGCACCGACATCTGGGGCATGGTGGTGCGCCCCCGTGATTACGACCCCAAGCGGCGCTACCCGGTGGTGGAGAACATCTATGCCGGCCCCCACGATGCCTTCGTGCCCAAGACGTTCTGGCCGTTCGGCTACCACTCCGGTGGTGACAAGCAGATCGGCATGCAGGCACTGGCCGACCTCGGCTTCATCGTCGTGCAGATCGACGGCATGGGCACCGCGCACCGCTCCAAGGCCTTCCATGACGTAGCCTGGAAAAGCCTGGGCGACTCCGGCTTCCCCGACCGCATCGCCTGGCACAAGGCGCTGGCGGCCAAGGATCGGTCCTACGACATTTCCGGCGGCGTGGGCATCTATGGCGCATCAGCGGGCGGCCAGAGCACGCTGGGCGCGCTGGAACGGCACCCCGAGGTGTACACCGTGGGGGTGGCCTTGGCCGGTTGCTTCGACAACCGCATGGACAAGATCAGCTGGAACGAGCAGTGGATGGGCTGGCCGGTGGACGCCAGCTACGCGCGTGCCTCCGGTGTGACCCATGCGGCCAGGCTGCGTGGCGACCTGCTGTTGGTGGTGGGCGAACAGGACAGCAACGTCGATCCGGCCTCGACCGCACAGGTCGTCGATGCACTGATCAAGGCCGGCAAGGACTTCGATCTCTTGAATGTTCCCAACGGCGAGCACTCGGTGGGCCGCTCCACCGGGCCCATCGACTACGTCACCCGACGCCAGTTCGATTTTTTCGTGCGCCATCTGATGCGCGCGCCGACGCCGCGCTGGAATGCAGAAGAGGACGCACAGCCATGACCGTCTCCGGAACTTCCCCGCGCCGCGCCATGGCGTTCAGCGTGACTGGCCTGTTGCTGGCATGCCTGAGCCTGCCTGCGTTCGCAGCCGAACAGATGCCGCGCTTTGTGACCGAGAACGGTCGGCATGCGTTGCTGGTCGATGGTGAACCGTACACCGTGCTGGCGGCGCAACTACACAACTCCAGCGCCTGGCCAGCGGTGTTGACGGGAGCGCTGGACCAGGTGGTGGCGTTGAACGCCAACACCGTCGAGGCCCCGATCTACTGGGAGCAGTTCGAACCGGCACCGGGGCAGTACGACACCACCAATGTCGACGCGCTGATCGAGCAGGCCCGCCGCCGCAACCTGCGGGTGGCCCTGCTGTGGTTCGGCAGCTGGAAGAACGGGCAGATGCATTACGTGCCCGAGTGGATCAAGCGTGATGCGGTGACCTACCCACGCACCCTGGACGAGCGCGGCGAACCGGTGGATGTGCTGTCGCCGCACGCCAGTGCGAATGTCGAGGCGGATGCGCGCGCGTTCGCTGCGTTGATGCAGCATCTGCGCAAGGTCGATGGCCAGCGCCATACCGTGATTCTGGTCCAGGTGGAGAATGAGCCGGGCGCGATCGGTGCGGTGCGTGACCACGGGGCTGCGGCCAATGCCGCGTTTGCCCAGCCGGTACCGACGGCCATCACCACGCGCCTGGGAAAGCCGGCCGGCACCTGGCGCGAGGTGTTCGGGCCGGAGGCAGATGAAGCCTTCAACGCCTATGCCACCGCTCACTACATCGAACAGGTGGCGGCCGCCGGCAAGCGTGCCTACGACATGCCGATGTATGTGAACACCTGGCTGCGCTACAAAGGCAAACGCTACCCGGGCGTGGACTACCCCTCCGGCGGGGCCACGGTCAATGTGTTCGACCTGTGGCGCGCGGCCACGCCGTCGATCGATTTCATCGGCACCGACATCTACACCACCGACTACAGCGAATACACCAAGGTCATCGGCCAGTATGCGCGTCCGGACAATCCGGCCTGGGTGTCGGAGACCGGCTTTGAGCCGGGCACCGCGCCTTATCTGTTCCACGTGCTGGGGCAGGGCGGGATCGGCTTCTCGGTGTTCGGCATGGACGGGCTGGATTCACCGGAGAAGCGTGCGGCAACCACGGCGCATGCCGCCAACTTTGGACAGCTGGCACCGCTGCAGCGAATCATTGCGAAGGCGGCGTACGAGGGCCGGCTCCAAGCCGTGGCCGAGCAACCGGGTCAACCGAAGCGCAGCCTGCACTTCGGCGACTGGGAGGTGCGCGTGTCCTACGGCGCGCCGTACTGGGGCGATGCCGATCCGATCCTGCCCGGCAACGCCGACCACGGCGGCCGCTTGCTGGTGGCGCAGACCGCCAAAGATCAGTTCCTGTTGACCGGCTTTTCCGCCCGCGCTGAGTTCGTGCGGGTTGCCAAGGATGCGTTGCATGGGCAGCTGCTGCGGGTGGAGCAGGGCCGCTATGTGGACGGCCAATGGCAGTTCGAACGGCTGCTCAACGGTGACCAGACCGACTATGGCCTCAACTTCGTGCGCGAGGATCCGCCGGTGCTGCGGGTAACGGTCGGGACCTATTGAGTACGCGAAACTATGCGGAAAGCCGCATCGATGTCATCGGTCGGTAACAAGACGCCCAAGGTCGCACCGCGCAGCATGGAGACTCGTCACCACAGGTGGGGTTGAATGGATCGCAGAACATTCCTGCGTCAGGGCGCAGTGGCTACCGCCGGCATGGGCCTGCTGCCGTCCCTGGCCAGCGCCGCCGCTGCGGAAGCTTCCACACCGGCCGTGGCAGCGCCGCCGGTCCCGTTGCTGGAGCCTGCATCTACGGTCGACCTGACCGGATTCACCGCGCTGGCCACCTTCCAGCATCGCGGCACACAATGGACCGTCCATGAAGATCTGCGCACGCCGCAGGGGGCCTTGGTATGCGTCTGTGCAGCCGGCGTACTGAATCTCGGCAAGCGCACCGAAGCGGTGTGGGGCAGCGAAGCGCCGCCGTATCTGGGGTTGCCACTGGCCGAACTGGCGATGGCCGAAGCAGACCTGCTGGCCGACCGGCTGCTGCGCGATGGGGATCCGGATGAGGCCGCCGTGCGTGATGTCGCACCACCGCCGGCGTCCCGGCTCGACCCGAAGGATCACAACGGGAGACTGCCGTGGACAACCTTCGTCGGCACGGTGCAGGGCAACGACACCATGCAGATCTACCCGGACGGGCGCAGCCGCACCTACCGGCCGATTCACGCGTTCCCGGAGCTTGCCGACGCGGACAAGGTCGCACACCGCGAGGAGGGGCTGCTGGGCGGGTGGATGCCGGCGGTGCACAAAGTGGTGCCGGCCGGTGAGGGGCGCTGGTACGACGTGTCGGTGTTCGCCGACGTCAACGCGCAGGACCGCTTCATCGTGCAGACCTGGCATCGCACCGTGCTGGTCGAACACGGCACGGCGGTGCGCACCGTCGTGGGCTACAGCTATCCTGACTTTCCACCGCGCCGCCACGGTGCCAGCGCCGAGGACTTCTACCGCGGACTGATCGACTTTGCCGCGACCTGGCAGGCCCAACTGGCCGAGGCCAGTCCAGCGCGGCTGCCCGATGCGAGCTGGTCCGACCTGGCCCGCTTCGCCTTCGCACGTGAGCTCGTCGTCCGCCCGGGCGGTGTGTATCCGAAGTATGGCGCGGTGGATCGCGATTACGCCGGCAACGAATACGACGGCTTCCAGGACACCTTCACCAGTTCGCTGTACGCCAATCTCGAATGGGGCCGCTTCGCGCAGGCGAGGGCAGTGCTGGACAACTATCTGGGTGAGTACACCCAGGCCGACGGCCTGGTGAACATGCGGGGCCCTCAGGTGGGGCAGTTTGGCCTGACCTTGTCACTGCTGGCGCGCTACCTCCGATACACCGGTGACACGGCGCTGCTGCGCCGCCATCAGGCAAAGATCGAAGCGACCGCCGCGCTGCTGGTCGAACTGCACGACGCCAGCCTCGCCTTGCCGCGAAGTGATCGCGGCCATGGCCTGATCCATGGCTGGAGCGAGTCCGATGCCTGCCTGTATCCGGATCCCTCGCTGTGGTGGAAGCCGTACTTCGGCAACAGCGCCTTGGTGATCCGGGGTTGGGAGGACATTGCCACGGTGTGGCCGGCGCTGACCGGCAACGACGCAACCAGCCGCGACTGGCAACGCCGCGCCCGGCAACTGCGCCTGCGCCTGCTGGACAGCATCCGCGCGGATTTCCGGCATGACCTGCAGCCGGCTTATCTGGGTCCGCTGCCGGGCACCAACGAGACGTTCCGCCAGGCCATGTCGCAGGAAGACCCCAGCAAAAGTGAACAGCTGTGGTCGCACCGTTCCTATGCCGAACTGCTGCAGGCCGACGTGCTGCCGCCCGATCTTGCCAGCCTGGTGATCGATTGCCTGCGCGGCCATGGCGGCACCACGCTGGGCATCGTGTCCAACATCTGGAAGCCCACCCCGGAAGCGCGGGACATCCTCGGTTTCATCTCCTACGGCCACGCCCAGCAGCTGCTGCGGCTGGACCGGATCGAGGAGTATCTGCTGTTCCTGTATGTCCATCGCTACCAGGCGCATACCCGCGGCAGCTGGACCGCAGGCGAGGTGGCGGGCATCACCGGCGGCATGCCGCTGTTCTGCATGCCCGCGCAGATGACGGTACCGCTGCTGCTGCGCTGGATGCTGGTGTTCGACCAGCACCAGGACCTGTATCTGGCGCGTGGCGTCCCGCGCGACTGGCTGGCCACCGGCCAGCCGATTGCACTGCAGGACGCGCCTACGCCTTGGGGCCGGGTTGGCCTGCAGCTGCGTGCGGACCCGGCGCAGCAGCGCATCGAGGCCGAGGTGACCCTGTCTCCGCAGCAACCCGGCACCACCTGGCTGACCCTGCGGGTGCCGGCTGGCACTCGCCTGCTGGAGATTTCGGTGGATGGCAAGGCGGCCAAGGCCGGCGGTCCCCACCACGACCGCGTGCCGCTGCCGTTCACCGCCGGGGCCACCGTGCGCGTGCAGGCCCGCTATGGCTGAATCCATCGAGGAGACTTTCATGACTGATCCGTCCCGCCGACGTTTCCTGCAATGGAGTGCGCTGGCCGTTGCCGCCGGCATGCTGCGCTTCCCGCTGGACGTGGCCGCGTCTACCGCTGGACGGGTGACCGCGCTGCCGCTGCAGGATGTCACGCTCAAGCCGTCGATGTTCCTCGATTCCCTGCACGTCAACCGCCGCTATCTGTTCGAACTGGAGCCGGACCGCCTGCTGCACAACTTCCTGCAGCAGGCCGGGCTGCCGCCCAAGGGTGCGGTCTACGGCGGCTGGGAAGGCGACACCATCGCCGGCCACACACTCGGCCATTACCTCAGCGCACTGTCCAAGCTGTACGCGCAGACCCGCGATGTACAGGTCCGGCAGCGCATCGACTACATCGTGTCCGAGTTGGCGCGTGCGCAGGCCCAGGACAAGGATGGCTACGTCGGCGGCCTGACCCGCAAGACCGATGCGGGCGATATCGAGGGCGGCAAGCACGTCTTCGAGCGCATCCGCGCCGGTGAAGTGACCGGCAGCAAGTTCAACATCAATGGCAGCTGGTCGCCGCTGTATACGGTGCACAAGCTGTTCGCCGGCCTGTTGGATGCGGATGCGCTGGCAGGCAGCCGCCAGGCGATGTCCGTGCTGCTGCCGCTGGCGACCTACCTGGCCGATGTGTTCGACGCACTCGATCACGACCAGATGCAGTCCCTGCTGGCCACCGAATTCGGTGGCCTCAACGAGTCGTACATCGAGCTTGGCGCGCGTACCGACAACCCGCGCTGGATCGCGATCGGCAAGCGCCTGCGCCACGAAGGCATCGTCGACCCGGCCATCGCCGGCAAGGACAACCTGCCGCACCATCACGCCAACACGCAGGTGCCCAAGTTCATTGGCGAGGCCCGCCAGTTCGAGGTCACCGGTGATCTCGATTCCGCCGCTGCGGCGCGCTTCTTCTGGGAAACGGTGACCACGCACTACAGCTATGTGATCGGCGGCAACGCCGACCGCGAGTACTTCCAGCAACCCGATACCATCGCCGCGTTCCTGACCGAACAGACCTGCGAGCACTGCAACAGCTACAACATGCTCAAGCTGACCCGGCACCTGTATCAGTGGACGCCGCAGGCGCGCTACTTCGATTACTACGAGCGCACGCTGCTCAATCACACGATGTCGGCCCAGCACCCGGAGACGGGCATGTTCACCTACATGACGCCGATGATCACCGGCGGTGAGCGTGGCTTCTCCGACAAGTTCGATTCGTTCTGGTGCTGCGTGGGCAGCGGGATGGAGGCGCATGCCCAGTTCGGCGATTCCATCTACTGGCAGGACGGGCAGTCGCTGTCCGTCAACCTGTACATCCCGTCCACGCTGGACTGGAAGCAGGGCGGGCTGGGCCTGACCCTCGACAGCGGCGTGCCGCTCAATGGACAGGTGCGCCTGCAGGTAACGCACGCGGACGACGCCGCACCGCAGCGGCTGCTGCTGCGGATTCCCGCGTGGACCGAAGGGCGCTTCGCGCTGAAGGTGAACGGCCGCAAGGCGGCAACTACCCTGCATGACGGTTACGTGCTGCTGGAACGTCGCTGGAAGGCCGGCGATGTCGTCGAGCTGGACCTGGCCACCCCGTTGCGCTTGGAGCCCGCCGCCGGCGATCCCGATACCGTCGTGGTGATGCGTGGTCCGTTGGCCCTCGCGGCCGATCTCGGCGCGGTCAGCGATCCCTGGGATGCACCCGATCCCGCGCTGGTCGCCGATGCGTCGCCGCTGGCAGGGTTCAGCGCGTTGCCCGAACCGGGTCGCTTCCTCGCCAGCACCACCCGTCCGCAGGCGCTGGAGTTCGCTCCGTTTTACGCCCAGCACGACCGCCGCAGCGCGCTGTATTTCAAGCGCATGGATGCCGCGCAATGGGCCGCCGAAGCGAAACGCCGCGAACAGGCCATTGCGGAACGCGCACAGCTGCAGGCCGATGCCGTGGACATGATCCAGTTCGGCAACGAGGCCTCCGAGAAGGCCCATGGCCTGACCAGTGACACGTCGTTCGCTGCGGCGTATCGGCGACAGGAATGCCGTGACGTACGCGGCAAGGGCTTCGTTGAATTCGTGATGCAGGGCAGCCCCCAGCCGCTGGCGCTACGGTTGCGGTTCTGGGGAAGCGACAAGGGGCGTTTCAACATTCTGGTGAACGGAACGCTCGCGGTGGAGGTCGAGGTGGAGCGGGGGCAGGTTCTCGATTTCGTCGACCACGACTACGCCTTGCCGCACGCGCTTACCCGCGAGGGGACGCCGCTGAAGATCCGCTTCGAGCCGCAACACGGCGACACCGCAGGCCCGCTGTTCGGTGGCTGGCTGACCCATGCAACGTAGCGCCACGGCCTGCGTGGCTGGGCCGTTCCCAGTGCACCTGCCGCCATGCCTTATTCCGCATCCAGATGCAGTAAAAGCGTCAAGACGTCGCACGGGGTGGCCGGCACATTGTGACCGTGTGATGAAAAACACGTAGTCATCTTCAGGGCGTGGAACGCCCGTCCATAACTCCGAAAGAACCGATCCACTGGCGCATGCCGGTGCGGGGACGTGTTGTCCCCCGAACTCCGGCAGTCGCATGACCGAGGAAATTCGCCATGACGTTCCACCCGTTCCATGCACCGAATGCGTCGTCGTTGTCCCTGGCGGTGGCCGCCGTGCTGCTGCTCGCGTCTGCTGCACCCGCCGTGGCGCAGGAAGCGCCGGCCGCCGGCAGCGGGGCGACCACCAACCTGGACAGCATCGTGGTGACCGGCTCGCGCCTGCGCCGTGTCGATACTGAAAGCGCCAACCCGGTGGTCACCGTCTCCCAGGAGCAGATTGCCGCCACCGGCAAGGCGACCGTGGGCGACCTGTTGCAGGAGCTGCCCTCCATCGCGGGTAACTCCACCAACCCCAACACCAACAACGGCGGCGGTACCGGCGCATCGACCATCTCGCTGCGCGGCCTGGGTGACAAGCGCACGCTGGTGCTGGTCAATGGCGTCCGCCTGGCCTACAACGACGTCAATGCGATTCCGGCCACCATGATCGAGCGCATCGAAGTGCTCAGTGATGGTGCTTCTGCCATTTACGGCTCCGACGCCATCGGCGGCGTGGTCAACTTCATCCTGCGCGACCGCTTCGAGGGCGTGCAGTTCACAGCCGACTTCGGTACCAGCAGCGAGGGCGATGGCAACCGCCGCAACTTCTCGCTGACCGGCGGCAAGGCGTGGGATCGCGGCAGCATCGTGGCCGGCGTGTCCTACCACAACCTCGATGCGGTCTCCGCGCTTGATCGTGACTACTCCAAGGACGCGTTGTACCTGAGCAGCGGTGAGGCGGTGAAGCAGGGCTCGTCGGCCACGCCGAGCGGGTCGATCAACTTCAATGACGGCTCGGCCGCCTCGGATGCCCTGGCAGCCGCCAATGGCTGTTCGCGCGTGACCTTGAACAGCGGCGTGTCCGGTGCCACCGGCCCGGGTGATTTCCACTGTTACAACGCGGCCAATGATTCGTACAACTACCAGCCGTACAACCTGCTGCAGACCCCGCAGGAGCGCAGCAACGCGTTTGTGCTGGCGACCTTCCGTTTCACCGACAACATTGAAGGCTACGTCAACACCTGGTTCAGCAAGACCGAGTCGGCCTCGGTGATCGCGCCGATTCCTATCTTCGCCAACGGTGACAACTTCCTGGTGTCCGCCGACAGCTACTACAACCCGTTCGGGGTCAACTTCGGCACCGATCGCACCACGGGGGTGTCCTACAACGACCTCAACGGCCGCGCCACCGTGCTCGGCAACCGCCGCTACGAGTACAAGACCGACAACTTCCAGATCAGCCCGGGCCTGCGCGGGGGCTTTGGCAGCAGCTCCTGGCAGTGGGACGTCAACGTGAACTACGGGCGGGTGAAGCAGACCTCCACCAACTATGGCTTCCTGGACTATGCGTCGTTCAACCAGGCGGTGGGTCCGTCGTTCCTCGATGTCGACGGCACGGTGAAGTGCGGCAGCGCCGGGAACGTGATCGCGGGCTGTACGCCGCTCAACATCTTCAACCTCAACGACGCCTCCAGCTTGGGCACGCTGCAGTCGATGATCGTCAACCCGGTGGTCAGCAGCGTCTACACGGTCAAGCAGGCCGAAGCCAACGCCAATGGCGATCTGTTCGAGCTGCCGGCCGGCATGGTCGGGTTGGCGGTCGGCGTTTCCTACCGCGAGGAGAAAAGCACCAGCAAGGCCGACGCGCTGTGGACCGGTGACGAGAACGGGCTGTGCGGCGTCATCGAATTCTGTGCCTCCCAGCTGAGCGGCAGCTTCGACGTCAAGGAAGCCTACGCAGAAGCCCTGTTCCCGCTGCTGAAGGATCTGCCGGGCATCCAGTCGCTCAACGTCAGCATCGGTACGCGCTTCTCGGATTACAGCTCGGTCGGCAGCAAGACCAACAGCAAGCTGTCCATCGAGTACCGCCCCGTGCAGGACCTGCTGCTGCGCGGTACGGTGTCGGAGGTGTTCCGTGCGCCCAACATCAACGAGCTGTACTCGGGCGTGGTGGGCGACGCGCCGACGGTCAATGACCCGTGCAACGGTTACACCGGTGGCAATGACGTGGCCTGCGCCAACGTGCCGACCGATGGCAGTTACCACCAGGCCGACGGCCAGATCTCGGGCAAGGCCTCGGGCGCTGAAGTGGCGGGGTACCAGCTGAAGCCGGAAACCGGCAAGTCCTACGACGTCGGTTTCGTGTATGACCCACGCTGGCTGGAGGGACTGTCGATCAGTGCAGACTGGTGGCGCATCGACCTGGAGGACACCATCACCGGCGTCTCCGCCCAGACCGTGCTGAACCAGTGCTACTCGAACCCGGCAAGTGCGTTCTGCGCGCTGATCCACCGCAACGGCAACGGCACCATCAACTATGTGGCCGAGCCGACCGTCAATCTGGGCACGCTGGCCACCCGCGGCGTGGATTTCAGCGTGAACTACCGGCTGCACGAAACCCCGTGGGGCCGCTTCAGCGCGAGCCTCAACGGCACCTATCTGGAGCGCTACGACGTGCTGCCGGACACCACCGACCCGAGCACCGTCACCATCCGCAACGGCGGCATGTACACCTACGCCTATGGCAACTTCCCGCGCTGGCGCGGGCTGGGCACGTTGAGCTGGAACAAGGATGACTGGAGCGCCTCATGGCGGGTCCGTTACATCGGCAAGACCCGGATCGGCAGCAGCGACCTGGATCAGGGCCTGTCAGCCGATACCGACGAGGCAGGGGTAGTGCGCAGGATCGGATCGTTCGTCTACCACAACCTGCAGGTGGGCTACACCGTGGCTCCGTGGCACACCGCGTTCGAGCTCGGCGTGGACAACGTGACCAACAAGCAGGCTCCGCTGTACTACGCCAACAACGGCGGCAACGGCAACACCGACGTGGCCACCTATGACGTGCTCGGCCGCTTCTACTGGGCGCGCATGTCGATCAAGTTCTGATCAGCGTGTTGGGCGGCCGGCCACCGAGAGGTGTCCGGCCGTCCTTGGCCGAAACTTCTGAAATGAGAGTTATCTGATAGCCGAACCTGCCTTCTCAGTGCGTCATAGACGTCCCGTTGAATCGTTCATCGGACGTTTGTCTCCACACGTGACGCGAGAGGGAATCAAGGATGTGCAAGAGGACACTGGCTACGGCCATCGGTACCGTGGTGATGGCAGCTTCGGTAGCTACCGCACAGGCTCAGGACGCGGGGCAGCCTGCGGACGAAAGCTCCGATGTCAAACAATTTGATGCAGTGACCGTCACCGGCTCGCGCATTCCACGGGTGGATTACCTGTCTGCATCTCCGGTCGGTACGCTGACCGCCGAGGACATCCGCGCCACCGGCGCGGTGACGCTGGGCGACGGGATCAACGCACTGCCGCAGATGTCGACGACTTACTCGCTGGGCAACTCGACCCGGTTCATCGGCACCGCCGGCCTCAACCTTCTCGACCTGCGCGGCCTGGGGGTGGATCGGACCCTGGTGCTCGTCAATGGACGCCGGCACGTCGCCAGCGCCGCAGGCTCGTCGGCCGTTGACATCAATACCATTCCTGCCGCGCTGGTGGAGCGGGTAGAGATCCTCACCGGTGGTTCGTCCGCCATCTATGGCGCGGACGCTGTCAGCGGTGTGGTGAACTTCATCCTCAAGAAGTCCTTTGACGGGACTGTCATGAATGCCCAGATCGGCCATGCCGGAGAAGGCAACTTCAACGAGCGTTCGGTCAACATCGTCAGTGGTGGAACGTTTGCCGGTGAACGGGGCCAGTTCGTGGTCTCGGCCGCTTTCAACAACCAGGATCCGCTGTACCTGCGGGATCGCGCCTTCAGTCGCGACTCGCAGCGCTACCTCACCGACCCGGACGATTCAACCCAGACCCGTACCCTGCTGACCCGCAATGCCAGCGTCTACAGCTACACCGCGGGTGGCGTGGTTGACCTCGATGGTCGCAGCGCGACCACCCATGACCGTTACGTCTTCGATACCGATGGCAGCCTGCGCCCGCAGCGTTTCGATGGTCAGATCGACACCACGCGAACCGGCTGTTCCGACTGCGACAGCCTGGACCCGAATCAGTACGGCCAGATGCAGCCCAGCAACAGCACCAGTTCGGTCAATGCGAACGTCGGTTTCGACCTCAACGACAACCACCGGATCTTCGTTGAAAGCAAGTGGGCGCTGAACAAGGTCAAAGCGTTCTCTACGTCCGGGCCATCGTTCGGTACGTACGTAATTCAACGTGACAATGCGTACATCAGCGACGAGCTGGGGCAGTTCATGGACGACAACGGCCTTACGCGCCTGCGCATCAACCGAAACAACACGGATGCCGGGTTCCGCGGCGAGGACACCACGCGTAAGACCGGCCGCATCGTCGCGGGCATCCAGGGCGTGTTCGGATCGGACTGGTCCTATGAGGCCAGCGCCAACTACGGGCGAACCGTGGAGACCCGGGCGAATCTGAACAATCAGATTCCCGATCGCTTCAACGCTTCGATTGATGCGGTATTTGACGACAATGGCAACATTGTCTGTCGTGCCACGCGTGATGGTATTGCGGGTCCGCAGAATCCGCTCACTGGTCAGGACCTGCTTGCTGGCTGCATCCCCACCAGCATCTTCGGCGAAGGCGCGGTGTCTCCGGCAGCGGCAGCCTGGTTCAACGCGCGTACCCCCAGCCGAACCGAACTGACCCAGCAGGTTCTCTCGGCCAACCTCTCCAAGGGCGAACTGTTCGCTCTGCCCGCCGGCGCGGTGGGCATTGCCTCAGGTGTCGAGTTCCGCAAGGAGACCAGCCAGCAGACCACCGATCCGCTGCAGCAGGCCGACCTGACCTTTCTCAATGCGATCCAGAACCAGCGTGGCCAGTACTCGGTCCGCGAGGCGTTCGCGGAACTAAGCCTGCCCCTGCTGGCCGATCTGCCCTTCGCGCAGAGCGTCAATCTCGACCTGGCAGGTCGTGTCTCCGACTACACCACGGTGGGTACCACGGTCAGCTGGAAGACAGGGCTGGATTGGGCGTTCAACGACTCCCTGCGCCTGCGCAGCACCTACTCCAATGCGGTGCGCGCGCCGAACATCTCCGAGCTCTTCGATCCGCAGTCGGTGAACTTCTTCGCCATCAGCGATCCGTGTTCTGCACCCAACATTGGTCGCGGCGCGGATCCGGCAGTGCGCCAGGCCAACTGCAGTGCACTTGGCGTGCCGGTGGGCTGGACGCCCAACGACACGTCCACGCGTCGCGGTCTGTCGGGCGGAAACCCGGCGTTGTCTGAAGAGACCAGCAGGACGTTCACCGTAGGGGCCGTATTCACGCCGACGGCGCTGCCGGGCTTTGGCATCACCGTGGACTACTGGGACATCCAGATCGAGGACGCCATCAGTGCCGTCAGCGGCCAACAGCTGGCAGACCGCTGCGTGGACGCGGCGGGTGGCATCGACAATGAGTTCTGCGGTGCCATCAGCCGCGACATCGCCGGTACCACCGACGACCCGTACGCAATCACGGGATTGCAGGTGGTGCCGCTCAACATCTCCAGGCTGCGGGCGCGCGGCATCGACTTCGGCATCGACTACGCCGTCGAGAACGTGTTCGGTGGGCGGCTGACAGCTAAGCTGGAAGGGACCTACCTCAGGCAGTTCCTCAGCTACCCGTTCCAGAGCTTCCCGGACGAGGTCGAGGATGAGCGCAACGTGCTGGGCACGCCGAAGTGGAAAGGTACTCTGACCCTTGGCTATGCCCGTGGTGCCTGGGATGTCAGCCTGCGCACCCGCTATGTGGACAGCCAGATCCTGGTGAGCAACGAGCAGTACGCGACCAACCCGGACCTGCAGGATCCCATCAAGGTTTCGTGGATGACGCTGACGGATGCCAGGGTCGGGTACAAGGCGACCGAAAGGCTGAATCTGTATCTGGGCGTGCGGAACCTGTTTGATCGCGATCCGCCGTTCAACCTCTATGGCACGGGAGTCGGTAGCGCGCAGTACGACAACGTCGGGCGGCTCTTCTATACCGGTGTGAAATACCGGTTCTGAGGAGCTGGAGGGGGGAGGCGCAGCCACGCAGGGCGTGGCTCTACGCTTCGATCAGGGATTTCATGGACACGCATGGCGTGTCCCTACGTGGCTCAGCCCTGCTGTTCGCAGGCAACGTTCTGTGCACGCCCCTGCCTCTCCACCAGCACCGCCACGCTCCACAGCAGCAGGCCACCCACAGCGGTGGCTGCGCCGACGTATCCGGTGACTGCCGGGCTGAAACCGGCACCGATGGCCATGCCGCCGAGCCACGGGCCCAGTGCATTGGCGGTGTTGAACGCGGCGTGGTTCGATGCCGCGGCCAGCGTCTGTGCCTCACCGGCCACGTCCATCAGGCGGGTCTGCAGCACGGCGGCCAGGGCCCCCATCGTGCCGACGGCGACAATCACCGGCACCACGCTCCACACGGCGTTGGCCGCCAGCGGGAACAGCATCAGCACCACCACCGACCACAACAGCACGATGGGCGCGGCGCGGAACTGGAACTTGTCCACCAGCCAGCCGCCGGCGACATTGCCGATGATCGCGCCGACGCCGAAGATGCCCACCGCCACCGGCATCCACGATTCGCGCACGCCGGTCACCTGCACCAGGGTCGGGGCCAGGTAGGTAAACACACAGAACATGCCGGCAAAGCCGACCGAGCCAATGGCCAGCGCCATCCATACCTGGGTCCGGTTGAACGCGCGCAGTTCGCGCATCGGCGAGGTACGGACCTCGTCCGGGTCGGGCAGCAGATAGCGCGCAATCATCGCCACCGTGGCAATGGCCAGCACGCTCACCAGGGCGAACGCGGTGCGCCAGCTCAGCTGCTGGCCCAGCCACGTGGTCAGCGGGTTGCCGATCAGAATCGCAATGGACAGGCCCAGCAGCACTTTGGACACGGCCTTGCCGCGCTGCCCCGGAGGGCTGATCGCCGCAGCCACCAGCATCGCCACGCCGAAGTAGGCACCGTGCGGCAGGCCGGCGACAAAGCGGGCCAGCAGCATGGTGGTGTAGTTAGGGGCCAGCGCACTGGCCAGGTTGCCCACCGCATAGAAGCCCATCAGGCCCAGCAGCAGGGTGCGGCGCGCATAGCCGGCACCGGCGAACGCCAGCACCGGGGCACCGACCACGACGCCGATGGCGTAGGCGCTGATCAGGTGACCCACCTGGGTCTCGCCGATGCCCAGGCCGCGGCTGATCTCCAGCATCAGGCCCATGGCGGCGAACTCGCTGGTGCCGATGGCAAAGCCGCCCAGCGACAGGGCCAACAGGATCAGGGTGCGCTCGCGCGGGGTCAGGCGCTCGGCCAGGGTAGGGGCGGTGGAGCTCATGCGGCGGGATGTAATCGTTTTTACGGATCGCCATTGTACTTGGTGCGGTGCAGCAAATCCGTACCAGCATGGCCCGATTTCGTGGAAATCAGTGGTGCGTATAGCGAGTTGCGGGGTTCATGTCTCCTGGCTGAACGATAAGGGGTCAAGGTCACGCATTGTTCCATTGGTGGCATTTAACGACATTTTTATGACATCGATAATGCGCGCCCTTGGTGTGTGGCGCGGGTGCTCTCGATGAAAAATGATCTTCAGTTGCTGGTGTCCTACCTGGGCCGTGCGTTCCTGTTTGGCGTGATGGTGATGTTGCCGCCGCTGCTGGCGTGGCTGGACATCCATTGGCTGGGCAACGCGGTGGGCGAGTGGTCGCTGGTGGAGCTGACCCAGGAAGGCTTCCTCGCGGCCAGCGTGCTGGCCTTCGTGCGCTTGGCGATCGCGCGGCGTGATGACCGTCGCTTCGCCCTGCTGGCAGCCGCGTTCTTTGCCTGCATGTTCCTGCGCGAGATGGATGAAGCACTGGATCTGATCGCACATGGTCTGTGGAAGTACCCGGTGGCGCTGTTGATCGTGGGATCGTTGGTCTGGGCAAGTCGTGACCTGCGCACAACGCTGTCGGGGCTGGTCCGCTTCCTCGGCTCGCGCCCGGGAATGGTGATGGTCATTGGCCTGGTGCTGCTGCTGTTCTACTCGCGCCTGATCGGCATGACCTCGCTGTGGACCGGTCTGCTTGGCGACCAGTACATCCGGGTGTTCAAGAACACCATTGAAGAGACCACCGAACTGCTGGGCTACACCTTCATCCTGGCCGCGAGCCTTTCCTATGTGGCGCAGCGGGTGAGGGAACCGGTGGTCATCCGGCGCAACGCCGGCGATGCTGCGCCGAACGTGTCAGTCACGTCACGCATCAACCAATCCATGTAACGCATCGATGTAACGTGCGGCGGGCACCGTATGGTGCCTGCCGCGCCTTGCCGTCCGTCTGTTACCTACTGCCGGGTAAGGAATTTCTGATTGGCATACGCGGCAGTGTGGATTAGCATGCGCCCACTGGAGTCGACCGGGGAGCTTGCACGATGGTCCAGTACCCTCATGCATTGCGGGCCGATGGCAGGTATCAGCTGGTAGCGTTGACACATTCACCGGTCTACAACCCGGCGGACGTGATCGGCTATGCCGTGCTGACGACTGGCGGTGAGAGAGTCAGTGAGGTTCTCTCGCTCGAACAGGCGCACGCCCGCTGGCGGGAACTGCTGGAACAGGACGAACCCGTCCTGGCGGAAGACGAAAGGAAAGAAACGCGTTCGAAGCCGCGCCGGCGTCGACGCTAGCCGCAGCGCCCCTCGGGGCGCGTCATGGAGGATAGGGTTTGTCCACGCAGAAGTCTGTTGCCACTGCCGTACTTGTTCTGGTGACCGCGATTGTCGGCTATGCGCTGGCCGGCTACCTGACGCTGACGTTCCTGGGCGTGGAGACCACTTATTTCAAGTGGAATACCTACCTGCAGTACCTGCAGGCCATGGACCAGCCCGCGGTGGCTCCGTACCTGACCAAGATCAAGCTGGCCGGCGTGCTGGGCTTCGGCCTGCCGCTGCTGGTGCTGCTGGTCGTGCTGTTCTTCATGTTCAAGCCGAAGAAGAAGTCGATCCACGGTGACGCACGCTTCGCCACCGCCGCCGATCTGGCCAAGCACGGCATGTTCAAGAAGAGCGACAGCGGCATTGTCGTTGGCAGCTTCGGTGGCAAGCTGGTGCGCCTGGGCGGCCAGCAGTTCGTGATCCTGGCCGCACCCACCCGTTCGGGCAAGGGCGTGGGCGTGGTCATTCCGAATCTGCTCGAGTACGGCGAATCCATCGTCGTGCTGGACATCAAGCAGGAAAACTTCGACCTCACCAGCGGCTGGCGTGCCAGCCAGGGTCATGAGGTGTTCCTGTTCAATCCCTTCGCCGAAGACAAGCGCACCCATCGCTGGAATCCGCTCAGCTACGTCTCCGACGACCAGAATTTCCGCGTCTCCGAACTGATGAGCATCGCCGCCATGCTGTATCCGGACGGCTCGGACGACCAGAAGTTCTGGATCAGCCAGGCGCGCAATGCGTTCATGGCTTTCGGTCTGTACCTGTTCGAGAACTGGGACGACGAGCGCGCCATGGGCTTCCCGGCGGGCAGCGGCACGCCCACCCTCGGTGCCATCTTCCGCCTGTCCACCGGTGACGGCACCGACCTGAAGAAATACCTGCAGTCGCTGTCCACGCAGCCGTTCCTGTCCGGCAATGCCAAGGCCGCATTCGCCAACATGCTGTCGCAGGCGGACGAGACCTTCGCGTCCATCATGGGCACCTTCAAGGAACCGCTGAACGCCTGGATCAACCCGGTGCTGGACAAGGCGACCAGTGCCAACGACTTCCTGCTCACCGACCTGCGCAAGAAGAAGATGACCGTCTACATCGGCATCCAGCCCAACAAGCTGGCCGAGAGCCGCCTCATCATCAACCTGTTCTTCAGCCAGATCATCAACCTCAACACCAAGGAGCTGCCCAAGGGCAATCCGGAGTTGAAGTACCAGGTGCTGCTGCTGATGGACGAATTCACCTCCATCGGCAAGGTCGACATCATCGCCTCGGCCGTGTCGTACATGGCCGGCTACAACGTGCGCCTGCTGCCCATCATCCAGAGCATGGCCCAGCTGGATGCCACCTACGGCCGGGACGTGTCGCGCACCATCATCACCAACCACGCGCTGCAGATCCTGTACGCCCCGCGCGAACAGCAGGACGCCAACGACTATTCGGAAATGCTCGGTTACACCACCGTGCGCAAGAAGAACGTCACCCATGCGCGTGAGAAGACCCACAACTTCACCGAAGAGCGCCGCGCGCTGATGCTGCCGCAGGAACTCAAGGCCATGGGCATGGACCACGAGGTGTTCCTGTACGAAGGCATTCCGCACCCGGTCAAGTGCGACAAGATCAAGTATTACAAGGACAAGTACTTCACCTCCCGCCTGTTACCCAAAACGGATGTGAAGATGCTTGAGCTGTGACGGTGTGCGTGCGGCAATGTGACGCACATCGCAAAATGGGGCGGCAAATGTAAAAAATTTGTCGCGGTTGACATCGATCTGACGCTGAACTGTGGCATCGTATTTGTGATGGACGTTCCAGTCGTCAGGTTTTTGTAGTTGAGTACAGTGCCGGAAGTGGGCACTGAAGTAGTCAAGAGGAACATGGATGGCTTTTCTCGGAGCAGGTGTGCAGCGCAGGGGCCGAACCCGGTGTTCGGGGCGTGTGCACATCAGACGGGGCGGGGGCCCGGTCTTACCGTTGAAAGGTGTTTCACGGTTGTACCGATACGCACCACACGCACGTCGCGCCTGAAGCAGGGCTCGACGCGCCAACGCGTTTTCTGAATCTCCGAGTTAAAGCCGCTATTCCGTACGCCATAGGGAAGTCCGTATGAAGCAAGCGTTTCTGTCTAAGGGTTGCGTTGTTGCCGTGGTCACTGCCGCCGTCATGCTGGCCGGCTGTGCAACCAAGCCGGCACCGGATTTCGGTGGCCGCTGGAAGCCGGTGAATCGTTTCGCCAACACCACCCAGGAAATTCCGCTGTATTCCAGCTACGTCTATCAGGCTTCGCCGATGGACGGCACGCTCAAGGCCATGCTCGAACGTTGGGCCAAGGACTCGGGCATGACCCTGGACTACCGCCTCAGCTCCGATTACACGCTGTACGGCGCGGTTTCCACCATCACCACCACCAATCCGCAGCAGGCGATGATCGACGTCAGCGCCGCGTATGCCGGGCAGGGCGTGTCGGTTTCCATCGTGGGCAACCAGATCGTGGTGCAGTCGGTTTCCGCTTCGACCGTGTCGGCACCCGCTGCCGCTGCGTCCAACGGAAGCTGATCGCCTCCGGGTGCCCACGAACGCGTTGCTCCCGGCGCTGCATGCCGGGGTGCCGTGCCCATTGATCTTCCAGCAGTACGGATGAATTCCATGTTCCGAAAAAAGGACGCAGGCAACAGCCCCAAAGTGGACCAGGCCATCGCCAAGGCGGTGAGCTACGAGGTCACCGTGGCCGATCTTGCACGTCGCAGCGAACGCCGCGCGTGGTGGGTGGCGGGTGCTTCGCTGGTGATGTCGCTGGCGCTGGCCGGTGGCTACTACTACATGCTGCCGCTGAAGGAGAAGGTGCCGTTCATTGTCATGGCCGATGCCTACACCGGCACCGCCACCGTAGCGCGCCTGAACGGCACGTTTGAAGGGCAGAGCGTTACCGCCAGTGATGCCATCAACCGCAGCAACGTGGCGCAGTACGTGATGGCGCGCGAGTCGTACGACTTCGCGGTGATGGGCCTGCGCGACTGGCAGCTGGTGCATGTGATGTCGACCAAGCCGGTCAGCGATGCGGTCCGCGCGCGTTATGCGGGCAACAACCCGCAGAGCCCGATCACGCTGTACGGCAAGGAACGCGCCATCCGCGTCAAGATTCTCAGCATCACGCCGCTGGAAGCGCAGCAGAACGGTGGCTTCCGTGGTGCGTCGGTGCGCATCCAGCGCAGCATCTATGACAAGGTCAAGGCCACCACCAACTACCTGGACAACCAGCTGGTGACCCTGCGCTTCCGCTACAACAACAACCTGGCGTTGAACGAGCAGGAACGCATTCTCAACCCGCTGGGCCTGGAAGTGTTCGAGTATCGCGTGGATAACGACTATTCCCGCGGCGTGCCGGGGCCGGACGATGCAGCGTTGCAGCAGCAGTCCGAGCAGGCGGCGTTCGAAGCCAACCAGGCCGCGCAGGCCGCAGCGGCTGCCGCCGCCGCGAACCCGGCCATCGACCCGGTCACCGGCCAGCCGATCGCCGTCCCGCCGCAGGGTTACCCGCAGGGGCAGGGCGTACCAGGCCAGCCGGTGCAGGGCCAGCCGTACCCGGGCCAGCCGGCACCGCAGGGCGGCTATCCGGCGCAGCAGGGCGTGCCGGGTCAACAGATGCAGGGGCAGCCGGCCATGAGGCCAGCACAAGGTAATTCCACCGGAACTGCTGATGGAGCAAGCAACCGATGAGTCGTCGAAAGGTAAAGGGAGGCGCATTGGCCTTCGTGTCAATGCTGTCGTTGATGTTCTCCGCAGGCGTTTCGGCGCAGGCGGTCGATCACTACGAGTATGAGCAGGACCGCATCTATCCGGTTCGCACCGGCCTGGGTCTCACCACCCAGATCGAACTGAGCCCGAACGAGAAGATCCTCGATTACAGCACCGGCTTCAGCAGTGGCTGGGAGCTGACCCGCCGCGAGAACGTCTTCTATCTGAAGCCGAAGAACGTGGACGTGGACACCAACATGATGGTGCGCACGGAAACCCACTCGTACATCTTCGAACTGAAGGTCGTGGCCACCGACTGGCGTCAGCTGGAACAGGCCCGTCGCGCAGGCGTGCAGTACAAGATCGCCTTCACCTATCCGAGCGATACCGAATTCGGCATCGCCCAGACCGCCGTCGAGGAAGAGGCCAAGCCGCTGCTCAGCACCGAGCTGGCCAAGGACCGTCAGTACAACTTCGACTACTCCTACTCGACTCGCCGCCCGAAGAAGATGGGCTGGCTGATTCCGGTCAACGTCTACGACGACAGCCGTTTCACCTACGTGAAGCTGCCGAACTCGCCTGAGTACAAGACCGGCATTTTCCCGGCGGTGTTCGGCCGTGACGCGGAGTATGGTGAGGAGTACGTGGTCAACACCACCGTGGAAGGCAACACCCTGATTGTCCACGGCACTTACCCGTACCTGGTTGTCCGCCATGGCGACAACGTTGTGGGCCTGCGAAGGAACGTGAAGAAATGACCCAGCACAACACTCCGGGCAACGACCCGAACGACAACCGCGACGACGGGCAGGGCCAGTACGGCCACGACAACGTCGATCCGTCCAACCCGTACTTCGGCAACACGCAGGCGCAGGCGGCTCCCAACCTGGACGCCGCGGCACCGCAGCTGCGTTCGGCCGAAGAGCAGCGCCTGAACCGCAAGGCACTGGCGTTCCTGGGCGGCATCCTCGTGCTGCTGGTGGCCATGGGCTTCCTGCTGTTCCGCAAGGGCACCACTGACGACGACGTCAAGAAGCGGGCCGAAACCACGCGTGCTTCGGCACCGGAAATGCCGCGCCTGGGGCCGGAGGGTTCGGCCATGGTGCCGCCGGTGCCGACCGAACAGGCCGAGCCGATCCCGATGCTGCCGCCGCTGCCGCCGCAGCAACAGCAGCAGGACCGGGCGGCGCGCTATGCCGCTCTGGAAGCAGCCGCTGCACAGCAGGGTGAACGTGACATCGATCGTGGTCCGTCGCTGATGGACCGCCGCATGGGCGGCGGTGCGGGCGTGGGTGCCGGTGATGGCTCGGCCGGTTCCAGCCAGAACGACGACTACAGCAAGATGATGATGGCCGCCATCCAGGCCAGCAACGGTGGGCCGCCGGCTCCGCCGGCCAAGACCCAGCGCGGTCCGGACGTGGAAGATGTGTCCAGCGCGACCTACATCCGCTCGCCGGATGCGCTGCTGGTGCGCGGCACCTACCTGCGCTGCATCCTGGAAACCCGCATCATCACCGACTACGCCGGCTACACCTCGTGCCTGCTGACCGAACCGGTGTACTCCATCAACGGCCGCACCCTGCTGCTGCCGAAGGGCTCCAAGATCTATGGTGCCTACGGTGGCGGCCCGGTCGGCGATCGCGTGGAAGTGATCTGGGACCGCATCACCACTCCGAACGGCATTGACGTGGCCATGTCCAGCCCGGGTATCGACGGTCTGGGTGGCGCAGGCATTCCGGGGCAGTACACCGCTCACTGGGGTCGGCGCGTGGCTTCGGCGCTGATGATCAGCCTGCTGGCTGATGCCTTCAAGTACGCCGCTGCCGAGCATGGCCCGGAAACCACCACCGTGACCAACAGTGGCATGGCCGTGCAGTCGCCGTATGAAAGCGCCACCGCGCGTCAGATGGAACGTCTGGCCGGCGAAGCGCTGAGCAACCGTCCGCGCCCGACCGTGACCATCAACCAGGGCACGCGGATCAACGTGTATGTCGCCAAGGATGTCGACTTCAGCCAGGTTATTGGACGCCGTTGACGGATTGACCTGACCATGGACGCAGAAGTGGCCCCCATTGCCCAAGTCTCCAGTGATTTCCTGCGCTATCAGTACGAAGTGCTGGGAATTGCCGAGTACATGAGCTCGCCGGATGTGACGGAAATCTGTATCAACCGTCCCGGCGAGCTGTACCTGGAAACCCGGGCGGGGTGGCAGCGCGTGGAAGTGCCGACGCTCACCTTCGAGCGGGCGCGGCAGTTCTGCACGGCGGTGGTGAACGAAAGCAACACCGGTCAGCGTATTACCGACGCTGACCCGGTGGTGTCGCTGACGTTCCCCACCGGCCAGCGTGCGCAGTTCGTGATCCCGCCGGCGTGTGACGCCGGCAAGGTCTCGATCACCATCCGTCTGCCGTCCAAGCACACCAAAACGCTGACCCAGTACCACGAGGATGGTTTCTTCAACCAGATCCTGGAACAGGACGGCAGCCTGAGCGAACAGGACCGCGAACTGCTGGAGCTGCGCGCCAGCAAGCAGTACGCCGAGTTCTTCCGGCACGCAGTGAAGTACCGCAAGAACATCGTCGTTTCCGGTGCCACCGGCAGCGGCAAGACCACCTTCATGAAGGCTCTGGTCAACCACATTCCGGACAACGAGCGGCTGGTCACCATCGAGGACGCCCGCGAGCTGTTCCTCACCCAGCCCAACGTGGTCCATCTGCTGTATTCCAAGGGTGGCCAGAGCACCAGCAACGTCACCGCCAAGAGCTGCATGGAAGCCTGCCTGCGCATGAAGCCCGAACGCATCATCCTCGCCGAGCTGCGCGGCGATGAGGCCTTCTACTTCATCCGTAACTGTGCGTCCGGTCACCCCGGTTCGATCACCAGCTGCCACGCCGGCAGCCCGGAACAGACCTGGGACCAGCTGGCGCTGATGGTGAAGGCGTCCACCGAAGGCTCCGGCCTGGAGTTCGACGTGATCAAGCGCCTGCTGATGATGACCATCGATATCGTCGTGCACATCAAGGCGCACGCCGGTTCGCGTTACATCACCGGCATTGATTTCAACCCCGGCCGTGCACAGGGACAGGAGGGCTGATGCTTCCCGGAATTGAAGCCGCCGTCTGCCAGGACATGGCCGTGCCCATGGACGTGATGCAGCACGTGATCAATGTGGAGTCTTCGCGCAACCCCTTCGCCATCGGTGTGGTGGGCGGTGCCCTGGCGCGCCAACCCAAGCAGCTGGATGAAGCGCTGGCCACCGTGCGCATGCTGGAAGAGAAGGGCTACAACTTCTCGGTCGGGCTGGCCCAGGTGAACCGCTACAACCTGGCCAAGTATGGTCTGGACTCCTACGAGAAAGCCTTCCGCCAGTGCGACAACCTGGTCGCCGGCTCGCGCATTCTGGCCGAGTGCTACAAGCGCTCCGGCGGGGATTGGGGCAAGTCGTTCAGCTGCTACTACTCGGGCAACTTCACCACCGGCTTCCGCCACGGTTACGTGCAGAAGATCTACGACTCGATCTCGCGCAGCCAGCGCGTTGCCGCCGCGAGTGGGGTCAATCCGATTGACGTGGTGCCGCGCGGCACCTCGCGTCGCAGCGTGAAGGTCGAGCACCACCCGCAGTTCGATTCGCCGGCTCCCAGCCGCATCATCGCCCAGAACACCGCCGCCGCCGCTGCGTACGCGCAGGCGCTGCCCGATGACCCGGCGCGCGCCTTCGTGGTCTACCCGTCAACCAAGGCCGCCGTGCGTGGCAGCCTGCTCAACACCGCCGACCAGGCATTGTCGCGTGTGGTGCTTGGGGCTGTGGATGCGGCGATGCCGCAGCCCGCCGCCGCGCCGCAGCAGCTGCCCGTGCAGCAGGCCCCGATGCCGCAGCAGATGGCACCGGTGGCGGCCAGCCAGGAAGGTCCCGTCATGCTGCGGCCGTGGAGCGAGCGCAATGCGTCCGTTCCGGCCGTTTCCGCACCCGCGCAGTACACCCCGCCGGCATCGTTGCCGTCGGGTCCACCGGTTCCCGCAGGGGATGCAGCCTTCGTTTTCTGACGAAGGCGCGGCACGGTCAAGCCCCCGATTGACCACTTCAGTAATGCAAGCCCATCAACAAGGATATCCACCCATGAAGCGATTCAATCTCGACCTCGTCAACGCCCAGCGCACCCTGAAGACCGTGCTGATGGCCACCGCCTTCGTTGGCGCGCTGTTCGCCCCGTCGGCGTTCGCACAGGAATTCGGCGGCACCGACCAGAAGGTCTGCGGCTTCTTCGAAAGCATCAACGGCCTGCTCAGCATCGCCTCGATCGCCGTTGTCACCATCGCCGTCATCTTCGCCGGTTACCAGATCGCCTTCGCCCACAAGCGTATTGCCGACGTGGCTCCGATCCTGATCGGTGGCCTGCTGATCGGTGCCGCCGGCCAGATCGCCAGCATGCTGCTGGGCGGTGAAGGTGGCAGCAGCTCCTGCAGCCAGGGCACCGCGATGCTGAACAACGTTCTGACCTACTACGGTGCATAAGAACGTCGTTTTTCGCGGCTGCACGCGCCCAGCGATGTTTCTGGGCGTTCCCTACGTGCCGTTCTTTTTCGTCGTGGGTGGCCTGTTCCTGTTGAGCGTGTACACGAACTTCTGGTACCTGGGGTCCATTCCGGTTGCCGTGTTCATCATGCGCAACATGGCCAAACGTGACGAAATGATCTTCCGTTTGCTCGGTCTTCGCCTGCAGTTCAAGTTGAAGGCCCGCAACGTGAAAGACCACGACGGCATGTGGGTGTTCACCCCGAATCACTACCGCAAGACCCCGGCACCCAGGGATTGAGTGCCGGAATGGCCCTGGCAGCCACTGCCCGGGCCATTCCAACCCCGCAACGCCCACCATCGGAAACTGACGCAGTCATGTTCAGCCCAGACACCTCCATTGCCGAATTCATCCCGCTGTCGTCGCACGTGTCTGCCAACGTGGTCAAGACGACCGGTGGCGATTACCTGCTGACCTGGCATCTGGAAGGGCTGCCGTTCGTCGGTCGCGAAGAGTGGGAGCTGGAGCACAAGCACAATACGTTCAACCGTCTGCTGCAGACCCTGCGCGCGCCCGATTTCGTCAACGTGGCGTTCTGGGCGCACGACATCCGTCGTCGCCGCACCTTGAAGGGCAAGAGCGTCTACAAGCAGAAGTTCAACCAGGACGTGTCCGACGAATACATGGGCATGCTGGGTTCGCAGCGCATCATGCAGAACGAGCTGTACCTGACCATGATCTACCGCCCGGTAGTGGCGGGTAAGCGCTTCGTGGAAAAGTCGGCCGATACCAACAAGCTGCAGGCCGAGCAGACCCAGGCCATTGAAAAGCTGATGGAACTGGCCGGCAACGTGGAAGCGGTGATCCGCGACTACGCACCGTATCGCTTAGGGATGTACGAAGCCAAGAACGGCATCGTGTTCTCGGAAACGCTGGAGTTCTTCGGCTACCTGATCAACCGCATTGACGAGCCCGTTCCGGTGCTCGGCGCGCCGGTGCCGGACTACCTGCCTGTCAGCAAGCACATGTTCTCGGCGAAGACTGGCGACTTCGTCATTTCCACCCCGAACGGCACGAATCACTTCGGTGCCATCCTGAACATCAAGGAGTATGCCGAGGGTACCTACCCGGGCATTCTCAACGGTCTGAAGTACCTGGACTTCGAGTACGTGGTGACGCATTCCTTCAGCCCGATGGGCCGACAGGACGCGCTGAAGGTGCTCGACCGTACCAAGGGCATGATGATCTCCTCCGGCGACAAGGCCGTCAGCCAGATCATCGAGCTGGACCAGGCCATGGACCAGCTGTCGTCCGGTAACTTCGTGCTGGGCGAGTACCACTACACCCTGGCGGTGTTTGGTGACAGCCAGGCCAAGCTTTCCCAGAACGTGGCCGCCACCCGCGCCGAGCTGTCCAACGCCGGTTTCGTGTCGGTGAAGGAAGACGTGGCCGTCACGTCGTCGTTCTATTCGCAGCTGCCGGGCAACTGGCGCTACCGCACCCGTCTGGCCAACCTGAGCTCGCTGAACTTCCTGGGCCTGTCGCCGCTGCACAACTTCGCCACCGGCAAGCAGCACAACAACCCGTGGGGCGACTGCGTCACCACCCTGCAGACCACCAACGGCCAACCGTACTACTTCAACTTCCACGCCACGCACCCGTCGGAAAACTCCCTGGGTGAAAAGGCCATCGCCAACACCATGGTGATCGGTAAGTCCGGTACCGGTAAGACCGCTTTGATCAACTTCCTGCTTAGCCAGGTGCAGAAGTACGATCCGTCCCCGACCATCTTCTTCTTCGACAAGGACCGCGGTGCCGAAATTTTCGTGCGCGCCTGCGGCGGCAACTACTTGGCGCTGGAGAACGGTGCGTCCACCGGTTTCAACCCGTTCCAGTGCGAGAACAGCGAAGCCAATGTGCAGTTCCTGGCCGACCTGATCAAGGTCCTGGCCGGCAAGAAGGAATACAGCGCCCGCGAGGAAGAGGACATCTACCGCGGCGTGGAAAGCATGCTGGACACACCCATGCATCTGCGCAGCATGACCAACTTCCAGAAGAGCCTGCCCAACATGGGCGACGACGGCCTGTATGCACGCATGCGCCGCTGGACCGCCGGCAATTCGCTGGGCTGGGTGTTCGACAACCCGGTCGACACGGTGGATCTGAGCAAGGCCAACATCATCGGCTTTGACTACACCGACATCATCGACAACCCCGAAGTGCGCGTGCCGGTCATCAACTACCTGCTGCACCGCCTGGAATCGCTGATTGACGGCCGTCCGCTGATCTACGTGATGGACGAATTCTGGAAGATCCTGGACGGCGAGGGCGGCCTGAAGGAATTCGCCAAGAACAAGCAGAAGACCATCCGTAAGCAGAACGGCCTGGGTATCTTCGCCACGCAGAGCCCGGAAGATGCGCTGAAGAGCGACATTTCGGCCGCACTGATCGAGCAGACCGCCACGCTGATCCTGCTGCCCAACCCCAACGCCAGCAAGTCCGACTACATGGACGGCCTGAAGCTGACCGAGGCGGAGTTCCGGGTGGTGACCGCGCTGGACGAGCGCTCACGCTGCTTCCTGGTCAAGCAGGGCCACGCCTCCAGCGTGTGCCAGCTGAACCTGCGCGGCATGGACAACATTCTTTCGGTGATCTCCGCGTCCACCGATAACATCGAGATCATGCACCGCGTGCTGCAGACCGCCGCCGTGCGCAACCGGATTTCGGTCAACGAACTTACGCCGGAACAGTGGCTCGAGGAGTTCTACAAGAATCGCAAGGGATCGGGCAAGCCGGCAGCGGCCAGCTCGGATGCGGCCTAACACAGGGTGGGGATCATGAAAGACATGACATTGGAGTACACCATGAACGACACGAACAAGCGCACTACCAAAGCAAAAGCCGCCAAGCGCACGCGTCTGCGCGCCCTGGTGGTCGCCGCCGCCCTGATGATGGGCACGCAGAACGCCTACGCCGGCTGGCCGGTGATCGACATCACCTCGATCATGGGCGAGATCCGCTCGTGGATCGACGACACCACCGAGTACGCCAAAGAGGCCGTACGCTGGGACCAGATGAAGCAGCAGATTGATGAGCTTCGCGCCATCTTCGACGCGTTCAACTACATGGTGAACCTGCCCGACGGCCAGCCGATGGTGAAGGTGGACAAGCGCTACCTGGTCAAGGAAACCTGTGGCCAGAACACCGAAGCCTTCAGCCTGAAAACCCTGCTGTCGATTGCCGGCATCGGCGACGACGAGGACATCAAGTCGCAGCAGACCCAGATCTGCGTGAACATCCGTATGGTGCAGAACCAGAAGTACAACGACTCGGTCGACTTCCTCGAGAAGACCATCGCCGAGGCCCAGGATGCGATGTTCAAGAACTTCATGAGCCGCAAGACCAGCAACAAGCAGGGCGGCGTGCAGGCGGCGGACAGCGATACGCTGCGCCTGGGCAACGAGTTGAACATGATGGCGCAGCAGTGGGCCACGCGCATGCAGTCGTACGATGCCTACATCGCGACCATGGAGCTGAACCAGAATGTGCTCGCCAAGTCCGCGCTGAAGGGCAACCCGAAGAACAAGATGCTGGGTGACCTGGTGCAGACCGCCGCGCTGAAGGGTGCGTTGAGCGTTGACGTTGACTGAGCGGGTTGATGACGCCGCGTATCTACTGCCCGTGGCATGGGAAAGTGGGAAGACCAAAGGACTATGGAAATGAAGCTCGAATCGATCGCGAATTTTGATTTATCAGGAGGCCTGCAGGACCTGCTTGGATACGCCACGCGTGTCCAGTCGATCGGCGACTTCGTGTTCTTCCGGCTCATCCTGGATTACCTGCGCGAGCGCATCAACGACTTCGGTCTGGACATGATGAGCTACATGATGACCTGGGTCGGCGGCATCGCCCTGGTCCTCATGACTCTGTGGGTGCTCATCCAGGGCTATCGCATCGTGACCGGCCAGAGCCGCGATTCCATGATCGCGCTGGTGACCAACATGGCGCGCGCCGCGCTGATCGTCAGCGTGGCGACCAGCATGAGCCTGTTCGGTCGGAACATCATGGACTTCCTGACCGAGGACGTGAAGGGCGTCATCGCCACCGTTGTGACTGGAAGCAACGAAACGCCGGAAGAGCAGATCGACAAGTCACTGGCCTGGATGCAGGTAGCGCTGTCCAGTGTTGACGCCATTCAGGTCATCGGTGACCCCAGCCTCAGCAACCAGAAGTTCCAGACGCAGCTGTTCATTGGGATGGGCACCGGTGGTCCGGCCGTCGTTGCAGGCTCGATGCTGCTGCTCTACCAGGTAGCCATTGCGTTGTTCGTGGGCTTTGGGCCACTGTTCATCTTATGCCTGCTGTTTGACCAGACCAAGGCGTTGTTCCAGAAGTGGTTGTTCTACGGCATAGGCACCATGTTCTCGATGGCGGTACTGGCGGCCATGGTGTCCATCGCACTGGACATGGTGGTACGCGTCTCCATTGCGTTCTGGGCCCGCGCCGCGTTCGAGCAGTTCATCCTGAAGGGCGGTGCATCCGACGGCCTGACCAGCCAGGCCATGCAGCAGGGCGGCATGGGCTTGATGCTCACCACCCTGATTCTGACTGCTCCCCCAATGGCCGCACTGTTCTTCCAGGGCACGTTGGGTGCATTCTCGCCATACACGCAGATCGCAGGTTCGCCGGTTCCGGCGGCCCCGGGTCCGCAGGGTCAGCCGCCGGGTTCGTATACGCCGCCGCAGACGCATAACTCGAATCAGAACAATGCGGGTGGTGGCCATAACGCGAACGAAGGACGCGTGGTGATTCCGCAGGGGCAACCAGTCACGATGAACACCAGAACACCTGGCGCGTATGGACAGGCTCCCATCGCGTAGTGTCTTATGCGGGGTACCCGCAATGAGATCAGGGTTGTCGGAGAGATGAACATGAAATGGGTTGTCACACTTCTATTAGGTCTCGCTCC
This sequence comes from Stenotrophomonas sp., assembly GCF_032103445.1. GTDB lineage: Bacteria > Pseudomonadota > Gammaproteobacteria > Xanthomonadales > Xanthomonadaceae > Stenotrophomonas. The sequence goes on from NZ_DAMDFR010000017.1 coordinate 59,502, forward strand.
CTTCAGCGCATTTGCTGAAGGGCGCTGCCCGCCCGGACAGTTCCCCGTGGGTGGGCAAGGGATGTTGGGTTGCGCCCCCATTCCGGGTGCGAACGCCGGCTCGGCCGCGCCAGCGCCTGCGGCCGCACCGCGTCCAACGGGAAAGTGGGAAACGCGTTGGGGGGCGCTGGCAGAGGACGCGAGTGCCAATGAGCGCGGCGTACCACTCGCGACGGGGGTTTCAGAGTCCCGGAAGTCGAAGTCTGAGGCCAGCAAGGCTGCAATTGCTCAGTGTCAAAGCGGAGGCGGTCAGAAGTGCAAAGTGGTGACCACGTACTACAATCAGTGCATCGCGGTTGCAGACCCGAAGCCGCCAAGTCAGGGTGGGCCGGGAGGGAAGTCCATCATCTACACGGCTGAAACGGCTGAATTGGCAATATCTGAGGCCATGAAGCGTTGCTCACCGCCGGGCACGGTGCAGTGCTCAATTGCATATTCGGCATGCAGCATGTCGGAGTTCAAGAAGTTCTGATTTGACCCTGCAGACCTTGAGCGAACGCCGCCGCCATAGAGCAAGTGGACCAAATCAGATTGAATTGCGGGAACTACTCAATGGTAAGAGCGCTGGTTCTGCTGTTGCTGGCGGCGACATCTTGCTCTGTCTGGGCGGAGGGGCGTTGCCCGCCCGGGCAGTTTCCGGTAGGCGGCCAAGGGATGCTGGGTTGCGCTCCCATTCCTGGCGGAAGTGGTGGGAGCGGGGAAGCACTGCCGCCCGCACCCAGGCCCACCGGAAAGTGGGAGACCCGCTGGGGCGCAGTGGTCGAGGATATGAAGCCTAGCCCTGATCGCCCGCTTGCCACGGGTGTATCGGTGTCGCAGAAGTCGAAGCGAGCGGCAGTCGCCTTGGCTACTGAAAAGTGCAAGGCGCAGGGAGGCAACAAGTGCGAAGTCAGAATTGCTTACCACAACCAGTGCGTGGCCATCGCCGACCCTGATCCTGTGGATGGAAGAATCCCGGCTGGGCTCACTTCATCTGCTGTAGGAGCTGAAACGCTGGAGAAGGCTGGCTCGGTGGCGATCGCAAATTGTCGTTCAGGTAGTAAGGGTGCCAGCTGCACGGTGACGTACTCTGCCTGCAGCATGTCGGAGTTCAAGAGTTTTTAGGATAGGTGCAGCGATGCTGCGTGACGATCTCGAAGTTCTTCGCGTGTGATTTGAACCTGCTGCGTACGTGGCTGCCAGCTGCGACCACCAGCGTAGGAATTGTCCTATGGTGCTGATTCTCTACTGAAGGCATCATGCGCTTCAGGCCGCCCTTGATGGGCGCAGTATCAGGACGAAGGCAACATGATTACATCAGGGCGCACCTGGGTTGGGCTGGCAGTAGCTGCTCTGCTTCTTGTGCTGTTCGGCTGTGATCGAGCTGATACCGAGAGATCAGGCGATCCGGATACCCGCCCCGGCTCAGAGTGGTGGGGGCTTGTGAAGGAGAATGCATCGCCAAGGCAAGGCGTCGACTTCACATGGAAGCTGCATGATGCGCCGGGTCCATTGCAAGAGATAACGGCATCAGCCCAGTACGACGTTATCAATGAGGAAGAGTGCGGGTATAAGCATCCCATGACAGGGACCGCGATGCGTATGACAACGTCCCGTGTCGTGGACCTTTCGGAAGAGTCGACCCAAGCGTACTCAGGCACCACGTTCTTGGACCTGCTCCAAGATGGAGACTATTACGGCCGAGGAATCTGCCGGTGGGAGTTCACCACATTGAGCATCGTTTCGAGAGCGACAGGCGCACAGGGCGAAACCAAATTCGTTGCTTTCATCGACCGGAATTCGCTGCTCTCAGGTGGTTCGCTCACCCACTATTACGCCGATAGTGACTATCCCCGTGTAGGCACGTATCCCGACTACCCTTCCCAAGGGCAGACTGACCTCGGAAGATTCAGGCCTGAAGTTCGCAAACACACCTTTAGCTCCGACTTTACTTCCAAGGAGAGAGGGAAATGAAGCTGGATTCATCCGAGCTTGCTGCGATCGCAGACGACGCCTATCTGAACAAGAAACCGGGTCTACGTGAGCCAGGGGCGCAGGAAAAAGTCTTTCTCTTTGGAAAGGAGTATGTGATATGGGAACACTTTGATAGTGCAAAGACTGGCTATCAAGGTACCGTCTACCAACGGAGCGACACAGGACAGGTCGTGGTGGCCCATCGCGGGACGGAGGCAATGGCGCGAGATATCGCCACCGATGCCGCAATGGTGGTCGCGCGGTTGAATCAACAGGCACCTGAAGCAATCGGGGTTACCGCCCGGGCCATCGAGTTTGCGAAAGCGCAGAACCAGTCACTTGGAACGCCAGCTGATGTCATCGTCACCGGTCACTCACTGGGAGGTGCACTGGCCCAGGTCACCGCCCACCACTTTGACCTGAAAGGCGAAACCTTCAACGCCTACGGCGCTGCCAGCCTGTCCCGCCGCATCCCGGAAGGTGGCAGCTCGGTCATCAATCACGTCATGGCCAACGATCCGGTCAGTGCCGCTTCGCCCCACTATGGTGAGGTGCGGGTGTACGCCAAGCAGAATGAGATCGATACGCTCCGAACGAACGGATATGGTGAGGGGCTCACGCTGGGAGGGATCTTCATTGCACCGGGTGCACGTGTAGCTGCAACCGCCGGTATGTCGCTGGAATCACACAAGCTCGGCAACTTCCTCGGTCCAGATTCGGTCCTCGAATATGCGAGCCACCGCGAGCTGGCTGATTCGAACCGCGAGCTGATCCAGGATTACCGGGATGATGTGAAGCGCGCCCGTCAGATCGTTCCGTTGGGTATGGTGAGTGGCGTGGGTCTCGCCAAGCACCTGATCGACGAGTTTCGCGACCCGCTTCCCGCCGGCGAGCCCGCGCGCCGCGAAGAGAAGGCACGCGAGCAGCCCGCAGCACTGCCGCCATCCGTTCCGCTAAAGCCCTTGAACGGGCCGGGCCACGTTGGCTATCCGCTGTTCATTGGAGCGCTGCAGGGCGTGCATGAGCAGGACCAGCGGGCAGGGCGTAGTCCTGATGTGCGCAGCGAACAGCTGGCCGGTGCTTTGGCGTGCCGGATGCATGAGCTTGGCGGCAAGCGCATAGACCACGTGGTGCTGAGCAACGATGCGTCCACAGCGTTCGCGATCCAGGGCGCATTGTCCGATCCGGCGCACCTGCGTGCCGCTGTGCCCACCGTTGCAGCCATGAATACGCCGCTTGAACAGAGCGGGCGGCAGATCGAGAATCAGGCGACGGCTCAGCTGGCGCAGCAGGATCAGGTGCAGGATCAGATCCGCAGCATGGGTCGAGGCGTGAGTTGAGCGGGTGCGGGCACCGTAACGAGATCAAGGTTGTCGGGGGAATGAGCGTGAAACGGATTTTTGTACTTCTGCTGGCTTTCGCCTCTTTTGGGGCATACGCCGAAGGCCGATGCCCGCCCGGACACTACCCCATCGGTGGCCAAGGCTTGCTTGGTTGCGCGCCGATCCCCGGCGCATGGCAGCCGAGTGCAGGCGCAGGTGACTACATCTCTGCTCAGAAAGCCGCCGCCGAAGCACAGCTGGCAGCCAATGTACGTGCAGCACAGATCGCAAAGATCCGAAACGACTCGACCCGCGACTGGTGGGGCGTCGTTGTGGTCAGTACTGAAGATGGTTCCTGGAACGTGGGTCTCAATGGGGAATCTGCCCGGGACGCCACCATGGATGCAATGAAGAACTGCCGCGGAACCTGTACCCCGGTCGTGCAGTTCGCCAACGCCTGCATGGCACCGGCCTACAACGAGCAGGGCGGCATGCAGTGGGCAAAGGGTGACAGCCAGGAAAACGCCAATGCGGCAGCGGTGGCGGCGTGCACGGCGGCGGGCGGAACCGGCTGTCAGAGCCCGCCCAAACAAGCCTTCTGCACCGGTTGGAAATACGCCTACAGCGGCAGTGATCGCTTCTTCGCCCGGTTGGGGCGCGAAGCGCGGGGCGAGGTTGCGTCGCCCAAATTGATCGAGATTCCCGGCGCGAAAGAATACATGGCCAAGCCGCTGGAGCGTCGGGGCAGCTCGACGGCCATGGCGCTGGTCAAGGTTGAGAACGAGGACGGGTCAATGCGTGAGTGGTCGGGCGAGGACCTGGACGACCGCGCCAAGGGCATGACCCGTATTGCGACCCAGTGGACCGCCATTGCTACCAGTGCCGGCAGCGATGCGTTCGCCGTGCACACGGCACCCAGCGAACAGGATGCCAAGCAGAGCGCGTTGACCAAGTGCGGGGTCAAGGACTGCTCGGTACTGACAGCGGCTCCACATGGTGAATGCCTTGTCGCCATTCGGGTGCCACAGGCAGGTGGACGCGTGGCCAGCTTTGGTGCGCGTAGGCCCACCAAGGCGGCCGCGGAAGAGGCCGCGCTCACCGACTGTATTGGTTCCGGTGCGCGGGCCTGTCCGATCGTGCTCAGCGAGTGCCTGAAGTAAGCCCAGGCCTTCAAGGGGATCTGCAATGCGGGCAGTGAATGCCCGCATTGGGGCCGGGGGGACTGCTTAGAAGCAGTAGTCGGCCTGAGCCTCGCACTGCGTGCCGCCACCGGCCTTGCATTGTTCAAGCGACTTGTTTGCAAGCTCGCCGTCCTGGGTCTTGCCGGCTTCGGCCACATTGATGAAGAGGCCGCGTGCATTTCCCGTGGCCCCCTTATCCGATGCCATTCCCATGCAGTGATTGCGAATCGGGAAGGTAATCAGCTCCACGCACCCTTTGTACTTGTCATTACAGTCCTTCATGGCGCGCATCTTGGCTTCGACCTCGCTGGTTCCCATCTGCTGGCTGACATGCTGATTGGCGTCGCTGACCGCCATGCTCATGTAGATTTCCATTCCAACGGGCATCTTCGCGCTCATGGTGCCCGGCGGCGGCAGGTTGGCCGGGTTCTGGGCGAAGGCAGTACCGGTGGCCAGAATGGCCAAGAGCGTCCAGCGCGCCCGGTGCGGGCGAGGTGCGGTGTGCTTCATGCGTTGTCCCCGTTGAATGACCAACCCCGATGCGAGCGGGGTGCTGTGCATACGATAGCGGGGAATGGGCTGTCGGCGTATAGGGGTTTCCCTACAACGGCAGACTGGTAGTGATTACCTGCCTTTCGCAGGGTGGGTCGGAAGCGTCGTTGTTGTCGTTCTCCCGGGAGGGATGTGCGCTGGAATATTGCGTTCTCGATGCGTTGGCGAAACATCTCGGATCCCTTGCGGCGTCTGCATTGCTGAGCAGGGCGCGGCGCGCGTAGGTCATTTCTGATCCTCGTACGGGCGATAGTGACCTTCACTTGCCACGTGTGCTGCTGCATTGTCCGCGCCACCACACTACAGGGGCACGACATGCGCCAGCGACCCACGAGAATTTCCGGTACTCAGACCATCGGCACCCGGATCAGAGGCCATGCGCGTTTGCGGCCGCGATTTCGCTCCTGGCTGATCGCAGTGGGTGTGTTGATCGCTGCACAGCCTGTGCACGCACAACAGCTCGTCTCGGATCCGCCTGCGCTGGTGCAGAAGATTCTCCAGTACCTCCTCGATGCGAAGGAGTACGGAGAGGAAGCCAAGCGGTGGGGCCAGACCGAAGAGCAGATGAAGCAAATGCAGTCCATCTTCAGTGCACTCGAGTTCGAGATGGCGCTCCCTGAAGGGATGCGCTTGGAGGCCGTGGCGGACGACTACCTTGTCGATAAAGTGTGCGGGAAGGGCAGTGGTGCGTCACTCCTGCAGAAGGGCTTTGCAGCGTTGAACGTTGACAGGGCTGCTGACGTGAAGAAGGAGCAGCGAAGCATCTGCGTAAGCATCCAGATGGCGCAGAATCGCAAGTACAACGATTCGCTTGAGTTCCTGGAGAAGACCATCCAGCAAGCCAAGGAGGCGGAGCGTCAGAACCTCGATTCGCGGAATTCAGACAACAACACGTCAGGAAGTGTGCAGGCGACACAGAGTGATTCGGCGCGGTTGGGTAACCAGCTGCAGGTGCTGGCTCAGGAGTGGTCGACAAGAATGCAGGCCTATGACGCCTATATTTCGGCCATGCAGACGCGCCAGAACGTCATTGCCAGAGCTGCGTTCAAAGGCGACTCCCACCTCCGCGTAGTAACCGATGTGGTGAAAACCATCGCTCTCAAAGAGGCACTGGACCAGTGGGCACAGGAATGATCATGCGGCTTGCGGGGGGCGGTCCCACCATCGGCGATTTCGCCTTCTTCAGTTTGATTCTCGAGGCGCTTGAGAAGAAGGTGTCCAACTTCGGCGGTGAAGTGCTGGGCAGGTTCATGGAATGGGTCGGTTTCATGGGCGTAGTGCTCCTGACCCTCTGGGTGGTGATGCAGGGGTATCGCATCATGACCGGCCGCAGCCGCGATTCGGTCATGCTGACAGTGAGCGACGTGGCATGGAAGACATTGATCGTCAGCATGGCGTCCACCATGTCGTTGTTCGGGAAAAGCCTGGTCGTGCTTCTGACCACGAATGTGCAGGGGGTTATTTCCACGCTCGTCACCGGCCAGCACGACCTGCCGGCGAAACAAGTTGATGCTGTTCTGTGGCAGATGCAGGTAGCCCTTGCCAGCATGGACGCCATATCCGTGATCAACGATCCAGCATTGGAAAGCGAGAAGGTACAGGCCAAGTTTCTGATCGGCCTTGGAACAGGCGGACCGGCCATCACGGCCGGTGCCATGTTGTTGCTTTACCAGATTGCGATGTCACTCTTCATCGGGTTGGGGCCGTTGTTCGTTCTTTGCCTGCTGTTCGATCAGACCAAAGCGCTGTTCCAGAAGTGGCTGCTGTACGGAATAGGCACCATGTTCTCGATGGCCGTGCTTTCTGTCATGGTCGGGTATGCCTTGGGCATTGTGATTGCGGTATCGAAGGCGTTCTGGGTCGATACCCTGGTGACCGGGCTTCTGCTGGGCGGTGACGGGGGAACCAGTTACAGCAGCCAAGCCATGCAACAGGGCGGATTGGGCCTGATTCTGACCGTCCTCATTGTCAGTGCTCCGCCGATGGCGGCCATGTTCTTCCAGGGCACCTTGGGCAGCTTCATCGCACACTCCCAGGTTGGCGGGGCACAGCCCGGTGCGCAGACTGCCTCGCCTGCGTCTGCGCCCGGTTCGGTGAGCGCGTCACCGCTTGTGAGTGAGCAGGCGACTCCAGCGCAACTTGTGCTACCCGGGGCCGGCCAGCGGGCTGCTTTGCCAGGTCAGGCGCATGAGCCGGGGCGGTTGGGCCTTGCGAACCAGCGGGACGCATGAGCCATCGTGCGTCCCACTGCTGCAGTGCAGCGCCGAAGGGTGCGGTTCGTCCCGATTGTTATGCCTGTCTGCGATTAACAGGATCTTACGGTCCAAGATGTGATCTTCTTCAAAGTTTCTTCACTTTGTCGCGACGCAGATTTCACGATTGGTGTAGGGTGTCCGCGTCGGGATCCCGGCCGTGGACGGAATGGACATTCAAAGGGGGCTTTGAATGTCGTCACTTGCAGTGATCCACCTCATTCAACTCCAGCTTCAAGGACGAATACATGCGTAAAGCATCGCTTCACTCCCGGCACGTGCGTGCCTGCCGTTCCACTTCGCTGCTGCTGATGCTGCCGTTCGCGCTGGCCACCGCGCAGGCGCAGGACGCGGAGGAAGCACCTGTTCCAGCGCCGGTAGCGGAAGCCGCGGCGCCCGCGCCTGCAGCTGCACCGACAGCTGCATCGGCAGCTGTACCTGCTGCAGAAGGTGCAGCTGCCACAGTTGAAGCACCGGCTGTGCCGGCTGCAGAACCGGCTCCGGCGGAGGTCGCAGCAGCCGTTGCGCCGCCGGCCCCACGCCCGCTGGTGGTGCCGGTGCTGGCCAACCAGGACAACGCCGTCGAACGGCAGCTCGGCGCACGCTGCCCGAACGATCTGGCCGCACGCCTGGCTTCCCAGGACAACCTGCTGGTCGGGGCCTGCCAGGGCGTCATGCCGGCCCATCTGGCCAATGCATTAAAGGCCATCCCCGAACAGCAGCTGCTGCTGCCGCGCGCGGCGCGCGAGCGCCAGCTCAGCCAGAAGGCGTGGTTCAAGGCGGTGCCGGGTTATGGCGTGCGGCCGGACTTCATCGCCGTGCAGAACGGTCTGTGGGTGCGTTCGTTCGAAGGGGCCGATGCCTCGACCACGGTGTATCTGGTCTCCGGTCCGTTCACCTGCGTGGATGGCCGTTATCCCGATGGCAACGCCGGCAAGACCATGCGCCTGTCCACCGGCAGCTGCCGCGAAGCGCTGGTTGAGCAGCGGGTGTACCAGGTCACGGCGGGCGGCGCACCGCAGGACATCACCGCGCAGGTGATGCCGGCGCAGCCGCTGCTGTCCGATGCCGACAGGAAGCGCTACGGCGTGGAAGGGGCCGGCGTGCAGCTGGACCCGGGCAAGCTGCAGTATGGTCCAGCGCTGCGCTGGTATGCCGACGTGTCCACCGAAGGCAAGGCCGAGCCGCGCACCTACGGTGAGTGGGGCCGCCTGCACCTGGGCTTCCTGGTGTGGACGGGCGAGCGCTTTGAATCGCGCGATACCGTGCCGCGCGGGATCTGGGCGTGTGATCCGGTTGCGCCGGGCGATGCGGCGTGCAGTGGGTATGCTGACGCCGGGCGCGATCCGTTTGTGGTCAACAGCACGGCCGTGGCCGGGCAGAGCGCCGCGCCGTAAAGCGTCGGATGGGTTGAATCAATCGGCCGCGATCAATGCAAAGCGCGGCCGCATCACCCCTTCATGCTCTACCTGTGCGCAGAACATGTCGTAAGGGCGCACCCAGTCGCCGCTGTCTTTATCCAGTGGTCGGTACAGCACCAGGGGCTCCAGCGTTTCACTGTGGCGCACCACGCCGAGCACGCGGTAGTTGCCGCCTTTGAAGTGGCGGTAGTGCCCGGTGGGCAGGGTAGGGAGCGGGGCGAGATCTGTCATGGGGTCGCATTTTACGCGTCGGCGAGCGGCCCCGCACGGCACGCCAGGACCAGCTGCGTCACCGCCTCGGCGCGCATGGGCCGGGCCAGATGGAAGCCCTGCGCTTCATCGCAGCCCCAGGCACGCAGCAGCTCCAGCTCGGCTTCATGCTCCACACCCTCGGCCACCGTGCGGTAGCCCAGCTGCTCGGCCAGCCGGATGATGGCATCCACCTTCAATCGCGCGGTGCGCGACTCCGCCAGCCCGGTGATCAGGCTGCGGTCGATCTTGATATGGCTGATAGGCACCTGGGCCAGGTAGCCGAAGTTGCTGTAGCCACTGCCGAAGTCATCAATCGCCACCCGCACGCCGGCCGCCGCCATCGCGCGCAACTGGGGCAGGGCGGCGGGGTGGCTGTGCAGCCATTGGCCTTCGGTGATCTCCACTTCGATCAATGACGCCGGCAGTCCATACATCTGCAGGCGCTCGGCCATCCGCTGCCACAGCTGCTCGTCGTCGAAGTCGCGAGGTGACAGGTTCAGCGAAACGGCAAAGCCGGGCAGCAGCGTCTGCCAGCGCGCCGCCTGCTGCACCGCCTGTTCCACCACCCAACGGCTCAGCGTGGGCATCAGCGCGGTGCACTCCAGCACCGGAATGAACTCGGCCGGGCTGACCGGCCCAAGCGAAGGGTGGGTCCAGCGCAGCAATGCTTCCGCCGACACCGGCAGCCCGGCCGAGAGGTCAAAGCGCGGCTGGTAGACCAGGGTGAACTGATCCTGGCTCAATCCGCGTCCCGCGTCCGACGCCAACCGGTAACGCCGCCGCAGGTACTCATCGCGGTCCTTGGAGTACCAGCACACGCAGGCATCGGTCTGCAGCGCGTGGTGCATGGCGACCAGGCATTTGCGCAGCAGGTCGGCGGTCTGGTCCGGCTCGGGCCGGAAGGCGCAGACGCCGGCATGGAACTGTGGCGACATCGGTATGCTGCCCACCATCAGCGGACGGCGCATGCGCTCACGCAGCCGGTCCAGCAGCTCCTCCACCTGCTCATGGCTGTGGTCGCGCAACACGAATCCGAAGCGGGTCGCGGCCACGTGGTAGACCTGCGCGAACTCGCCGATCATGTCCTGCACCCGCAGCGACGCCTGGCGCAGCAGCGACTCCACCGGCTTGAGGCCCAGTACCTGGCCGGCATCGGTGGTGCTCTGCAGATCGAAGACGTCCAGCAGCACCCCGGTGTACTGGTGGCCGCCATCCTGCCGGCCGAGCACGCCCAGGTCGGACTGGAACTGCTGGCGGTTGGGCAGCCCGCTCACGGCATCGCGCCGGCCGACCGACATCCGCAGTTCCATCTGATTGACCACCAGCCGTGCCAGCGTCTGCAGCTGACGGATCTCGTCCTCGCCCAGCAGCCGTGGCTTGCGATCGATCAGGCACAAGGCACCCAGTGCGATACCACTGCGGGTGACCAGCGGTGCGCCGGCATAGAAGCGCAGGTGGTCGGGGCCGGTGACCGCTGGATTGGCGGCGAAGCGCGGATCCTGGCTCAGGTCTTCCACCTGCAGCACGGCGTGCGACTCGATCGCGCAGGCGCAGATCGACCATTGGCGCTCCACCCGGACAAACGAATCCAGCCCCACCCGTGAGATCGAATGCTGCGCGTCGCTGTCCACAATCGAGATCAGCGCGATCGGAACGTCAAAGGTAAATGCCGCCAGTTCGGTGATGGGATCCAACGCGCGGCCCAGCGCGGGGTCCAGCACATTGAGCGCTTCAATCAGCGCGATCCGCTCCAGTTCCTGACTTCGGTCGAGCATTCCGTGTGCCCTGTCATACGGAAGACAGGTTCACTATCGCCAGTGCGCTGCAAGCTGGCGTGAAGTGCGGCAGCGCGACATGAAGCGTTCACGCCGATGACGATCAGGGCGTGGTGGCCGGGCTCTTCAGCAGCTTGATCAACTGATTCAGCCGATATGGCTTTGGCAGAAACTCGACATGCTCGGGCAGCGGCTCTTCCAGCTGCGAGCGGGCGTACCCGGAGGAAAGAATCATGCGGGCATTGGGCAGGGCGCGCGCCACGTGTTCGCTCAGCTGAACGCCGGTCATGCCATTGGGCATGCTGATGTCGCTGAACACCACGTCGAAATCGCCGTGTTCTTCGATCATCTGGACCGCGGCCGGGCCGTCCACAGCCGTGTGGATCTCGATGCCGAAGTCCTGCAGGGCCTGCCCCATCAACTCACGCAGGTCCTGCTGGTCTTCGACCATCAACACGCGAAGGGGTTCAGACATGCTCGACTTCCTCAAAGACAGATGATGACCCACGCATACACCTGCGCCTCATTGCGGGCGTGCAGAAGGTGCAGCGGGTCAGTACGCAACTGTACGCGATTGGCCGCGGTGGGCGGTAGGCCGAAAGACACTTCCTGCGCATTGATGAATGGTGCAGCTGCGACGCGAAGCGGGCAAAACGCTCAAATGTGAACAAATTGTCAAGAAAGTGCAGGAAGTGGCTTACTTTTGACGCATAACACCCCTTTAACGTGTTCAGGTAACATCAGAAATCTTTTGTATCTGGATCCCCCATGAATTCTGCGCCCACCGCACGCGACCGTTGGATCTGGCTGGCATCGGCAGGCCTGATGGCCCTGACCATGGGCCTGGAGTTCGTGGTCCCGCTGGGCTATGCGGTGTGGCTGACCTATTTCATGGCGGTCGGCGTGACCCTGTTCCAGCGCCGCGTCGAAGTGCCGTTCCTGGTGGCGGTGGGCTCCACCATCCTGCTGATGATCGGGTACCACATCGCGCCGGCCAGCACGAACTCCGCGTTTTCGTTCGTCAACCGCACCATCGGCGGCATCTGCTTCCTGTTGATGGCATTGACGGTGATGAAGGCGATCCAGTCGCGGCGCATCGCGGCCGACGCGCTGTGGCTGCAGGAAGGGGAGAACGCGGTCACGGTCAGCCTGCGCGGTGACCCGGACCCACGCGTGCTGGCCGACGAAGCACTGCGCACCCTGTGCGCACGCCTGAACGCCGAAGTCGGCGCGCTGTATCGTCTGCAGGGCGAGCGCCTGTTGCTGGTCGGTGGCGCGGCGCTGCCGGCGCGCCTGCCGGAAGCGCTGCCTTCGGCGGCCGGCCAGTGGGGCGAAGTGCTGCGCCTGGGCGAGCCGCGCCGGCTCGACCAGGGCGACAGCGTGCTGGAGATCGAAACCCCGATCGGCATGACCCCGGTGCGTCAGCGCCTGCTGGGCCCGATCACCGCCGATGGCAAGGTGATCGGCATGATCGAGCTGGGCCGGGTCGGCGCTTCCCCGGCGCGTGCGCTGGAACTGGATCTGCTGACCCAGGTGGCCGAGCCCATCGGCGTGGCCCTGCGCGCGGCACTGCTGCGCGAGCAGCTGGTCGAGCTGCTGGAAGAAACCCAGCGCCAGAGCGAAGAGCTGCAGACCCAGCAGGAAGAACTGCGGGTGGCCAACGAGGAACTGGAAGAACAGAGCCGCAGCCTGCTGCACTCGCAGGCCAATCTGGAACAGCAGCAGGTGGAGCTGGAACAGACCAACGTGCAGCTGGAAGAGCGCACCCACGAACTGGAGTCGCGCCAGCAGGCGCTGCTGCTGGCGCAGGCGCAGCTGGTCCAGAACAGCAACGAGCTGGAGGCCAGCTCGCGCTACAAGTCCGAGTTCCTGGCCAACATGTCGCACGAGCTGCGCACGCCGCTGAACAGCGCGCTGATCCTGGCCAAGCTGCTGGCCGACAACAAGGATGCCAACCTGTCCGAAGAGCAGGTCAAGTACGCCCAGGCCATTCATTCCTCCAACAACGACCTGCTGGCGTTGATCAATGACATTCTGGATCTGTCGCGGATCGAAGCCGGCCACGTGGAACTGACCGACGAGAACGTGGCGGTGTCCAGCGTGCTGCAGCGGCTGAAGGAGACCTTCCAGCCGCTGGCCGAACAGAAGGGCCTGGGCCTGGTGCTGCAGGCCGACGCCGACGCGCCGGCGCAGCTGGTGACCGACAGCCAGCGCCTGCAGCAGATCCTGAAGAACCTGCTGGCCAATGCGGTGAAGTTCACCGAGCACGGCAGCGTCACCCTCGGCGTGCGTGGCACCGCGTCCGGTCGCATCCAGTTCACCGTGACCGACACCGGCATCGGTATCCCGCAGGCACAGACCGAAGTCATCTTCGAAGCCTTCCGCCAGGCCGATGGCAGCACCCGCCGCCGTTATGGCGGCACAGGGCTGGGCCTGTCGATCTCGCGCGACCTGGCGGCGCGCATGGGGGGCAGCATCAGCGTGGTCAGCGAACCCGGGCGGGGCAGCAGCTTCACCCTGGAGCTGCCTCTGATCGCAAGCAACGGCGAAACCCTGGGCGAGGCACATGCCGCGCCGGATGTGCGCCAGCCGACCGCAGCGCCCAAACCCGCCCCGGCTCCGGTTGCCGCGCCCTCCGCGCCTGCCAGCGACAACCCGCGTGTGATCGACGACCGGGGCCGCCGCAGCCGCGCCGGGCGCATGATTCTGGCGGTGGAAGATGATGCCGCGTTCGCCAGCGCGCTGGTGCAGATGGCGCACGAGCTCGACTTCGACTGCGTGGTTGCCCAGACCGCCGAGGAAGCGCTGACCCTGGCTGGCGAACTGCGCCCGAACGGTATCCTGCTCGACATCGGTCTGCCGGATGTGTCGGGCTTGAGCGTGCTGGAACGGCTCAAGCGCGACCCGGCCACGCGGCACATTCCGGTGCACGTGGTCAGCGGCCTGGAGCGCTCGCAGGTAGCGCTGGAACTGGGCGCGATCGGCTATGTGATCAAGCCGGCCACGCGCGAGCGCCTGGTCGAGGCGATCCAGCAGCTGGAAGCCACCAACCAGCGCGACGTGCGCCGCCTGCTGATCGTCGAGGACGACAGCGAACTGCGCTCCAACCTGAAGCTGCTGCTCGGCCGCGACCAGCTGGAAATCGTCGGCGTCGGCACCATAGCCGAGGCGATGGCGGCGCTGTCCGGGTCCACGTTCGACTGCATGGTGACCGACCTGGCCCTGCCCGACGGTACCGGCTACGACCTGCTGGAGCACATGGCCGCCAACGAGGCGCTGTCGTTCCCGCCGGTGATCGTCTATACCGGTCGCGCGCTGACCCGTGATGAGGAACAGCGCCTGCGCCGCTATTCCAAGAGCATCATCATCAAGGGCGCGCGCTCGCCCGAGCGTCTGCTGGATGAGGTGACCCTGTTCCTGCACAGCGTCGAGGCCTCGCTGCCGACCGACCAGCAGCGCCTGCTGCGCGAGGCCCGTCGTCGCGATGCGGTGCTGGACGGACGTACCGTACTGCTGGCCGAAGACGACGTGCGCAACATCTTCGCGCTGTCCAGCGTGCTGGAGCCGTTGGGCGTGAAGCTGGAGATCGCCCGCAATGGCCGCGAGGCGCTGGAGAAGCTGGGGCCTGAAGTGGACCTGGTGCTGATGGACATCATGATGCCGGAAATGGATGGGTTGACCGCCATGCGTGAGATCCGCAGCGAGTCGCGCTGGCGCGACCTGCCGATCATCGCGTTGACCGCCAAGGCCATGCCCGATGACCGCGAACACTGCCTGCAGGCCGGTGCCAATGACTACATCTCCAAGCCGATCGACGTCGACAAGCTGGTTTCCCTGTGCCGTGTGTGGTGCTCGCGTCGATGAACGAGACGGAGCTGTTCGACCTGGAACTGAAGCTGCTGCTGGAGGCGGTGTACCAGCGCTATCACTATGATTTCCGTGACTACGCGCTGGCGTCGCTGCGCCGACGTATGCGCCATGCCATGGCCCGCTTCGACTGCGAGAACCTGGGCGCGCTGCAGCACCGCTTGCTGAGCGAGCCCGATACCTTCGCCCAGGCCATGCAGTTCTTCACCGTGCAGGTCTCGGAGATGTTCCGCGACCCGGCCTATTTCAAGGTGCTGCGCGAACACGCCATTCCGGTACTGCGCACCTATCCGTCGATCAAGATCTGGATTGCCGGCTGCAGCACCGGTGAGGAAGTGTGGTCACTGGCGATCCTGCTGCAGGAAGAGGGGCTGCTGGACCGCACCATCATCTACGCGACCGATATCAATCCCGAGGCGCTGCACGCCGCGGAAGCCGGTGCGTTCGGGCTGGACCGCCTGGCCCAGTTCAGCCGCAACTACCTGGCGGCCGGTGGTACCGGATCGCTGTCGGACTACTACAGCAGTGGCTACGGCAGCGTGGTGTTCGATCGTGCGCTCAAGCGCAACATCGTCTTTGCCGACCACAGCCTGGCCACCGACACGGTGTTCTCCGAAGTACATCTGGTCTCGTGCCGCAACGTGCTGATCTACTTCCAGCGTGCACTGCAGGACCGGGCCATCGGCCTGTTCCATGAGGCGCTGGTGCACAAGGGGTTCCTCGGGCTGGGCAGCAAGGAATCGCTGCAGTTCGGCGAACATGCCGATGAATTTGAAGCCTGCGCGCGCGAGCAGCGCCTGTACCGGAAGGTGGCATGAGCCTGTCTGCCGACCCGCGCGTGGATTTCAAGCTGCTGGTGGTGGGAGCCTCGGCGGGTGGGGTGAACGCGCTGCAGACCCTGCTGGCGGCGCTGCCTGAGGACCTGCCGCTGCCGGTGCTGGTGGTGCTGCACCTGCCGCGCGACCGGCCCAGCCGCATCGTCGACCTGCTGGACGTGCGCTGCCCGTTGCCGGTCCGCGAGGCCGACGACAAGCAGCCGCTGCTGCCGGGCACGGTCACCTTCGCGCCGCCGGACTATCATCTGCTGGTCGAGGATGCCACGACGCTGGCGCTTTCGGTCGATGCCCCGGTGCTGTACTCGCGCCCGGCCATCGACCCGCTGTTTGAAAGCGCGGCCGAGGTATTCGGCGCGGGCGTGCTGGCGATCCTGCTCACCGGGGCCAGCAACGACGGCAGCGCCGGCGTGGCGGCGGTACGCCAGGCCGGTGGCCACGCCTGGATTCAATGCCCGGACGACGCGTTCTCGCCGATCATGCCGGCAGCCGCGCTGGCCCATGCCGGTGCCGATGCGGTCCTGCCGCTTTCTTCCATCTGTACACGTATCAAGGGTCTTGCCCGATGAATCTGATCGAGCCCACTGCGTTGAACGCGCCGACCGACTGCGTGAACCTGCTGATCGTCGATGACATTCCGCAGAACCTGGTGGCGATGGAAGCGCTGCTGCGACGCGACGGCCTGAATATCCTCTGTGCCGCCTCGGGCGCGCAGGCGCTGGAGTTGCTGCTGGAGCACGACGTGGCGCTGGCGCTGCTGGACGTGCACATGCCCGAGATCGACGGCTTTTCGCTGGCCGAACTGATGCGCGGCTCCACCCGCAGCCGCGACGTGCCGATCATCTTCCTCACCGCATCGCCGAATGACCCGGTGCGCGCGTTCAAGGGCTACGAGAGCGGTGCGGTGGATTTCCTGCACAAGCCGATCGAGCCGCAGGTGATCCTGAGCAAGGTCAACGTGTTCATTGAGCTGTACCAGCAGAAGCAGCTGCTGAAGGCGCGCAATCACGCGCTGGAGCACGCGCTCAAGCTCAATGAAACCATGATGGCGGTGCTGACCCACGACCTGCGCACGCCGCTGTCGGCCATTCTGCTCTGCGCTGACAAACTCTCGCTGGACCTGCCGGATGACCCGCCGGTACAGCAGACCCTGAAGCACCTGGAAAACAGCGCCGAGCGCATGGGGCGCATGGTCGAGCAGCTGCTCGACTTCTCGCGCATCCGCAGTGGCGGGCTGCGCATCCAGCACAGCGACTGCGACCTGGCCGAAGTGGCCGGCGTGGTGGTGGCGGAGGTGTCGCGTGCGCATCCGCAGGCCAGCATCGAGCTGCAGATCGAGGGCGACACCTGCCTGCACGGCGACCCGGACCGGCTGGCGCAGCTGCTGTCCAACCTGGTCGGCAACGCGGTGCTGCACGGCGGGCACGCCCCGGTACAGGTGCAGGTGCGCGGCAACCCGGGCGAATCGCTGCTGCTGCAGGTGCGCAACCAGGGCCAGATTCCCGAAGCCCTGCTGCCGCGCCTGTTCGAGCCGTTCAAGGCCAGTTTCCATGAAAGCCGGGGGTTGGGGCTGGGCCTGTTCATCGCCCACGAGTTCGCCCGCGCGCACGGCGGTGCGCTGGTCGCGCGCAACCTGGACGGCGAGGTGCTGTTCGAGACCCGGCTGCAGCGTCGCATGCGCGGCTGAGCCGGCGGTGAGGGCAGGGCAGCCGGCTGCGCTAGACTACGCACCAGTTCCCCATCGGCCCCGCCACGGACCATTGCCCGCATGCCGAGCAGCAGCCGCAAGCCCGCCCCCCTGATCGACGCCCAGGTTCATGTGGAGGGCTTCGCGCAGGTGCGTGAAGCGCGCCGCTCGGAGCTGGTGGAAGATTACGTGGAGCTGATTGCGGACCTGATCGCCGACGGTCGCGAGGCCCGGCAGGTCGATATCGCCACCCGCCTGGGCGTGGCCCAGCCCACGGTGGCCAAAGCGCTCAAGCGTCTGGTGAAGGAAGGCTGGGCGATCCAGCGCCCGTATCGCGGGGTGTTCCTGACCCCGGCAGGCGAGCAGCTGGCGGTGGAAGTACGCGCCCGCCACCAGACCGTGGAGCGCTTCCTGCTGGCGCTGGGCGTGGATGCCGATTCGGCCCGACGCGACGCCGAAGGCATCGAGCACCACGTCAGCGAAGCCACCCTGGCGGCATTCGAGGCGTTCCTGCGCAAGGCCAATGGCCATGGTTGAGCGCCTGCCACCGCCGCCACCGCTGGGCGTGCCGGTGCACGACCAGGACGAGTACTGGATGCAGCACGCGCTGGCGCTGGCCGAGCGTGCCGAGCGCGAGTTCAACGAGATTCCGGTGGGTGCGGTGCTGGTCGGAAGTGAGGGTCAGCTGCTGGGCGAGGGCTGGAACCTGAACATCGCCGAGCACGATCCGAGCGCGCATGCCGAGATCGTGGCGATGCGCCAGGCGGGCAGGGCGCTGGGCAATCACCGGCTGCTCGGCAGCACCCTGTATGTCACTCTCGAGCCGTGCGCGATGTGCGCGATGGCGGTGGTGCACGCACGCGTGGCGCGGCTGGTATATGCCGCTACCGATCCCAAGACCGGGGCCTGCGGCAGCGTGTTCAATCTGCTGGAAGACCCGCGCCACAACCACCGCGTGGAGCTGCATGGCGGGGTGTTGGCGAAAGAGGCCAGCACCCGGCTGACCAATTATTTCCGCGCCAAGCGCGGCAAACCGCCGCTGTTGCCGACGCTTGGCTGATGGCCGGCCAACGTTATGCCCGCCGTCCTGGCGGGCACCCTTCGGGCCGTCGCTTCGCGACGTTGGGAATGGCTCCTGCCATTCCCTTCGGCGCTACCGATGGGTGTCGCGGTCCGCTGCGGTATCATGTTGCTTTCGTACAAGGTTTGAACACATGGCCGACAACGGCGCGGAAGGCGAACGACTGATCTGGATCGACCTGGAAATGACCGGTCTGGATACCGACAA
This sequence comes from Stenotrophomonas sp., assembly GCF_032103445.1. Taxonomy (GTDB): domain Bacteria; phylum Pseudomonadota; class Gammaproteobacteria; order Xanthomonadales; family Xanthomonadaceae; genus Stenotrophomonas. The sequence continues at coordinate 77,924 of NZ_DAMDFR010000017.1, forward strand.
CGACTCGATCATCGAGATCGCCACGGTGGTGACCGACGCGCAGTTGAACGTGCTGGCCGAGGGCCCGGAATTTGCCATTCACCACCCGGTGGAGCGGCTGGAAGCGATGGACGAATGGAACCGCAACCAGCACCGCCGTTCCGGTCTGTGGCAGCGCGTGGTCGAAAGCCAGGTCACCCTGGGCCAGGCCGAAGCCGCCACGGTGAACTTCCTGGCGCAGTGGATCCGCGCCGGTGCCTCGCCGATGTGCGGCAACTCGATCTGCCAGGACCGCCGCTTCCTGCACCGTGAAATGCCGCGCCTGGAGAAGTACTTCCACTACCGCAACCTGGATGTGTCCACGGTGAAGGAACTGGCCAAGCGCTGGGCACCGACCGTGGCCGCCGGGGTGGGCAAGACCGCCAGCCATACCGCGCTGAGCGATGTGCATGATTCGATTGCCGAGCTGCGCCATTACCGGCAGTTCATGGGCGCGTTGTCCGGGTTGCCGGCGTAACAACGGTTCGTTCAACAATGCGGCGCTATGATCCGGGCCATGACGACCTCATTGCCCGCGGTACCGCCGCCGCTGCAGTCCCACATTCTGCCCACCTCGCAGGATTACGCTGATCTGCGCAGGGCGGTGGCGCTGCTGGAATCGCCCACGCTGACCGCCAAGATGGCGAACCTGATTGGTTCGCCGCTCGAATTCGCGGTCAACAAGCTGCCCAAGTCCGTGTCCAAGCGGATTCACGGTGCAGTGGAAGCCGCTCTGTTCAAATCGGCCCAGGCGGCGTTGTGGAGCATGGACAACACGCCGGGCAAGGCCGCGTCCACGCGCTGGCACAAGGCGGCCGCGGCGGCCACCGGCGCGGTCGGCGGGGCGTTCGGCTTCACCGCCCTGTTCGTCGAGCTTCCGCTGTCCACCACCATCATGATGCGCGCGGTGGCCGACGTGGCCCGCAGCGAAGGCTTCGACATGAGCGACATGGCCACCCGCCATGCCTGCCTGGAAGTGTTCGCGCTGGGCGGGAATTCCGGTCAGGACGATGCCAGCGAGACCGGCTACTACATCACCCGCGGCTTCACCGCCGAGGTGATGCGGCACCTGTCGGCTGAGCTGACCGGCGTGGCCGTCGGCGGTGGTGGGGTGATGATCGGATTGACGCCCAAGGAAGCCGGCAAGTGGCTGGCCAAGATCGTGGAGAAGGTGGCCGCACGCTTTGGCGTGGTGGTCACCGAGAAATTTGCCGCGCAGGCCGTGCCGATTGTCGGCGCGGTGGCGGGGGCGACGCTCAACACCATGTTCACCGATTACTACCAGGACATGGCGCGCGGGCATTTCATCGTGCGGCGATTGGAGCGCACGTATGGGTATGAGACGGTGCGCGCGGCGTACGCGGTGGTGGCGGGGAATTCCGACGCATCGTGATGACGCGCATGGCGCATCATTACGGAATTCTGGCACTGCGACATGACGCGCATGGCGCGTCACTTGTGTCTCGGACTGGGCCCTGATCAGGCACAAT
>NZ_DAMDFR010000018.1:0-75539 GCF_032103445.1 Stenotrophomonas sp.
CCCGCGTCCACAGCGTGATGGCGAAGCCCGCCGCGGCCCGCCGGGCAAGGGCCGTCCGCACGGCAACGGCCCGCGTCCCGGCCAGGGCCCGAACAGCGGTGCCGGCAAGCCACGCTCACGCGAGGACATCGACCTGGCCAAGGCCTATGCGATCCGCGCGCAGAAGGAAAAAGACGACCGCATCGAGGCCGAGCGCATCAAGCAGGAAGAGGCCCGTGTGCGTCGCGAGGCCAAGGCCAAGCTGGACGAGCTGCTGAAGGACAAGGGCCTGAACGACGAAGCCGCCGATATTGCCCGGCACTTCCCGTACGGCGGCAAGATCAAGCGCATCTACGTCACCGCTGACCAGCTGCGCCAGCTCAATGCCGGCGAACTGGGTGTGGTGCAGAACAACGGGCGCTACGTGCTGGTGACCGCGGCGCTGCTGGCCGAGGCCGAGGCGGTGTTCGCCCAGGCCGTGGCACTGCGCGTGGACCCGAACGCGCCGGCGGAAGATGATCCGTATGCCGACCCGCAGTACCAGGTGCCGGACGATCTGGTCTGGTAAGGAGTGTGGTGGTTGCCGGCCAGCGGCCGGCACTACCAAGGCACGCTCCGAACGGTAGTGCCGGCCGCTGGCCGGCAACCCGATAACCCTACCGGCGCACGCGCCCCTGCCGTATCAACGGCAAACTGATCGCGAAGAAGCACAACGCCGCCCCCACGGCCGCAAACCCGGCCCCGGCCAGAAACGCCGTGCGCCCGTGATCAATGTTCCACAACTGGCCGGCAATCAACGCCCCCAGCACACCGCCCACCCCGGACGAAAATCCGTACAGCAGCCCCTGCCCATGCGCATTTAGGCGGCCGGGGAAGTAGGTCGCCAGCATCTGCATCGCCGCCGCAAAGAACGCGGCAAAGCCCAGCGCATGCGCGGTCTGCACCACCAGCATCACGCCCAGGTGCTGCGGGAACAGCGCGGTCACCGTCCAGCGGATCGCGGAACTGATCAGGGCGATCAGGAGCATCCAGCTGGCGTCATAGCGGCGGAAGAAGCGCCCGATGGTGAAGAACACGCCTACTTCAAACACCACTCCGATGGTCCACAGCAGGCCCAGCGTAGAGGTGCTGTAACCGAACTGGTCCATGTAGACCGAGAAGAACGTGTAGTACGGCCCGAACGACAGCTGCTCCATGAAGGCGGCCAGGAAGAACGCGGCCACCGCCGGCTTGCGCACGATCTGCCAGAAGCCGCTGGCGTCACCTTCGGTTTTATGGAAGTTGCGCGCATAGCGGTTGGCAAACGAGGACGCCACCAGCAGGGCAAACAGCGGCAGCATCAGCCACGGCAACAGGTCCGCGCGGCTGCTGCCATTCTTGCCTTCGATCAGCCAGCCAAAGCCCATCACCACCGCGATGAAGCCCAGCGAGCCCCAGACCCGGATCAGCCCGTAGCGATGGCTGTCATTGCCCAGGTGGGTGAGGGTGATCGATTCGAACTGCGGCATCACCGCGTTGTAGAAGAAGCAGAACACGATCATTGCCGGGTACATCCATGGCTGCGGCAGCGGCAGCAGGAATGCGCAGAACGTGAGCAGGGTCAGCACGCTGCCAATGCGCAGCCAGCGGATCGGGTGCGGCGAGGCCGCCGCGATCGAGGTCCAGGTGCTCGGCGCGACAATGCGCGTGGCATACCACAAGCCCATCATCACGCTGATCGCGGTCACGCTCATCCCGCGCGAGGTCAAAAACAGCGACCAGTAAGGCGTGAACGCGCCCAGCGCCGCGTAGTAGAAGAGGTAATAGCTGGAAAGGCGTGCAACCGGAACCGAGTTCATTTGAAACATCCACCGTAGGGACGGGCCATGCCCGTCCGCGCAATGCATCCGAACGCACCGTAGAGCCGGGCTTGCCCGGCTGCGCGATCATTCCGGATCGTAATCCAGATTCGACGCCAACCACCGCTCCACCTGCGCCCGCTCCACGCCTTTACGCCGCGCGTAATCGGTCACCTGTTCCCGCGTCACCCGGCCGACCACGAAATACTGGCTCTGCGGGTGGCTGAAGTAATACCCCGACACCGCCGCCGTCGGCAGCATCGCAAAACTCTCGGTCAACTGCATGTCGGCATTGCGTTCGGCATCGAGCAGGCGGAACAGCGTGCCTTTCTCGCTGTGCTCCGGGCACGCCGGATAGCCCGGAGCCGGGCGGATGCCGACGTACTGCTCGTCAATCAAGGCCTCGTTATCCAGTGCCTCGCCGGCGGCATACCCCCAGTACTGCGTACGCACGCGCTGGTGCAGGCGCTCGGCCAACGCCTCGGCAAGCCGATCGGCCAGCGCCTTGAGCAGGATCGCGTTGTAGTCGTCGTGGTCGGCCTCGAAGCGCGCCACATGCGGCTCGATGCCGATACCGGCGGTAACCGCGAACGCGCCGATCCAGTCCCGCTTGCCGCTGTCCGCCGGTGCAATGAAGTCGGCGAGGCAGAAATCCGGACGTTCCACCGGCTTGTCCACCTGCTGGCGCAGGAAGTGCAGGGTGGCCGGGCCTTGTTGCGTCTGCAGCTGCACGTCATCGCCGACGCTGTTGGCCGGCCACAGCCCGAACACCGCCTTGGCGGTCAGCCAGCGCTCGTCGACGATGCGGGTCAGCATCGCGCGCGCATCGCGATACAGCTCGCTGGCCTGCGTGCCCACGATCTCGTCGGTGAGGATGGCCGGGAACTTGCCGGCCAGCTCCCAGGCTTGGAAGAACGGCGTCCAGTCGATCACCTCGACCAGATCGTCCAGCGGGTAATCATCGAGCACATGCAGGCCGGGCTGGCGCGGCTCCGGCGGGGTGTAGTCCTCCCAGCCGCCATCGAAGCGCTGCTCGCGCGCCTTGCCCAGGCTCACCAGGCGCTTGGCGTCGCCGCGGTTGCGGTGGCGCTGACGGATATCCGCGTAATCGGCTTCGTTGGCAGATACGAAGGCCTCACGCAGATCCGGCGAGATCAGCGACTGCGCCACACCGACCGCACGCGAGGCATCCTTCACCCAGATCGTGGGCGCTTTGTAGAACGGGTCGATCTTCAGCGCGGTATGCGCACGTGAAGTGGTAGCCCCGCCGATCATCAGGGGCAGGGTGAAGCCCTGGCGCTCCATCTCGCGCGCCACGTGGCTCATTTCCTCCAGCGACGGCGTGATCAGTCCGGAAAGGCCGATGATGTCGGCGTTCTCGGTACGCGCGGCGTCCAGAATCTTCTGCGCCGGGACCATCACCCCCAGGTCGACCACCTCGAAGTTGTTGCAGGCCAGGACCACGCCGACGATGTTCTTGCCGATGTCATGCACGTCGCCCTTCACCGTGGCCATGATGATCTTGCCGTTGCTGCGCGCGGTGTCGCCGCTGCGCGCCTTTTCCGCCTCGATGTAGGGCAGCAGGTAGGCTACCGCCTTTTTCATGACGCGGGCAGACTTGACCACCTGTGGCAGGAACATCTTGCCGGCCCCGAACAGGTCGCCGACGATGTTCATGCCATCCATCAATGGCCCTTCGATCACGTCCAGCGGGCGGCTCGCCTGCGCACGCGCTTCTTCGGTGTCCTGTTCGACCCACGCGTCCATGCCGTGCACCAGCGCATGGGCCAGGCGGTCCTTGACCGGCTTTTCGCGCCAGGCCAGGTCTTCGCCCTTGGTTTCGCCCTTCCTGCCCTTGTAGCGCTCGGCGATCTCCAGCAGGCGCTCGGTGCCGTCGGGGCGGCGGTTGAGGATCACGTCCTCGACGCGCTCGCGCAGTTCCGGGTCCAGCTCGTCGTAGATCGGCATCGCGCCGGCGTTGACGATGCCCATGTCCATGCCGGCGGCGATGGCGTGGTACAGGAACACCGAATGGATCGCCTGGCGTACGGTTTCGTTGCCACGGAACGAGAACGACACGTTGGAGACGCCGCCGGACACATGGCAGTGGGGCAGGGTGCGCTTGATGATGCGGGTGGCTTCAATGAAGTCCACCGCGTAGTTGTCGTGTTCCTCGATGCCGGTGGCGACGGCGAAGATGTTCGGGTCGAAGATGATGTCCTGCGGTGGGAAGCCGACCTGGTCGACCAGGATCCGGTAGGCGCGGGTGCAGATCTCGACCTTGCGTGCGCAGGTGTCGGCCTGGCCGGTCTCATCGAACGCCATCACCACCGCGGCCGCGCCATAGCGCAGCACCTTGCGCGCGTGCTCGATGAACAGCGCTTCGCCTTCCTTCAGCGAGATCGAGTTGACCACGCTCTTGCCCTGCAGGCATTTCAGGCCGGCTTCGATCACACTCCATTTCGAGGAGTCGACCATCACCGGAATCCGCGCGATATCCGGCTCGGACATGATCAGGTTCAGATAGCGGGTCATCGCCTTTTCCGAATCGATCAGGCCCTCGTCCATGTTGACGTCGAGGATCTGCGCACCGCTGGCCACCTGCTGGCGAGCGACGTCCACGGCTTCCTCGTAGCGCTCTTCCTTGATCAGCTTGCGGAACTGCGCACTGCCGGTGACGTTGGTGCGCTCACCGACGTTGACGAACAGCAGGTCCGGGGTGATGACCAGCGGTTCGAGACCGGACAGCCGGGTGTGGCGGACCGGTGCGCTCATGCTGCCTGCTCCTGCGCGGCCGGCAGCGCCCTTGGTGGCAGCCCGGCCACCGCCCGTGCAATGGCGCGGATATGGTCGGGGGTGGAGCCGCAGCAGCCGCCGACCATGTTGAGCAGGCCGTCCTGGGCGAAGCCGCGCAGGGTGGCGGCCATTTCATCCGGGGTTTCGTCATACTCGCCAAACGCGTTGGGAAGACCGGCATTGGGATGCGCGCTGACGTAACAGTCGGCGACCTGTCCCAGGGTTTCCACGTGCGGGCGCATGGCGTCGGCCCCCAGCGCGCAGTTCAGGCCGATCGACAGCGGCCGTGAGTGGGCAAGCGAGGCGTGGAAGGCATCGGCCGTCTGCCCGGACAGGGTGCGGCCGGAGGCATCGGTAATCGTGCCGGAGATCATGATCGGCAGGCGCGCGCCGCGATCATCGAAGGCCTCTTCGATGGCGAACAGCGCGGCCTTGGCGTTCAGCGTGTCGAAGATGGTTTCCACCATGAGCGTGTCGGCTCCGCCGTCGATCAGCCCATCGATGGCCTCGCGGTAGGTGTCACGCAGTGCATCGAAGCTGGTGTTGCGGAAGCCGGGATCGTTCACGTCCGGGCTGATCGAGGCGGTCCGACTGGTCGGCCCAAGCACGCCGATGACGAAGCGCGGCTTGCCCGGCGTGGTCGCCTCGATGGCATCGCAACACGCACGCGCCACCGCTGCGCCTGCCTTGTTGAGTTCATACACCAGGTGTTCCAGGTGATAGTCGGCCTGGCTCACCGACGTGGCATTGAAGGTGTTGGTTTCGATCAGGTCCGCACCGGCTTCAAGATAGGCGGTGTGGATGCCGGCAATCACCTCCGGCCTGGTCAGCAGCAGCAGGTCGTTGTTGCCCTTCAAGTCGTGGCCTTCCGACGTGCCGTGGTCGCAGCCTGCACCGTGGTGGTGGTCGAAGCCACCGGCGAAGCGCTCACCGCGGTAATCCGCCTCCTCCAGCCCATGGCGCTGGATCATCGTGCCCATCGCACCGTCGATGATCAGGATGCGCTCGGCCAGCGCCGATTCGAGGGCGCGGACACGTTCAGGGTGCAGCCACGGCAGGGACGACATGGAAACCTCAGGGCTTGGTGGCGATCAGCGAAATGACTTCGAAATGCGGCGGGCGCTTTTCACGGGTCACCGTTTCCAGGCTGGAAACCACCAGCCCGGCTTTCTCGGCGAACTTGCGCAGTTCCTTGTCACTGAAGCCGAGATTGACGTGGCCATAGGCTTCCACGGCGGCCTTGTGTTCGTGACGGGCCAGGCTGCACAGCAGCAGGCGACCACCCGAGCGCAGCACGCGCGCGCCTTCGGCCACCGCCTGGGCCGGCTTGGCCGCGTAGGTCAGCGCATGCATCAGCACCACCAGGTCGAAGCTGCGGTCCTTGAACGGCAGGGCGTGCATGTCGCCTTCGCGCACTTCCACATTGGCGAGCCGGCGCAGGCGTTCGCTGGCGGCGGCGACCACGCGCGCGCTGGTGTCGATGCAGATGTAGCGCTTGGCATGCGGCGCGACCAGTTCGGCCAGCACGCCGTCGCCGGAGGCAATGTCGAGCACGTCACCGGTTTCCAGCAGGGGCAGGGCGGTGCGGGCGAGGGCTTCCCAGGTACGACCGGGGGAGTAGTGGCGTTCCATGTCGCCGGCCACGCTGTCGGCCCAGTTCTGGTCGGCGGCGCGGCTGGCCAGCACCCCGGCCACGCGTTCAGCGTCCTGGCGCAGCAGCGGGTCGTCGCTGCCAGTGCTCAAGGCATGCCACAATGCACGCTGCGCCGGGTCCAGCGCGGCGTCGTCAAAGCGGTAATACGCCGACACCCCGGCGCGACGGTCGCGCACCAGCCCGGCCTCTTTCAGCTTGGCCAGATGGGTCGACACGCGTGGCTGTGCCAGCGTGGTGATGGCCGACAGTTCGGCCACGGTCAGTTCTTCCTGCTCCAGCAGGGTCAGCAGGCGGACGCGGGTGGCGTCGGCGAACACTTTGAGGCGGACCGACCAGTCCTCGAGATCCATAAATATCTACCTATCGCGATATAGAGATATTTTCGGCGTTCCGGCCGGTTCCGGTCAAGTCAGCCGCGATTGCCCGACCCCCGGTACAATTCCGCCACACGGCCGCGTACGTAGCGGCCTTATCGACTTGAGCCTGGGAGGGTGTAGTGGATTTCAGCTTTACCGAAGAGCAGCTGATGCTGCAGGACGTGGCGCGTCGCATTGCGCAGGAAAAGATTGCCCCGAGCGCGGAGCACCATGACCGCACCGGCGAGTTCCCGCTGGAAAACATCCAGCTGCTGGGCGAAAACGGCCTGATGGGCATCGAAGTGCCGGCTGAATACGGCGGCGCGGGCATGGACCCGATCGCCTATGTGCTGGCAATGGTGGAGGTGGCCGCCGGCGACGCCGCGCATTCGACGATCATGTCGGTGAACAACTCGCTGTTCTGCAACGGCATCCTGACCCATGGCAGCGAAGCGCAGAAGCAGACCTATGTGCGCGCGATTGCCGAAGGCCAGGCCATCGGCGCGTTCGCGCTGACCGAGCCGCAGTCGGGTTCGGACGCCACCGCCATGCGCTGCCGCGCGGTCAAGCAGGCCGACGGTACCTATGTGATCAACGGCAAGAAGAGCTGGATCACCTCGGGCCCGGTGGCGAAGTACATCGTACTGTTCGCGATGACCGACCCGGAGGCGGGTGCACGCGGCATCACCGCTTTCATCATCGACACCGACCGTCCGGGTTTCCACCGCGGCAAGACCGAGCCGAAGCTGGGCATCCGCGCTTCGGCCACGTGCGAAATCGAGTTCCAGGATTACGTGGCGCACACCGACGACATCGTGGGCAAGGAAGGCGAGGGCTTCAAGATCGCGATGGGCGTGCTGGACGCCGGCCGTATCGGCATCGCCTCGCAGGCCATCGGTATCGCGCGCGCGGCGTACGAAGCGACGATCGAGTACGTGAAGGAGCGCAAGGCGTTCGGCGCGGCGATCGGCACCTTCCAGATGACCCAGGCCAAGATCGCGGACATGAAGTGCAAGCTGGACGCGGCACTGCTGCTGACCCTGCGCGCGGCGTGGGTGAAGGGGCAGGGCAAGCGTTTCAGCAACGAAGCGGCGATTGCCAAGCTGACCGCCTCGGAAGCGGCGATGTGGATCACCCACCAGGCGGTGCAGATCCACGGCGGCATGGGCTACTCCAAGGAAATGCCGCTGGAGCGCTACTTCCGCGACGCCAAGATCACTGAGATCTACGAAGGCACCTCTGAAATCCAGCGCCTGGTGATCGCGCGCAACGAGACCGGTCTGCGCTGATCTGTTGCTATCGCCAACCGCTGCGATTGCGGTCTTCACGTAGAGCCGGGCTTGCCCGGCTGCTGTTGGATTCAGGCGAACAGCCGGTGCTCACGTGAATCCGTGTTTGGGCGTGCCGGGGTGGGTTTGCGGGACACGCCGTAAACCCATCCATGGGGGCTCGTCAAAAACATCCATGTTTTTGACGGTCCCGCAAACCCACCCCGGCACGCCCCAGACAAATGGCCGGTGGCCACAGAAGATCAAACGCGAACCCTCGCCGCGTACATTTTCTTATCCGGAGGGTGGTAGCGTCGGTCGACAGACGACGACCCTGAAATCCCCCACATCCGGTAACGCATGACCACGAAACGAAGTAGTCTCGTGGTACCGCCGGCCCCATGAGCAAGGAACGCTCCATGTACTTTGAAATCCAATGCCCGGACAACGATACCGTCTGGCTTCCCGACGCGACCACACTCTGCCCCGCATGCGGCTGCAAAACATCGCGTGACCACTGGAATCCGGACTTCGTCCTGAAGAAGACGCGCTACGACCTGGGCGTCACCTACGACGGCTTCTACATCGCGTCCGAGCGTTTCAAGGCGATTGCTGACACCCTGCCCGGTAGGAAGTCGTTTGTTCCGCTGCCGCCGCGAGCGCATTACCGGAGGCAGTACTACCTGATGGAACTGCTGGATGAGGTCCGCATCGACGTGGCGCGGGCCGCACCGGAGTTCGGGCCGATGTGCGGGCGCTGCGGGCAGCATCGCTACATCGTCGGCGCTCGCGCTTCTTTCAGCCAGGACATGCGGGCGGATACGGGGCTGGTGCGCAGCGACCTGCAGTTTGCCGATGGCAAGGAGAAGGGCTATGCGTTGCTCGTTGGGGCTGAGGCGGGGGAAGTGCTTGCCCAGGCGAGGCTGGATGGCCTGTGGTTGGAGGTTGTTGAGTAGGTCAGGGTAAGTCCCCGGATCAAGGGCGGTGTCGACCCGGGGTCATGCGTTACCGGGTGTTGGGGATTTCACGGCCGTCGTCTGTCGACCGACGCTACCGGGTCACGTGCTTTTGATCTTCTGTGGCCACCGGCCAACTGTCTGGGGCGTGCCGGGGTGGGTTTGCGGGACCGTAGAAAACATGGATGTTTTCTACGAGCCCCCATGGACGGGTTCACGGCGTGTCCCGCAAACCCACCCCGGTACGCCCAAACACGGAAACCGTTGAGCGCCGGTTGTTCGCACGAATCCAACAGCAGCCGGGCAAGCCCGGCTCTACGGAAGCTGGAAGCAAAAAGGCCCCGGATCGCTCCGGGGCCATTTCGTTCAAACCTCAGCCACCATCACCGATCCGGGCGATGGGCGGCGTTGCCTTCGTTCTGGCGCTCCAGAAACTCCTTGGACGGTTCGTCCAGCTTGTCGCCCAGCATGCGGCGGACCACGACGAAGAACACCGGAATCATCAGCAGGCCCAGGAACGTGGCGAACACCATGCCGCCGATCACGCCCGTACCAATGGCGTGACGCGAGTTGGCACCGGCACCGGTCGAGATCGCCATCGGGATCACGCCCATGATGAACGCGAACGAGGTCATCAGGATCGGACGGAAGCGCAGGCGTGCCGCCTCGATGGTGGCCTCACGCAGGTTCTTGCCCGCCGCGCGCTGCTCCACCGCGAACTCCACGATCAGGATCGCGTTCTTCGCCGCCAGACCAATCACCGTGATCAGGCCGATCTTGAAGTAGAGGTCGTTCGGCAGGCCACGCGCCAGCGAGAATGCCAACGCACCCAGCACGCCCAGCGGCACCACCAGCAGCACCGCCACCGGAATCGACCAGCTTTCATACAGCGCGGCAAGGCACAGGAACACCACCACGATCGACAGCACCAGCAGCAGCGTCGCCGCGTTGCCCGCCAGGATTTCCTGGTAGGACATACCCGACCAGTCGTAGCCGAAGCCCGCCGGCAGGTCGTCGGACACGATCCGCTCCATCGCCTGCATCGCCTCACCCGAGCTGCGGCCCGGAGCCTGCGAACCCACGATGTTGATTGCCGAGTAGCCGTTGTAACGGCTCAGCGACGGCGGTGCCGACACCCACTCCGACTTCACCACCGTGCTCAGCGGAATCATCGCCTGGGTGCCGTCGGCATTGGTCTGCAGGCTGCTTGGCGTGTAGAAGCTGTTCAACGACTCCGCACCGGTGCGGTACGGGCCATCGGCCTGCATGGTCACGCGCTTGATGCGGCCCTGGTAGAAGAAGTCGTTCACGTACACCGGAGCCAGCATCAGCTGGATCGTGCTGTACACGTCCGACACCGACAGACCCATCGTCTGCGCCTGCACGCGGTCCACGTGCAGCTGCAGCTGCGGTGCGTTTTCCAGGCCGTTCGGGCGCACGCCGGTCAGGATGTCGCTTTCTTCCGCGGCCTTGCCCAGCAGGATGTTGCGTGCCTGCGTCAACTGTTCATAGCCGGCACCGCCACGGTCCTGCAGCCACATGTCGAAGCCGCCGAACTGGCCCAGACCCTGCACGGTGGGCAGGTTGACCACGAAGATCTGCGCTTCCTTGATCCCGTAGAACGCACCATTCATGTTCTGGATGAACTCCGGAACGGTGATGTCGCGGTCCGCCCACGGTTTCAGACGGATGAAGCCCATGCCCACGTTTTCGCCGGAACCGACGAAGCTGAAACCGGCCACCTGCAGCATGCCTTCAAAGCCATCCTGCTTTTCCAGGATGCCGCGCATCTGCGCGAAGGTCGCGTTGGTCTGCGCCTTGGTCGAGCCCGGCGGCAGCTGCACGATCGCCAGCGCATAGCCCTGGTCTTCTTCCGGCAGGAAGCTGCCCGGCATGCGGGTGAACAGGAAGCCGCACAGCGCGGTCAGCACCACGAACAGGATCATCCAGCGCGGCGCATGCTTCACCGCCGAGGTGATGTGGCCCACGTAGGTGTTGCTGACCTTGTCGTAGTACTTGTTGAAGGTGCGGTAGACGATGTTCGGGTGGTCGTTGTGGGTGGCCTTGAGGAAGGTCGCGCACAGTGCCGGGGTGAAGCCCAGCGCCAGGAACGCCGAGAACGCCATCGCGATGGCAATCGTCAGTGCGAACTGCTTGTAGATCTCACCTGCGGCACCGCCCTGCAGCGCCGACGGAATGAACACCGCCGCCAGCACCACGGTGATCGCCACCACCGCGCCGGTGATCTGGGTCATGGCCTTCTGGGTCGCGGCCTTCGGCGGCAGCTTCTCCTCGGTCATGATGCGTTCGACGTTCTCGATCACCACGATCGCGTCATCGACCACGATGCCGATCGCCAGCACCATCGCAAACAGGGTCAGCTGGTTGATGGTGAAGCCGATGATGCTCATGCCCAGGAAGGTGCCGAGCAGGGCCACCGGAATGACCAGGGTGGGGATCAGGGTGGCGCGGAAGTTCTGCAGGAAGATCAGCATCACCAGGAACACCAGCACGACCGCTTCGATCAGGGTCTTGACCACTTCCTCGATCGAGATCTTCACGAAGGTGGTGCTGTCGTACGGCGAGAACCAGCTCACGCCCGCCGGGAAGCTGGGCTGCAGTTCGTCCATCTTGGCGCGCACCGCATCGGCCACGTTCAGGGCGTTCGCACCCGGCAGCAGCTGGATCGCGAAGGCACCGGTGGGGCGACCGTTGTACTGGGTGTCAAAGCCGTAGTTGTTGGCACCAAAGGCAATGCGCGCCACGTCCTTCAGCATCACCCGCGAACCATCCGCGTTTGCCCGCAGGATGATGTTCTCGAACTGCTCCGGCGAGCTGAAACGGCCTTCGGCCGAGACCGTGGCGGTGAAGTAGTGGCCGGCCGGCGACGGGTCCGAACCCAGCGAACCGGCGGCGAACTGCACGTTCTGTGCACGCACCGCGGCCAGCACCTGGCTGGCGCTGAGGTTGTAGCCCTGCATTTTCTCCGGGTTGAGCCAGATGTTCATGGCGTACTCGGAACCGAACTGCTGGGTGCTGCCGACGCCGGGAATACGCGAGATCTGGTCGAGCACGCGCGAACCGACGATGTCGTTCAGGGCATCACGGTTGATCGCCTCGCTGTCCGAACGCAGGGCCACCACCATCAGGAAGCCGGCGTTGGCCTTGGCCACCACCACGCCCTGCTGGGTTACTTCGGTTGGCAGTCGCGGTGTGGCCAGCGACACCTTGTTCTGCACCTGCACCTGCGCGATGTCCGGATCCGTACCGGTTTCAAAGGTCAGGGTGATCTGGGCGCGGCCGTTGGAGGCCGAGGAAGAACTGAAGTACAGCAGGTGATCGATACCGGTCAGCTGCTGCTCGATCACCTGGGTGACCGACTTTTCAGTGGTGTCGGCGCTGGCGCCGGGGTAGGTGGCGCTCACCGTCACCTGTGGCGGTGCGATGCTGGGGTAGGACTCCACACCCAGACCGAGGATCGAGATCACGCCCGCAAGCGAGATCAGGATCGCGACCACCCAGGCGAATACCGGGTGTTCAATGAAAAATTTAGGCATGACGGATCGTCCCCGTTATTGCTTGTTCGGTTCGGCAGCCGGAGCGCCTTCGGTGGTCTGGCCTTCGGCCTTGGCCGGGTCGGCCGCGGCGTCCGCCGGTGCAGCGGCCGGGGCCGCAGCAGCCGGGGCACCGGCGGCCGGAGCCTGGCCGTTGGCCGCGGTCGGCGTCCAGGGCTTGGCCGACGCCGGAGCGCCTTCCTTGACCTTCTGCACGCCGGCCACGATCACCTGGTCGCCGGATTCGATGCCGCCGGTCACCAGCCAGTTGGCGCCCTGCTGGCCTTCGGTGGTGACGTTCTTGCGCACCACCTTGCCGTCCTTGCCGACCACCATCACGTAGCCGCCCACGGTGTCACGCTGCAGCGACTGCAGCGGCACCAGGAAGGCGTTCTTGCGCTCGCCCAGCACCGCCTGGAAGCTGACGAACGAACCCGGCAGCAGCAGCTGCTGCGGGTTCGGCAGCAGCGCACGCAGGGTCACCGCGCCGGTGGCCGGGTCAACCGTAGCCGAGGAGTAGTCCAGGGTGCCGGGTTCGCCATACACCGTGCCATCGGACAGACGCACCTGCACGGTCGACTTGCCGTCGCCGCTCAGTGCCACCGAGCCCTGGGCCTGGGCGCGACGCAGCTGGGTCATCTCGTCCGAGCTCATCGAGAAGTTCACGTACAGCGGGTCGAGCTGGTCGACGGTGGTCAGCAGGGTCACGTCGCCCTGGCCGACCAGCGCACCTTCGGTGACCTGCTGCTTGCCGGCACGGCCGCTGATCGGCGAAGTGACCTCGGCATAGCCCAGGTTGATCTTCGCGCTGGTCACCGCGGCCTGGGCCTGGGTGACGGCAGCGGCGGCGGAGCGCTCGGCGGCCTCGGCGGCGTCAACGTCCGACTTGGACACGAACGCCTGCGGAGCCAGCGAACGGGCGCGATCAGCGGCGGCCTTGGCGTTGACATAGGTCGCCTGCGCCGAGGCCAGCTGGCCCTGCGAGGAGTTCAACGAGGCCTGCAGCGGAGCCGGGTCGATCAGGAACAGGACCTGGCCCTGCTTGACGTCCTGGCCTTCCTGGTAGACGCGCTTGAGCAGCACGCCCGGCACGCGGGCGCGCACGTCGGCGCTGCGGAACGGCGACAGCCGGCCGACCAGCTCGCGCTGCAGCGGCAGGGTTTCGGCCTTGGCTTCGATCACGCCCACTTCCGGCGGCGGGGGCGTCTGCTGTTCCTGCTTCTTGCAGGCGGTCAGCGCAACGGCAACTGCGCACGTCAGGGCAAGGGTGCGGAGTGGGGCGATCATCAGGAGAAACTCCGGAGTTGGTTTGAATGTGGATCGGGAACAGCAGGGTGCATCGCAAACGCTTGCAGGAAACTGTCCACGGAAAATTCGGCCCAGCGCCGACGCACGCTGGCGTCATCACGGTGGGGGGTATGGAAACGCTGCTTCTCGAAATCCAGCCCGGCGATCATGCTCAATAGCAGTTCGGCCATGAAGTGTGGGTCGTCATGGCGAAGCAGGCCGCGCTGGATGCGGGTGGCAATCCATTCAGCTAAGTGAAGGGTGAGCGCGCCGGCCCCGTCGCGGTACAGCGCCTGGGCTTCCTGCGGGAACTGGGCGGCCTCGGCGGCAATCAGGCGGCGCGCCTGCACCACCTGCGGTTCGCTGAAATGTTCGATGTGATCGACCGCGAACTGCAGCAGGCAACCGCGCAGGTCTTCCCCGTCCATCGCACGCAGGCCGGCAGTGGCGCGGCACAGGTGACGCTGCATCACCCGGCGCAGCAGTTCCTGCTTGCTGCCATAGCGGCTGTAGAGGGTCTGCTTGGAGCAGCCGGCCTGCTGGGCCACCGCCTCCATGCTGAGCTGCATGCCCTGGGTGGACATCAATTCGCGCACGGCATCGAACACGCGGTGATCGCGCGCGTCCAATGCGCCGGCAGCGGGGGTGGGGGAGTTCACGCGGTGGACTATACCGTCCAGTTCAGAATTGGAGAACCCTATCTTTTGGCACTGTTGTGTGTGCTGTCGTCAGCGTGCCACCTACGCCATTGATGATGACGGGTGAGAGCTTCTGTGACCCACGTCTCCATACCTGGGCGCATTGCTGCGACGGCATGTAAACGCCACCCAACCGAAAAGCCAGATTCCGTCCTGCAGCAAGGCCTTTTCACGCAACAGGGCTACAATTTCATTTTTCCAACTGAGCAACACGCATCGCTCTGCCATGAAACCGCAAAAACCTGTCGCCAAGACCGTGAAAGCAAAAACCAAACCAGCCGATACGCAGACTGTTTCGCCAGTGGGCTTCTCTCTGGAACCGGTATACACGGCCTTGCGCAAGCGTTACCCGGCGGCCGCCCAGGCCGAGGCAGTGGCTTTTGCCGCAGACTTCTACAAGCGCATGGAAGCGGACGAGTTCCCGCATCACACCGCTGAGGAGTGGGCCGCACTGGCTGCCGACATGCTGGAATTCGCCCGCAGCCGCAAGGTCGGCAAGGCCAACGTCCGCGTGTTCAACCCCACCCTGAAGGCCAACGGATGGGAATCGCCGCACACCGTGCTGCAGATCGTCAACGACGACATGCCGTTCCTGGTGGACACGGTGACCATGGCGCTGGCCGAGCAGGGCATTGGCGTGCACGTGCTGGGTCACCCGGTGATCCGCTTCAGCCGTGACAAGGCCGGCAAGCTCACCCAGGTGAGCGAAGGCACCGCCGAGTCGGTGATGCTGCTGGAAATCGACCGTCAGCCGGCCGAGGCCATGGCCGACGTGGAAAAGGCGATCAGCAAGTCGCTGGACGAGGTGCGTGCCATCGTCCGTGACTGGGACGCCATGCGTACCCAGGCGCTGAGCATCGCCGACGACCTCGGCAGCCGCCAGCTGCCGGTGGATGCCGCCTCGCGCGCCGAAGCCCAGGAATTCCTGCGCTGGGCCGCCGACAACCACTTCACCTTCTTCGGCTACCGCGCCTACCGCGTGGAAAAGCAGGGCAAGGAAGAAGTGCTGGCTCCGCTCAACGACACCGGCCTGGGCCTGATGAAGGGCCGCGACACCTCGGCCGCACGTCCGGTCAAGACCCTCGCCGCGCAGGGGCTCAATGCCACCAGCGGGCTGAAGGACGCACTGATCCTGACCAAGACCAATGCCCGTTCGCGCGTGCACCGCGCCGGCTACATGGACTACATCGGCGTGCTGGAATTCGACGCCAAGGGCAAGATCATCGGCGAGCAGCGCTTCCTCGGCCTGTTCACCTCCAGCGCCTACAACCGTCGCCCGTGGGAAATCCCGCTGGTGCGTCAGCGCCACGAATACGTGATGACGCAGTCGGGCCTGGCTCCGGCCAGCCACAGCGGCAAGGCCCTGCGCCACATTCTGGAAACCCTGCCGCGCGAAGAGCTGTTCCAATCCAGCGAGGAAGAGCTGTACCGCACCGCCATGGGCGTGCTGGGCCTGCAGGAGCGCGTGCGCAGCCGCCTGTTCCTGCGCCGCGACAAGTACAGCCGTTTCATCTCCGCGCTGGTCTACCTGCCGCGCGAGCGCTTCAACACCGACGTGCGCCTGCGCATCGAGGCCATGCTGAAGGAAGCGCTGCACGGCGAGTACGTCGACAGCTCGGTGGTGCTGGGCGAATCGCCGCTGGCCCAGGTGCACCTGATCGTGCGCCCGAAGGCCGGTGAAACCCTCGATGTGGACACCTCGGCACTGGAGCAGAAGCTGGCCCAGGTTCTGCGCAACTGGCAGGACGACCTGCGCGAAGCGCTGGTGGCCCGTCATGGTGAAACCGAAGGCCTGCGCATCGCTGCCCGCATCGGCAAGGCGCTGCCGGCCGGTTACATCGAAGACTCCAGCACCGAGATCGCCGCCAACGACGTCAGCCAGCTTGACGCGCTGACCGGTCCGGACGACCTGCGCCTGAGCCTGCAGGCCGTGCAGCGCGAGAACGGCGAGGGCCTGCGCCTGAAGCTGTACCGCCAGCTGGACGACATTCCGCTGTCGGACGCGCTGCCGATGATGGAAAACATGGGCCTGCGCGTGATCGCCGAGCGTCCGTACCGCCTGACGGTCGACAACGCCCCGGTGTACGTGCAGGACTTCGAGGTCGAATCGACCGCCGGTGCGATCAACGCCGCCAGCGTCGATGAAGCCTTCGGCGAGACCTTCGCCCGCGTGTGGCATGGCGACGCCGAGAACGACGGCTTCAACCGCCTGGTGCTGGCCGCTGGCCTGCACTGGCGCCAGGTCGCCATGCTGCGTGGCTACTGCAAGTACCTGCTGCAGACCGGCGTGCCGTTCTCGCAGGCTTACGTGGAAGGCACCTTCACCCGCTACCCGCTGCTGGCCCGCCTGCTGGTGGAGCTGTTCGAAGCCCGCTTCGACCCGGCCACCGGGCATGAGGACAAGGACGCCATCGCCGAAGGCCAGGCCCAGCTGCGTGCGCATCTGAACGTGCTGGCCGGCGGCGACGAGGCCACCCTGAAGGTGCTCAAGACCGTGGTCGATGCGCGCAAGGGCAGCCGCGACGCGCAGATGGAGGCTACCCGCGAAGCGCTGGTCAAGCTGATGGACCGCGTCTCCAGCCTCGACGAAGACCGCATCCTGCGCAGCTTCATGGGCGTGATCAACGCCACCCTGCGTACCAGCTATTACCAGACCGATGCCGATGGTCGTCCGGGCCACTGCATCAGCTTCAAGTTCGATTCGGCGCTGGTGCCGGACCTGCCCAAGCCGCGCCCGTACCGCGAAATCTTCGTGTATGGCCCGCGCGTGGAAGGTACCCACCTGCGCTTCGGCGCGGTCGCCCGTGGTGGCCTGCGCTGGTCGGACCGTCGCGAAGACTTCCGCACCGAGGTGCTGGGCCTGGTCAAGGCACAGATGGTGAAGAACACCGTGATCGTGCCGGTTGGCGCGAAGGGCGGCTTCTTCGCCAAGATGCCGCCGGCCAGCGGTGACCGCGACGCGGTGTTCGCCAACGGCGTGGCCTGCTACAAGCTGTTCATCCAGGGCCTGCTGGACATCACCGACAACATCGTCAACAACAAGATCGTGCCGCCGGTGGACGTGATCCGCCACGACATGGACGACCCGTACCTGGTGGTGGCGGCCGACAAGGGCACCGCGACCTTCTCCGACATCGCCAACGGCCTGGCCATCGCGCACGGCTTCTGGATGGGCGACGCGTTCGCCTCGGGTGGTTCGGTCGGTTACGACCACAAGGGCATGGGCATCACCGCACGCGGCGCGTGGGAATCGGTGAAGCGTCACTTCCGTGCGCTGGGCCGTGACAGCCAGACCCAGGATTTCACCACCGTGGGCGTGGGCGACATGTCCGGCGACGTGTTCGGCAACGGCATGCTGCTGTCGCGCCACATCCGCCTGCTGGCCGCGTTCGATCACCGTCACATCTTCCTGGACCCGAATCCGGATGCGGCCGCGTCGTTCGTCGAGCGCGAGCGCATGTTCACCGTGCCGCGTTCGAGCTGGGCCGACTACGACGCCAAGCTGATCAGCAAGGGCGGCGGCATCTATCCGCGCACCCTGAAGTCGATCGAGATCACCCCGCAGGTGCGCGAAGCGCTGGGTCTGGACGAGGGCGTCAAGGCGCTGTCGCCGAACGACCTGATGAGCGCGATCCTGAAGGCTCCGGTCGACCTGCTGTGGAACGGCGGTATCGGCACTTACGTAAAGGCTGCAACCGAACAGCACAGCGACGTCGGCGACCGCGCCAACAACGCGCTGCGCGTGAACGGTGGCGAGCTGCGCTGCAAGGTGGTGGGCGAGGGCGGCAACCTGGGCATGACCCAGCTGGGCCGCATCGAAGCCGCGCAGGCGGGTGTGCTGCTCAACACCGACTTCATCGACAACTCGGCGGGTGTGGACACTTCGGATCACGAAGTGAACATCAAGATCCTGCTCAACGACGTGGTGCGCGCCAAGAAGCTCACGGTTGACCAGCGCAACAAGCTGCTTGCATCGATGACCGACGAAGTGGCCGACCTGGTGCTGAACGACAACTACCGCCAGAACCAGGCACTGAGCCTGATGGAGCGGATGGCGGTCAAGCGCCTGGGGTCGAAGCAGCACTTCATCCGCACGCTGGAACAGCAGGGCCTGCTGGATCGCCAGATCGAGTTCCTGCCGTCGGATGCCGAGCTGTCGCAGCGCAAGGCACGCGGCCAGGGCCTGACCCGTCCGGAGCTGTCGGTGCTGCTGTCGTATTCCAAGCTGGTGGCGTTCCAGCAGCTGCTGGAATCGGACATTCCGGAAGACCCGTACCTGTCCAAGGAGCTGCTGCGTTACTTCCCGACGCCGCTGCAGAAGAAGTACGCCGACGCAATGGAGCGTCACCGCCTGAAGCGCGAGATCATCGCCACGGCGGTGACCAACCAGACCATCAACCGGATGGGCGCGACCTTCCTGATGCGCATGCAGGAAGACACCGGCCGTTCGATCTCGGAAGTGGCCAAGGCGTACACGATCAGTCGTGAAACGCTGGACGCGCGCGCGCTGTGGGCGCAGATCGACGCGCTGGACGGCACGGTGCCGGAGTCGGTGCAGATCGACGCACTGGAAGTGATCTGGAAGCTGCAGCGTTCGTTCGTGCGCTGGCTGCTGTTCCGCCCCGGCCCGATGCCGGGCATCACGGAGGCGGTGAACCGCTACCAGGGTCCGTTCAACGACATCCGCGAAGCCTCGGGTGTGCTGCCGGATTCGCAGCGTCCGACCTACGAAGCCCTGGTGGCGGAGTGGAAGGAAAAGGGCCTGCCGCCGGCACTGGCGCAGCAGCTGGCCGAACTGCACTTCCTGGAGCCGGCGTTCGACATCATCGAGCTGGCGCGCACGCGCAAGCTGAAGCCGGTGGACGTGTCGAAGATCCACTTCCGCCTGGGCGACGCGCTGCAGCTGCCGTGGCTGTTCGAGCAGATCGACGCGCTGGAGGTCAATGGCCGCTGGCACGCGGTGGCCCGAGGCGTGCTGCGTGACGAACTGGCGGCGCACCACCGCAACCTGGCCGGCCAGGTGCTGGGCACCAAGGGCGGCAGTGCGGAAGCCAAGGTCGCCACCTGGATCGGCCGCGACGACAACAGCCTGCGCTTCACCCTGGCGATGTTGTCCGAACTGGCCGAGCAGAAGACCCTGGACTACCCGACCGTCTCGGTCGCCGTCCAGCGCCTCGGCCAGCTCGCCGCCCACGGCGCGTAAGCGTCTGATCGGCTGAAGCCCGAAAGGCCCCGCTCCGGCGGGGCCTTTTTTGTTGCCGATGTCAGCGCGATTGCAATCGCTACGTAGAGCCGGGCTTGCCCGGCTGCTGTTGGATTCGTGCGAACAACCCTCGGTTCACGGCATCCCTGGCTTGGCGGGTCGGGGCGGGCGTTCCGGGGGACGCTGCAAGTACGTCCATGTAAGCTCGATCGCCGCATCCATGCGGCTCACGCCCCCTCCAGCCCACCCCGACCCGCCCCGACAGATGGTCGGTGGCCACGGGCAATCAAAACCAACTCATCACTTGTCCGTGCGCTGGACCTGCCTGCGCTGGCTCTGCTTTGGTGGGATCGGTCGACAGACGATCGCCCTGAAACTCCCAACACCCGGTAACGCATGACCCCAAAACAACGCAGGCTCTCGCCGTTGCCGTTGCTCTTCGATCCGTCTCGCGCAATCCATCGGGGGAGGGGGCGGGTATCCTCCGGAGGGACACTCCACGGCATGGATGCCCGTAGGGACACGCCATGCGTGTCCTGAACGACCGGAGTCCACGAAGACACGCATGGCGTGTCTCTACGCCAGCAACCCCGGTTATCCTTCAACCCAAGCCCCACCCGGAACCCAAATGAGCGATACCCCCCGCATCGCCTTCCTGGCCAGCAGCACCGAACCCGCCCAACAGGCCCGCGCCGCGATGGTGTCGCGCTATGGCGAGCATGCGCCCGAGGACGCCGACGTGCTGTGCCCGCTCGGCGGTGACGGCTTCATGCTGCAGACCCTGCACCGGCATGGGCACCTCGGCAAACCGGTGTTCGGGATGAAACTGGGTACCGTCGGCTTCCTCATGAACCAGTACCGGGCCGAAGACGACGTGCCGATGCGCATCGCGCTGGCCGAACCCGCCAACCTGCGGCCGCTGGAAATGCTGGCGCTCACCGAGTCGGGGACCACCACCGGCTCGCTCGCCTACAACGACGTCTCGCTGCTGCGCCAGACCCGACAGGCCGCGCATATCGGGGTGGACCTCAACGGCCAGGAACGCGTCAGCGAGCTCATCGGCGATGGGGTGCTGGTGTCCACCCCGGCCGGCAGCACCGCCTACAACTACTCCGCCCACGGGCCGATTCTGCCGTTGGGCTCGCATACCATCGCGCTGACGCCGCTGGCTCCGTACCGGCCCCGGCGCTGGCGCGGGGCCATCCTCAAGGCCGACACCGAAGTGCGCTTCCGTGTACTCGATCCCTACAAGCGCCCGGTCAGCGTGACCGCCGATTCGCATGAAACCCGCGACGTGGTCGAGGTGACCATCCGCGAATCGCGCGAGCGCCGGGTGACCCTGCTGTTTGATCCGGAACACAACCTCGAAGACCGGATTCTCAGCGAACAGTTCATGTTTTGACCGACAATAGCTGGCCGGCCGCTTCGGCCGCACTGGATTGCAGACCGTTATGGGCGACAACACCCCCCGCTTGCTGACCGTAGCCGTGACCTCACGGGCCCTGTTCGACCTGGAAGAGGGCCATGCCCTGTTCGAGGCCGAAGGCGTGGACGCCTATGCCGAGTATCAGCGCAAGCATGAGGACGACATCCTGCGCCCCGGCGTGGCCTTCCCGGTGGTGCGCAAGCTGCTGGCGCTCAACCAGGGGCAGTCGCCGGAGTCGCCGCGGGTGGAGGTCATCCTGCTGTCGCGCAACTCCGCTGATACCGGCCTGCGCATCTTCAATTCGATCCAGCATTACGACCTGGGCATCATCCGCGCCACCTTCACCGCCGGTGAGCCGACCTGGCCGTATGTGAAGCCGTTCGGCACCGACCTGTTCCTGTCGGCCAATCCCGAATCGGTGCGGCGCGCGCTGCGCCACGGCATCGCCGCGGCCACCATTCTGCCCAAGCCCTACGACGAGACGTTGGCGGCGGCCGAACCGATGGACCTGGGCCGGCCGCGCACTCAGCTGCGCATCGCCTTCGACGGTGACGCGGTGATCTTCGGTGACGAAAGCGAGCGCATCTCGCGCGAGCAGGGCGTGGAAGCCTTTGGCCGGCATGAGCGTGAGAACGCCCGCGAGCCGCTGAGTGGCGGGCCGTTCCGCAACTTCCTGTCGGCGCTGCATACCCTGCAGCAGGTGTTCCCGTCCGGCGACGACGCGCCGATCCGGACCGCGCTGGTGACCGCACGCTCGGCCCCGGCGCATGAGCGGGTGATCCGTACGCTGAGAGAGTGGGGCGTGCGTCTGGACGAGGCGCTGTTCCTCGGCGGCCGCCACAAAGGCCCATTCCTGGAAGCCTTCGGCGCGGACATCTTCTTCGACGATTCGCAGCACAACATCGACAGCGCCCGCCAGCACCAGAGCGTGGCCGCCGGCCACGTTCCCCACGGTGTGGCGAACGATTGATGTCCGCGTGATCACGCCGGCCAGCGGCCGGCGCCACCGATCCTGCGTCGGACACCGGTAGTGCCGGCCGCTGGCCGGCAACCACGCATCACTCCAACGGAAGCTCAATATTGACCAGCTTCCAGCTCAACCCCTGCCGCTGCAGCACAAACACCACCGGTGCCCCCTGCGCGGTATGCGTGGTGGCGGTAAACCGTGACGTCGATTCGAACCGGTGGCTCGCCCCCTCCAGGGGCCGCGCCGCCTTCGGCGGCGCATAGGCATCATTGCTTTCCAGATCGTTGCTGGCCCGCTTCCACAACGTATGTCCTTCCAGCAGCGCCCCGATCCCGGTCGGCGTCACCATCGCATCCACCGCGGTGCCACTCAGCTGCTGCCCGGCGGTGAGCAGCAGGGCCCCGACCAGGTTCGACTGCACATCCGGCCCAGCCCGCCGCACCACGTAGTCATCCAGCTGCGCGCGCAGGTTGGCGCGCAGCATCGGGAAGTCCACATAGCGGTCCAGCTTGGAGGTGTCTCGCTGCTCCACCGCCTGCGCAAGGCCGCGCAGGGTCAGGTAAGGCCCGCCGACCACATAGGCCGCCAGCAGCACCCCCAAGGCAACAACAATCCAAAGAACCTTCTTCATGCCGCCATCGTGCCCCAGCCACCGTCAACCCCATGTAGAGCCACGCCCTGCGTGGCTGCCCCACCCACCGCTAGAACTCCAGATCCAACGCCGCACACAGATAATCCACAAACGGCCCCAGCGCCGTCAGGTCCTTGGCAATCGTCTGGCGCAGCTTCGGCCCGGTCATCACCGCATCCTCCAGCGGCCGCCAGAACACCCAGTTCTTGTGCTTCAGGTCGTCAATGAACTCAAAATCCGGCTCGAACCCGCGCGGAGCCCGCACCAGCATCTCGCTCTGCTCGAAGTCGAAGCGCCTGCGCAACGCCGGCGCATGCGCCGCCGCCTTCCACGCCCCCGGATTGTCCACGATGAAATGCCGAATCCTGCGCTGGGTGTCCGGCTCGGGATGCCACAGCCCGGCCCCAACGAAGCTCTCACCCGGCTGCAGGTGGATGTAGAACGAAGGAGCCGCGACCTGCTTGCGGCGCTCATGGAACAGACGCGCGCCCTGCCAGCTCTTGTACGGCGACTTGTCATTGGAAAAACGCGCATCGCGGTAGATGCGGAACAGCGAGCCGCCGACCGTCTTCGGGTCGGAACGGAAGTGCGGGCTCACCGTGGCCAGGTCCGGCTGCAGGTCGGTGATCAGGCGCAGGAACGGCTGGCGCACATGCGCTTCGTACTTGTCCTTGTGATCGTTGAACCAGGTCTTGTCGTTGTTGCGGGCCAGTCCACGCAGGAAGGTGAAGCTGGCGGGGGTGAAATAGGTGCTCACAGGCTCTGCTCCAGATGGTTGCCCCAGTTGGTCAGCTGCTGCAGCAGCGCCAGGCAGGCAGGTTCGGCCGCGTGCTCGGCCCGAAGCGCCTCGATCTGCGCCCGGTACTGCGGCAGGGTCTGCTCGCCCAGGCCCGGTTCGCCGAGCAGGCGCTGGCGACGGTAGTCGTTCCAGCGCTGGCGCTCGGCCGCATCCAGGGTCTCGGGATGGTTGCGTGCGCGGTAGCGGAACAGCAGCTCGGGCATGCGCGGGTCGCGCAGGCGTGTGGCGAAGCCGGCCAGCTCGGCCGGCGGGCTGGTGCGCAGGCGCGTCATCAACGCCTTGTCGCCGTCGGCGAGGAACCCGTCATACAGCGAGGCATCCACGTCGCTGGGAGCCATTTCCCGTTCGCCACCAAACACCTGGCGCACCTTTTCAGCCACTGCGGGTGCAACGGCGCGGACGCGTTCCGCCGCAGCCTCCACGGCCGCCACGTTGATGCCCAGGCGCGCGTGGTCGGCCGGGCGCAGGTGGTTCCAGGCGACCAGCGCCGGCACCTTGTTCAGATGCACTTCCTTGAGCGGCACCCGCTGTTCGCCTTCGGCCAGATCGGCGGCGCGCGTGTACAGCCGCGCGGCCAGGGTTTCGGCGGGCAGCGCGAGCAGGCCGTCGATGTCGCCTTCCAGGTCCAGCACGATGATGCGGTTGTTGATGTACGGGTGGCGCGCCAACGGCAGCACCGGGGCCGCGCACAGGCGTGAGGCGGGGTAGCGCATGGAGGTGTGCAGCACCGGTTGTGCGGCATCCACGTCCAGCAGGGAGCCGACGAAGCGCTTGTCACGCAGCTTCAGCGCGTAATCCCACAGACGTGGCTGCGCCTGCTTGAACAGCCGCGCCATGCCGATGGTGGCATGCACGTCCGACAGCGCTTCATGTGCATCGCCTACGCGCACGTTGTTGGCCGTGGCCAGGTGCTCCAGTTTGAATGACGTCGCGCCGTCCTCGCGCTGCGGCCAGACAATGCCGTCCGGTCGCAGTGCGTGCACCAGCCGCAGCATGTCCAGCAGGTCCCAGCGCGAATTGCCGTTGCGCCACTCGCGCTCATAGGGATCGAAGAAGTTGCGGAACAGGCCGTGGCGCACGAATTCGTCGTCGAAACGCAGCGTGTTGTAGCCCAGGGTGCAGGTGCCCGGGCGGGCCATCAGGTCGTTGATGCGCGCGAACGCCTCGGCCTCGCTCACGCCTTCGGCCAGCGCGTGCTGCGGGGTGATGCCGGTGATCAGCGTGGCAATCGGCGAGGGCAGGACATCGTCGGCCGGCTTGACGTAGAAGCTCACCGGTTCATTGATGACCTGCAGGTTGGCGTCGGTGCGGATCGCGGCGAACTGCGCGATGCGGGTGCGGCGCGGGTCCTGGCCGAAGGTTTCCAGGTCGTAGAACAGGAAGCTGTCGGCCGCCATCAGTGCGCACCCTCCAGCACCGGCAACTGCGCGTGCACGATGCGTTCCAGCGCCGCCCAGTCGATGTGTTCGAGTGTGCTGTGGCCGGCGGTGGCGTCTTCCAGAATGCGCCGCTGCAGGTTGGTGCGCTCCAGCGCCACGGCATACGGCGTGTGCAGGAAGGTGACCATGGTGTAATGCGGCACAAAGCGGGTCGGCCAGCGTGCCTGCAGTTGCTGTTCCAGTTCGCGCTGCAGCTGGAAGGTCGGGTCGGCGACGCGGTCGCGCATTTCCAGGTAGTTCTCCAGGGCCATCTGCTGGATCGCTTCCGCATTCGGCTTGCGTTCGGCTTCGAACACCGCAAATGCCGCTTCCAGCGAATCCTGTTCCTGCAGGTGGCGGGCCAGTGCTACGCAGTCTTCGAACGCACAGTTCATGCCTTGGCCGTGGAACGGCACCATCGCATGCGCGGCATCACCGAGCAGCACGGCGCGGCCACCCAGCTGCCACTGGCGCAGGTAAAGCGTGCCGAGCAGGCCGGGCGGATGCTCTTCCCAGTCGCGGCGCAGATGCGGAATCAGCGGCAGCGCATCGGGGAAGTCGCGTGCGAACAGTGCTTCGGCCTCGGCTCCGGTGCGGGTGGTGGCAAAACTGGGATTGCCCTCGTTGGGCAGGAACAGGGTGACGGTGAAGGTGCCTTCGTCGTTCGGCAGGGCGATGCACATGTACTGGCCGCGCGGCCAGATGTGCAGGGCGTTGGCTTCGATGCGGAAGCCGCCGTCTTCGGTCGGCGGAATTTCCAGTTCCTTGTAGGAATGCCCGAGGAACTCGATGCGTTCGTCCAGCGGGTGCTTGCGGTTCATCGCCGCGCGCAGCGCTGAGCCGGCACCGTCGGCCCCGATCAGGGTGTCGAAGCGGATGTCATGCGGCTGGTCGTCGCGGTCGTCGATGAAGCGCGCATAGCCGGCCTCGAAGTCCACCGTATGCAGGCGGCGGTGGAAGTGCACCTGCGCACCCGCGTCTTCGGCCAGCTGCAGCAGCGTGTGGTTGAGGTCTTTGCGGTGAATCGACCAGATCACTTCGCTGTCGTCACGGCCGTAGCGCTGCAGCTGGGTGTCGCCCTCGCGGGAGTGGATCATGCGGCCGCGCATCATCACCGCCTTGGCCATGACCTCTTCTTCAACGCCGGCCTGACGCAGCGCGTTGCGGCCGCGTTCGGCCAGGGCCAGGTTGATCGAGCGGCCGGACTCGTAGTCGGCAATGCGCGGGTCGCCGCGACGCTCATACAGGGTGATGCGCCAGCCCTGGCGGGACAGCAGGATGGCCAGCAGCGAACCGGCCAGGCCGGCACCAATGATGCTCAGGGAGCGGTGTGCGTGTGCGATCAAGAGCGTTCCAGCGGGGGAGGGGGCGACTTACAGTCCGGCCCAGGATTCGACTTCCTCGACGAAGTGATGCAGGTCGAGGTAACGGTTGTACAACGGCGTGGGTGAGATACGGATCACGTCGGGCTCGCGCCAGTCGCCCAGCACGCCCACGCTCTGCAGGTATTCGAACAGGCTGCGGCCGCGTTCGCGACCACCGATCACGCGCAGGGAGAGCTGGCAGCCGCGGCGCTCCGGCTCGGCCGGGGTCAGCACCTCCAGCACCTGCGGCAGGCGCGCCCGCACCAGCGCATCCAGCAGGCCGGTAAGCTGCAGCGACTTGGCGCGCAGGTCAGTCATGCCACCGGCCGCGTCGACCACGTCCAGCGCCGCGCGCAGCGGGGCCAGCCCCAGCACGGGCGGGTTGCTCAGCTGCCAACCTTCGGCACCGACGGCGGGCACGAACTGCGGGGCCATCTTGAAGCGGGTGGCTTCCTCGTGGCCCCACCAGCCGGCAAAACGCGGCAGCGTGGTATCGCGATGGTGGCGCTCGTGCACGAACGCGCCAGCCACGGCACCCGGGCCGCTGTTGAGGTACTTGTAGTGGCACCACACCGCGAAGTCGGGCGCGATGTCGTGCAGCTGCAGCGGCACGTTGCCCACCGAGTGGGCCAGGTCGAAGCCGACGTTGGCTCCCTGCAGGCGTGCGGCGCGGGTGATCGCGTCCAGGTCGAACACCTGGCCGGTTCGGTACTGCACGCCCGGCCATAACACCAGCGCCAGGCGCGGGCCATGCTCGGCGATGGCGCGTTCAATGGCCTGCTGCGAGATCGTGCCGTTGGCTTCGTCCGGCTGCACCTCGACCAGGTCGGTGTCGGGGTTGAAACCGTGGAAGCGGATCTGCGATTCCACCGCGTGGCGGTCGGTGGGAAACGCCCCGGCTTCCATCAGGATCACCGGGCGCTGCGCCGTCGGGCGATAGAAGCTGACCATCATCAGGTGCAGGTTCACGCTCAGGGTGTTCATCGCCACCACTTCGCTGGGCAGTGCGCCGACCACCCGGGCCAGCTGCTCGTTCACCAGGCGGTGGTAGCGCAGCCACTGGGTGTCGCCGGTGAAGTGACCTTCCACCGCCAGCGCGCCCCACTTGTCCATCACTTCCTGCACCGCCGCCTGGGCCTTGCGTGGCTGCAGGCCCAGCGAGTTGCCGACGAAGTAGGTCTGGTCGCGGTGGTTGTGCTGGGGGAACACGAATTCACTGCGCAGGGTGCGCAGCGGGTCGGCGGCATCCAGGGCGACGGCATGGGAACGGCTGAGCAGTTCGGACATGGCAATGACGATTGTCTGAGATATCGCAGTTTAGCTCTGCCGGCGGTTGCCCGGGGCTGAATTGCTGCGCGAACGGCGGACACGCATGGCGTGTCCCTACAGGGGCTTGCCACGCCGGCACAGGCGACCCATCCGCGTAGGGACACGCCATGCGTGTCCACGGAATCCACCGGAAACCGGATTCACCCGCCGGGCAACGGATCCACATGCCCGCAGGCATCGCAGGTGCGCAGCGCCAGGTCGGCCTGGTACTGCGCAAACACCTTCGGCAGATCCGTCTCGATGTTCTCCAAGGTGAAGTACACCTCATACAGCTTGTGGTTGCAGCGCTCGCAGAACCACATCACCCCATCGCGCTCATGCGGCAGGCGCTTGCGCTCCACCACCAGGCCGACGCCGCCGGGTGGGCGACGCGGCGAATGCGGTACGCCGGCCGGCAGCAGGAAAATCTCGCCAGCGCGGATCGGAATGTCACGCACCTGACCGTCTTCCTGCACCTTCAGGGTCATTTCCCCTTCCAGCTGATAGAACCACTCCGGGCCTTCGTCATAGTGGAAGTCGGTGCGGCTGTTCGGGCCGCCCACCACCATGATGATGAAGTCGCCGTTCTCGATCATCTTGTTGCCGACCGGCGGCTTCAGCAGATGCCGGTTGTCGTCGATCCAGGCGTGCAGGTTGATCGGGGAGGGCAGCATGGGGGCGTTCCTTGCAGACGGGATCAGTCGCGCTTGCCGCGGCGCGGCACATGCGCCAGGGCCTTTTCGTAGGCAGGTGCCAGGTCTTCCGGCGCGCCGACGTCAATGCCCATCTCGCGCACGCGACCGTCCTTCAGGCTGTACACCCAGCCGTGCACCATCAGCTTCTGGCCGCGTGCCCAGGCATCCTGCACGATGGTCGAACGACAGGCGTTGACCACCTGCTCGATCACGTTCAGCTCGCACAGGCGCGCGTGCTTCAGATCGGGATCTTCGATCTCATCGAGGATGGCCGCGTGCTTCTGGGCCACATCGCTGACGTGGCGCAGCCAGTTGTCGGCCAGGCCCACGCGCACGTTGTTCAGGCTGGCGTGCACGCCGCCGCAGCCGTAGTGGCCGACGATCAGGATGTGCTTGATCTTCAGCTGGTCCACCGCGTACTGGATCACGCTCAGGCAGTTCAGGTCGGTATGCACCACTACGTTGGCCACGTTGCGGTGCACGAACACTTCACCCGGAGCCATGCCGATGATCTGGTTCGCCGGCACGCGCGAGTCAGAGCAGCCGATCCACAGGTATTCGGGGTGCTGCTGCTTGGCCAGCTGGGCGAAGAACTCCGGGTCTTCCTTCTCGATCCGGTCGGCCCAGTCGCGGTTGTTCTGCAGCAGCTTGTGGATGTCTTTCATGAGGCGGGTATTCCTGTGGTGTCAGCCGCCAGCGGCGGCCGGGTCACGAACATCGCGCATCCACTGCGCAAGCTCGCGGGAAGCGGGGGTGCCTTCGGCCTCGAGGGCAGCAATCACCGACAGCTGGTTGGCGTCGGGGTGGTTCTGGCTCAGCTTGAGCTTGATCTGCACCTGTTCGGTGCGGAAGCGGAAACCGACGATGCCCGGCAGCAGTTTGGCCTGGCGGGTGTCGTCCGGGTCGAAGCGCCAATCGCTGCCGACCTGGGTTTCGTTATGGAGGCTCAACCGGTCGAGCAGGTCGACCAGCCAGTCGCGGTCGGTGATGGTTTCCAGCGTGCCGCGCAGTTCGGCGGCGGCGTAGTTCCAGGTCGGCACGCGGCCTTCGCTGTCCTTGTCCGGGTACCAGCCCGGCGACACGTAACCGTGCGGGCCGTGCACCAGCACCAGCGCCGGGCCGTTGTGGCGCGACTGCGGGTTGGCCTTGGCCCAATGCCCTTCAATCACGATGCTGTCGCCCTCGCGGCGGTACAGCACCGGAAGCAGGGTCACACAAGGCAGGCCATCGGGACCGGTGGTCACCACGGTCACGAACGCATCGCGCGCGATCAGCCTGTCCAGCCAGACCAGATCACGCGTAGCGAAGGAGGACGGGGTGAACACGGGGGCCTCAGACGCTCCGGCCCAGGCTCTGGACCATGCGCCCGCGCAGGCCATCGTCGTTGGCGGCCTGTGGCGGCTGTACTTCGTGCAGCGAAAAGCCGCGCACCAGCGCGTCTTCCTCGTCCAGCCCGTCGAATTCGACGAATTCGGCGTCGAACAGCTGCGCGCGGGCGGTGTCTTCGCTGTCATAGCTGAGCGTGTTGCCATCGCTGTCCAGCACCTCGGCGGTGCCGGCCGGGCGGATGCGCAGGCGGGCCCAGATCAGGGTGTTGCCCAGGCTGGCCAGCCACCAGGAGTCGCGGTCGGCGGAAATGTCGTTCATGTCAGTACCAGTGAAAGCAGCCAGAGCAGGGCGGCCATGCCCAGCCCGGCCAGCAAGGTGAGCAGCGACAGCCACGCTGGCGTCGCAAGACCCGACAGCGAGCGGTCGGGGGTCTGCCGGTAATCGCGGCCCAGCAGCCAGCGCAGCGCCTGCGGCTGCAGGAACGCGCCGCTGCCGAACCGGTCGGCCAGGGCCGGGTGGCGGTCGCGGATATGGATCAGCGTCAGCGGCCAGAAGATCACGAAGGCACTGAACCCGGCGATCGCCACGCCGACGAAACACAGCGCGAAGAACAGGGTCATGCAGTGGCCTCCGTGATCAGAGTGGGCGCGGCAGGGTCAGAACTCGGCGCTGCCCGGTGCGCGCGGGTAGGGGATGGCGTCGCGGATGTTGCCCAGCCCGCACACGTACACCACCAGACGCTCGAAGCCGAGGCCGAAGCCGGCATGCGGCACCGAACCGTAGCGGCGGAAGTCGCGGTACCAGCCGTAGTGCGCCGGGTCCAGGCCGAACTGCGCCATGCGCGCGTCCAGCACGTCCAGGCGCTCTTCGCGCTGGCTGCCGCCGATGATCTCGCCGATGCCCGGGGCCAGCACGTCCATCGCGGCAACGGTCTTGCCGTCGTCGTTCAGGCGCAT
This sequence comes from Stenotrophomonas sp., assembly GCF_032103445.1. GTDB lineage: Bacteria > Pseudomonadota > Gammaproteobacteria > Xanthomonadales > Xanthomonadaceae > Stenotrophomonas. The sequence goes on from NZ_DAMDFR010000018.1 coordinate 30,483, forward strand.
GTAGAAGGCCTTGATGTGCTCGGGGTAGTTGGTCACCACCACCGGGCGGCCGATGTGTTCCTCGGTCAGCCAGCGCTCGTGCTCGGTCTGCAGGTCCAGGCCCCATTCCACCGGGAAGTCGAACTTCTTGCCGGAGTTCTGCAGCAGCTTCACCGCCTCGGTGTAGTCGATCTGCTCGAACGGCGAGTTGATGAAGGCTTCCAGCTTGGTGATGGCGTTCTTGTCGACGCGCTCGGCGAGGAAGGCCAGGTCGTCGCCACGCTCGTCCAGCACCGCGCGGAACAGGTACTTCAGGAACTGCTCGGCCAGACGCGCGTCTTCGGCCAGGTCGGCGAAGGCGATTTCCGGCTCGATCATCCAGAACTCGGCCAGATGGCGGGTGGTGTTGGAGTTTTCGGCACGGAAGGTCGGGCCGAAGGTGTACACCTTGCTCAGCGCCAGGCAGTAGGCCTCGACATTGAGCTGGCCGGACACGGTCAGGAAGGTTTCCTTACCGAAGAAATCACGGCTGAAGTCGACCTCGCCCTTGTCGTTGCGCGGCAGGTTGACCATGTCCAGGGTCGACACGCGGAACATCTGCCCCGCGCCTTCGGCGTCGGAGGTGGTGATGATCGGGGTGCTGATCCAGTTGAAGCCGTTCTGGTGGAAGAACCGGTGCACGGCCTGGGCCAGGCAGTTGCGGATGCGGGTGACCGCGCCGAACAGGTTGGTGCGCGGACGCAGGTGCGCCACTTCGCGCAGGAACTCCGGCGACATCGGCTTGGGCTGGATCGGGTAGGTCAGCGGGTCTTCGACCAGGCCGACGATCTCGACGGATTCGGCCTGGATCTCGAACGACTGGCCCTTGCCCTGCGACTTGACCAGGGTTCCGCGCGCGATCAGCGAGCAGCCCGGGGTAAGTGCCTTCACTGCTTCGAAGTTGGACAGGGTGTCGTTGACCACCACCTGGATCGGGGCGAAGCAGGAACCGTCGGTCACATTGACGAAGGCCAGCGCCGCAGACCCGCGCACCGTGCGCACCCAGCCCCGTACTGTTGCCTCGCCGCCTTCCGGGATCTTCCCGGCAAGCGCATGTTCAACGCTGACCACCGTCATGACTTGAATCCTCTATTGATCGACTCGATCTCTGAACGGGAAGTTTAACGGTTGCAGTGTTCTGCTTGCGAGGCATTTCTGACTGGGCCGTGGACCTATAATGAGACCGATCTGCTGGAGATGCCTGTCATGGCCGTAAGCCTTACCCCTGTTGCCTTTGCCCGCGTGCAGAAGTTCGTTGCCCAGACCCCGGGCGCACTGGGCCTGCGCTTCGGCGTGACCCGTACCGGCTGTTCGGGCTGGGGCCACGTGACCGACCTGGCCCGCGACCAGCGCGAGGGCGACACCGTGTTCGAGCAGGACGGGGTGCGCATCTACGTGGACGCGGCCAGCCTGGACCTGGTGGACGGCACCGAAATCGACTTCGGCAAGCAGGGCCTGAGCGAGACCTTCACGTTCAAGAACCCCAACGCCACCGCAGAATGCGGCTGCGGCGAGAGCTTCACGACCGACGCCGACAAGGCCTGAATCCTTGTTCAGTTTCGGCGACAGACTCGGCTGCTTGCCCTGAAGATACCCGCGCTGCCATAATGCGCGGCTTCCTGCCCGGTTCCGGGTGGGATCCCTTGCCCCACCGCGTTCACCTGCGGGGGGCTGTCCGGTCCGCAAGGGCCACATCCGAAAGGTATACACACATGAGTCGTCATTACGAAGTCGTGTTCATGGTCCACCCGGACCAGAGCGAACAGGTCCCGGCCATGATCGAGCGCTACAAGTCGCTGATCGAAGCCGGCAACGGCACCATCCACCGTCTGGAAGACTGGGGCCGTCGTCAGCTGGCTTACCCGATCCAGAACCTGGTGAAGGCACACTACGTGCTGCTCAACATCGAAGTCGATCAGGCCGTCCTGAGCGAACTGACCGAAAGCTTCAAGTTCAACGACGCCGTGCTGCGCAACCTGGTCATCAAGCGTGACGAGGCTGACACCGAGCAGTCGCTGATCATGAAGAGCAAGGACGAGAAGGGCGACAAGCCCGAGCGTGGCGAGCGTCGTCGTCGTGACGACGAAGAAGGCGAAGCCGCCAACACCGCTGACAACGAAGCCGGCGACGACGCCGCTTCTGCCGCCTAAGGAGCACGCACATGTCCAAGTTCTTCCGTCGCCGCAAGTTCTGCAAGTTCACGGCTGAAGGTGTGAAGGAGATCGACTACAAGGATCTCAACACCCTGCGCCAGTACCTGACCGAGAACGGCAAGATCGTGCCGAGCCGCGTCACCGGCACCAAGTCGAAGTACCAGCGCCAGCTGGCCACGGCCGTCAAGCGCGCCCGTTTCCTGGCCCTGATCCCGTACACCGACAACCACGACGTCTGATGCCGGATGGGCGGCCCCGCGCCGCCCGTTCCGCCAGCTATTCGGACAGCCATCTGCTGCGGGGCCTGAGGGCTTCGCTAACGAATAACGATTTGGAGTTTCAACATGCAGCTGATCCTCATCAAGAAGGTCAAGAACCTGGGCACCCTGGGTGACCTGGTCGAAGTGAAGCCGGGCTACGGCCGTAACTTCCTGGTTCCGAACGGCTTCGCCGTGCCGGCAACCGAAACCAACAAGGCCGAGTTCGAAGCCAAGCGCGCTGACTACGAAGCCAAGGCCAACGCCATCCACGCCGAAGCTGAAGCCCGCAAGGCCAAGCTGGAAGGCCAGAGCGTGACCATCGCCGCCAACGCTTCGACCGAAGGCAAGCTGTACGGCTCGGTCGGCCCGCGCGACATCGCCGAAGCCTTCACCAAGGCTGGCCTGCCGGTGGAAAAGAGCGAAGTGATCCTGGGCGAAGGCGCCTTCCGCAACGTCGGCGAGTTCGACGTGGTGGTGGCCCTGCACGCAGACGTCGAAACCACCGTCAAGGTGATCGTGGTCGGCGAAGCCTGATCCCAGCTGAAAAGCCGGAATCGCTGAAACGGGTACCCGCAAGGGTGCCCGTTTTTGTTTTTGTCGGTTGGTTTTTGGTGCGCGCGAAAGGCGGCGTTTCGATCTATCCGAGCGGGGCAGGCCAACAGGCAACCCCGTTCCGGGACACGCCGTAAACCCGTCCATGGGGGCTCGGCGAAAACATTCATGTTTTCGACGGTCCCTCCAGGGGTCACCTGTTGGCCCGCCCCCGAAGGTTGGTCGCGATGGGGTCGGAACAATCCAATGCCCCGCGGGGAGGGTGGTAGCGTCGGTCGACAGACGACGGCCGTGAAACACCCCGCGCCCGGTAACGCATGAAAACCGAACAACGCCGCATTTGATCTTCCGTGGCCACCGATGGTCTGTCGGGGCGGGTCGGGGTGGGCTGGAGGGGGCGTGAGCCGCATGGATGCGGCGATCGAGCTTACAGGGACGTACTTGCAGCGTCCCCCGGAACGCCCAACCCGAACCGCCAAGCCAGGGAGTCCGTGAACCGAGGGCTGTTCGCCTGAATCCAGCCGCAGCCGGGCAAGCCCGGCTCTACGGAGCGCGTGCAACCCGATAGCAGCCGGGCGCAACGGAGGGCCGGGCGACCCCACACCAGTGACATGGCCCATCCCCGGTATACTCAGGGCCATCGCGACTGCCCCGGAAAGCCAACCACGCCATGCGTCTGTCCACGATCAAGCTCTCCGGCTTCAAGTCGTTCGTTGATCCCACCACCCTGCATCTGCCCACCAACATGACCGGTGTGGTCGGGCCCAATGGCTGTGGCAAGTCCAACATCATCGACGCCGTGCGCTGGGTCATGGGCGAAAGCTCGGCCAGCCGCCTGCGTGGTGATTCGCTGACCGACGTCATTTTCTCCGGCTCGTCCGCCCGCAAGCCCGTCTCGCAGGCCACTGTCGAACTCATTTTCGACAATACCGACCACACCATCTCCGGCGAATATGCCTCTTTCAACGAGATCTCGGTCAAGCGCACCGTCAGCCGCGACGGCAGCAGCAACTATTACCTGAACGGCACCAAGTGCCGTCGGCGTGACATCACCGACCTGTTCCTCGGCACCGGCCTCGGCCCGCGCAGCTACTCCATCATCGAGCAGGGCATGATCAGCCAGATCATCGAAGCCCGGCCCGAAGACCTGCGCGTCTACCTGGAAGAAGCCGCCGGCATCTCCAAGTACAAGGAGCGCCGCAAGGAAACCGAAACCCGCATCCGCCACACCCGCGAGAACCTCGACCGCCTCAACGACCTGCGCGAGGAAATCGGCAAGCAGCTCGAGCATCTCAAGCGCCAGGCCCGGCAGGCCGAGCAGTACCAGGCCCTGCAGGAAGAGCGCAAGGTCAAGGACGCCGAGTGGAAGGCGCTGGAATTCCGCAACCTGGATGGCCGCCTCAGCGGCCTGCGTGAAGCGCTGTCGCAGGAAGAAACCCGCCTGCAGCAGTTCATTGCCGAGCAGCGCGATGCCGAAGCCCGCATCGAAACCAGTCGCGTGCGCCGCGAGGAAGCCGCCGATGCCCTCAGCACCGCCCAGGCCGAGGTGTACCAGGTCGGCAGCACCCTGGCCCGGCTCGAACAGCAGATCCAGCACCAGAAGGAAATGTCGCACCGCCTGCACAAGGCCCGCGATGAAACCCAGCAGGCGCTGGCCGACCTCGGTCAGCACATCAGCGGCGACGAAGCCAAGCTGATCGTGCTGCGCGAAGCCGTTGAACAGGCCGAGCCGCAGCTGGAGCAGTTGCAGGAAGAAAACGAGATCAAGCAGGAAGCCCTGCGCGACGCCGAAAGCCGGCTCTCCGACTGGCAGGCGCGCTGGGAAGCGCATACCCGCAGCACCTCCGAAGCCTCGCGTGCAGGCGAAGTGGAACGCACCCGCGTCGATTACCTCGACCGTCAGGTACTGGAAGCCGACCGCCGCCGCGAAGCGCTCGCCGCCGAACGCACCGGGCTCGACCTCGACGCACTCGCCGAGGCCTTCGAAGAGATCCAGCTGCAGCACGAAACCCAGAAGGCGGCCCTTGATGGCCTGACCGAACAGGTCGAAGCCCGCAAGGAAGCCGTGGCCGGCCTGCAGGACCGCCAGCGTACCGGTCAGGCCGAACTGGCCGACATCCGCAAGCAGGCGCAGGCCGCGCGCGGCCGCCTGTCGTCGCTGGAAACCCTGCAGCAGGCCGCGCTCGGCCAGGAACAGGGGGCGGCCGTGGCCTGGCTCAAGCAGCACGGGCTGGACTCCGGTGCCCGCGTCGGCGAGCGTCTCACCGTCGACAGCGGCTGGGAAAACGCCGTGGAAAGTGCACTCGGTCAGCTGATCGAAGGCGTGCTGGTCGACGCTCCCGAACAGCTGGTCGGCGCACTCGCCGAACTGGGCGAGGGCCGCATCGCACTGGTCAGCGCCGAGCAGGAGCCGCTCAATGTCGCGCCGACTTCGCTGGCCGCCAAGGTGCAGGGCCCGACCGCCATCCGCCGGTTGCTGGCCCGCCTGCATGCCGCCGACGACCTGGAACAGGCGCGCGCGCTGCAGGCCTCACTGGCCGACGGCGACTCGGTCATCACCCGTGGCGGCGAACGCCTGGGCGAGGGCTGGGTGCGCGTCTCGCGCTCCGGTGCCGCCAAGCAGGGCGCACTGCTGCGCGAACGTGAAATCGTGACCCTGCGCGAACAGATCGACGCGCTGCAGGAGCGCGAAGCCACCCTCGAAGAGCAGCTCGCCACCTTCCGCGACCAGCTGCTGGCCGGCGAACAGCAGCGCGAAGACGCGCAGCGCCAGCTGTATCTGGCCCACCGCAGTGTCTCCGAGCTGGGTGGCCAGCTGCAGAGCCAGCAGGGCAAGGTCGAGGCCGCGCGTACCCGCATCGACCGTATCGAAGGCGAACTCGCCCAGCTGATCGAAACCCTCGACACCGGGCGCGAGCAGGTGCGCGAAGCGCGTGCCCGCCTCGATGACGCGGTCAGCAGCATGGGCGATCTCGAATCCGTGCGCCAGGCGCTGGAAGGCGAACGCCGCCAGCTCAGTGACGCCCGGGATCAGGCCCGCGAAGCGGCGCGCACGGTGCGCGAGCGCTCGCACTCGCTGGCGCTTACCCTGGAGTCGCAACGCGCCCAGCTCACCTCGCTGGGGCAGGCGCTGGAACGCATGAGCACCCAGCGCGGCCAGCTGGATTCGCGCTTGGGCGAGCTGCATGCGCAGCTCGACGAAGGCGATTCACCTGTGACCGCGCTCGAGGCCGAGCACCAGAATGCGCTCGGCGAGCGCGTCCGTGCCGACCGCGTGCTGGGCGAGGCCCGCACCCTGCTGGAAGGCATCGACGCCGAACTGCGCACCTTCGAACAGACCCGTCACCAGCGTGACGAACAGGCCCTGGCCCAGCGCGAGCGCATTTCCCAGCGCAAGCTCGACCAGCAGGCGCTGGTGCTGAGCGCCGAGCAGCTCACCGCCTCGGTGGAAAAGGCCGGTTTCGTGCTGCAGGACGTGATCAACACGCTGCCGGAAGAGGCGCGCATCAACGACTGGGAACAGGCCGTGCACCAGATCGACGGCCGCATGCGCCGGTTGGAGCCGGTCAACCTGGCCGCGATCCAGGAGTACGGCGAAGCCTCGCAGCGTTCGGACTATCTGGACGCGCAGAACACCGACTTGTGCACCGCGCTGGAAACCCTGGAAGACGCCATCCGCAAGATCGACCGCGAAACCCGTGGCCGCTTCAAGGACACCTTCGACCGGGTCAACGCCGGCGTGCAGCAGCTGTACCCGCGCCTGTTCGGCGGTGGCCATGCCTACCTGGAACTGACCGGTGAAGACCTGCTCGACACCGGTGTTGCGATCATGGCGCGCCCGCCGGGCAAACGCGTGTCCAGCATCTCGCTGCTGTCCGGTGGTGAGAAGGCGATGACCGCGGTGGCGCTGGTGTTTGCGATCTTCCAGCTCAACCCCGCGCCGTTCTGTCTGCTGGACGAAGTGGACGCGCCGCTGGACGAAGCCAACGTCGGCCGCCTCGCCAACATGGTCAAGGAAATGAGCGAAAAGGTGCAGTTCCTGTTCGTGAGCCACAACAAGGCAACCATGGAGGCAGCGCACCAGCTGTCGGGCGTCACCATGCGCGAACCGGGGGTGAGTCGTCTGGTCAGCGTGGACCTGGAAGAAGCGGCACGATTGGCGGGCGCGGCCTGACGTGCCATGCTTACCTGAACGTATTTAGCTGGAGACCCTTCACATGTCCGACGTGGCACTGCTCAGAATCGGCATTCTTGTGGCCGGCGTGCTCCTGGTTGTCGCCATTTTCCTGTTCGGCCGGCCGAAGAAGAAGGTCCAGGGGCGTCGCGTGGAAGGGGGCGACAGCACCGCCGGCCAGCGTCGCGAACCGCTGCTGGGCGAGCAGCCGGGCGATACCGGCGATGCCGGCTTCAGTGCTGAAGAAGGCGCGACCCAGGCCGAACTCGGTCTGCCCGACGTGGACGCCGGCCCCGCCAGCGACCTGGGCAAGCGGGCGACGCAGGACTTCGACAAGATCGTGTCCCTGTTCGTGGCCGCGCGTGCCGGCGAGAAGCTGCGTGGCGAGGACATCGTGGTGGCTGCTGAAAAGACCGGCCTGGTGTTCGGTCACATGAACGTCTTCCACCGTCTGGTGGAAGGGCATCCCGAGCGCGGCCCGATCTTCTCCATGGCCAGCATCATGAAGCCGGGCAGCTTCGACATGGCCACCATCCGCGAGATGGAGACCCCGGCCATTGCCTTCTTCCTGACCCTGCCGGCCCCGCTGACCGCGCTGGATGCCTGGGAAAAGATGCTGCCCACCGTGCAGCGCATGGGTGAACTGCTGGATGGCGTGGTGCTGGACGACAGCCGCAATGCGCTGGGTCGGCAGCGGATCGCGCATATCAGAGATGAGCTGCGGGCTTACGATCGTCAGCACCAAGCTCCGCCGCTAACGAAAGCACCGCGCTGGTAACGGTAGTGCCGGCCGCTGGCCGGCAACCACGCGATGCCTGGTGCATCCCGGTAGTGCCGGCCGCTGGCCGGCAACCAAGTGATGCCTGGTGCATCCCGGTAGTGCCGGCCGCTGGCCGGCAACCACGCGATGCGTGACGAGTTGCCGGCCAGCGGCCGGCACTACCCGCGTTCGGTCACCGCCGCAAACGCCGCACGAAACGCCTCCATCTCCGCCTCGGTCCCCACGGTCACGCGCACCCGCTGCGGCCAGATCGGCCAACTGCGGCCGATGATGACCCCGCGCTCGGCCATCGCCGCCACAAACGCCTTGCCATCGCGCTGCACGTCCACCACGAAACAATTCGCTTCCGACGGCACTGACGAAAAACCACGCTTGCCCAGCCACGCAACCGTAGCCTGCCGCACCTGCGCATTCTGCGCCTTGCGCTGCGCCACCAGCCCAGGATCACGCAGGCTGGCCAGTGCCGCCGCCAGTGCGGTGACCGGCACGGGATTGTCGCCCAGGCTGGCCAGCTCACGCAGGCGGTCCGGATGCGCCGCTGCCACGCCCAGGCGCAGCCCGGCCATGCCGTACAGCTTGGAGAAGGTGCGCAGCACGATCACGTCGTCGCGCTGCATCACCTGACCGATCAGCGACGGCTGGTCGCTGTACTGGATGTAGGCCTCATCGACCAGCACCCGGGTCTGCGCCGGCTTGTGCGCCAGCAGCCACGCGATGTCGTCCGCCGGGGTGATCGAACCGGTGGGATTGTTCGGATTGCACAGGTACAACAGGCCGGCGTTGATACGCTGCGCCGCGGCGACCATTGCGCGCAGGTCGTGCGCGCCGTCGGCACGCAGCGGCACCCGCTCCACGGTGGCCCCGCGCGCGGCCGCCAGATCGCCCAGGCTCTCGAAGGTCGGGTCGGCCACCACCAGTCCGGCCGAGGCCGAGGTCCAGACTACGGCGGCCCGGTTCAGGGGTTCGCTGGAGCCGGGGTACAGCCGTACCCGGTCCGCGGCGATCTGTTCCTGCGCGGCGAAGGTGTCGCGCACTTCGCCGGCCAGCGCAAACAGGTAACGGCCGCTGCCCGGCACGATGTCGCGAACGGCAGCCTGTGCGGCCGGCGAAGGACCATACGGGCACTCGTTGAAGTTCAACAGCACTGGACCGGTCGCAGCGGGAACGGTGGGCGCGGGCAGGGTGGCCGCCTGCGCCATCGGTACCAGGCCCAGCCCGGACACCGCCAGACCGGTGCCCGCCAGCTGCAGGAAGGAACGACGCGAGTGCACGGTCGACGACATGGGCTGAATACCGAAGGCAGGACAATGCGCGCATGCTGGCACCCCGCGCCGAGGCCGACAAGCAGGTGCGTCGCGGGTGGCCGGCAACAGGCGCAGCGCCTAGAATTCAATGCCCAGTCACGACAGCCGCCCGCATGAGCCCCAGCCCCGCAGAACGTGCCCAGGACCTGCGTCGCCAGATCGATGAAGCCGGCAAGGCCTATTACGAGCGCGACGAGCAGCTGATTCCCGACGCCGAGTACGATGCCCTGGTGCGCGAACTGGAGGCGTTGGAGCAGGCGCACCCCGAGCTGGCGGCCACCGATTCGCCGACCCAGCGGGTGGGCGGCAAGGCCTCGTCGCGGTTTGCCGAAGTGCGCCACGCGGTGCCGATGCTGTCGCTGGGCAATGCGTTCAGCGACGAGGAAGTGGATGATTTCGTGCGCCGCATCCGCGAGCGTCTGCGCCGCGATGCGCTGCTGTTCTCGGCCGAACCGAAAATGGATGGTCTGGCGATCAGCCTGCGCTATGAGAACGGGCAGTTCGTGCAGGGGGCCACGCGTGGCGACGGCAGCACCGGCGAGGACGTGACCGCCAACCTGCGTCAGATCAAGGTCATTCCGGCCCAGCTGCAGGGCGAAGGTTGGCCGCAGGTGCTGGAAGTGCGCGGTGAGGTCTACATGGCCCGCGCCGATTTCGAGGCCTACAACGCCAACGCCCGCCTGCACGGAGGCAAGGTGCTGGCCAACCCGCGTAACGGTGCGGCCGGTTCGCTGCGCCAGCTGGATCCGAAAATCAGCGCACAGCGCAAACTGAGTTTCTACGCCTACGGGCTGGGTGAGGTCAGTGGCGGCGAACTGCCGCCCACCCATTCCGGCACTCTGGCCCAGCTCAAGGCCTGGGGTTTCCCGGTCAGCGATCTGTGCAAAGTGGTGGAAGGCAGGGACGGCCTGCTGGCCTATTACCGCGACATCGGCGAGCGTCGTGACGGCCTGGCCTTCGATATCGACGGCGTGGTCTACAAGCTGGACGACCGTGCCGGCCAGGAACAGATGGGCTTCGTGTCGCGCGCGCCGCGCTGGGCCATCGCGCACAAGTTCCCGGCGCAGGAACAGACCACCACGGTGGAGGCGATCGAGATCCAGATCGGCCGGACCGGCGCGGCCACGCCGGTGGCGCGGCTGAAGCCGGTGGCGGTGGCCGGGGTGGTGGTGGCCAATGCCACCCTGCACAACGCCGAGCAGATCAAACGACTGGATGTGCGCGTGGGCGACACGGTGATCGTGCGCCGCGCCGGCGACGTGATTCCCGAGGTGGTGAGCATCATTCCCGACCGGCGACCGCAGGGCACAACGGCCTGGCAGATGCCCACGCACTGCCCGGTGTGCGGCTCAGAAATCGTGCAGGAAGAGGGCGCAGCGGTGTGGCGCTGCTCGGGCGAACTCAGCTGCCCGGCGCAGCGCAAGGAAGCCATTGCCCACTTCGCCTCGCGCCGCGCGATGGACATCGATGGCCTGGGCGGGAAGTACATTGAAACCCTGGTGGATGCCGGCATCGTGCGTGGCGTGGCCGATCTGTACCGCCTGACCCGCGACCAGCTGCTGCACCTGAAGCTGGTGCTGGACGCCGAGTCGCCGCAGGCGCTGTCGGACCAGATCGCGCTGCACCTGCCGCGCGACGGCAGCGGCGAGTACCTGCGCCGCGTGCTGGCGCTGGATGCGGCCGACGAAGGCTGGCGCGCGCAGGCGCTGGCGATGGCGACCGCCTTCGAGTGGAACACGAAGAAGATCGCGACCAAGTGGGCCGACAATCTGATCGCCGCCATCGACACCAGTCGCACCACCACGCTGGAGCGGCTGCTGTTTGCGCTGGGCATCGAGCACGTCGGCGAAAGCACTGCGAAGGCACTGGCGGTGTGGTTCGGCGATCTTGAGCTGATCCGCCATCTGCCGTGGCCGCTGTTCAAGCGCGTGCCGGATATCGGCGGCGAGGTGGCGCGTTCGCTCGGCCACTTCTTCGAGCAGAAGGGCAATCAGGACGCCATCGACGCGCTGATCAACATCGGCAACGTGCGCATCAGCGACACCCATCCGCCCAGTGCGAAACTGCGCGAGGGTCTGGATTTCGCGCAGTTGCTGGTGGAGGCCGAGATTCCCGGCATTACCCGCCTGCGTGCGGAAAAACTAACCGCCGCGCTGCCCGACGCGCAATCGTTGCTGGATGCCGAACCGGTCCAGCTGACCGCCGCCGGCCTGCCCAATGAAGTCGCGCTGGGCCTGAACGCCTGGCTGGAGACGAACGGGCAGGGCGCGATGCTGGTCGAAGCCGATGCGCAGCGGCGTGCATTGCTGGAAAAAGCGCCGGAACTGGCGGATATCGTGGCCGGTCCGCTCGACGGCCAGACCGTGGTGCTGACCGGCACGCTGGCACAGATGAGCCGCGACGTGGCCAAGGAACGTCTGGAAGCGCTGGGGGCCAAGGTTTCCGGCAGTGTGTCGAAGAAGACCTCGTTCGTGGTGGCCGGCACCGAAGCCGGCTCCAAACTGACCAAGGCCACCGAGCTCGGCATCGATGTCTGGGACGAAGACCGCCTGGTCGCGTTCCTTGCGTCCCACGCCTGAGCCCCACGAACCGGACCCGCACGATGCAGACTGCTCCCCTTGATTTCCGCGTTGCCACCGTCGCCGACACCGAACAGGTGGTCGCATTGATGCGTGAGTTCTATGCCGAAGACCAACTGGTGTTCGACGAGGTTCGCGTGCGCCGTGCGCTGGACGCCTTGCTGACCGACCCGCGCAATGGCGAGGTCCTGCTGTGGCTCAACGAGGCGGGCGAGGTGGTGGGGCACGCCGCACTGGCAATGGGCTTCAGCCTGGAGCAGGGCGGCCATTTCGTGCTGCTGGACGAGCTGTATCTCAGCCACGCCGCGCGCGGACGCGGGCGGGGCAAACAGGCGCTGGCGATCCTGGAGCAGCGTGCCAATGCACGCGGCGTGGAACGGATGCGGCTGGAAGTAAATCACCACAACGAACTGGCGCGCCGTCTGTACCTGGCCACCGGCTATGTGGATGAGACCCGTGGGCTGCTGTCGCTGCCACTGGCCGAACGCCTGCGGGACGCGCGCGGATGATTGCCGCGCTGCGCCAGCGTGCCGCGTTGAATGCGCTGATCCGGACCTTCTTCGCCGAACGCGATGTGCTGGAAGTGGAGACGCCGATCCTGTCGGAAGCCGGCAACACCGAGCCCAACATCGACAGCTTCCACACCCGTTTCACTGGTCATGTCAGTGCCGGCAGCGCGCTGCGCTGGCTGCGTACCTCGCCGGAGTATCCGCTGAAGCGGCTGCTGGCGGCCGGGGTGGGCGACTGTTACGAACTCGGTCGTGTATTCCGTAACGGCGAAGCCGGCGGGCGGCACAACCCCGAGTTCACCATGCTGGAGTGGTACCGGGTGGGCTGGAACCACCATCAGCTGGTGGAGGAAACCGTCGCCCTGGTGCGTGCAGCGCTGGGTCTGGTGCAGCGCGAAGCGTCGCTCACCGTCATCGACTACCGCAGCCTGTACATCCAGCAGGTCGGGGTGGATCCCTTCGAGGCGACCCTGGAACAGCTGCAGGCCCCGCTGGCCGACGTGCGCATCGACGCCGACGGGCTGACCCGGGACGACTGGCTGGACCTGCTGATGACCCATTGCATCCAGCCGCATTTCCGCGATGACACCCTGACCGTGGTGCATGACTGGCCGGCCAGCCAGGCCGCGCTGGCGCGGATCCGCCCGGGCACCCCGCCGCTGGCCGAGCGCTTCGAGCTGTACCTGGGCGCAGTGGAACTGGCCAACGGCTATCACGAGCTGAACGATGCCGACGAACAGCGCGCCCGTTTCGTGCGTGACCACGCCGTACGCAGCGCCCGTGGCGCGGTGTTGCCGGCGCTGGACGAACACCTGCTGGCCGCGTTGCCGGCGCTGCCTGACTGCGCGGGTGTAGCCGTGGGGGTGGACCGCCTGCTGATGGCGATGAACCGCACCGGGCGCATCGCTGACGTGCTTGCTTTCGATTTCGCCCACGCCTGAGGCGTTTGCGACGTCGCATCTTGCGCGGTCTTCACGATGATGCTCTGATCACACCCGATGTTGGAAGGTGGCGATGTGCCAGGACTGTGGCGGCGGGGATGGAGTTGATGAAGCTGTTGGATGCTGCCGTACCGTCGTCATCGCTGCGATGGACCTTTTCATGGCTGGGCCTGGCGCTGTGCGCCGGCCTGATGCCCGATCGTGTCACCGCTGCTGAAACCGGTTACGCCGGCCAGGTGGTGCGCTGCGAATCGAAGGACATGGGCTGGGTGCACTGCGACATGCCGGTGGATTACGGCGTGGACCTGGTGCGCCAACTCTCCGACAACAGCTGCGTGCGCGGTTCAGAGTGGGGCACCGACCGGTCCGGGGTCTGGGTCACGCTGGGCTGCCGCGCCGAATTCCGTGCGCGCCTGCCGAAGGGCGCACCCTCGCTGGGTGAGCGCAAGGTGCGGCGGGTGGTCCGCTGCGAATCCAGCGGCCGTCCGCAGAACTGCCCGGTCATGCTGCAGGGCGCGCCGGTGCGCCTGCTGCGCCAGCTGTCGTCCATGCCGTGCCGGGAAGGCCACAGCTGGGGCGCAAAACGCAATGAGATCTGGGTCACCCGGGGGTGCCAGGGCGACTTCGAAGTCGGCGCGGAAGATGGCAGTGGCTTCGTCAACGTGCCGCGCGTGGTGGTGTGCGAGTCGCGCTCCAAGCAGCGGCGCTTCTGCGGGGCCGGCATCAGCCAGGGCGCACAGTTGCGCAAGCAGCTCTCCGGCAGCCCCTGCGAAGAAGGGCGCAGCTGGGGCTGGGACGCCCGTGGGGTCTGGGTCGACAACGGCTGCCGCGCCGAGTTTCTGGTGAATTGAGCCGGCGTTACAATGGGGGCATGAACGCATCCCCCGATATCGATTACGCCCGCTACGACCACATCCGGCCGATCCTGTGGACCGGCGATTCCCTGCAGCTGCTCGACCAGCGCAAGCTGCCGTTCGTGGTGGAACACGTGGAATGCCAGACCAGCGATGAAGTGGCCGCCGCCATTCATGCGCTGACCGTGCGCGGTGCGCCGGCGATCGGCATTGCCGCCGCCTGGGGCGTGGTGCTGGCGGCCCGCGAGGTGCAGGCCGATGACGGTGCCGATGCACTGGCCAGGCTGGAGCCGGCGCTGCAGCGTCTGAATGCGTCACGGCCCACCGCCGTGAACCTGGCCTGGGCGCTGGCCCGCATGCGTCGCGCGCTGCAGCCTGCGGGCAGCGACTGGCGCGACGTGCTGGTGCGCGAGGCGCAGGCCATCGCCGATGAAGATCTGGCCGCCAACCGCCACATGGGCGCATTGGGCGCAGGCCTGATCGATGCCGGCAGTGGCGTGCTCACCCACTGCAATACCGGTTCGCTGGCCACCGCTGGTTTCGGCACCGCATTGGGCGTGATCCGCGCTGGCATGGCCCAGCACCGCATCGCCAAGGTGTTCGCCGGTGAAACCCGGCCGTGGCTGCAGGGTGCGCGCCTGACCGTGTGGGAACTGCAGCAGGACGGCATCGACGCCACCCTGATCGCCGATTCGGCCGCCTCGCACCTGATGAAGACCGGGGCGGTGCAGTGGGTGATCGTCGGTGCCGACCGCATCTGTGCCAATGGCGACACCGCCAACAAGATCGGCACCTACCAGCTGGCGATTGCCGCCCGCCATCATGGGGTGAAGTTCATGGTTGTGGCTCCGTCCTCCACGGTGGACATGGACACCGCGGACGGCGGGCAGATCGAGATCGAGCAGCGCGATCCGGGCGAGCTGTACGGGGTGGGCGGCAGCCGCACCGTGGCCGAAGGCATCGCCGCATGGAACCCGGTCTTTGACGTCACCCCCGGCGAGCTGATCGACGCCATCGTGACCGAGAAGGGCGTGATCCTGAATCCCACCGTCGCCAACATGCAGGCCGCGTTCGGTTGACCGGTAGTGCCGGCCGCTGGCCGGCAGCTCGTAACTATCTGATTTCTTCGCGTAAATCCCCCATAAACCCGGGCAAAAAAACCCCCGTTGTGGTAGCATCCATCGGTTAATCGAGATTCCGTCGCAGGCACCCCGAAAGGGCTACCCGCGGCGGACTGGACCGCTACCAGACAACGGAACCCGAATGGCAGAAAACGCCAAGGAAATCATCCAGGTCAACCTGGAAGACGAGATGCGCAAGAGCTACCTCGATTACGCCATGAGCGTGATCGTGGGGCGTGCGCTGCCAGATGCGCGCGACGGCCTCAAGCCGGTGCACCGCCGCGTGCTGTACGCGATGAACGAGCTCAACGCGCACAGCAACAAGCCTTACTTCAAGTCGGCGCGTATCGTCGGTGACGTCATCGGTAAGTACCACCCCCACGGCGACGCCTCGGTGTACGACACCCTGGTGCGCATGGCGCAGCCGTTCTCGCTGCGCTACATGCTGGTGGACGGGCAGGGTAACTTCGGCTCCATCGACGGCGACTCCGCTGCGGCGATGCGTTACACCGAAGCGCGCATGTCGCGGCTCACCCACGAGCTGATGGCCGATATCGACAAGGAAACCGTCGATTTCCAGCCCAACTACGACGAAAAGGAACTGGAGCCCACGGTCATGCCGACCCGGTTCCCGAACCTGCTGGTCAACGGTTCGGCCGGCATCGCGGTGGGCATGGCCACCAACATTCCGCCGCACAATCTCACCGAGTCCATCAACGCGTGCATCGCGCTGATCGACAACCCCGAGATCGACGTTGACGGCCTGATGGAGCACATCCCCGGTCCGGACTTCCCGACCGCCGGCATCATCAACGGCACCGCCGGCATTGTCGCCGGCTACCGCACCGGCCGTGGCCGCGTGCGCATCCGTGCCAAGGCCGATATCGAAGTGGCCGACAACGGCCGCGAATCGATCATCGTCACCGAGATTCCGTATCAGGTGAACAAGGCCCGGTTGATCGAGAAGATCGCCGAGCTGGTCAAGGAAAAGAAGCTCGAAGGCATCAGCGAGCTGCGCGATGAGTCCGACAAGGACGGCATGCGCATCTACATCGAAATCAAGCGCGGCGAGTCGGCCGAGGTTGTGTTGAACAACCTCTACCAGCAGACCCAGATGGAGTCGGTGTTCGGCATCAACATGGTGGCGCTGGTCGACGGCCGCCCGCAGCTGATGAACCTCAAGCAGATGCTCGAGGCCTTCGTCCGCCACCGCCGTGAAGTGGTCACCCGCCGCACCGTGTTCGAGCTGCGCAAGGCGCGCGCCCGTGCCCACGTGCTGGAAGGCCTGACCGTTGCGCTGGCCAACATCGACGAGATGATCGAACTGATCAAAACCTCGCCGAACCCCAACGAAGCCCGCGAGCGCATGCTGGCGCGGCTGTGGGAGCCCGGCCTGGTCGGTTCGATGCTGGGCGCGGCCGGTGCCGAAGCCTCGCGTCCGGAAGACCTGCCCAAGGGTGTGGGCCTGATCGAGGGCGGCTACCAGCTGACCGAGATCCAGGCCACCCAGATCCTGGAAATGCGCCTGCACCGCCTGACCGGGCTGGAGCAGGACCGCCTGACCGAGGAATACAAGCAGCTGCTGGAAGTGATCGCCGGGTTGATCCATATCCTGGAAGATCCCGACCGCCTGCTGCAGGTCATCCGCGAAGAGCTGATCAGCATCAAGGTGGAATTCGGCGACGAGCGTCGCAGCGAAATCCGCCACAGCGAAGAAGACCTGGACATTCTCGACCTGATCGCGCCGGAAGACGTGGTGGTCACCCTGTCGCACGCCGGCTACGTCAAGCGCCAGCCGGTCAGCGCCTACCGTGCGCAGCGCCGTGGCGGCCGTGGCCGCAGCGCGGCGGCGACCAAGGAAGAGGATTTCATCGAGCAGCTGTGGCTGGTCAACACGCACGACACGCTGCTGACCTTCACCAGCTCGGGCAAGGTGTTCTGGCTGCCGGTGCACCAGTTGCCCGAAGCCGGTTCGAATGCGCGTGGCCGTCCGATCATCAACTGGATTCCGCTGGAATCCGGTGAGCGGGTGCAGGCCGTGCTGCCGGTGCGTGAGTACGCCGAAGGCCAGTTCGTGTTCTTTGCCACCCGCAACGGCACGGTCAAGAAGACCCCGCTCAGCGAGTTCGCGTTCCGTCTGGCGCGCGGCAAGATCGCCATCAACCTGGACGAGGGCGATGCCCTGGTCGGCGTCGGCCTCACCGACGGCGAGCGCGACATCCTGCTGTTCGCCTCCAACGGCAAGACCGTGCGCTTCGGTGAAGACAAGGTCCGTTCCATGGGCCGCACCGCCACCGGCGTGCGCGGCATCAAGATGGTCAAGGGCGAGGAAGTGGTCAGCCTGATCGTGGCCGAATCGGCCGGCGGTCTGGAAGACGAGAACGAGGACGAAAGCGCGGTCGAAGAGACCACCGGCGAGAACGGCGAAGCCGTGATCGAAGGCGGCGACGACGACAACAAGCTGTACATCCTGACCGCCACCGAGAACGGCTACGGCAAGCGCACTCCGCTGCCGGACTACCCGCGCAAGGGGCGTGGCACCCAGGGCGTGATCGGCATCCAGACCACCGAGCGTAACGGCAAGCTGGTCAGCGCCGTGCTGATGGGTCCGCGCGACGAGGTGCTGCTGATCTCCGACGGCGGCACCCTGGTGCGCACGCGCGGTTCGGAAATCTCGCGCGTCGGCCGCAACACCCAGGGCGTCACCCTGATCCGTCTGTCCAAGGACGAGAAGCTCCAGGCCGTGGAACGCATGGACGCCTCGATCGAGGACGACGAGGACGAGGCAGATGTCGCCGCGACGCCGTCTGAAGGCATCAGCGACACCGCACCCTGAAGGTAGAGCCGGGCTTGCCCGGCTGCCCCAACGCAACGCAGAACGCCGGCATGATCGCCGGCGTTCTGCGTTGTGCGCTTCAAAAAACGCAAAACATTCACGCGATCTTTGGCATAAGCGCAACAAGGAACGCCACGGCGGGGAGGCCCGGCGATCCAAGGTTCTGCCGTACCGGGGAGAGCACCGATGTCCGCCGCACCGCCGTCCGAAACGACCCGCCCGCCTGCGCCGCGCCATCCGCTGGTCACGGTGCTGTCGCTGCTGTTCATCCTGCTCGGCCTGGTTCTGGGCGGCCTGGGCATCTGGCTGTTCCAGCTCGGCGGTTCCGCCTACTACGCGCTGGCGGGCGCAGGGCTGCTGGTCAGCGGCGTGTTGCTCTGGACCAACCGCACCGTCGGCGCGTGGCTGTTCTTCGCGGTGTTCGCCGCCACATTCTTCTGGACTGCCTGGGAATCGGGCAGCGACTACTGGCGCTGGCTGCCACGCATCGGCGCATTCGCCGTGCTGGCACTCGTGCTTGCGCTGTTGCTGCCCACGCTGCGCGATCCCGTGCCACGCCGGGCGTCACGCACCGCGGCCGGCGTTCTCGGCCTGGGGTTGGTGCTGCTGGTCGGGTTGGCGTTTGCGTCCCATGGTGGAGTCAGTGGCGACACCGCGTTCCCCGAGACCGCACCGAGCGCAGGCCTGGCCCCCACCCGCGAGGTCAGTGCACAACCCGCTGACGACCCCGCTGCCGCCGACTGGACCGCCTGGGGCCGCAGCAATGCCGGTACCCGCTATTCGCCGCAGCAGCAGATCACGCCGGAAAACGTCGCCCAGCTCGCCCCGGCCTGGGAATTCCGCACCGGTGATCGGCCGCGCCGGCGCTGGGGTGCGGAGACCACGCCCCTGAAGGTCGGCGACACGCTGTATCTGTGCAGTGCGCGCAACCAGCTGATCGCGCTGGATGCCGCCACCGGCACGCAGCGCTGGCGGTTCGATCCGAAGGTGCGTGACACCGCCATTCCCTCCACCACGGCGTGCCGGGGCGTGGCCTACTACGAGGTGCCCGCCGCTCCGCAGGTCGATCCGTTGTTGTCCGACGTGGCCGCTGATCTGGCCGTGCCGGTGGCGCTGCCCGCCGAGGACGGCGGGGTGGTCAGCACGTCCAGCCGTGCGCCCTGCGCCGCCCGCATCATCGAAGGCACGCTGGACGGTCGACTGGTGGCGGTGGACGCCGCCAGCGGTCGTCCCTGCGCGCAGTTCGGTAACAACGGTCAGGTCGACATCACCCTCGGCATGGGCGAGGTGGTGCCGGGCCAGGTTGCCATCATCGCGCCGCCGACGATTGCCCGCGGCCTGATCATCACCGGGCATCAAGGGCTGCAGCGCGCCGATGGCAGCGCGCCGTCCGGCGTGATCCAGGCATACGATGCGCAGAGCGGCAAGCTGCGCTGGGCGTGGGATCTCGGCGCGCCCGAACTGTCCACGCGCCCCGCGCAGGGCAAGACCTATACGCCCGGCACGCCGCGTCTGTTGACCACGGCCACCAGCGATGAGCAGCTGGGCCTGGTGTATCTGCCGCTGGGCGATGCCGTAGCCGCCGAAGGCAGTGCACGCATGGCCACCTCGCTGGTGGCGCTGGATGCCTCCACTGGCAAGCCGGCCTGGACGTTGCAGGCGGCTCCGGGCGATGCCTGGAATGATGATCTGGTGGCCCAGGCCTCGCTGGTCGATTTCCCCACCGCCGCCGGCAAGGTGCCCGCGCTGGTGCTGCCGACGCGGCAAGGCGACCTGTATGTGCTGGACCGGCGCACCGGTCAGCGGCTTGACCCGCCGGCGGCTGCCGTTCCGGCGTCGGTGAGTGGCGCGCTGAAGCGCACCCACACCCTCGACGAGCGTGACATGTGGGGCCTGACTCCGCTCGACCAGCTGGTCTGCCGGATCCAGTTCAGGCGCGCCGCGCAGCCCGGCGCACATACACGCATCGCCTATCCCGGCCAGCACGGTGGCGTCGACTGGGGCGGGGTTGCGGTGGATCCCCGCCACGGCGTGATCGTGTCGAACTACACCGACCTGCCGGATTACCTTCGAAAGGGTGCGCAGGCCGACAGCGGGCTGGCCGGCTGGCTGAGCGGTGCGCCGTTCTCGGGTGCCGGAGCGCAGGCGGCTGCGGGGGGCGGCTGGCGCAGCAACGCGGGTTGGCGATTGTTGTTCACCGGGCTGTCGTGCAAGCAGCCGCCCTATGGCGGATTGCGCGCCGTCGAGCTGCGCAGTGGCGCGGTGCTGTGGGAGCGACCGTTTGGAAGCGCGCGTGGGCTCGGGCCGTTTGGACTGCGTTCGCACCTGCCTATCGAGATCGGCGCGCCCAATGCGGGTGGTGCCGTGGTCACTGCCGGTGGATTGATCTTCATTGCCGCCGCCAATGACGACCTGCTGCGCGCAAATAATCTGAAAACCGGCAAGGAGCTGTGGCGCACGGAATTGCCCGCAGGCGGGCAGGCCACCCCGATGGTGTATCAGCAGGGTGGCCGCCAGTACGTCGTGATCGTAGCCGCCGGTCACCACGCGATGGGCACACCGCGTGGTGATTACGTTATGGCCTACGCGCTACCAAACTGAAGCCGACATCTCTTCGCATGAATCCACGCCCCGTAGAGCCGGGCTTGCCCGGCTGCTCTTCGCGGCACACCCTCAGACAACGGCAAATCCCGTAGAGCCGGGCTTGCCCGGCTGCTCTTCGCGTCACACTTCCGCCAACGACGCACCCCGTAGAGCCGGGCTTGCCCGGCTGCTCTTCGCGTCACACCCCCCCCGCCAACGGCAGCCGGGCAAGCCCGGCTCTACGAAGCGTCACCGCATCCGCCAACGGCAGCCGCGCACGTCATTCCCCGCGGCCAACCGCAGCCGGCGACATCATTCACCTCGGCACCGGCGCATCCGCAGCAATCAACTTCTCCTGCTTCAACTCCGCCCAGAAATCGGCCGGAATCGCGATACCCATCGACGCCACATTCGCTCTAACCTGCTCCGGCGTACGCGCCCCCGGAATGATCGACGACACCACCTCGGGCGCATCGGCAAACTGCAGCGCCGCCGTACGCAGATCAATCCCGTGTCGCTCGCACACCGCCGCGATCTTCGCGCGCTTGGCGGGTGCCCATTCCGGAATCGGGCTGCCATACAGATAACGCTCGCGCCCGGTCAGATACCCCGCCAGCAGCGGCGAACCCACCATCACCGACACGCCTTTCTCAGCCAGCTTCGGGAACGTCTCGTGTAGCGTCGCCTCGTGATCCAGAATCGAATACTGGCAAGCCAACAGCATGATGTCCGGATCCGCCTCGGCCACCGCGCGCAGTGCAGGCTGCGGTCGGTTCACACCAAAGCCCCAGGCCTTGATCAGCCCTTCTTCGCGCATGCGGGTAAGTTCGGGCATCGCGCCCTTCGCCGCCTCGGCGAAGCGCTGCTCCCACGGCATGCCCAGGTCTTTATTTTCCGGCGAAAGATCGTGGATCAGCACGATATCCAGCTGCGATACCCCGAGCCGGTTGAGACTGTCTTCCACCGAGCGCCGCGTGCCGGCGGCAGAGTAGTCGTAGGCATAGCGGAACGGAGCCGGATCATGCCAGTTCGTTTTCTGCAGCGGTCCTGCAGTGCCGGTGAGCAGGCGTCCGGTCTTGCTCGACAGCGTGTAATCGGCAGCGGGATGGTTGTGCAGTTCGCGGCCCATGCGCCGTTCGCTCAATCCCAGGCCATACCACGGCGACGTATCAAACGTGCGCACGCCGGCCGCCCAGGCCGCGGCCATCGTTGCATGCGCCGCCTCGTCGGTGGTGGGAGCCAGACTGCCACCGAGCGGTGCGCCACCCAACCCCAGCCGGGTCAGCGGGCGGTATCGGCCGCCGGGGCGTGGTGCATTGGTGGCGAGCGCGGTATTGGCGCGCGGTGTGCCCCGTGTGGGCAGCACGCTGCCCGGGGCAGGGGAGGTCTGCGCCAGCAACGGCGAAGCAGCGGCGAGGGCGGCACCAGCCGCAGCGAGGGTAAGGAAGTGGCGTCGTGAGGTCACGTCAGTCTCCGGTGGGGGATGGCGGGCGGATGTCTTGCACGGCCGCTCCACCATAACGGTGCCCATGTAAACGTAATGGAAGCACCCCGTGACCGAGTGGTGCTCCGCCCGACCCGTGACTGTACGATGCTCCGACCAACCCCGTAGAGCCGCGCTTGCCCGGCTGCTCTTCGCGCCAAACCGTTCGCCAACGGCAGCCGGGCAAGCCCGGCTCTACATCACCGCGCGGATCATCCCTACGCAGCAGTCCGTAACCCCCCGAACGCGGGTAAACAATCTCTTCGCCATCCTGTCCGCATGGCCAGCCCCTCACTCCAGCGTGGAAGAATCTCCAACATCGGCAACTGCTACGTCATCACCACAGTGACCGCCAGACGCGCCAGAATCTTCGAATGTCCGGAAAACGCCCGGGAACTGACCCGCTGGCTCCACTGCTCAGATCACGAAGGACGTACAGAATCCCTCGCTTGGGCGGTCATGCCCGATCACCTGCACTGGATGTTCTTCCTGCGCGAAACATCGCTTTCCACGGTGGTGCGCACGATGAAGTCACACTCTGCCCGGGCGATCAACCAATGCAACGGTAGCCAAGGGCCCATCTGGCAACCCGGCTATTACGACCAGCAGCAGCGCGACGAGCGCCAGTTCCGAACGGAAGCGCTGTACATCATGGCCAACCCGGTCCGCGCGGGTCTGGCGACGCGCTTGGAGGAGTACCCATTTGCCTGGTGTCGCTGGTCATTGTCTGACCAGCCGGCTGCTCTTCGCAGCACACCAACCCCGTAGAGCCGGGCTTGCCCGGCTGCTCTTCGCGCCAAAGCGTGCGCCAACGGCAGCCGGGCAAGCCCGGCTCTACGGGGCCGTCATCTCCGCCAACCGCAGCCGGGCAAGCCCGGCTCTACAAGACGCGTTCCGTATTGTCCGACGGTGTGGCGCGATCCGTTGCGCCCGACGTCATGCAGCAGGCACGCGCACCATCTTCCGCATCAAATGCTCCACCACACCTTCCGGATCCGCGGTGCGGCCCACATGCGTGCTGGACATCTGCACAATCGAACTGCGCTTGGCGGTCAGAAAATGGAAGCGCGCCCGCGCCGGCAACTGCGCAATCGGTCCAGCACCTGCATCGCCCCGGCATATGGCCACAATCGCATCCAGCCACGGCTGCAACGCCTCCAGATCCAACCCCGGCGCGAACGCCTGCATCCGCGCCACATCGATCTCGATTGCCGCCTGTAGGTGGCGCGCGCCCGGGCAGGACACGATCACCCCGACGTTGATGAACTCTTCGCGTTCGACCCGCGGCACCACGCGGATCACCGCATAGTCATACGTGTGCAGCGTGGGCACGGACGGCCTCCTGGACGAACGCGGCGCGTGCACGCAGCCGGCGCTTGAGATAGTCGATGTAACCCTGGCGGTACGCCGCCGGGCTGTCGAAGAATGGCTCATCCACCAGCCAGCTGTCCGGCACCAGTGCGACGATGCGCTCGATTTCCGCATCGGTCAGCAATGCGGCCAGCGCATCATCCACCTCGGCTATCCGGGTGGCGAACGGCAGCAGCACATGGTCGCGGATCAACGCGAACGGCTTCTCGCAGGCCTCGCAGGCATTGGCCCAATCGTGATGGAAGTACATCGCCGCGCCGTGGTCGATCAGATACAGCTTGCGGTGCCAGACCATCAGGTTCGGATTACGCGCGGTGCGATCCACATTGCTGGTGAACGCATCGAACCACACGATTCGCGACGCCAGTTCGGCATCCACCGGCATCGCCGCCGGGTCATAGTTGATCGCACCCGGCAGGTAATCGCTGCCCAGGTTCAGGCCCTCGCTGGCGCGGATCAGATCCTGGATCTCCGGGTCGGGCTCGGTGCGGGCGAACTCGCGGTCCAGCTCCACGAACACGATCTCCGGAATCGGCAGCCCCAGCGTCCGGGCCAGTTCGCCAGCAATCAGCTCGGCGATCAGCGCCTTCGGGCCTTGGCCGGCACCCCGGAACTTGAGCACCACCATGCCTTCGTCGTCGGTCTCGACTACGGCGGGCAGGGAACCCCCTTCGCGAAGCGGGGTGATGTAACGAAGCGCGTGGACAGTACGCACGGGGCATCCATTGACGAAACAAGCGACGCCATCTTACCGTGGCGAGGGGCCCGATTTCGGCGAGGCCCGCCCATGGATCAAGGACCGGTCGATGAACGAATACACCTACATTCTGGACATCCGTCTGTATCACCCCTCGGTGGATCCGGAACAGGTCAGCCAGACCCTGGGCATGACACCCAAATACAAGGCGAAGGCGGGCGAACCCCGTTTCACCCCGAAAGGCCGGCGGCTGGAAGGCGTGCACTCCCAGAGCTACTGGTCCTGCGATCCATTCGACATGCGCTGGTGCTCATCGCACGAACGTTCGGTGGACGACGCACTGGTGGACATCCTGGAAGTACTCGAGCCGCACGCGGGGTTCCTGCTTGAGCTCGCGCGCGATGGACGCAATACGATCTGGTTCAGTTCGCACAGCAATCGCAACTTCACCATCGAGATACCGCCGGACACGCTGGCGCGGCTGGCGGCGCTGAAGATCTCGCTGGTCCACGACGTTTACCAGGGCGAGTAGCCCTTTCCTCACTCTTCTGGAGATTCCTGATGTATACGGACGAACTGCGTATCCCCGACAGCGTTCTCAGCGACCCGGAGGCCTTCGAGATCATGCGCCTGTGGGCTGCGCATGAAGAGTTGCACGTCACCCTCAATTCCGACCTCAGTGGTGGCGCTGAAGACTTCGGGGAACTGCTTTCAGACCTGTTCGAGCACGCCGCGCGCATGTTCGCCGAACGCGACGGGCAGAGCGTGGAACTCTGCCGGACGGTGATGCTGGCCGACTTCATGGCGCGGGTGAAGGCCCCCAAGGAGAGCATCGAGGGCGGCATCGTGGATACCGGCGAGACCGTGAAGGCGCATTGAGGCTTCGGGGCCGCCCTGTTGGTCTCGCGTCTTCGCATCAGTTTGGATCCAGATCCCACGGACTGAACTGAAGCAGGTGGGTGCCGAGCATGTACGCGTAGACGGCGGAGGGAATGAAATGGAACTCGCAACCATCGAACTCCTTTCGCCCCTCTCTCGTACGGGTTGTGACCAGGAAAGGCTGATCCAGCTGAGGGTGCTTCCGATAGAACTCCGTGCAATTGCGGAGTTCCCCAACGCTGTCGTAAGGCTTATCGGTCCATTTGATCTCTACGGCCCAGTCCGGCTTCTGCGACGTCTTGTCGATGGACACGATATCCACTTCGCCATCCTGCCAGCGCGCGTAGCACAACTGGACCGTATTGGAGTGCTGCCACTGACTGAAGATGGCGGTCTCCACGACGCTGCCAAAATGCTTGTCGTCGGGAGCGATTCGACCGAACAGGGCGGCACGCATCGACGGATTGGTCAAGTACACCTTGAAGCCGGTTGCCCGTTTGAACTGCTTGGCATTGTTGTCGATGCGCTCAACCCGCTTAATCAGGAAGGCAGCCTCGAGGTATTCGATGTAGCGCTTGATGGTGTTCTTGGCGACACCGGATGATGTGGACAGTCCCTCCAATGAAACCTCGTTGCCGGTGTTGTAGGCAAGTGTATTGAACAGCTTGTTCAACTCCTGGATGTCATTGATTCCGTACAGACTAGGCAAGTCGCGCAGCAGCACCTTGTCGATGATGTCGCTCTTGATGTACTGCTCGGGATTGTCGCGGACATCCTCCACAATCACCGCTTCCGGGTAGCCACCGAAGTTCAGGTAATTGACGAACTCAGCATTGAGGGCCTCGATCTCGGTTGCCCCATACTCGAAATCACCCGGGGTGGTCTCGTGCCGAGAGATCAGGCCGTTTTCTTTGTTGATGAAGGCCAGATATTCCGCGAATGTCAGAGGTGGCAAAATGAAATCGGAGAAGCGCCCGGCACCCGACTCATTGCTTTTCATGCGCAGTGCCGCTGCAGCTGAGCCCGTGGCAACGAAGCGGTAGTTCGGGAAGGAATCGACCAACGACTTGAGATGGACTTCCCAGTCCTTCAGGTATTGGATCTCGTCGAAAAAGATGTACGCCACATCGTCACGACCGATGCCGCGTTCGACAAGGTACATCCGGAGCAGGCGTTCCAGAGATTGCCCTGTATAGATCGGTGTCTCCATCGATATGTAGAAGATCGCCCCACCTGACACGCCGGAGTCGAGCAACTCACTGATGGCTTGATAGACGAGTACGGTCTTGCCGACACGGCGTGGTCCCATCAAGATCACTGCGCGGCGAAGTCGCGCGTTGCGGACCTTCTTCAGAAACGGCTGGAAATATCGACGTCGTGGCGATTGGGCGAAGGGAACCTTGGGAGCCGGATCCTCCCACCAAGGGTTGTCGAACCGCATGCGGTTGACCACGTCCTCATTGGCAATTTCGAGCACACCGGCCTCCATAAGATCAATCGGTTGATCTTATCCTTACATACAGTTGAATTAAGATCAATCAATTGATCTTAATGTATTCGGACTCCAATGACCCGGTCACCTGGGTTCTAGCCATGTGAAAAGGTGCGGAAAATCCCGGTTTAGATCGGTCGAAATCCGTGACCAACGACATGCTACGGAGCCAACCGGCTCGGCTAGACTCGAAAGGTCGCCGCGCTCTGCGTGGCCTGACCCATAAGGGAGTCCGTAGTGCACCGTACGATGCTGGTTGCTGCTTCGCTGGTCCTCACCGCCACCCCCTGCGCCCTGCAGGCCGCTGACCTCGCTGCGGAGGTCAATCCGTTCATCGGCACCACCAACGCGGGCAATGTGTACCCCGGCCCGCAGATGCCGTTCGGCATGGTCGCCTTCAGTCCGGAAATGACCCCGCTGCCCGGCAAGCGCTTCGCCATCGCCGCGCCCGGCGGCTACGAATGGCGAGGCAACGGCGTGCGCGGTTTCAGCCTGACCCACGTCAACGGCACCGGCTGCACCGGAGCCAGCGGTGATGTCCCGATCATGCCGGTCACCACGGCGGTGGAGATGTCGCCCTCGTCGGTGCAGGCCGGCCTGCGCTACGCAAGTGGCCTGGATCACAAGCGTGAATCCGCCAGTCCTGGTGCGTATGAGCTCACCCTCGACAACGGAGTGACTGTTGCACTCGGTGCAACCGACCGCACAGCCGTGGGCCAGTTCTCATTCCCGGCCGACAAGCCGGCCAACCTGCTGTTCCGCACCTCTGACAGCGAAGTGGGCAGCAGCGATTCCACCATCGTGATCGATCCGGCCACGCGCACCGTGCGCGGTACGGTGACCTCCGGCAACTTCTGCGGCTACCTCGCCGAAGACCGCCGCGAAAGCTACTACACGCTGCACTTCGTGGCCGAGTTCGACCAGCCGTTCGAGGTGGGTGGCACCTGGCGCGACGAAGACGTGCAGAAGGGCGCGCGCGAAGGCGGTGGTGGCACCACGTACGGCACCCAGGGCCATCCGCCGGTGGGCAAGGGTGCCGGTGGCTGGATCAGTTTCGATGCCAAGCGCAGCCCGGTGGTGACCGCACGCATCGGCATTTCCTATGTGGACGAGGCCGGCGCGCGCGCCAATCTGCGCCGCGAAAGCCCGGTGGGCACCACGCTGGCCGCCACCCAGGCGGCCGCGCGTGCGGCGTGGAATCGCCAGCTGGGGCAGGTGAAGATCAGTGGCGGCACCCCGGACGAGCGCACCGTGTTCTACACCGCGCTGTACCACACGCTGCTGGCCCCGAATCTGTTCAGTGACGGCGATGGTCGCTATCGCGGCATCGACGGCAAAGTTCACAGCCTGTCCAAAGGCCAGAAGGCGCAGTACGCCAATTACTCCGGCTGGGACGTGTACCGCTCGCAGCTGCAGCTGGTGACCCTGCTGCAGCCGCAGGTGGGTTCAGACATCGCGCAGTCGCTGCTCAACCAGGCCGACCAGAATGGCGGCGTGTGGGACCGCTGGACGCATCTGACCGGCCCGACCGGGGTGATGAACGGCGATCCGTCGCCGCCGTCGGTAGCGGCCATCCACGCCTTCGGTGGGCGCACGTTCGATCTGGCGCGTGCCTATGCGTCGCTGAAGAAGGCCGCCACCGTTCCGACCGAGCGCGACCTCAGCCGGCGCGGCTGCCCGGTGTTGTGCGTCGGCCAACGCCCGGGTCTCGACCAGTGGATGAAGCTCAAGTACATGCCGGTCGGCGCACCGGGCTGGGGCACCGCATCGGACACGCTGGAAATGGCCGCGGCGGATTTCGGTCTGGCCGAGCTGGCCACCGCTGCAGGCGATAAGGCGGGAGCGACGCTGTTCCGCGAACGCTCTGGCTGGTGGCGCAATCTGTACAACCCGAAGGCGACCGCGCAGGCCGGTTACATCCAGCCGCGCAATGCCGATGGCAGCTGGCCGACGTTCGATCCGGCCTCGGATGAGGAGTTCGTTGAAGGCAGCGGCGCGCAGTACCTGTGGATGGTGCCGTTCGACCCGGCCGGATTGATTGCGGTGCTGGGCGGGCGCGAGGCCGCGATCCAGCGACTGGACGCGTTCTTCCGCAAGGAAGATGGCAGCTGGGCGGTGACCAAGTCCGGCCCGCTGCACGCCGAGCTGGACAACGAACCCTCCATCGCCGCGCCGTGGCTGTACAACTTCGTCGGCCAGCCGTGGAAGACCCAGGCCACCGTGCGCCAGGCGATGAAGCAGATCTGGACCAACGCACCGGAAGGCATGCCGGGCAATGACGATCTGGGCCAGATGTCGTCGTGGTACGTATGGTCGGCGCTGGGGCTGTACCCGGTGTATCCCGGCCGTGCGGATCTGGTGATCGGCAGCCCGCTGTTCCCGGAAGCAGTGATTGAGCGGCCGGGTGCGAAGATCACCATTACCGCCAATGGGGCGGCGATGGATGCACCGTTTGTGCAGGGGTTGAAGGTTAATGGCAAGGCCAGTGAGGAAAGCTGGCTGCCGGCGAGCTTCGTGCAGAAGGGCGGAAGCCTGGACTTCACCGTGGGCAGTGAGCACAACCCGCAGTGGGGCAGTGCAACCGTGCCGCCGTCGTACGGCCCCTCGCCGTAACACCGGGCATGCCCGGCTGATCGCAACCGCCCACGTAGAGCCGGGCTTGCCCGGCTGCTTTCCGCGCGATGCATGACCGGTTTGCCGGGCTGCTCTTCGCGCAATCCATGACCGTAGAGCCGGGCTTGCCCGGCTGCCGTTGGCGCGATCCTTCCCGCGAAGAGCAGCCGGGCAAGCCCGGCTCTACGGGGCTGCCGTTACGTCGCGTCATCCACCTTCAACGCCGCATCGGCCGCCAGCAACGCCTCCGCCGCCTGGCTCAACGGCGGCGAAGCCACATCCTCCGCACCAATCGCCGCCATCATCTGCGGCATCCCCACAAACCGGCGATTACGCCGGTCGTAAATCCCGGTCACCAGCAACGCACGTGTGGCGATCTTCTCCTCACCCAGCAACACCCGCTGCTCCATGATCACCCGTGTGCCGACCCAACCCGCCAACCGCGTTTCCAGCGTAAACCGCTGGAACGGCTTGAGCTCGCGGCGGAACTGGATGGTGCCCGCCCCAACAATCGGGGCCCACTTCTCGCGCAGGGCCACCCGGCCCAGGCCCATGCGCAGGATCAGGTCCAGCCGGCCCAGGTCGAAGATGTTCCAGTAGCGCCCATTGGTCATGTGCAGGTTGCTGTCCAGGTCGTTGGGCAACACCCGGAACTGCAGCCGCGACACCCCGAACGGGGCAGCCAGCTTCGGCCGGAACAGGCTCTGGATCATCAACAGCAATAGGCGGAACCACAGATTCATACGTTCTATGACAGGTGTAATAGTCCGGCGTACGCTAATCTATGACACCCGTCTTAGCAAGGAGCCCCGGCATGTCTCCCCGTCATAGCGATGCACCGCAACGCGTGGTCAGCGCGGCCGAAGACATGCTGGCGCGGGTAGGGCTCAATGCCACCAGCATTCGCGAGGTGAGCAAGCTGGCTGACGCGCCGTTGGGTTCGACATACCACCATTTCCCGGGAGGGAAGCAGGAACTGTTGGCCAGGGCCACGCGGCAGGCCGGTGACAAGGTGGATGCCTTGTTGGAGCGGGTGTTGCAGGCCGGCGCGGCGGACGGATTACGGCAGTTTCTGGCGATGTGGCGCGAGCGTCTGCTGCGCGCGCAGTTCCAGGCCGGCTGCCCGGTGCTGGCGGCATCAGTGGAGGAGCCGGTGGATGCGGTGGCACGGGAGGTGCGCGATGCGGCGGCCGAGGTGTTCGCGCGCTGGGAAGCGCGGCTGGGCGAGGCGCTGGAGAGAGCAGGGCACGCGTCCGCGCAGGCCGCAACGTTGGCCACGCTGATCATTGCCAGTGTGGAGGGTGCGGTTGCAATGTGTCGCGCCACGCAGAGTATCGAACCGTTTGATCGAGTCAGTGTGCAGTTGTTGGAGCTGGTGTAACGCGCCCGGGCCATGCCCGGCTGCTCTTCGCGCAATGCATGCGCCTTTGTATGCCGCCAACAGCAGCCGGGCAAGCCCGGCTCTACGTTCCGGGCGCTTCCGCCAATGTCGGCCCACTTGCATCCACCCACCCCCCAGACCTACGATCCAGCTTCGGCCCGCCGCCGGGGAGGTGGCGTGGCGACATGACGGCCCTCGCGCCATGCGTTCGACGCAGCATTTCGTATCCGACGGTACGCGGGGGCGTGCCGTCAGCCCCCCGTTGTGTTTCGTTCTTTCTTACCGAAGGAGTTCGACCGCATGCATACGATCCAACAGTTCGCGTCCCACACCCCGATCTGGGTCTGGGTGATCCTCGCTTTCCTGCTCTGGCGCGGCATCGACGCGCTGAAACCCTCGAAAACCTCGCTGGCCCGCCTTGCCGTAGTCCCGGCCATTTTCACCGTATGGGGCCTGTGGAGCCTGCATCACCGCTACGGTGCCAGCATCGAAGCCTGGGGCGTGTGGCTGCTCGGCATCGCCATCGGTGCCGGCATCGGTTGGCTGCTGGTGCGCCGCCAGAGCATCAGCTACGACGCCATCGATGGCCACCTGCACCGCACCGCTGATTACTCGCTGCTGCCGCTGCTGATCCTGACCTTCATCGTCAAGTACGCCTTCGAGGCCGCGTTGGCCACCGCTCCGGCGCTGGCCGACGATACCGTGTTCCGCATCGCCCACCTGCTGGTGTCCGGTGGCTTCACTGGTGTGTTCATCGGCAAGTTCCTGCACTACCTGCGCGTGGCTTCGCTCAGCCGTGAGCAGGCGATTCCGACGTGACAGGCCGCTCCGCATCATCCGGCCTGCGCCGCCGCCCGACCCCGAAAACCCGGCGCAGCGCAGGCCTGCTGCCCTGGCTGGGACTTATCGGCAGCATCGGCATGGCGCTGGTGGTCACGGTCTTTGCGAAGCTGCTTCTTATCAACTTCGTCGAGATGTACACCACCTACGGCCAGGAACTGCCGTGGTTGTCGCAGGTGTACCGCAACAATTACATGCTGTTCTGGCTGGGGCCGGTGGCAGTAGGGTTGCTCTGGTACATCCGGCGTGACAGCTGGGGGCCCCGCGTGGCGGGGCTGCTCGGCCTGCTGATCGCGCTGGTAGGCGCGGTCAGCACGATCTTTGCGCTGTACCTGCCGTACATGCGCATGGCTTCTCTGTTCTGAGGATCAGCGCGGACGCCAGAACCCGGACTGCAGTTCGGCCAGCGTGAGGACTTCGTCATGGTCTGTGTCCAAAGACTGGAAGCGCATCTCCACCACGCGACGTACCTCTTCATCGCTCAGCTCACCGTCGCCGTTGAAGTCCGCCACGCGGATCCGATCGGCGGCGGTGAGCTGGCCGTCACGGTCCGGTCCGAGGAATGCCTGTACTTCCTCGACCGAGATCCGGTTGTTGTTATCGGCATCCAACGCCTGGAACAGGGTGGTGCCGTCGTACTCGTCCTTGCTGACCTCGCCGTCGGCGTTGCGGTCCAGCGTGGCGAAGCGTTCGGCGGCGGTGGTGGCCATCTGTTGTGCGTAGGCCGGGGAAAGCAGGATCAGGCAACCGCACACACAGGGAAGCAGCGTCTTCATGGGGCACCCCGTTCGCTGGAAGGAGTGCGTAGTGTCCGCCCGTTGGAGGCGCGGGGCACCCGTAGATTTACTGGTGTGGCGTGATGGCGTTGACACGCATGGCGGCGGGTCGAACGCATGACGATGGCGTTGACACGCATGGCGTGTCACTACGATCCATGGTCGGGCGATGTGGGTGGGTGCCCGGGATTGCTTGGTGCTTTGGTGGGATCGGTCGACAGACGATCGCCGTGAATTGGTCCGCGTTCTTTAACGCATGGACACCTGATCGAAAAACGCCCCTTCCCACGCACCCGTGACGCACACGGCACGAACGCTCAACCTCACAAGCAACTAAACCGCGCACGCGCATCACACAATCAAACATCCACCACTGCGCATCACCTGCATCACCTTCGAACACCGCGCCCTACTGCCACACGCGTTTCGAAATTACACCGCGCCAAATGCGTCGCACCATTTGATCGTGCGCGCGAAACACGACACCATCCTTTCGCAATTGCCTGTTTTTTTTGGTGATTGTTTCCTGCAGGGTAGGCCCCGGAGCGTAGAATCTCCAGATCAGACACAACTTGTTGTCCTGCGTCGGAACGTCTGTCCAACGTCGGGAGGGTGGCTAATAAAACACCTCCGTAGTGAGGGAATATGCCCGCCGTTTCTGTGTCTGATCTGCGGTTCTAACCTCCCGACCCCTCGCCATTCCGGCAGGGGTCGCACTCTGCAGGAGGTTTGCCATGCAAGCGCAATGGTCGGACGTACCCGAAGACGATTTCAACAACCCAGCACCCGCGCACCGCTGCGCGATATGTGGCGGCACCCCGCCCACACCGCCGCCGCCCTACGACGATGACTCCGGCGGCGTCGAGTACATGATGATGCGCGGCCGCTGGCTGCGTTACATGGGCCTGGGCAAGGGCACCTGGTTCAAGGTGGAGTTCGATGGCGAACGCATCATCTCCACGCCGGTGTATCCCCCGGGCTTCCGTATGCTGCACATGCCCACCGAAGTGCTGCGCGAGGTGCATTACACGCAGGTGCGCGAGTACCGCCACCATCCACAGCCGCGCCGCCGGCGGAGGGCACGCCGATGAGAAAGCCGGTCTGGGTTAGGGCGAAGGTGGAGGATGACCTGCGTTGCCGATTCAAAGGTGTGGTGATGCGGGAGCACTACGCGCCAGCGGAGGCCATCCGGATGTTCATGGAACGCGTGGTGGAGCTGGGTGAGAACCCGAATGGGGTGGACCTCACGCTGTGGAGTAATGCGTTTCGGGAGGCGTCTGATGATGTGGCGTATGAG
This sequence comes from Stenotrophomonas sp., assembly GCF_032103445.1. Lineage (GTDB taxonomy): Bacteria > Pseudomonadota > Gammaproteobacteria > Xanthomonadales > Xanthomonadaceae > Stenotrophomonas. The sequence goes on from NZ_DAMDFR010000018.1 coordinate 63,977, forward strand.
ATGGGTATCGGGCAGCCGGAGCCGGACTTTGGCGAGGAAGATGAGGTGCAGCGTGCTCGGCGGGAAGGCTGGGCGAGCCCGGGGTTTGGGCGTGATTGAGCGTTTCGTTGCACCTCACGCCGGGGATTTGCACCGCACAGGTAATCCGCCGGTAGGGTCGCACGACAGTCGACCGCCGATAACGGTGATTGGCGCGGTAGGGCATGACCTGGAACGGAGAAGCGCGTCCCCGTTCGGAGGTCATGCGTTACAGCAGCGATGGTTGTTATCGGCGGTCGTCTTTCGACCGACCCTACCTCGAACCCACTGCCCGCGCTTGCAGGGAGCATCATGATTCCGAAACCACCTGATGAACCAACACCACCGCTACATCCCGGCGAAATCCTGCGCGACGACTTCATGCGGCCGCGCCGCCTTTCCAATCGCGCACTGGCCTGCGCCATCCACGTATCCAGCACGCGCATCGCGGGAATCACCCGATGTGCCTCCGCCATAACCGCCGATACCGCCCATCGCCTGGGCTGTTACTTCAACACCTCACCCTGGTTCTGGATGAACCTGCAGACGCGTTTTGATCTGGAGAAGGCGGAACTACAAGTGCCGCACCCGAACGAACGAATTGCGCCACTACCGCTCGATGTCGATACAACAGGGTTGGAGGTGCAGGACGGCAAGGAGTGGGGTGTATGGTGAAGTCGTATATCCGACGTCTGCTACCCGGTTACCCCAAACCTCCGGCGCTGCCCCAGAAGCGCAGCACGCTTCCACCGATTCCCCGCAGCCTGCGAACGCAGTTAAAGGATTATCCGGAGCACCTCGAACGGCTGCAGTTGGCCCTGCATGGCGTCAGCGTTGCGCGAACGACGCGCCGGCCGCGCGTCGAAATGGCGGTGTGGGCGATCGATGATCGCCTGTCCCGGTTCCTCGCAGAGGCGCAGCATGAGCTGGATGCCGCCCGCTGCAGCGGCGACCCGGAACGATTGGCACGGGCGAAGAGAGACGAGGCGGTGATGTTTGAGGTGAGCCGAAAGAACGCGTGGATGGGCGATGAGGTGTTTGCCGAGTGGTTCCGGGTGGAGGTGGGGTCCGGATCCACAGACCCGGACCGTTCATGACACGCATGGCGTGTCACTACGGACTCAATCAAACCGCCAACGCACCCCGGCATACACACTGCGCCCTTCAACCGGCGTCGAACGCGCCACATCGCGTCCGGCGTCGTCATACCCCGGCGTTACCGTCGCCGCATAGTGACGGTCGCCGATGTTGCGCATCTCCGCCCACAGCTGCCAGCGGCCGCTGGGCGCGTCGAAGCCCACGCGCGTCCCGAACACAGCGCGACTATCCGCCCAGAAGCTGTTGGCATAATCCACCGCCATCTTCGACGCCGCATCGGTATTTACCGCCGCATACCAACCGGTCGGGTGGTCATAACGCAGCTCAGCCTGATACGCATGACGCGGCAGACCAGGCAACCGGTTGGAGCCAAAGCGCGCGTCATCGCGGTAACGGAAATCATTGAACGTATACGCCTGACGCAGTCCAAGCCGACCGCCCGGGCCCTCCCACAGCGTGCTGTCCAACCCGGCCTCGATGCCGCGATGCACGGTCGGGCTGGCGTTGTTCTCGGCTACGAACAGGTTCGGTACCGGCAGCACTTCCACGCTCAGAAGTTCATGCCGCACATGGGCGTAATAGCCAGTCAGTTCCCAGCGCCCCAGTGAATTGTCGCCACGCGCACCCAGTTCCAGCGTGGTGGCGGTCTGGTTGTCCAGTTCCACCGGCGCACGCTGGCGGCCGCTGGACGCGCCGTTGCCGGCTGGGAAGTACAGGTTAGAGCCCCAGATCATCGACCACGGGTGCGCCGGTTCCACCGAACGGCTCAGGTTGCCGAACCACTGTGTGGCGGGGGTCTGCTGCCAGGTGAAGCCGATGCGCGGGGCGTAGTCCCAGTCGCTTTCCTTCACCCGCTCAGGTGTATACGGCCAGGTCACCTGCACATCACGACGGGTATTGATCAGCGCCAGCCCGGTCTGCAGGCGCAGGCGGTCGTTGAGGCTGAGCTCGTTGCTGGCATGCACGGTGGTATCCGTACCGTGATGCGAGAAGTCACGCGTATGCGTGCCGGCCGCGTAGCCGTTATTGGCGAAGCGCAGCGTCTCGCGCACATCCGCATCCAGATCGTGGGTCACGCGCAGGCCCACGGTGGTGACGCTGTCATAGCCGAACAGCGCATGACGGCGACGGTAGTCCAGTGTGGCGTTGAGATTGCTGTAGTCCAGCTGCTGGCGGTACAGGCTTTCGTTCAAGTCCATCGGGAACTTGTGGTACACCAGCCCGGCTTGCAGCGATGAATCCACATCGATCTGCCACGTGGTCATGTTGCCCAGCCAGGTGCTGCCCGGCTGCGGGCGACGTGCATCAATTGCCAGGTTGGCCGGGTTGGCCGCGCGTGGATCGTGACGAATCTGCTCGCGGGTGAGGCGTCCGGACGTTTCGTGGTTGGTTTCGCGATAGCGCACGAAGAAGCGCGTTTCCAGCTGCGGCGTGATCTGCCAGCCGAGGTTGGCCATCGCACCCTTGCCGTCGCCGGCGGAGTGGTACTGGTAACCGTCGTATTCGCTGTCGGTGTAAGCCAGGTAGTAATCCAGGTCACCGCTGACGCCGCCATAGCCGACGCTGCGCTTCTGGTAACCCCGGCTGCCGGCTTCGTACTGCACTTCCAGCCCGGCCGAATCGCGCCCGCTGCGGCTGACGTAGTTGATCGCGCCGCCCAGGGCCAGCGCACCGCGCTCGATGCCGTTGGCTCCGCGCAGCACTTCGGCGCGGCTCAACCACAGCGGTTCCAGCAGTTCGTACGGGGTGCCGCCGGGGCCGGTCAGCGGCAGGCCATCCAGTGAGACGGAGATACCCGAGGCATGCGCGCCCGGGCCACGGTTGATGCCGGAGCCACGGATCGACACCTTGGTGCCTTCGTTGCCCGGCGACTGCGCGCTGATGCCCGGCTGGTAGGCCAGCACGTCGGCGCTGCTGGCCAGGCGGCCGTTGGCACGAGACAGGTCGACCACGTTGCCAGCACCGGGGACGCGCTTGAGCGCGGCGCGGGCCTGTTCGACGTCGCTGGCGGCGGTGACCTTGACCGCATCAAGGGTGGTCGGCGCGTCGGCCGGGGCGGCCAGCGCGGGGTGGGTCAGGGTGGCGAGAACGGCCAGGGCCAGCGGGGACAGGGTCGGGCGGTGCAGCGAACGGGAAGAGGGCATGCGTCTGACATCAAGGCGGAACGGGGCCGCGGATGGCAGAAGCTGCTGTCAACCGCGATGAGGCCGCGCAAGTTAACAGGTTCGGTGGGTGGCGTCACCCTATGGGCGTGCGGATCCTTCGCCTTGACCATTCACCCGTAGAGCCACGCCCTGCGTGGCTGCGACCACGTTTGGGACCGCGGAGCCACGCAGGGCGTGGCTCTACGGGGTGACCTACACCGCGAAGCCACGCAGGGCGTGGCTCTACGGTCCTTTAGAGAATTCCGGGGAGGTCCAGCTTCTTTTCCTTCGCACACTCGATGGCGATCTCATACCCCGCATCCGCATGCCGCATCACGCCGGTGGCCGGGTCGTTCCACAGCACGCGCGCAATCCGCTTCGCCGCCGCTTCCGTGCCATCACACACAATCACCATGCCGGCGTGCTGCGAGAAGCCCATGCCCACGCCGCCACCATGGTGCAGCGACACCCAGGTGGCACCGCTGGCGGTGTTGAGCAGGGCGTTGAGCAGTGGCCAGTCGGACACGGCGTCCGAGCCGTCGGCCATGGCCTCGGTCTCGCGGTTCGGCGAAGCCACGCTGCCGCTGTCCAGATGGTCGCGGCCGATCACCACCGGGGCCTTCAGCTCACCGTTGGCCACCATTTCGTTGAAGGCCAGGCCCAGCCGGTCGCGATCGCCAAGGCCGACCCAGCAGATGCGCGCGGGCAGGCCCTGGAACTTGATCTTCTCGGCGGCCATGTCGAGCCAGCGGTGCAGGTGCGGGTTGTCCGGAATCAGTTCCTTGACCTTGGCGTCGGTCTTGGCGATGTCTTCCGGGTCGCCGCTGAGCGCGGCCCAGCGGAACGGGCCGATGCCGCGGCAGAACAGCGGGCGGATATACGCCGGCACGAAACCGGGGAAGTCGAACGCGTTGGCCACGCCTTCTTCCAGCGCCATCTGGCGCAGGTTGTTGCCGTAGTCCACGGTCGGCACGCCCAGCGCATGGAAGCCGAGCATGGCGCGGATGTGGTTGGCCATCGAGGCGCGCGCGGCCTTTTCCACTTCCTTCGGTGCGCTCACCCGCTTGGCGTCCCACTCTTCCACGGTCCAGCCCTGCGGCAGGTAGCCGTTCACCGGGTCATGCGCGGAGGTCTGGTCAGTCAGCAGGTCCGGCTTGACGCCACGCGCCAGCAGTTCGGCCAGCACGTCGGCGACATTGCCGAGCAGGCCGACCGACAGCGGCTTCTTCGCCGCGCAGGATTCCTCGATCAGGCGTAACGCCTCGTCCAGGTTGTCGGTCCAGGTATCCAGATAGCCGGTGCGCAGGCGCATGTCGATGCTGCTCTGGCGGCATTCCACGGCGAGGCACGACGCGCCCGCCATCACAGCTGCCAGCGGCTGTGCGCCGCCCATCCCGCCCAAGCCGCCGGTGAACAGCCACTTGCCTGCGAGATCGCCGCCGAAGTGCTGGCGGCCCATTTCCACGAAGGTTTCGTAGGTACCCTGCACGATGCCCTGCGCGCCGATGTAGATCCAGCTGCCGGCGGTCATCTGGCCGTACATGGCCAGACCCTTCTTATCCAGTTCGTTGAAATGGTCCCAGTTGGCCCAGCGCGGCACCAGGTTGGAGTTGGCAATCAGCACGCGCGGCGCATCGGCATGGGTGCGGAACACGCCGACAGGCTTGCCCGACTGCACCAGCAGGGTCTGGTCGTCATCCAGCCGCTTCAGGGTTTCGACGATGGCATCGAAGCTGGCCCAGTCGCGTGCGGCGCGGCCGATGCCGCCGTACACCACCAGCTCCTGCGGGCGCTCGGCGACGTCCGGGTGCAGGTTGTTCATCAGCATGCGCAGCGGCGCTTCGGTCAGCCAGCTCTTGGCGCTGAGGGTGGTGCCGGTCGGGGCGATGATGGTGCGGGTGGAATCGTGACGGCTCATGCAGCACTCCGGGCGTTCGCGAATTCAAGGCAGGCGTTGAGCACCTGCTGCAGCGTGTGGCGCAGCGGTGCGGCGTGGTCGGGGTCGAGCGGGGTGGGCCAGCTGTGCACGTCCACGTCGGTGGGTTCGTGCATGTAGCCACGGCAGGCCAGTTCCATCTGCAGGCTGTGCACGCCGGCTGGAATGTCGCTGTAGTGGCGGGTGATCCAGCCGCCCTTGAAGCGGCCGTTGCGAACATGCGGCATGCCGCTGAACGCACAGATGTTTTCCACCACGTCGGCCAGCGCGTTGTCGCAGCTGGTGTCGACCGCACCGGACGGACCGGCGGTGCCGAGGTTGAACTGCGGCAGTTCGCCGTCGAACAGGTGCGGAATGTGCGAGCGGATCGAATGCGCGTCGTACACCACCACGGTGCCATGCAGCGCACGCAGGCGCGAGATCTCACCGGCCAGCGCAGCGTGGTATGGATCGAAATACTGCGCCCGGCGCTGCGCGATTTCCTCGGCGTCCGGTTCCTGCCCGTCGCGGTACAGCGACTGATTGTCGAACGTGGTCAGCGGGCACAGGCCGGTGGTGTTCTGGCCCGGGTACAGCGACGCCCCGCTGGGGTCGCGGTTGAGGTCGATCACCGAGCGCGAGATCGCCGAGCGCACCGTGGTCGCACCCATCGCGCGGGCGAAGTCGTACAGCTCATGCACCCACCAGTCGGCGTCACGACGTGCCAGCCACGGCGACCAGAAGCGGTCGACCAGCGCATCCGGCACGTCGGTGCCGGTATGCGGGAAGCTGACGATCAGCGGTGCATCGCCGCGATGTACCTGCAGCCAGTCCGGATGCCCGGTCATGCCAGCGGCTCCACGGCGGGCAGCAGCTTGCCCAGCCCTTCCGCCAGTGCACCGCTGCGCACCAGTTCGGTGGCGGCCAGCATGTCGGGGTGGAAGTAGCGGTCGTCCTGCAGCGTGGGCACCTGCGCGCGCAGGCGCTGACGCACTGCTTCCAGCGCGTCGCTGGAACGCAGCGGAGCGTGGAAGTCGCAGCCCTGCGCGGCGGCCAGCAGTTCGATGCCGACCACGTTAGCCGCGTTTTCGGCCATGGCCAGCAGACGGCGTGCGCCATGCGCGGCCATCGAGACATGGTCTTCCTGGTTGGCCGAGGTGGGAATGGAATCCACGCTGGCCGGGTAGGCGCGCTGCTTGTTTTCCGACACCAGTGCGGCGGCGGTGACCTGCGGAATCATGAAGCCGGAGTTGAGGCCGGGCTTCGGAGTGAGGAAGGCGGGCAGGCCGGACAGCGCCGGGTCCACCAGCATCGCGGTGCGGCGCTCGCTGATCGAACCGATCTCGCACACCGCCATCGCCAGCATGTCGGCGGCGAAGGCCACCGGCTCGGCGTGGAAGTTGCCGCCGGACAGCGCTTCGTTGGTATCGGTGAACACCAGCGGGTTGTCGGATACGCCGTTGGCTTCAATAGTCAGCGTGGTCGCGGCCTGACGCATGACGTCGAAGGCCGCGCCCATCACCTGCGGCTGGCAGCGCAGGCAGTACGGGTCCTGCACGCGCACGTCGTTGTCGCGGTGTGATTCGCGGATGGCGGAGCCCTGCATCAGCGCGCGCAGCGTGGCGGCGGTGGCGATCTGCCCGCGCTGACCGCGGATCTGATGGATGCGCGGATCGAACGGCGTGTCTGAACCCTTGGCCGCTTCCACCGACAGCGCACCGGCGACCAGCGCGGCATGGAACACGGTGCTGATTTCAAACAGGCCGGCCAGCGCATACGCGGTGGAGTACTGGGTGCCGTTGAGCAGGGCCAGGCCTTCCTTCGCGCCCAGCACCAGCGGCTGCAGGTTCAGGCGGGCGAGGGCGTCGGCCGCCGGCAGGCGTTCGCCACCAACAAACGCTTCGCCCACGCCGATCATCACGCTGGCCAGATGCGAAAGCGGAGCCAGGTCGCCTGATGCGCCGACAGAACCCTGGCACGGAATCACCGGCACGATGTCGTGCTGCAGGAACGCCTCCAGCAGCGCCAGCGTTTCCGGGCGGATGCCCGAAGCGCCCTGGGCGAGGCTGGTGAGCTTCAGCGCCATCATCAGCCGCACCACCGGGGCCGGCATCGGCTCACCGACGCCGGCGGCGTGCGACAGCACGATATTGCGCTGCAGGGTGGCCAGGTCATCGCGCTCGATGCGCACGCTGGCCAGTTTGCCGAAGCCGGTATTGATGCCGTACACCGGCTCGCCCTTGGCGACGATGTCGGCGACGGTCTGCGCGCTGCGCGCGACGGCCTCGGCACTGGCCGGGTCCAGGCGCACCTGCGCGCCGGTGTAGATGGCGCGCCACTGTTCCAGGGTGACGTGGCCCGGGGAAAGGGTGAGGGTGTTGCTCATGGAATCTCCAGACATCACAACGTTGCTCAGACAGGTTCACCGCGCATGACGCGCGCGTGCAGGGGATTGAAGCCGATGCGGTACACCAGGTCGGCCGGAGCCTGGATGTCCCACACCGCCAGATTGCAGTCCATGCCCACCGCCAGCCGACCAATGCGGTCGGCGCGGCCCAGCGCGCGCGCGGCTTCGCGGGTGAAGCCGGCGATGCATTCGTCGACAGTCATGCGGAACAGGGTGGCGGCCATGTTCATCGCAAGCAGCGGGCTGGTCAGCGGCGAGGTGCCGGGGTTGCTGTCGGTGGCCACTGCCAGCGGCACGCCGGCAGCGCGTAGCGCGGCCAGCGGGGGCAGGGTGGTATCGCGCGTGAAATAGAACGCGCCGGGCAGCAACACGGCCACGGTGCCGGCGGTGCGCATGGCGGCAATGCCGTCGTCGTCGAGATGCTCGATATGGTCCGCCGACAGCGCGCCGTAGCGGGCGGCCAGCGCCGCGCCGTGCTGGTTGCTGAGCTGTTCGGCGTGGATTTTCACTGCCAGCCCGTGCTGGCGCGCGGCCACGAACACCTGCTCGGCCTGTGCCGGGCTGAAGGCGATGTTCTCGCAGAACACGTCCACCGCTTCGGCCAGCTGCTGCGCGGCCACGGCGGGGATCATCACCGTGCAGACCTCGTCGATGTACTCCTGCGCGTCACGACCGGGCGGCACCGCGTGCGCGCCGAGGAAGGTGGGCACGACTTCGACGGCGCGGGTTTCAGCCAGCTGCCGCGCCACGCGCAGCTGCTTGGTTTCGTCTTCCAGGGTCAGCCCATAACCCGATTTGATCTCGATCGTGGTCAGGCCTTCGGCCAGCATCGCGTCCAGCCGGGGCAGGCTTTGCGCCAGCAGCTCCGCATCGCTGGCGGCGCGGGTGGCGCGCACGGTGGAGACAATGCCACCGCCGGCGCGGGCGATGTCGGCGTAGCTCACGCCCTGCAGGCGCTGCTCGAACTCGCCGGCACGGTTGCCGGCGTAGACCAGGTGGGTGTGGCAGTCGATCAGCCCCGGGCTGATCCAGCGGCCGCCGGCGTCGATGCGGCGGGCCGGCTGCAGATGGGCGTCGCTGCCGGCGGCACCCGCGTGCACGATGCGGCCCTGGTGGGCGGCAATCACCCCGTCTTCGATGATGCCCAGGCCAGGGCCTTCCAGCGTCATCAGGTTGGCGTGGGTCCAAACGGTGTCACAGTGCACGGCAGCCACCACATCAGCTCATATGTCTATACAATATAGGCGACGCTTCCGGGATGTCCAGTGATGCCTGAAACCAACGCTTCCACCGTCGCCTTCCATGCCGAACACGCACTGCTGCCGCAGGGCTGGGCCCGCGATGTGCGCATTGTCGGCCGTGGCAACACCTTGCAGGAGGTCACGCCCGGGGTGCCGGCGCAGGACGGCGATGTTCCGCTGACCATCGCGCTGCCCGGGCTGGGCAACCTGCACAGCCACGCCTTCCAGCGTGGCATGGCGGGCCTGACCGAGATCGGCGGGCGCAGCGGTGACAGCTTCTGGAGCTGGCGTGAACTCATGTATCGGTTCCTGGCGCACCTGCAGCCGGAAGCGGTGCAGGCCATTGCCGAACAGGCCTATGTGGAAATGCTGGAATCGGGCTTCACCCGGGTCGGCGAATTCCACTACCTGCATCATGCGGCCGATGGCACGCCATATGCGAACCGCGCCGAGATGGCCGCGCGCATCGCCGCGGCGGCGCAGGGCAGTGGCATCGGCCTGACTCTGCTGCCGGTGTTCTACGCGCATGCCGACTTTGGCGGTGCGCCGCCGAACCCGGCGCAGCGCCGGTTGATCCATGACGTGGACGGCTTCGCGGAGCTGCTGGCCGGCTGCCGGCAGGCCCTGCGTGGACAGGACGACGCGGTGCTGGGCATCGCGCCTCACAGCCTGCGCGCGGTTACCGGCGAGGAGTTGGCCGCACTGCTGCCGCTCAACACCGGCCCGGTGCACATCCACATTGCCGAACAGACGCGTGAAGTGGACGCCTGCGTGGCCTGGAGCGGCCTGCGCCCGGTACGCTGGCTGTACGAACATGCACCTGTCGACGCGCGCTGGTGCCTGGTGCACGCCACCCATGTGGATGCCGACGAGGTGCAGCGCATGCTGGCCAGCCAGGCGGTGGTGGGCCTGTGCCCGATCACCGAGGCCAACCTGGGTGACGGCCTGTTCCCGATGCCGGCATTCGCGCAGGGCGGCGGGCGCTTCGGGGTCGGTTCGGATTCCAATGTGCTGATCGATGCGGCGGAAGAGCTGCGCCTGCTGGAGTATGGCCAGCGCCTGCAGTTGCGCGGTCGCAATGTGCTGGCCCCGCAGGAGGGCGTTTCCAGTGGCCGCTGGTTGTTCCAGCAGGCGCTGCAGGGTGCGGCGCAGGCGCTGGGCGTCGGCCATGGCCTGCAAGCGGGTGCGCCCGCCGATGTGGTCGAACTGGACCCGCAGCATCCGGGGCTGATCGCGCGCAACGGCGACGCCTGGCTTGACAGCTGGGTGTTCGCCGCACGTAATGGAGCGGTGCGCTCGGTGTGGCGTGGCGGCCGGCAATGGGTCCGGCAGGGGCGTCATCTGCACCGTGACGCAGTGGCGGCGCGCTTTGCGGCCGCGCTGCAGGGCGTGCTGAAGGCCGCGCAATGAACACCCGCCCCGTGACTCGATTGATCAGGATTTCCGCGTGACGGGCAAGAAAGCACCCACTCTCAACCAGCGTATCCGCGAGGATCTGGAAGGCCGCATCCTCAGTGGGCAGTGGCAGCCGGGTTTCCGCATCCCGTACGAACACGAGTTGATGGAGCAGTACGGCTGCTCGCGCATGACGGTGAACAAGGTGCTCACCGCCTTGGCCGAAAGCGGCATGATCGAGCGCCGTCGCCGCGCCGGGTCGTTCGTGGCACGGCAGCCACCGCATCTTGAGCAGGTGGCGCTGGAAATTCCCGACATCGCCATGGCGGTCGGCGCGCGCGGGCATACCTATGGGTACCAGTTGCTGGACCGGGCGCATCGCCGCGCGGACCCGGGCAACGAAGACGAGATGGCGTTATCGGGCGGACGCATGCTGCTGGCGATCCGCTGCCTGCATCTGGCCGACGGCCAGCCGTTCGCGCTGGAGCACCGGCTGATCAATCCAGAGGGTGTGCCGGAAGCGCTGCAGGTGGATTTCTCGGTGATGGCACCGGGCAGCTGGCTGCTGCAGAACGTGTCGTGGACGCGTGCGCAGCATCGGATCAGCGCGTGGGGGGCGGATGCCCCAGCGGCCGGGTTGCTGAAGGTGAAGACCGGCACGGCGTGCCTGGTGATCGACCGTCATACGTGGCGAGGCGAACTGCCGATCACCCGCGTCAAGCAGATGTTCCTGGGCGATGCCTGGGATCTGGTCGCCCGCTTCGCGCCAGGCGCGCGTTAATCAAGGACGCGTCGTGGGGCCATGTAGAGCCGGGCTTGCCCGGCTGCTGTTGGCGCGCGAACGGCAGCGGGGCAAGCCCCGCTCTACGTAACCGCGCGATTCAACGAACCCGCGCGCATCAACGTGACCGCGCGCATCAACGTAACCGCGCGCCGGCGTAGTGCCGGGCCATGCCCGGCACCGACCATCACGACGTCGCGCACTGCCTCCACCGCACCGGCTCTTCCGCACCGGGGCGCGGGTTGAGCTGGATCCGCACGGTACGCAGCGCCGGATAGCGCTTCACTTCCGTACAGATCAGCGGCCACACCGCATCAATCTCCTCACTGCGGTTCACCGCCAGGGTCTGGCTGGTCTGCCAGAACGCGCTCAGCACGCCGGTCTGCTTGCCAACATTCTGGGCGAGTTCGCGCCGGTACTGGGCCAGGGTGGCCGCATCCGGGTCACCGTCGGTGCCAAGAATGCTGCCGGGCGCGGGGTGGCCAGGGTGCTGGGCCGCAGGTGCCGGGGTCGCAGCGGCTGCCGCAGGCGGAGCCGAAGCCGGTGCTGCAGTGACCGGGGGCG
>NZ_DAMDFR010000019.1:0-11657 GCF_032103445.1 Stenotrophomonas sp.
GTCGCGGGTGGTCGGCGAGCGCCACGCCCGGCGCGCCTTCTTCGAACAGGCACAGTCGATGGATCGCGACCTGCAGGCGTCCGCGCCGGCCGACCGCGCCTGGGTGCAGTTCACCGAACGCCTGCTGGCCGCGTCGATTGGTGCGGCGTCGGCGCGCCTGCTGCTGACCAGCCTGCTGCGCGGCTCGGGCATGGACCTGGGCGAAGTGGTCGCGGTACTGGACGAAGCAGGCCAGGAACTACGCTTCAACCGCGAGATCCTCTCCACCACGCTGGAAAACATCAGCGCCGGGGTCAGCGTGGTTGACCCGGAAATGCGGCTCACGGCCTGGAACCGGCGTTACCAGCAGATGTTCGGTTACCCCGACGGCATGCTGTACGTGGGCCGGCCGGTGGCCGACCTGATCCGCTACAACGCCGAGCGTGGCGAGCTCGGCGAAGGCGACATCGAACTGCAGATCAACCGCCGCATCGGCTACATGCGGGCCGGCTCGCCGCACATCTTCGAGCGCACCCGCAGCGACGGCAAGGTCATCGAGATGCGCGGCCAGGCACTGCCCGGCGGTGGTTATGTCACCAGCTACAACGACATCACCGACTACAAGCACGCCGAGAAGGCGCTGCTGGAAGCCAATGAAACGCTGGAACAGCGCGTCGCCGAGCGCTCGCACGAAGCCGAAGTCGCGCAGCAGTCCAAGACCCGCTTCCTGGCCGCGATCAGCCACGACGTGCTGCAGCCGCTGAACGCGGCGCGGCTGTTTGCCTCGGCCCTGCGCGACAGCCACCACAACAACGACGAGCAACGCCATCTGGCCGAGCGCGTGGATGCGTCACTGCGTGCAGCAGAGGAACTGCTGGACGGGCTGCTGGACGTGTCGCGCCTGGAAGCCGGTGGCCTGCATCCAGTGGTGGGCGAGTTCGATGTCAGCCTGCTGATGCGCGAACTGGCGGCGCAGTACTCGCCGGTCGCGGCCGGACGTGGCCTGCGCCTGGATCTGTTCGCGCGCCCGGCCTGGGTGCGCAGCGACCGCCGCCTGCTGCGTCGTGTGCTGCAGAATTTCCTCGCCAACGCGCTGCGCTATACCCGGCAGGGCCGCATCGTGATGGCGGTGCGGCACCGTGGTGACAGCATCGAGCTGCAGGTATGGGACACCGGTCCGGGCATTCCCGAACACCACATGCAGCAGATCTTCGATGAGTTCCATCGTTACCAGCAGCCCTTCGACTGGGGCGAGCAGGGCCTGGGGCTGGGCTTGTCGATCTGCCAGCGCATCTCGCGCCTGCTTGACCACCAGCTCAACGCTCGCAGCCGCGTCGGCAGTGGCAGCATGTTCTCCATCCAGCTGCCGCGTGCACCCACCCCGCAGTTGCCGGCCCCCACGCCCGCTGCGGCGGAGCGCCCGCAGCGCACCGATTCGCTGGCCGGCATGCGCGTGTTGTGCGTCGACAACGACCAGGAAATTCTGGACGGCATGCGCGCGCTGCTCGGGCGCTGGCAGGTTGAGGTGATCACCGCCAGCACCGTTGACCAGGCGCTTGACCAGGTACAGGAGGCACCGGACGTCATGCTGGTGGACTATCACCTGCATGATCGTCTGGATGGCCTGGATGCGCTGGTAGCCCTGCGTGAGAAGGCCGGGCGCGACATTCCTGGCGCGCTGCTGACCGCTGACGGTCGCGACGAGCTCAAGCGCATGGCCCGCGAGCGCGGCTACCGGTTGTTGACCAAGCCGATCAAGCCCGCGTCGCTGCGCGCGTTCCTCACCGCGCACTCGCGCCTGGCCGGCTGATTCGGAGTCGTCTCAGTTCATTCTGGCGGCACCCTGCCTATGCTCCGCGACCAGACCTCGTCGCCTGGAGCCTGCGTGCTTTCCATTCCGTATCGCGCCGTCCTCAACATGCCGCTGCAGTCGGACTGGGCGTTGCCGACTGCCGCGGTGTTGGGTGCGGCGGTCGGAGGCGGCATGGCAGCGGCATTGCAAGGGGTGTCCAACATGCTGCCGGGCACCACCTTCGGCAGCATGCTCGGTGTGGGCTGGGCCAGCGTGCTGCAGGGCATGGACGAACAGGCGGCACGTCTGCGCGCGCACCACGCGCATGTTCGTGCGTTTGCCGACTACCCGGCCGTGCAGGCGCTGCTGCGCCGGGCGGGAACCCGCATTGACGATGAGCTGGCACTGCAGCGGCTGTCCGGCAAGCTGGAGGCCGACTTCGCGCGGATGACCGAACGCTTCAACGAATACTGCGTGCTGCGCGATCTGACCCCCAATCGACTGATCGGCCAGGTCATTCGTCACTTCTATCTGACCCACTGCGCGGATCGCGGCATCGTGCTGCTCAGCAAACGCAATGCCAGCGCGTGCTATCTGGTCGCCACACATACGCGCCATCAAGGCGACATCGCCAAGGCCATGAACCAGGAGGGCGTGGGCGCCGGAACCGCCTTGCGACAGATGCGCTGCCCCTACCTGCGCGTGGATCTGGCCAACGAGCGGCTGGCTGACGCAGGTGCCTTCACCACCGAAGTGCACGACGGCGAATGGCAGGTGTTACCGGCGGCGCTTCCACCCGGCCAGACCACCGAAACGCTTGCCCCGGAACCCCTTGTGCAGGTGGTCCGCCGGCGCTGTCCGCGTACGCATTGCCCGCGTGCCGGGCGACCGGCTTCGTTACCGGAGGCCGCTGCTCCGTCGTCGGGCGACGTGCTGGTCATACAGCGTGGGCCGCTGCTGCGTGCCAAGCTGGCGGCGTTGCCGTCCGAATGTCGTACCTGGCGGGAACTGGAGCGGATTGAGCAGGATCTGGCCGCCCACCGTCCCTGCGGACACCTGATCACCTACCAGGGCGAGGAATACCTGGCCAGCGACCTGCATATGGGCGGTCGTCGCTGCCCGGGGCGCAACGCATGGCGGCTGCTGCACCGGCGCATTCCCGGTGGGCATGAACTGGTCGACATCGTCGACCCACACCGCTGACCCCGCTGCCATGTAGTGCCGGGCCATGCCCGGCAATACCGTCAACCTGCAGCACCACTCAGATGTTCATACAGAATCGTCGACCCGACGAGGATCAGAATCACGCCCCCCACGATCTCCGCACGCTTGCCGACCAGCTGGCCCAGCGCTCGTCCCAGCATGATCCCGGTGGTGACCATGACCAGCGTGCACAGCCCGATCACCGCCGCCATCACGCCGATATGTACATTCAGGAAGGCCAGACCCACGCCAACCGCCATCGCGTCGATGCTGGTGGCGAAGCCGGTCATCGCCAGGTGCCAGAAGCCGTGGTGCTTGTCCGGATCCTCGTCGGCGTCGTCGCCATCGGGTTTCACCCCGTTGATGATCATGTGCACGCCCAGCGCGCCCAGCAGTACAAAGGCAATCCAGTGGTCGAAGGCTTCCACGTAGGACGACGCCGCACGGCCCAGCAACCAGCCGATCACCGGGGTCACTGCTTCAATGACGCCAAAAATAAGACCGGCGCGCAGCGCATCGACAAAACGTGGCCTGCGCATGGCCGCGCCCTTGCCGATCGCCGCAGCGAAGGCATCGGTGGACATGGCGAAGCCGATCAACAGGATCGAAATAGGAGACATGGGATCACGAACAGGTTGGGCAGACGCACGCAACGGCCCACGTTCGCGCCCAACCTGACGTTGCGCACGCGGACCGCTGGTCTCGCCAACCAGAACTGGCTGCCCGCACCACGGCGCACTGGCCGAGTATGTTGATACGGGCGTTTCCTTTGCAGGAAACAGGCTACTCCCCAAGGGGACGCGAAGCTTAGCACCGGCATCGGCGATTGACGTCGAAACGGGCGAATTGCGCAGGGCATGCTGGAATGTATAGCCGCAGCTATATGCCGCGGCGGGTAGTGCCGGCCGCTGGCCGGCAACCACGCATCAGCATCATCGCCCGACGTAGTGCCGGGCCATGCCCGGCAACCACGCACACCCAACACCGCGCGGAAAAGCAGCGGGGCAAGCCCCGCTCTACGTCAGTCTTCCTCGGGTGGCAGCACCAGCGGCTCGTCATCCAGCGTCAGCTTGCCGGCCATCAGCACCGCCTGGGTGCGGTTGGTCACCCCCAGCTTGCGCAGAATCGCGGTCACATGCGCCTTGATCGTGGCTTCAGAGACGTTGAGGTCGTATGCAATCTGCTTGTTCAACCGCCCCGCGCCGAGCATCTGCAGCACCCGGAACTGCTGCGGGGTGAGCTCGCGCAGGCGTTGCCCGACCAGGCGTTCCTCGTGCTCGGTCTCCGGCACGCTGTGCGCTTCCGGCGGAGCCCAGGTTTCGCCATCCAGGATGGTTCCCAGCGCGTGGCCGATCGTGTCCGAATCGGCCGACTTCGGAATGAAGCCGAAGGCACCGTGGTCCAGCGCCCGCCGCATCACGGTGGGCTCCTCGCGCGCGGACACCACCACCACCGGCAGGTGCGGGTGCAGGGCGCGCATGTGCACCAGTGCATTGAAGCCCTGCGCGCCAGGCATGTTCAGATCCATCAGGACCAGGTCGGCGTCGTTGTGTTCGTCGGCCAGGTGGTACAGCGCTTCCACGCTGTCGGCTTCGTACAGTTCAACGCCGGGAATCACCCGCTGCACCGCACCGCGCAGGGCTTCGCGGAACAGCGGGTGGTCATCGGCAATCAACAAGGTAGGCATGTGGGGGAGCCTGTCTCACTTGACCTTGCGTTCTTCCACCAGCGACGCCACCACCGACGGATCGGCCAGGGTCGAGGTGTCGCCGAGCTGGTCCGGGGCGTTCTCGGCGATCTTGCGCAGAATGCGGCGCATGATCTTGCCCGAGCGCGTCTTCGGCAGGCCCGGGGCCCACTGCAGGTGATCCGGCGCGGCAATCGGCCCGATCTCCTTGCGCACCCACGCCACCAGTTCCTTGTGCAGTTCGTCGCTGGGGGCTTCGTCGGCGACCAGGGTCACATAGGCGTAGATGCCCTGGCCCTTGATGTCGTGCGGGAAACCAACCACGGCCGCTTCGGCGACCTTGGGGTGCGAGACCAGCGCGCTCTCCACTTCGGCGGTGCCGATGCGGTGGCCGGACACGTTGATCACGTCGTCGACGCGGCCGGTGATCCAGTAGTAGCCATCCTCATCGCGACGGCAGCCGTCACCGGTGAAGTAGCTGCCCGGGTAAGTGCGGAAGTAGGTGTCGATGAAGCGCTGGTGGTCACCGTAGACGCTGCGCATCTGGCCCGGCCAGGAGTCGCGGATGATGAGGTTGCCTTCGGTGGCCCCTTCCTGGATCTCACCCTCGGCATTCACCAGTGCCGGCTGCACGCCAAAGAACGGCAGCGTGGCCGAGCCCGGCTTGAGGTCGATCGCACCGGGCAGCGGCGAAATCAGGATGCCGCCGGTCTCGGTCTGCCACCAGGTGTCCACGATCGGGCAGCGGCTGTCGCCGACCACTTCGTAGTACCAGCGCCAGGCTTCCGGATTGATCGGCTCACCGACGCTGCCCAGCAGGCGCAGCGAGCTGCGCGAGGTGCGCTTCACCGGAGCCTCGCCTTCGCGCATCAACGCGCGGATCGCGGTCGGGGCAGTGTAGAAGATGGTGACCTGGTGCTTGTCGATCACCTGCCAGAAGCGCGAGGTGTCCGGATAGTTCGGCACGCCTTCGAACATCAGCGAGGTCGCGCCGTTGGCCAGCGGACCGTACACGATGTAGCTGTGGCCGGTGACCCAGCCGACGTCGGCGGTGCACCAGTAGATGTCGTCCTCGCGCAGGTCGAACACCGACTCGTGCGTGTAGGCCGCGTACAGCAGATAGCCGCCGGTGGTGTGCAGCACGCCCTTCGGCTTGCCGGTGGAACCGGAGGTGTACAGGATGAACAGCGGATCTTCCGCGTTCATGCGCTCGGGCTCGCACTGCGCCGGCTGCGGGTCGACCACATCGTGGAACCAGCGGTCGCGCGGGGCCTGCATGTCCACCGCGCCGCCGGTGTGGCGCACCACCAGCACGGTTTCCACGGTGGTGGTGCCGGGAATCTTCAGTGCCGCATCGACGTTGGCCTTCAGCGGAATCTTGCGGCCGCCGCGCAGGCCTTCGTCGGCGGTGATGATCAGCTTGCTGCCGCAGTCGATCACGCGGTCGGCAATCGAGTTGGGCGCAAAGCCGCCGAACACCACCGAGTGGATCGCGCCGATGCGCGCGCAGGCCAGCATGGCGACGGCGGCGTCGACGATCATCGGCAGGTAGATGGTGACCCGGTCACCCTTCTTGACGCCGAGGCTGCGCAGCGCATTGGCCAGGCGGCAGGTGCGCTCGTACAGCTCGCGGTAGGTCACGCCCTTGGCCGGCGCGTCCGGGCTGTCCGGTTCGAACAGCAGCGCGATCTTGTCGCCGCGCGCGTCCAGATGCCGGTCCAGGCAGTTCACGCTGGCGTTGAGCTCGCCATCTTCGAACCACTTGATGCGGAAATCGTCCAGCTGGTAGCTGACGTTCTTGATCGTCTTGGGCGCGGTGTACCAGTCCAGCCGCTGCGCGGCCTTGCCCCAGAACGCGTCCGGGTTCTCCACCGACTCCTTGTAGAGCTGCTGGTAGGTGTTCTTGTCAATGCGCGCCTTGGCGGCAACGTCCGCCTTGACGGGGTAAAGATCAGCCATGGCACCCTCACTTGCACGTGGACTTGGGTTGTGCGTTTGCAGCATAACCCGCGAATGTTCCCCCTCAGTTTGCCGCATCCGCCGCGCCTCGCGGTATGGGCGCGGTTAGACCTTGGTCGTAAAACACTGCATGCAAGGTGGGGCAAGGCTCCCGGCGACCTCCTGCCTTCGACCAATGGCGAATAGCCAGGGTGCGTCAGCCGGCCGCACGCTCGGCTCGACCGTGACCCCACACGCGGCGATCACTTTGCCACCCGGGAGAGAGGGCAACATGAGTACCCGTATGTTGAAGACCGTGCGCAAACCCCTGGCGACCTGCTTGCTGGTCGCTCTGGTTGCGCCCGGCATGGCGTTCGCGCAGACCGCCAAAGAGCAGGCACTGGAGGCACGCGTCGCTGAACTGGAACGCCAGGTGCAGCTGCTGCTGTCTTCGCAGCAACAGCAGCAGACGCAGATCACCCAGACCCAGCAGGACGTCACGGCCGTGCGCACGGTGCAGGCCGAGCAGAAGCCGGCGGTGCCGGCCGGCAAGCAGCCGATCCAGGTCACCACCATCACCCCGGGCGCGGCACCGGGTACCACGGTCAAGATCGGCGGCTTCATCAAGGCTGACTTCCTGGCCACCCAGACCGGCGACGGTCAGCTGGCCGACGACGCCACTGGTCGCGCGCTGTACCTGCCCGGTCAGACCCCGGTCGCCGGTGCGGGCGGCAGCGGCGAGAAGTCGGACGTGGACTTCAACGCCCACGCCAAGTTCTCGCGCTTCAACCTGGGCATCGACAACGTGAGCGAATCGGGCAACAAGGCCGGTGCGTTCTTTGAAATGGACTTCTTCGGCAACTCGCTGGGCAACCAGACCGCCACCAATACCTACGGTGTGACCCTGCGCCACGCCTACATGTACTGGAACAAGTGGCTGGCCGGCCAGACCTGGTCGAACTTCATGGACGCAGCCTCGCTGCCGGAAGCGGCGGACTTCGTCGGTCCCACCGACGGCGTGCTGTTCGTGCGCCAGACCCAGATCCGCTACACCAACGGCGGCTTCAGCTTCGCGCTGGAAAATCCGGAAACCACGGTGCTGACCGGCACCCGCAACCCGGTCACCGGCGCGTGGACCAATGCGTCCAGCAACTCCGACCGTGGCAGCCTGCCAGACCTGACCGCACGTTATGGCTGGAAGGGCGACTGGGGCACCTTCGGTGTCGGTGCCATCGTGCGCCAGCTGAAAGTGGACAACCAGGCCACCGGCGCGGACGCCGACAAGATCGGCGGCGGCCTGACCCTGGGCGGCAAGTGGGTGATGGCCGACAGTGACACCCTGCATTACCAGATCAGCGGCGGCGAAGGCATTGCCCGCTATGTGGGTCTGGGTGTCACCGCCGATACCGCCTACGACGCGGCGCGCGACGAACTCAACCCCACAGGCGTGCTGGCCGGTTATGTCGGTTGGCGGCATGCCTTCACCCCGAAGCTGCGCACCAACCTGATCTACGCCCGCAGTGACTACGACAACGACGGAACCCTCGGCCCGCTGGTGACCAAGAGCGTGCAGAGCATCCGCGGCAACATCTTCTACACGCCGATGCCCAAGGTCGATATCGGTGCGGAGTACATGTACGGCGTGCGTGAGATTGAAGACGGCCGCAAGGGCGACATCAACCGCGTGCAGTTCACCACCAAGTACAGTTTTTAAATGCTTGCCGGGCATGGCCCGGCACTACAGAAAAATGCCGGCGTAACGCCGGCACACCACCATGCTTCGGAGGGGAAGCGTCTCATGTCCAGCACATCCAGTACCGCGCACGATTCGGCGGGGTCCCTGACCAAGGGACACAAGAAAGTCATTTTTGCATCGAGCCTCGGCACGGTGTTCGAGTGGTATGACTTCTTCCTGTACGGCTCGCTTGCCGCGATCATCGCCAAGCAGTTCTTCAGCGGCGTCAACGAAACCACGGGCATGATCTTCGCCCTGCTGGCCTTCGCCGCCGGCTTCTTCGTGCGTCCGTTCGGCGCGGCGTTCTTCGGCAGCCTCGGCGACCGCATCGGCCGCAAGTACACCTTCCTGGTCACCATTCTGATCATGGGCATCTCGACCTTCCTGGTCGGCGTGCTGCCCAACTACGCCTCGATCGGCTTCGCCGCACCGGTGATCCTGATCATCCTGCGCCTGGCCCAGGGCCTGGCCATGGGCGGCGAATACGGCGGTGCCGCCACCTATGTGGCCGAGCATGCACCGGACGACAAGCGCGGCCTGTACACCAGCTTCATCCAGTGCACCGCCACGCTGGGCCTGTTCCTGTCGCTGCTGATCATCCTGGCCTGCCGTTACGCGCTGGGCAATGAAGCCTTTGAAGCCTGGGGCTGGCGCATTCCGTTCCTGGTTTCGATCATCCTGCTGGGCATCTCGGTGTGGATCCGCCTGCAGCTGAGCGAATCGCCGCTGTTCCAGCAGATGAAGGCCGAAGG
Source organism: Stenotrophomonas sp. (assembly GCF_032103445.1). Taxonomy (GTDB): domain Bacteria; phylum Pseudomonadota; class Gammaproteobacteria; order Xanthomonadales; family Xanthomonadaceae; genus Stenotrophomonas. Next base: position 9,087 of record NZ_DAMDFR010000019.1, read on the forward strand.
CAAGGGCTCCAAGACCCCGTTCCGTGACAGCCTCAAGGGCGGCAACCTGAAGCTGATGCTGCTGGTGCTGCTGGGTGCGGCCGCTGGTCAGGCCGTGGTGTGGTACGGCGGTCAGTTCTACGCGCTGTTCTTCCTGAGCAGCATGCTGAAGGTCGATGCCACTACGTCCTATCTGCTCATTGCCGCTGCACTGGCACTGGGTACGCCGTTCTTCATCTTCTTCGGCTGGCTGTCTGATCGCATCGGTCGCAAGAAGATCATCCTGGCCGGCTGTCTGCTGGCGGCGGTGACCTACATTCCGATCTTCAAGGGCCTGACCCACTTCGCCAACCCGGCCATCGAAGAAGCCCGTTCCTCCTCGCCGGCCCTGGTGGTCGCTGACCCGGCCACCTGCTCGTTCCAGTTCGATCCGGTCGGCCTGCGCAAGTTCACCAGCTCCTGCGACGTGGCCACCGCCGCGCTGACCAAGGCCGGTGTGCCGTATGACGTGCAGCCCGCCGCCGCCGGTTCGCTGGCGATGGTGAACGTGGGCAGTGCCAGCGTCACCTCGTACGAGGCTGCCGGTCTGACCAAGGAAGAAGGCAAGGCCAAGGCCGACGCCTTCGGTGCCGAGCTGAAGGCCGCACTCACCGGTGCCGGCTACCCAGCCAAGGCCGACGGCGCGCGCATCAACATCCCCGGCACGATCCTGATGCTGTGGATCCTGGTGCTGTACGTGACCATGGTGTACGGCCCGATTGCCGCCTACCTGGTCGAACTGTTCCCGACCCGCATCCGCTACACCTCGATGTCGCTGCCGTACCACATCGGTAACGGCTGGTTCGGTGGCTTCCTGCCAGCGATCTCGTTCGCGCTGGTGGCGGGTACCGGCAACCTGTACTACGGCCTGTGGTACCCGATCATCATCGCGCTGATGACGGTCGTGGTCGGCGGCCTGTTCCTGAAGGAAACCAAGGACGTGGACATCACCAAGTAAGAACGATCGGTGATGGAAGAACGAAGGGCCGTGGTGCGAACCACGGCCCTTTCGTCGTTCGGGCACCGCGATGACGCGCATGGCGCGTCGCTACACGTAGAGCCACGCCCTGCGTGGCTTCGCGGACCCTGACGCGCGCGTTGCTATATTCCGCCCATGACCGACGCCACGACCCATCCCGACGCGCTTCCCGCCCTCGTCGCCACCCTGCGGCAGGCCTGGCAGACTAACCGCCCGTCGCTCGACCAGCGCCGCAACGACCTGCAAACCCTGCGCAACGCGCTCAAAGCGCGCCTGCCGGAAATGGCCGAGGCCATCGCCGCTGACTTCGGCCATCGCTCGCACCACGAATCGCTGATCGCTGACGGCATGACTGTGCTGGGCGAGATCGACCACCTGCTCAAGCACCTGCGCAGCTACGCCAAGCCGCGCAGGGTCGGGGTCGGCTGGCGCTTCTGGCCGGCAAAGGCGCAGTTGCGTCCGGTCCCACTTGGCGTGATCGGCGTTATCTCGCCCTGGAACTACCCGGTCAATCTGGCGCTGATTCCGCTGGCCACCGCCATCGCCGCAGGCAACCATGTGCTGCTCAAACCGTCCGAACACACCCCACGCACCAGTGCCTTCCTGCAGTCACTACTGGCCGACGTGTTCCCGCCCGAGCGCGTGACGGTGGTGCAGGGCGACGGCGCATTAGCGGCGGCCGTGGCCCGCGCAGCGCTCGACCATCTGGTGTTCACCGGCTCCACCGCCGTGGGCCGCAAGGTGATGGCGGCCGCCGCGCCGAACCTCACCCCGCTCACCTTGGAGCTGGGTGGCAAGTCGCCGGCCATCGTCTGCAGTGACTACCCGCTGGAAAAGGCCGCCGCGCGGCTGGCCACCGGCAAGTGGTTCAACGCCGGCCAGACCTGCATCGCCCCGGACTATGTGCTGATCGACAGCCGTCGCCAGCGTGAGCTGGTGCAGCAGCTGCAGACCCAGGTGCAGGCGCGTTACGGCGACTTCCGTGATCCGATTGACTACACCCGCATCATCAATGAAGGCCAGTACCAGCGCCTGCAGGGCTATCTGACCCAGGCCCGCGAGCGCGGCGTGCCGGTGCTGGAGTTGGCCCACATCGACCGCGACCGCGCCGACCGCGAACGGCTGATCGCCCCCACCGTGGTGCTGGACCCGCCCGCCGACCTGGACCTGATGCGCGAGGAAATCTTCGGCCCGATCCTGCCGGTCTGCGCCTACCCGGACCTGGAGGCAGCCATTTCCGACATCCAGACCCGCGACCGCCCGCTGGCCTTGTATGTGTTCAGCGAGCGGCGCGAGCCGGTCGAGCAGGTGCTCGGCCAGGTCGTCGCCGGTGGCGTCACCGTCAACGACACCCTGCTGCACTTCGCCATCAACGGCCTGCCGTTCGGCGGGGTAGGGCCCAGTGGCATGGGCGCGTACCACGGCCGGGCGGGATTCGACGCCATGAGCAAGCTGTTGCCGATCCTGTACCAGGCGCGCTGGGCCGCCAGCGACCGGCTGAAGCCGCCGTACTCGAAGATCGCGGGCCTGCTCAAGTTGCTGGTGCGGTGAACCCCTGTGCCCGTGCCCGGCAC
>NZ_DAMDFR010000019.1:11757-72625 GCF_032103445.1 Stenotrophomonas sp.
CCGGCACTACCGGTAGAATGCCTCCATGAAAATCGCCTCCTGGAACGTCAATTCGCTCAACGTGCGCCTGCCGCACCTGGAACAGTGGCTCACCGCCTTCGCCCCGGATGTTGTCGGCATCCAGGAAACCAAGATGGAAGACCACAAGTTCCCCGACGCCGTACTGGCCGGGCACGGCTATCGCAGCGTGTTTGCCGGGCAGAAGACCTACAACGGCGTGGCGCTGCTGTCGCGTGAACCGGCACAGGACGTGCAGATCGGCATTCCCGGTTTTGAAGACGAGCAGAAGCGCGCCATTGCCGGCACCGTAAACGGCGTACGCATCATCAACCTCTACGTGGTCAATGGCCAGGATGTCGGTACCGATAAGTACGAGTACAAGCTGCGCTGGCTGGAGGCCGTGCATGCCTGGGTCGCCGATGAACTGAAGAAGTACCCGGAGCTGATCGTGATGGGCGACTTCAACATTGCCCCCGAAGGCCGCGATACCCACGACCCGCTGGTGTGGAACGAGAATCACATCCTCACCTCCACCGCCGAGCGCGGCGCCCTGCACAAGCTGCAGCAGCTCGGCCTGCACGATGCCTTCCGTCTGCACAACGATGAGGACGGGGTGTTCAGCTGGTGGGATTACCGCGCTGCGGGCTTCCGCCGCAATCTGGGTCTGCGGATCGATCTGACGCTGGTGTCCGATGCGCTGAAGGCACGCGCGGTGGCGGCCGGGATTGATCGCGAGCCGCGTACCTGGGACCGGCCGAGCGACCATGCGCCGGCGTGGGTGGAATTGGGTTGAAATGAAAAGACCCGGCGGTAAGCCGGGTCCAAGCTTTCCGTGGTTGCCGGCCAGCGGCCGGCACTACCGGATGCTCTTGCGGGTGAAGAGGTTCACTATCGCCAGCAGGATCACCGCGCCAATAAGCGAGAACAGGAACGTGCGGATGGTGATCGCTTCGTTGATGCCACCGCCGAACAGCCAGCCGGCGAGCAACGCGCCGACAATGCCGACCACGATGTTGAGGATGATGCCCTGCTGAGCATCGCGGCGCATGATGATGCTGGCCAGCCAGCCCACCACGCCACCTACGATCAGCCAGATGATGATGCCCATGATCTTGACTCCCGGTTTGTCGATGCGACGGCGCAAGTTGACGGCAGATGCCGTGAAGTTGCCGTGCAATCGCACCCACAACGCATTCGCATGAGCCTACCGGCCACCCTCGAAGGGCCGTGGCGCTTTGGCCCGGTGACCGTCTGGCGGTTGCCCCACCTCAACGGCACCCGCGGCGAGCCGCAGGCGCGCGTGCTGCTGGCCGAACAGCTGGGCGGCCAGCCCGAAGACCTGCCACTGCTGCGCGACGAGCGCGGCCGGCCGGAGCTGGACGGCCATCTGGCCCACCTGGGCACCGGCTGGAGCCATAGCCATGGCCTGCTGCTGGTGGCACTGGGCGAGGGCGTGCGCCTCGGCGTGGACCTGGAACCGCTGCGGCCACGCCCGCGCATGCGCGAAATCACCGAGCGCTTCTTCCACCCGGCCGAGGTGGAATGGCTGCTGGGCCTGGACGAGGCCGGTCTGAACCACTGGTTCTTCCGGGTCTGGTGCGCCAAGGAGGCGCTGCTGAAGGCGCAGGGGCAGGGCATCTCGTTCGGCCTGCACCGGTTGCAGCTGGCTCCGGGCGCTGATGGAGCCCTGCACCTGGCCTGGTGCGACCCGGAACTGGGCCCGGCCAGCCGCTGGCACCTGCACGAGTGGCAGGCCGCCCCGGACTTCCGCGCCGCACTGGCCTGGTACGTGCGCTGAGCGCAGCCGGCATTCCGGCAATCCCTGCGATAATGCCGGCATGACCGCACACACTCTTCCCCCCGGTGTGGCCGACGCGCTTGAGCGTGGCCTGGCCGCGATGCAGCTCGACGCCGCCCTGGCCGCGCCGCTGCTGCAGTACCTGACCCTGCTCGACCGCTGGAACAAGACCTACAACCTGACCGCCATCCGCGATCCACTGGAGATGGTCACCCGCCACCTGCTCGACTCGCTGGCGATGCAGCCGCACCTGGAGCGCGGCACCCTGGCCGACCTCGGCACCGGTCCCGGGCTGCCCGGCATTCCGTTGGCCATCGCCCGGCCGCAGCTGCAGGTCACCCTGGTGGAGAGCAACGGCAAGAAGGCACGTTTCATGCGCGAGGCCGTGCGCCAGCTCGGGCTGACCAACGCCCGCGTGGCCGAATCCCGCGCCGAGGCGCTGGCCGAACCGGGCGCATATGACAACCTGACCGCGCGCGCGATGGACACCCTGGCCGGAATCATCGAGGTCGGTGGGCACCTGTTGCGCCCCGGTGGCCGCCTGCTGGCCATGAAAGGCGTTTACCCCCACGACGAGATTGCCCAGCTGCCGGCCGGCTGGACCGTGGAAACCGTGCTGCCGCTGCATGTGCCGGGCTTGACCGGCGAGCGTCATCTGGTGGTGGTGGCCGGTCCGTGAGCCGCCGCCGGGTAGGTCGCAAGAGCCTTCCGGCGCATCTCACAGTGCATGACACGCCCCTTATACGCATAATGACCAGTCCCACTCCCTGCCGATGAGGCTCACCCGCATGGCCCGCATCATCGCCATCGCCAACCAGAAAGGTGGCGTCGGCAAGACCACGACCGCCGTCAATCTGGCCGCTGCCCTGGCTGCTGCGCCCAAGCGCGTGCTGCTGGTCGACCTCGATTCGCAGGGCAACGCAACCATGGGCAGTGGCGTGGACAAGCGCGAAGTGGTCGCGTCCACCTGCGACCTGCTGCTGGGTGAAGTCACCGCCGAGCAGGTACGGGTCACCGCGCCGGAAGGCTACGACCTGCTGCCGGGCAACATCGACCTGACCGCCGCCGAGATCCAGCTGATGGACCAGGGCGAGCGCGAGCAGCGCCTCAAGCGTGCCCTGGCTCCGATCCGCGACCAGTACGACTTCATCCTGATCGACTGCCCGCCGGCGCTGTCGCTGCTGACTCTGAATGCCCTGGCCGCCGCCGATTCGGTGATCGTGCCGATGCAGTGCGAGTACTACGCGCTGGAAGGCCTGAGCGCGCTGGTGGAAACCATCGAAGCACTGCGTGCCAATCTGAACCCCACGCTGGAAATCGAAGGTGTGCTGCGCACCATGTTCGATGTGCGCAACAACCTCGCCAACGCGGTCTCGGCCGAGCTCACCGAGCATTTCGGTGACCGCGTGTTCCGCACCATCGTGCCGCGCAACGTGCGCCTGGCCGAAGCGCCCAGCCATGGGCAGAGCATCGTCGGCTACGACCGCGCCTCGCGCGGCGGTGTGGCCTACCTCGGGTTGGCCGGCGAGATCATCCGCCGCAACCACCAACGCAACACGGCCGGTACGGCCATGGAGACCGCCTGATGACCAGCAAGCCCGCCCTCGGCAAGAAACGCGGCCTCGGCCGTGGCCTCGACGCCCTGCTCGGGCCCAAGGGCGCGGTGACCCAGGTGCAGCAGGCTACGGCGGTGGTCGAACCGCTGCCGGGTGAGGTGCTGCGCAAGCTGCCGGTGAAGCAGCTGCAGCCGGGCAAGTACCAGCCGCGCCGCGAGATGGACCCGACCAAGCTCGACGAGCTGGCCGAGTCGATCAAGGCACAGGGCGTGATCCAGCCGATCCTGGTGCGTCAGCTGGCGGCTGACAGCTATGAGATCGTCGCCGGCGAACGCCGCTGGCGCGCCTCGCAGCTGGCCGGGCTGGACGAAGTGCCGGTGGTGGTGCGCGAGCTGGAAGACCGCACCGTCATCGCGATGGCGCTGATCGAGAACATCCAGCGCGAAGACCTCAACCCGCTGGAAGAAGCCGAAGCACTGCAGCGGCTGATCTCCGAATTCACCCTGACCCATGCCGAAGCCGCACAGGCCGTGGGCCGTTCGCGTGCGGCGGTGTCCAACCTGCTGCGCCTGCTGGAACTGCCGGTTGCCATCCGCGTGCTGCTGGAAAGCCGCCGCCTGGAAATGGGTCACGCCCGCGCGTTACTGACCCTGGCCCCGGAACTGGCCAGCAAGCTGGCCCAGGAAGCGGCCGACCAGGGCTGGTCGGTACGTGAGGTGGAACATCGCGCCCAGCAGTTTGCTGCCGGCAAGGTGCCCGGCAACCTGCGCAAGAAGCCCAGCCCGGGTGCCCCGCAGGCCGACATTGCCTCGCTGGAAACCGAACTGTCCGAATCGCTCGGCGCACGCGTGGCGATCAACCACGGTCGCGGCGGCAAGGGCAAGCTGATCATCCACTATACCGACCTGGACACCCTGGACGGCGTGCTGGAAAAGCTGCGCGCCCGCAAGGGTTGATCGAGCGCATGACCATCCTCGTTACCGGTGCTGCCGGCTTCATTGGTGCCAACACCTGCCGGGCCTTGGTCGAGCGTGGTGAATCCGTGGTCGGGCTGGACAACTACAACGACTACTACGACCCGCAGATCAAGCGCGACCGCGTCGCCGCGCTGTGTCCGGGCGTGGATATCCGCGCGCTGGACCTGACCGACCGCGAGGGACTGGCCGCGCTGTTCGATGAAGTGCAGCCCACCGCCGTGATCCACCTGGCCGCCCAGGCCGGTGTGCGCTACTCGCTGCAGAACCCGCACGCCTACGTGGACAGCAACCTGGCCGGCTTCGTCAACATGCTCGAGCTGTGCCGCCACCGTGGCGTGCAGCACCTGGTGTACGCCTCCAGCAGCTCGGTGTACGGCGACTCGGCCACGCCGCCGTTCTCGGAAGACCAGCGCATCGACCGCCCGCGCTCGCTGTACGCGGCGACCAAGGCCGCCAACGAACTGATGGCCTACACCTACGCCCAGCTGTATGGGCTGCGTGCCACCGGCCTGCGCTTCTTCACCGTGTACGGCCCCTGGGGCCGGCCGGACATGGCCCCGCTGCTGTTCTCGCGCGCGGTGCTGGCCGGCCGCCCCATCGAGGTGTTCAACGACGGCAAGATGCAGCGCGACTTCACACACGTTTCCGACATTGTGAGCGGTATCCTCGGCGCGCTGGCGCATCCGTCCAGCGAGGACGTTCCGCACCGTGTCTTCAATCTCGGCAACCACACTCCGATCGAGCTGGAGCAGTTCATCGGCATCATCGAGGCCGCCGCCGGACGCCCGGCGCACAAGGTCTACAAGCCGATGCAGCCCGGCGACATGGTCCGTACCATGGCCGACACGCGCCGTGCACATGACGCTTTTGGCTATGAACCGGCCACGCCCATCGAGCGCGGGTTGCCGCCCGTGGTCGACTGGTGCCGCGATTATTTCGGCGACCGCGCCTGATTCCCGCCCGGGTATTCATCTTCGGATAACGTTGCCTACGGAGAATGCGCGGACCTTCAACGGCCGCGAACCCATCTCCCACATGGCCCCCAGGCTTGCCCGCCCCCGTAGAGCCACGCCCTGCGTGGCTGCGCGTTCCCACCACCGCAGGTCACGATCATGAGCGAACCCCAGCTGTCGGTCGTCGTCCCGGTGTTCAACGAACGCGACAACGTCCAACCTCTGATCGACGAGATCACCGCGACCCTGCGCGGCCGCGCGGCGTTCGAGATCGTCTACGTCGACGATCACTCCACCGATGACACCCTGGCCGTGCTCACTGCGCTCAAGGCCACCACCCCCGAACTGCGCGTGTTCCATCACGTCACACAGAGCGGCCAGAGCACCGCGGTCCGCACCGGGGTCAAGGCCGCACGTGCGCCGTGGATCGCCACTCTGGACGGCGACGGCCAGAATGACCCGGCCGACATTCCGCGCCTGCTGGTCGCGCGCGATGCCGCGCAGGCGGCGGTGAAGCTGTTTGCCGGCTGGCGGGTCAACCGCCAGGACAGCGGCAGCAAGCGCTGGGCCAGCAAGTGGGCCAACGCCATCCGCGCCCGCATGCTGCGTGATGCCACGCCCGATACCGGCTGCGGTATCAAGCTGTTCGAGCGCGCCGCCTTCCTCGACCTGCCTTACTTCGACCACATGCATCGCTACCTGCCCGCGCTGATGCAGCGTGCCGGCTGGCAGACGGTGAGCGTGCCGGTCAATCACCGCCATCGCACCGCCGGTGTCTCCAAGTACAACAACCTCGGCCGCGCCCTGGTCGGCATCCGTGACCTGCGCGGGGTGGCCTGGTTGATCACCCGCAGCCGGCGTACCGCCGTGGAAGAACGCTGATGGAACTGCACTGGCTGGATCAACCGATCACCTGGCTGTTCTGGACCGGCCTGCATGTCACCGGCTGGAAGCTGATCGGCTACACCGGCGCGCTGATGTTCGGCGGGCGCTGGCTGGTGCAGTTCATCGCCTCGCGCCGCGCCGGCAAGCCGGTGATCCCGCGGCTGTTCTGGTACATGAGCGTGGTCGGCAGCCTGATGACCCTGAGCTACTTCCTGTTCTCGGCCAAGCAGGACTCAGTGGGCGTGCTGCAGAACCTGTTCCCGGCCTTCACCGCCTTGTACAGCCTGCACCTGGACATCAAACATCGCGGCTGGAAGCGCGATCGTGCCGAACATTGACCCCCAACGTTCGATACATGCCGGACTGAACCCGGGGTGCCATGATCGGGGTTCGCCTTCCCCGGGAACCCGTCTGCGTGAATACCCGTCTGTCTGTTGCCCTGCTGCTCGCCTTGTCCCTGCCGGCCGCCGTTTACGCCGCACCGCCCGCCACCACGGCCGCTCCGGCCAGCGTGGCCACCGAATCACCGGCTGACGCCGCGTTCCGTGGCATCTACGAGAAGGAATGGGCCTGGCGCCAGGCCGGTGGCGGCGAAGCCAGCGAGGATGGCGACGGCCCGGCCCAGGCCACCCGCATGCCCGACGTCGGTGCCGCCGCCCAGCAGGCGCGCCTGAAGGTCTGGGACGACGTGCTGGCCCAGTTGGACAAGGTGGACGTCAAGGCACTGTCGCCGGCCAACCAGGTCAACTACGCGATCTACCGCGACCAGGTCTTCAACCTGGCCGCCGAAGTGCGCCTGCGCGGCTACGAGATGCCGTTCAACTCGGACTCGTCGTTCTGGTCCAACCTGTCGTTCATGGCGCGCCGCGAAATGAAGACCGCCAAGGACTACCAGAACTACATCGCGCGCCTGAATGATGTGCCGCGTTATTTCGACCAGCAGACCGACAACATGCGTGCCGGCCTGAAGCGTGGCTTCAGCGTGCCACGCGCCGTGCTGGATGGCCGCGAAGTGGCGATCAGCATGGTCGCCGACCTGAAGGATCCGACCGAATCGCCGTTATACGCGCCCTTCAAGAAGCTGCCGGCCAGCATTCCCGCCGCCGAACAGGCGCAGCTGCAGGCGCAGGCGCGCCAGGCCATCAGCAACAGCGTGGTGCCCGCGTTCGGCAAGCTGCGCACCTTCTTCCTCAACGAATACGTGCCGCAGGCCCGCACCACCCTGGCCGCCGAAGCGCTGCCGGATGGCAAGGCCTACTACCAGCAGCAGATCCACGAATACACCACGCTCGATCTCACCCCGCAGCAGATCCACGAGATCGGGCTGAAGGAAGTGGCGCGCATCCAGGCAGAGATGAACACCATCATCCAGCAGGTGGGGTTCAAGGGCAGCTTCGCCGAGTTTCTCACCTTCCTGCGCACCGACCCGCAGTTCTACGCCAAGACCCCCAACGAGCTGCTGTACCGCGCGGCGTGGATATCCAAGCGCATCGATGGCCAGATCGGCAAGTACATGACCCTGCCGCGCGCCCGCTTCACCATCGTGCCAGTGCCGCCGGACATCGCGCCGTTCTGGACCGCCGGCCGCGGCGGCATGGGCACCTACTGGCTGAACACCTACAACCTGCCGGCCCGTCCGCTGTACAACCTGCCCGCACTGACCCTGCACGAATCCGACCCGGGCCATGCGCTACAGGGTGCGCTGGCCGCCGAGCAGGGCGAACAGCCGGAGTTCCGCCGTAATGCCTACATCTCCGCCTATGGCGAAGGCTGGGGCCTGTACAGCGAGAAGCTCGGCGTGGAAATGGGCATCTATGAAACGCCGTACGAAGACTTCGGCCGGCTTACCTATGAGATGTGGCGTGCCGCGCGCCTGGTGATCGACACCGGTGTGCACCACAAGGGCTGGACCCGTCAGCAGGCCCTGGCCTACCTGCGCGACCACACCGCGCTGAGCGAGCATGAAGTCACCACCGAAGTGGACCGCTACATCTCCTGGCCGGGCCAGGCGTTGAGCTACAAGCTGGGCGAGATCGCCATCGTGCGATTGCGCGCGCAGGCCGAGAAGGAACTTGGTGACCGCTTCGACGTCAGGGCCTTCCACGACGCCGTGCTGAAGCAGGGTTCGGTGCCGCTGCCGGTGCTGGAGCAGCAGATCCAGGCCTTCATCGCCGAGCGACGCGCACCGTGATGTCGGCTTTGGCATCGGAATCGATTGATTCTGTCGATACTGGAAAGCACGTCTCAGTCTGACTCCAGCAGATCACTACTGTGGGGGCGCGCGTCATGTCCGGCGCGCGTCACCCTCAGGAGTAGCAACCATGCTGGAAGCCCTGACCGCGCTACGACACCGCCTGCGCACAACCGCGCCGCGCGATGTGGTCCCCGAACTGCCGCGACCGCCGGGTCAACCGGAACTGCAGCAGGTCCGCAATGGACACATGCCCACCGCTTCCGGCCCTTCCGCGCTCCGCTCCGCTCCGCTGGCCCCGTTTCTGATCCCCGCCAAAGAGGCGCGAACGCTGCTCGGCCTGCTGCGCGCTTCGCGACGTGCGCTTGATCCGGATTATCTGCTGCGGCCCGGCTCCACCGAGCAGCACGCGCAGGAACTGTTCTACCGAACGCGCACGGCATTGCTCGCCGAGGTACGGGCAACGCCGGTACCTGCGCCACCACACGGCGTCACCACCCCGACGCTGGACGCCTGTTCTCTACCGGCCGATGTCCTGCGCCGCCTGCTCTCGGCCAATCCTGGATTGATCGTGGCCGAGGCCAATGCCGGGCGCGCGGGCAAGCAGCTGCTCATCCAGAACATGCCGGTGCTGCGTGCGTTGGGTGTGGATACGCTCTATCTGGACCAGCTGCAGTGCGACCTGCACCAGAAGCACCTGAACAACCTGCATCGAACGGGCTTGCTGTCGCCGGAAGTGGAGCACTTCATGCGCCTCATTGATACCGGCCACATGACCGACGCACGCGGGGGCAACACGTATCTGGCCGTGTTGGACGCGGCAAATCGGGCTGGCCTGCGGGTGGTCGCGCTGGACCAGATGACCAGTTACCACTTGAAGGGTGCCGCCGACGAACTGGACAGCCCCTACGAATCGGCAGCCGACCTGCGCGCACGGGTGTTCAGCCATGTCGCTGCGCAGCGCATCACGCACGACCAGCAGCAGCGTGGACATCTGTCAGGCGTACGTCGTTGGGTCGCGCTGCTCAGCAACGGCTATGCCGGCAGCATCAATGGGATTTCCGGTGTCGGACCACGCCTGCGTATTCCCACTCTTCGGGTGGAGGACGCCGACGCCAGCGAGAACAACCGCCTTCGTGCCGGCTTCGACCCGGGCCGCACCATCCCGCCGGGCCCACTGACCCACAGCGGTGAGATGCAGTGCGATTACCTGCTCAAGGTCCCCATGCCGGGGCCGGGCGGGTTGCACAGTACCCCTGAGCCGTGCAGTGCCGAGCAGGCCCAGTCAGCGCGTCGCCGGCGCGCGGCGATCGCCGCCTGCAGTGGCGACCTTTCGCGTATCGGTACCTACCGGCTGATTGAACCCGACGCCGGAGAACCGTGGTTGGTGTATCGGTCCGGTGCGGGCGAACTGGTCGCCCAGCGCGTGGTGGCGACCACAACCGGCGGACTGCGCCTGCAGGTGGCCGACGCTGCTGATTCCGACAACACGGTGCCGCCCGCGCGCGAGTTCCGTGACCTCGGCCATCTGCGCCAGACGCTGTCCCTGCGCATGGAAGAGGTCCCGCGCGGCACCGCCGTATGAATCGAGCTCGGCCCTGCGATTGTGTAACGAGCACGGCGGCCGCTACCCTGCCGGCCATGCTGTCCCGCCTGCGCCACCGTTGTCCGTTGCCGCTCCGCCTGCTTCTGCTGGCGGTGATGCTGCTGGGTACCGCCGGTGGCGCGCTGGCGTCAGCGCTGGGTGATCTGCATGCGCTGTCGCATGCAGACCACCCCCCGGTGTCGCACCCCGTGTCGGAGCCGGACCATGACGACGGGCATGACGACGACGATGCTGGCACCCGCCTGCTGCATGTATTGGTGCACTGTGGCCATTGCCACGGTCAAGGCGGAATGCTCGCCTTTGCCGCACCCAGCTGGCAGCTGCCGCCAGTATCGGCCCACGGCGTGCCGACCGGGCTCGACGATGCGCTGCATACGCAGCCGCCCGAAAACCTGCTGCGCCCCCCGATAGCCGGTTGATGCCAGGCGGCCGCGTGCCGCGTTCGCTCGACCTTTCTGCTATCTGGAGATTCCCATGTGGACGCACATGGCCGCGATTGCGGCCCTGGCGTTCGTGCCTTGCGCCTATGCGCAGGGCACGCCGCCCGCTATTCCTGTTCAACATAGCGCCGAACGCCCGGTTCCCGGCGCGATTGCGCCCGCGTTGACCCTCGACGACGCCATCGCCCGCGTCGCCCGCCAGCATCCCGACCTGCGTCTGGTCGACGCCCAGCGCTCGGCGCTGGAGGCCCGCCGCGACGCGGCCACGCTGCGGCCACCGCTCACCTTCGGCGTGGAGCTGGAGAATGCGCTGGGCACCGGAGCCGCGCGCGGTTTCGACGCTGCCGAACTCACCGTCAGCCTGGGCGGCGTGCTGGAGCGTGGCGGCAAGCTGGATGCGCGCCGCACCCTGGCCCAGGCCAATCTGGATGCACTCGCTCCGCAGCGCGAGATCGCGCGGCTGGACCTGATGGCGGAAGTGGCCCGTCGCTATCTGGCGGTGACCCAGGCAGTGCAGCAGTTGGAGATTGCCCGCACCGACATCGAGCAGCGACGACGTGCGGTTGCCGCCGCGCGCCTGCGGCTGCAGGCGGGTGCCTCGCCGGAATCGGTGCTGCTGACTGCACAGGCGCAACTGGCCCAGGCCGAACTGGACCGCGACCGCGCGCTGCAGATGGCGCTGTCGGCCAAAGTCGCGCTGGCCGCGCTGTGGCAGCAACGCGAGCCCGACTTCGACATCGTCAGTGGCAACCCCCTGCAGCTGCCGGCCCTGCAGGACCTCAGCGTTCTGACTGACCTGCTGCAGGGCACGCCGGAACTGGCCGTGCTGGCCGGCGAGGGCCGCATCCGCGACGCCCAACTGCAGCTGGCCCGCACCCAGGCCCGGCCTGATTTCAACTGGCAGGTAGGGGTGCGAAACAGCCGCGACAGCCGTGACACGTCGCTGGTGGCCGGCTTCAGCCTGCCCCTGGGCAGTGTGCGCCGCGCCGAGCCGGAGGTCCGTGCGGCCGAAGCCGAGCGCGCGCTGAACGGTATTGAACGGCAGGCGCGCGAACTGCAGCTGTACGCCACCCTGGCGGAAGCCCATGGGCGTTACCAGACCGCGCGGCTGGAAGTGACGCGGCTGGCGCGCGATGTGCTGCCGCAGCTGCAGCGGGCAGAAAAGGCCGCCGAAACCGCATGGCGCGCAGGCGCGGTCAGCTACATGGAGTGGGCGCAACTGCAGGCGCTGCGTATTGAAGCGCGGCAACGCCAGCTGGATGCGGCCATGGCCGCACAGACCGGCCTGATCGAACTCCAGCGCCTGACCGGGCAGAGCCTGCTCGCCAGCGACGTCACCCCCCCCTCGTCCGTTGCCATGTCCACGGAGGACCGCCCATGACTGTTTTCAGCTCCCATACCGTTCTGGCCGCTGCCGTACTGCTCGCCGTGCTCGCCCTTAGTGGATGCGGCAAAGACGCATCATCCGAAACCGCGACCGACACCGAAGCCGCTCATGGCCATGGTCCCGGCGAGGCGGCCGGGTCCGACGAACACGACGACAACCATGAGGATGAAGGGCCGCAGCGCACCACCATTTCCGCCGCCATGGCTGAGCAGGCCGGCATCCGCGTCGCGGCGGTGACCGCGGGTACCATCGCCGACGAACACGACGTGCAGGGCCTGCTGACCCCGGTCGACGGTCGCGTCGCCCAGGTGATGGCGCGCTTCCCCGGCCCGATCCGCACGCTGCGCGCCAACGTCGGCGACCACGTCAAGGCCGGGCAGGTGCTGGCCAGCATCGACAGCAATCTGAGCTTGTCGACGTATACCGTCAGCGCGCCGATCAGCGGCGTGGTGCTGGCACGCCAAGCGCAGGTCGGCGGCGTGGCAGGCGAGGGCACGCCCTTGTTCGAGATCGGCGATCTATCCACGCTGTGGGTGGACCTGCACATCTTCGGTAACGACACCCAGCACATCACCGCCGGTGTGCCGGTCACCGTGTCGCGCATGACCGACGGCGTCAGCCAGACCACCACGCTGGAACGCGTGTTGCCCGGCACCGCCACCGCCAGCCAGAGCACCGTTGCCCGCGCGTCGCTGCGCAATGACGATGGCCTGTGGCGGCCCGGTGCGGCGGTGAAGGCGCGCATCGTCGTGGCGACCACCGCCGCGGCGCAGGTGGTGCCACTCACTGCCGTGCAGACCCTCGATGGCCAGGACGTGGTGTTCGTGCGTACTGGCGACACCTACACCGCGCGCCCGGTGAAGCTCGGCGCGCGCGACGCGCAGAAGGCTGAGGTACTGGAGGGGCTCAGCGTCGGTGAGCTGGTCGTGGTCGAACAGAGCTACGTGATCAAAGCCGATATCGGCAAGGCGGGGGCCGCGCATGAGCACTGAGCGACTGCCGCTGCTGGAACGCATCATCGGCGCGTCCATCGCGCACCGCTGGTTGATGATGATGCTCACCCTGGCGCTGATCGCGGTGGGCATCTGGAGCTTCACCCGGCTGCCGATCGACGCCACTCCCGACATCACCAACGTGCAGGTGCAGATCAACACCGCTGCGCCGGGCTACTCGCCACTGGAGGCCGAACAGCGCATCACCTACGCGGTGGAGACGGTGATGGCCGGCCTGCCGCGGATGGAGCAGGTGCGCTCGCTGTCGCGCTACGGCCTGTCCCAGGTCACCGTGGTGTTCGAGGACGGCACCGATATCTACTTTGCCCGGCAACAGGTGGCCGAACGCCTGCAGCAGGTGAAATCGCAGATTCCAGCCGGGTTGGATCCGCAGCTGGGGCCGATTGCCACCGGCCTCGGTGAGATCTTCATGTACACCGTCGATGCCGATCCCAAGGCGCGCAAGCCCGATGGAAGTGCGTACACCGCCACTGACCTGCGCACCCTGCAGGACTGGGTGATCCGGCCGCAGCTGCGCAATGTGCCCGGGGTAACCGAGGTCAACACCATCGGTGGCTTCCAGCGTCAGGTGCACATCACGCCTGACCCGGCGCGCCTGCGCGCGCTGGGTTTCACCCTGGAGGATGTCGCCCAGGCGGTGGAAACCAACAACCAGAATGTCGGTGCCGGCTATATCGAGCGCAACGGCCAGCAGTTCCTGGTGCGCGTTCCCGGCCAGGTCGCCAACCTGGACGAGATTGGCAACATCGTGCTGGCCCGCCGCGAAGGCGTGCCGATTCACGTGCACGACGTGGCCGAGGTCAAGGACGGTCCCGAACTGCGCAGCGGCGCGGCCACCCAGAACGGGCATGAAGTGGTGATGGGCACCGTGGTGATGCTGATCGGGGCCAACAGCCGCGAGGTCGCCCAGGCCGCCGCCGCCCGGCTGCAGCAGGCCCAGCGCAGCTTGCCCGAAGGTGTCACCGTCACCGCCAGCTACGACCGCACCGCGCTGGTCGACCGCACCATCCAGACCGTGGCGAAGAACCTGATCGAAGGTGCGTTGCTGGTGATCGTGGTGCTGTTCCTGCTGCTGGGAAATTTCCGCGCTGCACTGATTACCGCCGCGGTGATTCCGCTGGCGATGCTGTTCACCCTCACCGGCATGGCGAGGGGCGGGGTGTCGGCCAATCTGATGAGCCTGGGCGCGTTGGACTTCGGCCTGATCGTCGATGGTGCGGTGATCATCATCGAGAACTGCCTGCGTCGCTTCGGTGAGCGCCAGCACGCCCTCGGGCGCGACATGACCGTGGCCGAACGCTTCGCGGAAACCGCCAGCGCCACCGCCGAGGTGATCCGCCCCAGTCTGTTCGGGCTGGGCATCATCACCGCCGTGTACCTGCCGATCTTCGCGCTCAGTGGCGTGGAAGGAAAAATGTTCCACCCCATGGCCATCACCGTGGTGCTGGCCCTTACCGGTGCAATGGTGCTGGCACTGACCTTCGTGCCGGCGGCGATCGCGCTGTTCCTCGGCGGCCGCGTGCAGGAGAAGGAGAACCGGCTGATGGCGTGGGTGCGCAGCCGCTATGCCCCCGCGCTGGACTTCTCGCTGCGCCGTGGGCGCTGGATGGTCGGTGGCGCTGCGGTGCTGGTGGTGGCCTGTACCCTGCTCGCCACCCGCCTGGGCAGCGAGTTCGTGCCGAACCTGGACGAGGGCGATGTCGCCATGCACGCCATGCGTATTCCCGGCACCAGCCTGACCCAGTCGGTGCAGATGCAGACGCTGATCGAGAACCGGCTGGTGCAGTTTCCGGAAGTGAGCAAGGTGTTCTCCAAGATCGGCACGCCCGAGGTCGCCTCCGATCCGATGCCGCCCTCGGTGGCTGACACTTTCATCATGATGAAGCCCCGCAAGGACTGGCCCGATCCCCGCAAACCGCGCGCGGTGCTGCTGGCTGAACTTGAGGAGGCCGTCGAGCAGCTGCCCGGCAACAACTACGAGTTCACCCAGCCGATCCAGATGCGCACCAATGAACTCATCTCCGGCGTGCGCGCGGACGTGGCGGTGATGGTGTTCGGCGACGACCTCGATACGTTGTTGTCAGTGGGCAGGCGCATCGCCAGCGTGGCCGGCCAGGTGCCGGGTGCGGCTGACGTGCGGGTGGAGGAAACCAGCGGGCTGCCGTTGCTTACGGTGACCCCGAACCGTGCCGCGCTGGCCGGGTACGGGCTGAATCCCGGGCAGGTGCAGTCCACCGTCGCCACCGCAGTCGGCGGTCAGGTGGCCGGGCAGCTGTTCGAGGGCGATCGCCGGTTCGACATCGTGGTGCGCCTGCCTGAGATGCTGCGCCAGGATCCGGCCGCGCTGGCTGACCTGCCGGTATCGCTGGAGCCGGCGCTGGCCGGTGGGGATGCCGACGAATCCAGCCGTGCTGACAACTGGACCAGCGGCAGTGCCCGCACTGTGCCGCTGCGCGAGCTGGCCACCTTGACCAACAGCGAGGGCCCGAACCAGATCAACCGCGAGAACGGCAAGCGCCGCATCGTGGTCACCGCCAACGTGCGCGACCGCGACCTGGGTAGTTTCGTCGGCGAGCTGCAGCGGGCCATCAACCAGAACGTGCAGGTACCCAACGGCTACTGGGTGGAGTACGGCGGCAGCTTCGAACAGCTGATCTCCGCCAGCCAGCGTCTGGCTGTCGTGGTGCCGGTGACGTTGCTGCTGATCTTCGCGCTGCTGTTCTGGGCGTTCGGTTCGATCAAGGACGCCGCCATCGTGTTCAGCGGCGTACCGCTCGCGCTCACCGGTGGTGTGCTCGCGCTGGCCGCACGCGGTATTCCGCTGTCGATCTCCGCCGGCGTCGGCTTCATCGCCCTGTCCGGCGTGGCGGTGCTCAATGGCCTGGTGATGATCAGCTTCGTACGCAGCCTGCGCGACAACGGCCTTGCCCTGAACGACGCCGTACGCGAAGGCGCACTCGGCCGCCTGCGCCCGGTGCTGATGACCGCGCTGGTCGCCTCACTCGGCTTCGTACCGATGGCCTTCAACGTCGGTGCCGGTTCCGAGGTACAGCGCCCCTTGGCCACAGTCGTCATCGGTGGCATCGTGTCCTCCACGCTGCTCACCTTGCTGGTACTGCCCGTCCTCTACCGCGCGCTGCACCGCCCTGCGCGGTAATCATCTGCTCGACGTACGCTACCGCCGCTGCCACACCATCTTCCGCCGCCATCGCCTGTCCCAACATCGCCGCCCGCTCTCGCGCGGGCGGCGATTCTGCAAACCCGATCGCCCGCGCAAGCGAATCCACATCCAACCGCTTCACCGACAACGCCCCGGGTGCCACGCCCAGTTCCTGAAGTCGCCGCGCCCAGAAAAACTGATCCGCCGCGAACGGCATCACCAACGACGGCACCCCCGCACGACACGCGGAGTGCGTCGTCCCGCTGCCGCCGTGATGGATGACAAACGCACAACGCGGGAACAGTGCCTCATGCGGCACCGCGCCCACGACGAACACCGACGGCGGCAGCGTCATTTCCGGCAAACCCGCCCACCCCGGCGACAACAGCACCCGGCGTGGTGCCAACGCGCCCAGCAACGCAGGCAGCACCTGCTCCCGATCAAACCCGGCCATGCTGCCGAAGCCTAGATAGACCGGGGCAGGGCCCGCATCCAGAAACGCCTGCAGCTCCGCATCTGGCTGCCATCCCAGATCCGGCGCACGCCACTGCCCACACACATGATGATCGGCCGGCCAATCCGCCGGCTCCGGCAACAGACTGGGCGAGATGCCATACAACATCGGCACGTCGCGCCACAGCGACCGTCGCGCCGGCATGCCCATCGCTTGGCGCGCTTCATTGATCGGCCATTTGAAGGTTCGCCACACCGCGTGGTTTACCGCGCTGTAGCTCCACCGGTTCAACACGCCCGGCAGCCTCAGGCGCGGCAGAAACGGCGTAGGAAACAGCCGGGTAGGGGTCAGCGGAATCATCCCCAACCCGATCACCGGAATGCCATGCCGCTCCGCTACGCTCATGCCCACAAACGCAGCCAGCCCGCCGGTCAGCACCGCATCGCACCCCACCGCCGCCGCATCCGCCTGCCGCATCCACGCCGGCACATGCCGCGCCGCCATCCGCGCCAACCCGCGCGCCGCCGCACCCAGATCATTCCTACGCGACACCAGTGCCACCACCTCGTCATGGATGTCGCCCTCCAGCGCCGCATGCGGAACCCCCAGCACCCGCGCCGATTCCAGCGTGCCGCCCTCGGCCAGCAGCATCACCTCGTGCCCGGCCTGCATCAGCCCATGGCACAGCATCGCCAGCGGCCGGGTGTCGCCCTCGGTCCCGTAGGTCACGACCAGCAATCGCATCGGCGGCTCCGAAGTGGGGAAGTTCGAGTATCCAATGATTTCCGAGCATGAAAAAACCGCCTTGCGGCGGTTCTTTCTTCCCGAGCCGTTTAGCCAACCTAATGACGACGGCAGGGGCGGGGTCGTAGCTGGAGTACAACATCCGGGCCGAGACCACGTACAGAGGCAGAAGCGCCACATTCAGGCTTCCCCTGTGGATAACCCCTTGCGCTGCCCGGCGTTGCCGTGCATAATGCGCGGCTCGCTGTGCCCGGTTTCGACCTGGCTGGCGGCCGGGAACACGTCCTCCGGCTCGCCTTCGACAGCGTAACCCTTTGATTCTCTTGACGTGTGGCGGGTCACCGCCGAGGCCGCCGTCGCCCGGGCTATGGGCTGACAATGACTACTATCGAGGTGCGCAATGTCCCGTAAATGCCAGGTGTCCGGCAAGGGAGTGCAGACGGGTAACAACGTCTCGCACGCCAACAACAAGACCCGTCGTCGTTTCCTGCCGAACCTGCACGAACGTCGCTTCTGGGTTGCCAGCGAAAACCGCTGGGTGAAGCTTCGTGTTTCCGCGCATGCACTGCGCACCATCGACAAGAACGGCATTGATTCCGTTCTGGCTGAGCTGCGTTCGCGCGGCGAAAAGGTCTGAGGAGTAAACGATCATGGCAGGCAAGCGCGATAAGGTCCGTATGATTTCGACCGCCGGTACCGGTCACTTCTACACCACCGACAAGAACAAGAAGAACACCCCGGGGAAGATGGAGTTCTCCAAGTACGATCCGGTCGTGCGCAAGCACGTCCCGTACAAGGAAGGCAAGATCAAGTAATCCACCCGGATTACGCGATCCCCGCGAAAAACCCGCCGCAAGGCGGGTTTTTTGTTGGGCGGTTTTCCATCACACCGGCCATGGCACACTGGCCCCACCTCCAGGCGGGCGACACAATGCTGTTCGAATGGGTGCTGGGCTCATGGCTGCTGCTGCTCGACTGGCTGATCCGGCTGGCCGCGCTGTTCTGGATTCCCACCCGCACCACGCCCGGGGCGGCCCGCAGCTGGTTGCTGCTGGTCGGCTTCGTGCCGCTGCTCGGATTGCCCGCCTACCTGTTGTTCGGCCATCCCTGGCTGTCGCGCCAGCGCGTGCAGCGCCAGGCTGAGGCGTCCCAGGTCATCCGTGAGGAGCAGGGCCTGCAACGCCTGCTGCGCTGGAACCCGCCCAAAGACACCGCCATCGCTGAAGTGGTCCCGCTGGTCGAACGCCAGGGCGACTTCATGCCCGTGCACGGCAATGCCGTCGAGCTGCACACCGACTACGACCACTCCCTGCAGGCCCTGCTCGCCGACATCGACCAGGCCCGCGAGCGTGTACACCTGCTTTACTACCTGATGTTCGACGACGCCGTCGGCGAGGCCGTCGCCGATGCCCTGCAGCGTGCCGCTGCCCGTGGCGTGCATTGCCGCCTGCTGCTGGACGCGGTCGGGGCCAAGCGCGGCCTGCGCCGTTACCGCCACCGGCTGCAGGCCGTGGGTGTGGACGTGCGCGCCATGCTGCCCGGTGGCCTGCGCTGGCGGCGCAGTGGGCGGATGGACCTGCGTAACCACCGCAAGATCGCCGTCATCGACAACAAGGTTGGCTATGTCGGATCCCAGAATCTGGCCCAGGCCGGCTTCGTGCCTGGCTTCTCCAACCGTGAACTGGTTGCCCGTGTACGGGGTCCTGCCGTTGCTCACCTTGAAGCTGTGTTCGCCAGCGACTGGTACATCGAAACCGGGCAGCGTCTCGACGTGATGACCAGTGTCCCGGTGTGCGCGGCCGACATGCCCACCCAGCTGCTGCCCAGCGGCCCGGCGTACCCCTACAGCAATGCGCGCGACGCGGTGAATGCGCTGATCCATCTGGCCCGCCGTCGTATCGTGCTGGTCACCCCGTACTTCGTGCCTGACGAAGCCACCCTCAGCGCGCTGCGCATTGCCGCGCTGTCCGGCGTCAACGTGCAGTTGATTCTGTCGGCCAGCAACAACCAGCGGCTGACCGCCTGGGCCCAGGAAGCGTATTACGACGAACTGCTGCGCTGTGGCGTACGCATCGCGCTGTACGAACCGCACTTCCTGCATGCCAAGCACCTCACCGTCGACGACGACATCGCCCTGCTCGGCTCGATCAACCTCGACATCCGTTCGTTCGCGCTGAATGCCGAAATCGGCCTGCTCTGCTATGACGCGCGGATGGTGCGCCAGCTCGTGCATATCGAAGACGACTACCTCAAGCACGCCACCCAGCTGGACCTGCACACCTGGCGTGAGCGCCCCGCATGGAAGCGCTCGCGCGAAGGCATCGCACGCCTCGCCGATGCGCTGATGTAGCCCAGGCGGCAGTCAGGGAGCGCTGCCGCGCATGGCCTACAATGCCGGCATGACGGAAATCCAGCCTTCCCGCCAGGTGGACCTGGCCATCATCGGCGGCGGTGCGGCCGGCGTGCTCACCGCGATCAACGCGCTGCGCGCGGCAGCACCCGGCCAGCGCATCGCCCTGTTCGAGCCGGCGTCCTCCGTGGCCCAGGGCATCGCCTATGCCACGCCATGGCCCGAGCACCTGCTCAACGTGCCTGCCGGCAAGATGAGCGGGTTTCCCGAGCAGCCTACGGATTTCCTCGATCATCTTCTCGCGCATCGTGAAGCACCCGACGCCACGCTGGCCGAGCAGTACGTGCCACGCCTGGATTACGCCGATTACCTGCAGCAGCGGCTGACCGAAGCTGAAGCCGCCAGCGCCGGCAGCCTGCAGGTCGTCCACGATGCTGTTGTTTCGCTGCAGCCGCAGTCCGGCGGCCACCTGTTGCAACAGGCGGAAGGCGGGAACTGGCAGGCCACACAGGTGGTACTGGCCTGCGGCAACAGCATGCGCCCGCTGCCGTTGCCCGAAGGCAACGCCTTGCCGCCCGGCAAGGTGGTGGACGCCTGGGATTATGACGGTGTGCGCATGCTCGCCGGCGACCAGGACCTGGCCATCATCGGCACCGGCCTGAGCATGGCCGACTGCGTGGTGTCGCTTCTGGCGGCGGGCCATCGCGGCCGCATTCATGTGCTGTCGCGTCATGCGCTGCTGCCCTTGCCGCATGCGCACGGCGGCAGTGCCGACTTCGACCCGCAGCCCCTGCTGCAGCTGCCGCTGCGCGCACGCATGCGCCAGCTGCGCGAACACGTGCGCGCCGCACAGGCGCAGGGCCTGCCGTGGCAGGCCGTGATGGACCGCATCCGTCCGCTGGGGCAGGCGCTGTGGCGCAGCCTGGATGAGGCCGACCAGCGCCGCTTCCTGCGCCACGTGGTGCGCTACTGGGATGTACACCGGCATCGGATCGCCGAGTCCGTACACGACCAGTTGATGGAGGTCGAGCGCAGCGGCCAGCTGCAGCGCCATCGCGCGCGGCTGGATGCCGTGCTGGTCCAGGACGCCAATCTGCAGGTGCACGGGCGCGGCACGCCGCCGTTCAACGTCGGCGCGCTGATCAACGCCACCGGCGTGGAAACCCTCGCGCTTGGCCTGCGCAACCCGCTGCTGCAGCAGCTGCTGGCCGAAGGCTATGCGCGCCCGGGCCCGCATGGGCTGGGGCTGGATGCCGATCCTGACAGCGGGCAGCTCCACGATGCCCAGGGCGCGCCACAACCGGGCGTGTGCGTGGTCGGCAGCCTGCGCATCGGCACCCTGTGGGAAAGCCTGGCCATTCCCGAACTGCGGGTGCAGGCCCAACAGGCCGCGCGTGCCGCGATTGCCTGAACCCGTTGCATGCGCTGCCCCGGTGCGCCACCGCCCGGGGTAAAATGGCGGCATGGATGTCTCCCACCTGCTCGACGGGCTCAACCCCGCCCAGCGCGAGGCCGTGTCCGCCCCGCCCGGCCACCATCTGGTGTTGGCCGGTGCCGGTTCCGGCAAGACCCGCGTACTGACCCACCGCATCGCCTGGCTGCATGAAGTCTTCGGCGTGCCCACCCATGGCATTTTCGCGGTCACCTTCACCAACAAGGCCGCCGGCGAAATGCGCCACCGCATCGACGCGCAGCTGCCGCACGGCAGCCGCGGCATGTGGATCGGCACCTTCCACGGGCTGGCCCACCGCCTGCTGCGCCTGCACTTCGCCGAAGCCAAGCTGCCCGACAGCTTCCAGGTCTTGGATTCGGACGATCAGCTGCGGCTGGTCAAGCGCGTGGTGCAGCAGCTGGAAATCGACGACGGCAAGTACCCGCCCAAGCAGATTGCCTGGTGGATCAACGAGCAGAAAGACGAAGGCCGCCGCCCGCAGCACATCCAGCCCGAGCCTAGTGACCACTGGCTGGAGACCATGCGCCAGGCCTATGCGGCCTACCAGGAGCGCTGCGACCGCGCCGGGCTGGTGGATTTCGCCGAGCTGCTGCTGCGCGCGCATGAGCTGTTGCGCGACAACCCGGCATTGCTGGCGCACTACCGCTCGCGCTTCCGCGAGATTTTGGTGGACGAGTTCCAGGACACCAACGCCATCCAGTACGCCTTCGTGCGCGTGCTGGCCGGCGACAGCGGCCACGTCTTCGTGGTCGGCGACGACGACCAGGCCATCTATGGCTGGCGCGGTGCCAAGGTGGAAAACGTCCAGCGCTTCCTGAAGGACTTCCCCGGCGCGCAGACCGTGCGCCTGGAGCAGAACTACCGCTCCACCGCCAACATCCTCGGCGCGGCCAATGCGGTGATCGCGCACAATCCCGACCGCATCGGCAAGGAACTGTGGACCGACAGCGGCGACGGCGAGCCGATCGACCTGTATGCGGCGTACAACGAAATGGACGAAGCGCGCTATGTGGTCGAGCGCGCCCGGCAGTGGGTGCGCGACGGCGGCAGCTATGCCGACGCCGCCGTGCTCTACCGCAGCAACGCACAGTCGCGCGCGTTTGAAGAAGCGCTGATTTCCGAGCAGGTGCCGTACCGCGTGTACGGCGGCATGCGCTTCTTCGAGCGCGCCGAAATCAAGGACGCGCTGGCTTACCTGCGCTTGATGACCAATCGCGACGACGATGCGGCCTTCGAGCGCGCGGTGAACACGCCGACACGCGGCATTGGCGACCGTACCCTGGACGAAGTGCGCCGGCTGGCCCGCAGCCACGCCATCTCGCTGTGGGAAGCCACCATGCTCACTGCGCAGGGCAACGAGCTGGCCGCGCGCGCCCGCAACGCGCTCGCCGGCTTCCTCACCCTGGTCAACCAGCTGCAGCACGAAGCCGGTGAGATGACCCTGGCCGAGCGCATCGACCATGTGCTGCTGCGTTCGGGCCTGCGTGATCACTGGGCCAAGGAAAGCCGCAATACGCTCGACTCCGAATCGCGTTCGGACAACCTGGACGAACTGATCTCGGTCGCCTCGCGCTTCACCCGCCGCGAAGATGACATCGAAGAAACCGGCGAAACCATGAGCGAGCTGGTCGCGTTCCTGTCCTACGCATC
Organism: Stenotrophomonas sp.; assembly: GCF_032103445.1. Taxonomy (GTDB): domain Bacteria; phylum Pseudomonadota; class Gammaproteobacteria; order Xanthomonadales; family Xanthomonadaceae; genus Stenotrophomonas. Next base: position 34,375 of record NZ_DAMDFR010000019.1, read on the forward strand.
GCTGGAGGCGGGCGAAGGCCAGGCCCAGGCGGGCGAGGAGGGCGTGCAGCTGATGACTCTGCACTCGGCCAAAGGCCTGGAGTTCCCGCTGGTGTTCCTGGCCGGCATGGAGGACGGCCTGTTCCCCAGCGCCCGGTCGCTGGAGGAAAGCGGTCGGCTGGAAGAAGAGCGCCGACTGGCCTATGTGGGCATCACCCGCGCGCGTCAGAAGCTGGTGCTCAGCTACGCCGAGTCGCGCCGCATTCACGGCCAGGACAACTACAACGTGCCCTCGCGCTTCCTGCGTGAGATCCCGCGCGAGCTGCTCAACGAGGTGCGGCCGAAGGTGCAGGTGGCCCGTCCGGCCTCGCTTGGGGCCAACCGGGTGATGGGCCACGCCGCGATCGAAGTACCGCCGTTGAAGCTGGGGGCCATGGTCACCCATGCCCGATTCGGCGAAGGCATGGTCACCGACTACGAAGGCAGCGGCGCGCACGCGCGCGTGCAGGTGGAGTTCGCCGAGGCCGGCAGCAAGTGGCTGGTGATGGCCTACGCCAACCTGACGGTGCTGTGACCCGCAACGTCCTCTTCCTCTGCAGCCAGAACCGCCTGCGCAGCCCCACCGCTGAGCAGGTGTTCGCCGACTGGCCGGGCATTGAAACCGCCTCGGCCGGCCTGCTGGCCGACGCCGACGTGCCGGTCAGCCCCGAGCTGCTGCAGTGGGCGGACCTGATCTTCGTGATGGAGCGCGCCCACCGCAACCGGCTGTCCAGCCGGCATCGGCAGTGGTTGAACGGCAAGCGCGTCATCTGCCTGGACATCCCGGATGACTATGACTTCATGGACCCGGTGCTGGTGGAGCTGTTGAAGCGCAAGGTGACGCCTCACCTGCGCTGACCCGCCCGGCGCAGAAATTCGGTATCTCGCGACGGGCAACCGGGATGCTGCTGATCCCCAAACGTCACCCACGTACAATGACCGCCGACCACCACCGGACGGCCCCCGTGACCGACACCCCGCTCATCATCACCCTCAAACTCAACGCCCGCCTGCAGCCCGAACACCGCCACGTGCTGTTCGAGGACCCGCTTGAGGGCCTGCTGGAAGGAGCATCGCTGGGTGAGATCACCGGCGGCGGCACCGCACTTACCGAGGACGGCGAAGTGGAATACGGTGACATCGAAGTCGCCCTGAACAGCGCCGACGACCTGCCCAAGATCCTGGCGCTGATGGACCAGCTGGGTGCCCCGAAGGGCTCGGTGGCGCAGCGTGCGGGCGCACCCGACGAAGCATTCGGCGTCACCGAAGGCCTGGGCCTCTACCTCAACGGCACCGATCTACCGGACGAGGTGTACGAACAGTACGACTCCAACGAGTTGTTCGAGAAGATCGTGGCCAGCATCGAAGGCGTCGGTGAAGTGTGCAGCTGGTGGCAGGGCCCGACCGAGACGGCGCTGTACCTGTATGGCAGCAGCTTCGACGTGCTGAACGAGCGTATCGCCGAACTGGTCGCGACCTACCCGCTGTGCCAGGGTGCACGTGTGGTGCGTACGGCCTGAGTTGTCGCGCGCGGCACGCTTTGTCCGCGCGCTGACCGTGCACCGGTCACACAATCGAAGATCGATGCTGTGGCTGTCGTTTTGGCCTATGTGTTTCCCACGTTGAGCGCGGCAGGCTTTGCCCCTTTAACCAAGGGGCTGCCATGTCGAAGCGAAAGAAGCGCAAGCCAAAGGCCGGAAGGAAGAAGCGCGCCGCCTCATGCCTGATCCTGCGTGGCACATGGCTGCGCGATGTTGGATTCAGCGAAGGCACGCCGATGGATATCGAGTACCAGGGTCATCGCATCATTCTGACCGCGCAGGGCTGCACGGAACGCATCTCGCCAGGAACGCCCACGTCACTTGAACGTGAAGTGCGGCCGGCCAGGGTCGGTCCAGCATCGCGCGCGTAGAGACGCGCCATGCCCGTCTGCACGCGCCCTCAATCGCGCGCGCCCCGCACCTGCTCCCAATCCAAACCGAACCGCGCCAGATATTTCCGCAGCCGGTCCGCATCATTGGTACTGGCCCGTTGGGTCCGTGACACCGCAAACAGCTCGCGCCCGGCGGCCGACAACGACTTCGCCTGCGCACATACCCGCACCACTTCTTCTAGCTGCACCCGGTCAAACCGGTCCAGCTCCTGCACTCCCTCGCCCAACAACGCATCCAGCGGCGAGGGCGCAACCCCGCCGGCCCACTGTTGCCGCAGCCGCCCGATCTCTTCCTCCACCCCTTCAGTCTGGATACGTCCGGCACTGGCCAGCGTCGCCAGCCGCATCACCGAGGCTCCCAGGTCACGGAAATTCCCGGCCCATGCGGCGTCCGCGCCGGTGGCAAACGAGAGGTAACGTGCCCGCGCCTCCGCATTGAACCGCACCTGCTGGTGCTGTTCACGCGAGAAGCGCTCCAGCTCGAACGCCAGGTTCGGCTCGATATCCTCACGCCGCTGCGCCAGTCCCGGCAGCTGGTAGGTCCACAGGTTCAAGCGCGCCAGCAGGTCCTCGCGGAACCGCCCGGCACGCACCGCTTCCTGCAGGTCTCGGTTGGTGCCGGCAATCAGCTGGAAGTCGCTCTCTACCTCGCGGTCACTGCCCACCGGCAGAAAGCGCTTGTCCTCCAGTGCCCGCAGCAGCATCGCCTGTTCGTCCAGGCCCAGCTCGCCAATCTCGTCCAGGAACAGCAGTCCCTGGTGGGCCGAGCGCAGCAGGCCGGCACGATCGCTGGCGGCCCCGGTGTACGCGCCTTTGGTGTGGCCGAACAGCGTGCTCATCGCACCGTCGCCGCGCAACGTGGCGCAGTTCACTTCCACGAAGCGACCCGGCAGCTGGTGCTTGAGCTTCTTCAGGTCGAACACGCGCCGGGCCAGATGGCTCTTGCCGGCGCCGGTGGGGCCCGTCAGCAGCATCGGCGCGCGCGAACGCGTGGCGACGATCTCGATCTGCTCGATCATGCGGTTGAACGCGGCGTTGCGGGTGGCAATGCCGCTCTTGAGCAGGTCGCGATCCTGCAGCTGCTGCTGCGCGAAGCGCTGTGCGATGCGGTCGTAGCGCGAAAGGTCCAGGTCGATCAGTGCATAGGTGCCGGCCTGATCGCTGTCCTGCTTGCGCGGCGGCGAGGTCTGCAGCAGGCGGCCCGGGAAGTGGCGGCTTTCGGTCAGCAGGAACCAGCAGATCTGGCTCACATGCGTGCCGGTGGTGATGTGGATGTAGTAATCCTCCTCGTCTGGCGCGAACGGGTACGCGGCCAGGAAATCATGCAGGCAGGCATAGACCCCCTCGAACTCCCAGGGGTCCGCCATGTACACGTCATGCCGGGACACCTGGAGGTCCGGTGCCATCTGCACCAGGTCCTCGCACACCTGCGTGGCCAGCTTGCCGAAGCGGCGCTCGTCCAGCAGCAGCTCCACCCGGTCGGGAACGAAGTCATCGTGCATGCCCAAGGCGACGGTCGGGCGCCACTTTTCCCAGCGCTTGGGCCCCGAGCCGGTATCGAGCTGGGTGCCGAGCATGCCGAACACCACCTGCCGCTTGTCCATGTATATGTCCGTATAAATCAGGCGCTGCAAGGATATACAAAATTGATCCTCCCGGTCGCACGTTGCGCTTCCATGTGCGAGAAAAGATATTAAAAACAAAGAGATAAAATATTTCGCGAACGTTGGCACGCGCATTGCTCTATACCCAGCAAGACAGGACGCACCGCGTTGCAGGCGACAGGACGTCGCCGCGGGACCGCCCGGCTGGCAATGGGGCCAGCCGGGCTCGGCCCAGATCACATCGCAACGCCACTGCGCCTCCGCATTTGAGTCACGGCAGAAGGAAACACGCCATGTGCAACACCCACACCAACAACTACGACGTCATCCAGCAGCCGGGCGCTGCGCCGATCAAGCTCTGGACCCGCGGCGTGCCGCTGGAAGATGCCGCGCGCGAGCAGCTGCAGAACATCGCCAAGCTGCCCTTCATCCACCGCTGGATCGCGGTGATGCCGGACGTGCACCTGGGCAAGGGGGCCACGGTGGGCTCGGTGGTGCCGACCATCGGCGCGATCGTGCCGGCGGCGGTGGGCGTGGATATCGGCTGCGGCATGATTGCCGCGCGCACCACCCTGGTTGCCAGCGACCTGCCGGACAACCTGGCCGAGCTGCGCAGCGCGATCGAGCGCGCGGTGCCGCACGGCCGTACCGTGGGGCCGCGTGACAAGGGCGCATGGAATGCCCCGCCGGAGCTTGCGATTGAGGGCTGGTCGCAGCTGGTGGCCGACTTCGAGCTGATCTGCCAGCGCCACCCGCGCCTGAAGAACACCAACAACCTCAAGCACCTGGGCACCCTGGGTACCGGCAACCACTTCGTGGAAGTGTGCCTGGACCAGGACGACCGCGTGTGGTTCATGCTGCACTCCGGTTCGCGCGGGGTGGGTAACGCCATCGGCACCCACTTCATCGAGCTGGCCAAGCAGGACATGCGTCGCTGGATGATCAACCTGCCGGACCAGGATCTGGCCTACCTGCCGGAAGGCAGTGAGCACTATGGCGACTACGTGTTTGCGGTGGACTGGGCACAGCGTTACGCCCGTATGAACCGCGAGATCATGATGCGCCACGTGGTCGAGGCTGCCCGCAAGGTGATCAGCAAGCCGTTCGAGGCCGCAGCCGAGGCGGTGAACTGCCACCACAACTACGTCAGCCGCGAGCACCACTTCGGCAAGGACGTGTTCGTGACCCGAAAGGGCGCGGTGAGCGCACGCAAGGGCGAGCTGGGCATCATTCCGGGCAGCATGGGGGCCAAGAGCTTCATCGTGCGTGGCTTGGGCAATGCCGACAGCTTCAACAGCTGCAGCCACGGCGCAGGGCGCGTGATGAGCCGTACCCAGGCGCGCAAGTTGATCACGGTCGACGAGCACGCCAAGGCCACCGCGCACGTGGAATGCCGCAAGGACGCGGAGGTGGTGGACGAGTCGCCGGCGGCCTACAAGCCGATCGAAGCGGTGATGGAAGCCCAGCGTGACCTGGTGGAAATCGTGCACACGCTGCGTCAGGTGGTCTGTGTGAAGGGATGAAGCAACACGTGCGCGGCGTACACTGCGCCGCGCATGGCAACAGGCAGGAGGAACAACGACATGGAGATGATTGAACTGGACGGCACCGAGGGCGGCGGCCAGCTGCTGCGCTCGGCATTGACGTTGAGCCTGTGCACCGGCATTGGCTTCAGCATGAGCCACATCCGCGGCAAGCGTCGCCGCCCGGGCCTGATGCGCCAGCACCTGACCGCAGTGAATGCGGCAGCCAGCGTCGGCCAGGCACGGGTGCAGGGTGCCGCGCTGGGCGCGACTGAACTGCGCTTCGAGCCCGGCGCGGTACGTGGCGGCGAGTACCACTTCGCCACCGGCAGTGCCGGTTCGGCCACGCTGGTGCTGCAGACCGTGCTGCCGGCGCTGTGGCAGGCGGCGGAGCCGTCCACCCTGCAGCTGGAAGGCGGCACCCACAACCCGCTGGCCCCGAGCGCGGACTTCATTGCTGAAAGCTATCTGCCGGCACTGGCGCAGATGGGCGTGCAGACCACGTTCGCGCTGCACCAACACGGGTTCTACCCGGCCGGGGGTGGCCGTTTCGAGGTGCAGGTAAACCCCTGCGCCGCGCTGCAGCCGTGCGCGCTGGAAACCCGTGGCGTGCCGTTGAGCGTGGAAGCCGGCGTGCTGATGTCGGGCCTGTCCGGCAGCATCGGCCTGCGTGAGCTGCAGGTGCTGGCCGACCGCCTGTGCGTGGACGCGCATCCGCGCCATGTGCAGTCGCTGCGCCCGGCCATCGGCCCGGGCAATGTGGCCCAGGTGCGCGTGCGTCATGGCACCCAGGTGGAAGTGTTCACCGGCCATGGCGAGCGCGGCATCAGTGCCGAGCAGGTCGGTGCACGTCTGGCCGATGAGGTGCAGCAGTACCTGGACGGCGGTGCCTGCGTGGGCGAGCACTTGAGCGATCAGCTGTTGTTGCCCATGGCGCTGGCCGGGGGTGGTTCGTTCACCACGCATGTGTTGAGCGAACACCTGGTATCCAATGCCCGACTCATCGAAAAATTCCTGCCGGTGGAGTTTGAGTGGGAAAAGGCCGACACGGGCTGGCGAGTGTGGGTGCAATAGCGGCGGAAATCGTCCTGCGCACGTAACAATTCCGTAGGTACCACGCCCTGCGTGGTACCCGCGCAAGGCGCGGAACAACCGTCCAACGCCATTTCAATGCCGTCACCGGCCACAGCACCAACGTTTAGACCCTGCCGAAGCCATCCGTCCGACGTTCATGACGCCGGAACGAAGTCTCCGTTCCGGCGTAACCCATGCCTGATACGCGATTTCGTTTGCCTCTAATCGCTGGACGATGCCCGGAGGTCTGATGCACGCCGGTTTCGGACCCTTGTGCCGCGCTGCGCGCGGGCACCACGCAGGGCGTGGTGTCTACGGAACTGTTACGTGCGCAGGATGATCGCGCTGTTCGCCGGGCGCGTGCCCGGCGGGGGCACCCCCATCCCCCCATTCCCGCCCCCATCCCGCGTTTCCCCCGCTTCGTCGCATCCCGCTTGAACCGCCCCGACCGCACGCCCAGAGTCGGACGCTGTCCGCTGGGAGCGTGCATATGAACAAGGGAATTCCGTATCTGCTGGCTGTGCTGGTCGCGCTGACGCTGTCGGCCGGCTGGGCAGCACCGGTACTGGCCCTGTTCGAACACGCGGCCAGCTGCCTGGGCAGCGGCGGCAGCCTGGACCTGGTGCGGCTGCGCTGCGTACCGGCCACCCCGGTGGCACTGGGCTGGTCGTTCTGGGCGACCCTGGTGACCACCGGCCTGGTTGTGATGGCGGTCACGAACCGGCGCGGCCTGCACCGGCGTTGAGGACCCGGGCCGGCCAATTGATCCGGCTCAAGGCGGTCCGTGCACGCCGGGTGTGCAATGGTAGTCCCCACACCATTGCACGGAGCCCGCCATGTACAAGCGCATTCTCATTGCCACCGACGGTTCGGAACTGGCGGCCAAGGGCCTGGACAAGGGCCTGGAGCTGGCCAAGGACCTCGGCGCGGAAGTGGATATCGTGACCGTGTCAGAGCCGTGGGCGGTTGGCATGTATGACGCCATGGGCTGGAGCGTGGGCTACATGAACAGCCCGGAGTACAAGGCTGACCGGGAGACCAGCGCGCAGGAGATCCTGACCCCGGCCAAGGCCGCTGCGGATGCCCAGGGCATTGCTGCCAACACCGTGCACGTGCTGGACCGCTATGCCGCCGACGGGATCATTGATACCGCCACCGAGCGCAGCAGCGACCTGATCGTGATGACCTCGCATGGCCGTCGTGGCGTGACCCGGGTGTTGCTGGGCAGCCAGACCGCCGAGGTGCTGGCGCGCAGCACCATTCCGGTGTTGGTGATCAGGTAGTCCGCATCACGGACGAATCTTGAGCGTCTGCGACTCGTCCAGCGTGCCGTCGGCGTTCAACACCACGTACTTGCTGCCGGTGTTGTCATACAGCACCGGAATCGGGTCGCGGAACAGCGGCCGGCGCACGAAACGTAGCGACCAGCCGAAATGCTCCAGCGTTTCCACCGACTTCGACTGTTCCGGGGTGAGCCCTTCGCGCAGAAGGGCCGGGTCGAGCGTCTTGCGTCGTTCTGGGGTATTCATTGCGTACTGCGAACCGCCCTTACCAGCTGTACAGCTTCCAATACACCGGCGAGACGCCGTCGCGGTTGCTGTCCAGCTTGCCGTCGCCGTTGCCGTCGTACATGTAATACGGTGCGCCACGCGCAGGGGTGACCTTCACCATGCGCAGCTGCCCGCTGACCCGGTATTCCTCGATGGTGTCGCCATTGTCGAGTGAGCGCTTGGAGACGTCCGCGCCACTGACATCGACCGGGGGCATTCCGCCACCGCCGGTGGAGGCACATCCAGCCAGTGCAAGCACGGCGGCCAGCAGCAGGATCTTCATTGGCACAGGCTCCAGAGGCGGGGAACCCTGATTATGCCCCATGCCTTGTGACGCCGGTGCCGCGAATGTACATGGCCGGGTGCGTAGAATCGTCGCATGAGCAGATTAGTCCTGATTGACGGGTCCAGTTACCTGTACCGCGCGTTCCACGCGCTCCCGCCGCTGTCCAACGCCGCCGGTGAGCCGACCGGCGCGCTGTTCGGCGTGGTCAACATGCTGCGTGCCACCCTGAAGGAACGCCCTGAATACGTGGCATTCGTGGTCGACGCGCCCGGCAAGACCTTCCGCGATGAGCTGTATGCCGACTACAAGGCCAACCGCCCGCCCATGCCCGACGACCTGCGCCCGCAGGTGGAGCCGATGTGCCGCATCGTCGAGGCGCTGGGCCTGACCATCCTGCGTGTGCCTGGGGTGGAAGCCGACGATGTGATCGGCACCCTGGCTCTGCAGGGTCAGCAGCAGGGCCTGCAGGTGACCATCTCCACCGGTGACAAGGACTTCGCCCAGCTGGTCCGCCCGGGTATTGAACTGGTCAACACCATGACCGGCAGCCGCATGGACTCGGATGCGGCGGTGATGGACAAGTTCGGCGTGCGCGCCGACCAGATCATCGACCTGCTGGCACTGATGGGCGATACCGTGGACAACGTGCCCGGGGTCGAAAAGTGCGGACCCAAGACCGCCGCCAAGTGGCTGGCCGAGTACCAGACCCTGGACGGGGTGATGGCCGCCGCGCCGACCATGAAGGGCAAGATCGGCGAGAACCTGCGCGCGGCGCTGGAGCGCCTGCCGCTCAACCGCGAGCTGGTCACCATCCGCACCAACGTTGAGCTGGACGCCGGCCCGCAGCAGCTGGGCCTGCGCGACCCGGACGTGCCGGTGCTGAGCGAGCTGTACCTGCGCTACGGCTTCACCCAGGCGCTGAAGGAGCTGGGTGGAGCCGCGCCGGCTCCGGCCGCCGCCAGCGACGCCCCGGTCAGCCTGCGCGGTACCGCCGCCGGCTTTGCCCGCAGCAGTGATGACAGCGCCCCGGCCGCACTGGACCCGTCACTGTCCGCGCCGGGCGAGTACGAGACGGTGCTGACCGCCGAACAGCTGCAGGCCTGGGTGGCCCGGCTGGACGCCGCCGAGCTGATCGCCTTCGACACCGAAACCGACGCCCTGGACGCCATGCAGGCCAACCTGGTCGGCATCAGCGTGGCGGTCGAGCCGGGCAGGGCGGCCTACATTCCGGTCGGCCACAACTACCCCGGCGCGCCGGCCCAGCTGCCGATGCAGCAGGTGCTGGACGCACTGCGCCCGGTGCTGGAGAACCCGGCGAAGAAGAAGCTCGGCCAGCACGGCAAGTACGACCTGCATGTACTGCGCCGGCACGGCGTGAACGTTCAGGGGTACCACGACGACACCATGCTGGAGAGCTTCGTGCTCAACTCCACCGCCACCCGCCACGACATGGACTCGCTGGCGATGCGCTACCTGGGCTACAACACGATCAAGTTCGAGGACGTGGCCGGCAAGGGAGCCAAGCAGATTCCGTTCTCGCAGGTCGGGCTGGACGAAGCCGCCCGCTACGCCGCCGAAGACGCCGACATCACCCTGCGCCTGCACCGCGTGCTGGGCCCGCAGCTGCTGGCGGTGCCGGCGCTGGACAACGTGTACCGCAACATCGAGATGCCGCTGGTGCCGGTGCTGGCCCGGATCGAGGCCAACGGCGTGTACATCGACGCGGCCGAGCTGCGCCGCCAGAGCCAGGACCTGGGCGCGCGCATGTTGGCGGCCCAGCAGAAGGCCACCGAGCTGGCCGGGCACACCTTCAGCCTGGACTCGCCCAAGCAGCTGCAGGCGGTGCTGTTCGACGAGCTCAAGCTGCCGGCGCTGGTGAAGACCCCCAAGGGCCAGCCCAGCACCAATGAAGAAGCACTGGAGGCGATTGCCGACCAGCACGAGCTGCCACGGGTGATCCTGGAATACCGGGGCCTGGCCAAGCTGCGCAGCACCTATACCGACAAGCTGCCGGAGATGGTCAATCCGGTCACCGGCCGGGTTCACACCAGCTACCACCAGGCGGGCGCGGCCACCGGCCGGCTGTCCTCGTCCGACCCGAACCTGCAGAACATTCCGATCCGCACCGACGACGGCCGCCGCATCCGCCGCGCGTTCGTGGCTCCGCCGGGGCACAAGCTGCTGGCCTGCGACTACTCGCAGATCGAGCTGCGGATCATGGCCCACCTGTCCGAAGACCCGGGCTTGGTGCGGGCCTTCGAGCAGGGCGTGGACGTACACCGGGCCACTGCGGCCGAGGTGTTCAGCCGCTCGCTGGACGAGGTCACGCCGAACGAGCGTCGCGCCGCCAAGGCGATCAACTTCGGCCTGATGTACGGCATGAGCGCGTTCGGCCTGGCGAAGAACCTCGGCATCGACCGCGGCCAGGCCCAGGATTATGTGGCGCTGTACTTCAGCCGCTATCCGGGCGTGCGCGACTTCATGGAACGCATGCGCCAGCAGGCCCGCGACCACGGCTATGTGGAAACTCTGGAAGGTCGCCGGCTGTATCTGAACGACATTCACGCCCGCAACCAGGGCCTGAGGGCCGGGGCCGAGCGCGCCGCCATCAATGCGCCGATGCAGGGCACCGCCGCAGACATCATCAAGCGGGCCATGGTGAAGGTGGACGACTGGCTGGCCGGGCAGGGCGGCCGTGCGCGGATGATTCTGCAGGTGCACGACGAACTGGTATTCGAAACCGAAAGCGAGTTTCTGGAAACCTTGCGTTCGCAGGTGGTGGAACTGATGTCGTCTGCGGCCCAGTTGCGGGTGCCTCTGGTGGTCGACGCCGGGGTCGGCGATAACTGGGACGAGGCGCACTGAGACGCATTTGACGTGAAAATGGCTGAATTGGTTCAGTGGAAGGCCAGAATCTGACTCGATGATGAATCTTTCTGAATTTTCCCAAGAATTAATGGGCTTCCTTCACGAACTATCAATGTTCGAGGTGCTTTTATAGACCTCGACAGGCGCAACGCCTGTTGTGGATCTCTCCCATCCCCTGGAGCAGATCTCGGAACGGGGGCTCCTCCCCAAGCGCCCGTTCCCCGGCCCCGCTGACCTCCCCCTGGTCGGCGGGGCTTTTTATTTTGGGGTTCTGGCGCACATCGAGTACCACGCAGGGCGTGGTACCTACGGTGATTTCCGCCGTCATCCCCCCGTCACCCCGCTCCCCCTCATCCTCCCGCCACGCGAATCCTGGCGGAGGGCCCCATGACCGACCTGTTCAACCTGGCCATGCCGTGGTGGGAATTCATCCTGCGCGCGGTGGTGGTGTACGTGGTGGTGCTGGGCATGGTGCGCCTGTCCGGAAAACGCGCGCTGGGCCAGATCACCCCCTTCGACGTGCTGCTGATCGTGCTGCTCGGCAACGCGGTGCAGAACGCCCTGCTGGGCCAGGACACCTCGCTCGGCGGCGGCCTGCTGCTGGCGGCCACGCTGATCCTGATCAACTACGCCGTCGGCTGGCTGACCACGCGCAGCAGGCGCATCGAGAAACTGGTGGAAGGCGAACCGGTACTGATCGCCCGTGACGGTCAGTTGTTGCGGTCGGTGCTGAAGCGCGAGCTGGTTACCCAGGCGGATGTGGAGGCGGCCATGCGCCAACAGGGCTGCTTGCGAATCGAAGATGTCGCGTTGGCCCTGCTGGAGACCAACGGGCACATCACCATCGTGCCGAAGTCCGCGGGAGATGCAGCGAAAGCGTGATTGAAATCTGCAAGCGCCAGTGGATCTGAGTCACTGCAATGTTCAGATCTGCGGTACCCGCTCCGGGAGCCGCGCCGATCTGGATGTGCTCATGTTTGTAACCCCCAGACAACCCAATGCCCAAGCGCTTCACACCACGCTCAATGGTCGTGCTGCGCCTGCTAACGCGGCCTCCGGCGGGGACCGTCTTCCCACCTACGACGAGGCCACCGTCAATGATCCGCGTCCGCCACTGCCGGTTGAGCAGGTAAACAACCGCCGCCCGGCGATTGTCCCGGCTCCCGTAGGACGGACAACCGCCACCCTGAGCCCGCGCGACCTGCATCATCAGCTGCACAGTCCCCGTGGAGAGTTGTTGGATACGGTGCGCGCCGACCTGCAACGCGCACTCGAGGAGCGTCAGAAAAAGACAACGTTGAAACTGGACGCCGCGCGTGCGGGTCTGGAGGCGTTGCAGGCAGAGCAGGGCCGCCAGCAGCGGGCCAGCGCACCGTCGATGCACGACGTCGCAGGCGCGCTTTTCGACGACGGTGCCGAACGTACCGCGCCTTGGCTGGAACAGCAGATCGTCCATCTGGAGAAAAAGATCCAGCTGCTCGTAGAGCAGATGGCCAAACAGGCATCGGACCATGAATCCGAGCTGCGCGCGCTGGAACAGCAGCAGACCCAGCAACGCCTGCAGGACATGTCACCGGCTGAACGGCGAAAGGCGCAAAAACTGCAACTGAAGCAGCTGAAAATCGACGCCAAGCTGCGTCAGCTCTTCCTGCCAACGCTCAACTAGCCGGCGTGAGCCACTCCCGCGGCACCAGATAATCGGCCAGCGCCGCTTCGGCGCTGCCCGGTTCCGGGGTGAAGCCATACTCCCAGCGCACGCGCGGGGGCAGGCTCATCAGGATGCTCTCGCTGCGGCCGCCGCTCTGCAGCCCGAACAGGGTGCCGCGGTCGTAGACCAGGTTGAATTCCACGTAGCGGCCGCGGCGGTACAGCTGGAACTCGCGCTCGCGCTCGCCGAAGGCGGTGTCCTTGCGCCGCTCCACGATGGGCAGGTAGGCGTCCAGGAAGCCGTCGCCCACCGCGCGCAGGTAAGCGAAGTCGCGTTCGAAGTCGCCGTGCAGGTCGTCGAAGAACAGCCCGCCCACGCCGCGGGTTTCATTGCGGTGGCGCAGGAAGAAGTACTCGTCGCACCAGCGCTTGTGCGCCGGGTAGCGCTCCGGGCCGAACGGCGCGCACAGGTCGGCGGCAGTCTGGTGCCAGTGCTGCACATCTTCGTCGAAGGGGTAGAACGGGGTCAGGTCGAAGCCGCCACCGAACCACGAGGCCACTTCCACGCCATCGCGCTCGGCGCGGAAGTAGCGCACGTTGGCGTGGGTGGTGGGCAGGTACGGATTGCGCGGGTGGAACACCAGCGACACCCCGGTGGCGCGCCACGACGCGCCGGCCAGTTCCGGCCGGTTGGCCGAGGCCGAGGGCGGCAGGCGGGTGCCGCAGACGTCGGAGAAGCCGATCCCGGCCTGCTCGAACACCGCGCCATCGCGCAGGATCCGGGTCCGGCCCCCGCCGCCCTCGGCACGCTGCCACAGGTCTTCGGCGAACCGGGCCTGGCCGTCGGCGGCCTCGATGGCCGCGCAGATACGGTCCTGCAGGTCGGTGAGGTACTGACGGACGCGCTCGAATTCGTTCATGCCGACATTCTAGTTGAGCCGGGCTCTGCCCGGCTGCGTCACGCCTTGCCGAACCAGCGCTTCACATCCGGCCGGCCCAGCCGCACCAGCAGCCAGCCGTGCAGCACCGCGAACGCCAGTGCGGTCGCCAGTGCCATGCCGGTGTACAGGAAACGCTGCACCTGCAGTTCACGACGCAGCTCGCCCTGGTCCATGTCGTCCACCGCCGCCGGCAGGTGCAGTACCAGCTGGCGGAAGATGTCATCCACCACCCATGCGCCGTAGAAGTTCAGCAGCGCGGTCAGCACCAGCAGCACGATGAACAGCTGCAGCGCCCAGTTCAACCGGCGCAGCATGCCCCAGCAGGCGACCGCGCCGGCCACGCAGACCGCCAGCATGGCCAGGTTGATGACCACCGCGTGCCGCCCGAACCAGCGCAGCGAAGGCGGCATCCAGGACAGGTCAGTTTCGGCGATGAACCGCTGCAGGTCGTCCCACTGATGCAGGAACAGGGCCACCAGCGCGCCACCGGCCCAGCAGACCGCCGAGATGATGCACACCACCAGGATCGACTTGGCCAGGGGTGAAAGGAACTTGGGAGCCCCATCGGGCGTATGCGTGGCGCGCGGGGCCACCTTGGGCTGCAGCGGGGGCGGAACAGTCGACATCCGGTGTCCTGGGGTCAGCGGGGGAAGGGCAGGCCCAAAAGCCTGCGGCCGCACAGGGCGGCCGCAGACAGGATAAGGCAATGGACGCCCGTGATTATTTCAGCGTGGTCTCGAACAGCTTCAGGATCCGCTTGTACTGGTCCAGCCAGGAGTCGGCACGCACGTAGCCGTGGCGTTCCAGCGGGTAGGGCGCAATGCTCCAGTTGTCCTTGTGCAGCTCGATCAGCTTCTGGGTCAGGTTCACCGAGTCCTGGAAGAACACGTTGTCATCCATCATCCCGTGGGCGATCAGCAGGTTGTCCTGCAGGCCCTCGGCGTACTCGATCGGCGACGACTTGCGGTACGCCTCCGGGTCGATGTCGGGGGTGTTGAGGATGTTGGACGTGTAGCCGTGGTTGTATTGGTGCCAGTCCACCACCGGGCGCAGCGCGGCACCGGCCTTGAAGGTGCCCGGGGCACGGAACAGCGCCATGAAGGTCATGAAGCCGCCGTACGAACCGCCGTAGATGCCGGCGTGGTCACGGTCGCCCTGCTGGTTGGCCACCAGCCATTCCAGCCCGTCCTGGTAATCCTCCAGCTCCGGGTGGCCCATGTTGCGGTAGATGGCGGTGCGCCAGTCGCGGCCATAGCCCTCGCTGCCGCGGTAGTCCATGTCCAGCACCACGTAGCCCTTCTGCACCAGCAGGTTGTGGAACATCTGCTCGCGGAAGTAGGCCGGGTAGCGCTGGTGCACGTTCTGCAGGTAGCCGGCACCGTGCACGAACATGGCGATCGGGTACTTCCTGCCGGGTTCCAGCTTCTCCGGGCCGTAGTACTTGGCCCAGACCACGCCCGCACCGTGCTTCGACGGCACCTGCACCAGCTTGGGCTGGATCCACTCACGCGCCTTGAACCCGGCGCTGCGGGTGTCGGTCAGCACCTTGGCCTGGCCACCGGCGGTCGGCACCACCGCCAGCTGCGCCGGCAGGTAGGCACCGGAGTAGCGGACCAGCAGCTGGCTGCCGTCCGGCGACAGCGAGAAGTCTTCCACACCGTTGAGGCTGGTCAGCTCGCGCACCTGGCGGCTGGCGGTGTCCACCGCGCACACCTCGTAGTCACCCGGGCTCTGCTGGTTGCACAGCACGTAGAAGCCACGGCCGTCGGCGCTGGGCACCGGCATCGAGGTCTCCCACTTGCCGCTGGTCAGCGCCTGCGGCTTGGCCGTGCCCTGCTGGGTGTACAGGTGCGAATAGCCGGACTCTTCCGACAGCAGCCACAGCGTCTTGTTGTCGCTGGACCAGCCGAAGTCGTTGAAGCCCCAGTTGATCCAGGCCGCGTCAGTCAGACGGTGCCGATTGACCAGCTTGGCGTCGGCCGGGTTCAGGCTGGCGATCCAGCGGTCCTTGTTGTCATTGGCACGCAGCATGATCGCGGCCTGCTGGCCGTCGGCGCTCCAGCGCACGCCCGGCGCGCCGGGGCCGCCCAGCACCTGCAGCGAGCGGTTGCCCTTCAGCGCGTCCTTGCCGGCGGCCTTGCGCAGCGCGGCCAGCGGGTCGGTGCCGATGCCCGGCAGGCCATCCAGCGACAGCGGCTTGACCGTGCCGGCCACGGTGTCGACCAGCCACAGGCTGTTCGGCTCGGGGTCGTTGCGGCCGACGCGGGTGCGGGTGTCCTCGAACTCCTCGTAGCCCGATTCGGTCACGTACTTGGGCATCTTGCCGCCGCGGCCTTCGTCGAAGCTCTTCGGCTTGGTCACCACCACCAAGCTGCGCAGGTCCGGCGACAGCGCGCTGTCGACGATCTCCACGTCCGCGCCCAGGTACACCGGGCCCGGCGCGCGGGTGCTGTCAGCCTTGCGCCAGCTGGCTTCCTGCGCCTTCAGCGCGTCGCGCTGGGCGCGGTCATTGCGCAGCGTGGCCAGGGTGCGCAGCTGCTGCTCGCGCAGCACGTCGGCCTTGGGTGCATCGTCGGGGTTCTTTTCGGCCTTGAGGCTGGCCACCTGCTGCACGCCAGCCGCGGCGGTCCAGTGGAACCAGTTCTGGCCGGTGCGCCAGATCACCCCGCCGTCGCGGGCGAAGCCCACGTTGCTGGACTTTTCGGTGCTGCGGGTGAGCTGGGTCAGCGCGCCGCTGCGCAGGTCGCGCAGGAACACGTCGCCGTTGCGTACGAAGGCGCTGCGCTGGCGGCTGCTGTCATACACCGGGGTGTCCACGTCCAAAGTGCCGCGCTGGTCGTCGGCCACCTGCACCGCCGCGCCGCCGCTGACCGGCTGGCGGAAGGTGTCGCGCACCGGGCTGCCGTTGCGCTTGAGGGTGTATTCCACCTGCTGGCTGTTCCACGACCACCAGGCGCTTTCCACCGGCGGCCCGATCCAGTCCGGGTCGGCCATGGCCTGTTCGATGGTGATCGGCGTCGGTGCCGCGTGGGCCGTACCGCCAAGGGCGGCGAGCAGCAGCAGGGACAAGGGCAGCGTTCTGGGCATTGCGGGCAGCACCGTGAAGGAAAAAACCCCGCCAGCGTATCAGCCGCCAGAAATTCACAAGCGGGCCACAGGTAATGCCCCGCCGACGTAGAGCCACGCCCTGCGTGGCTTCGGGGGCCGTCCCCGGACGATACCCCCCTGCGACAAACTGCTGCAGCGCGTCACCGGGTCGCATGTCCCTTTCACGGAACTCCACCCAAACTGGTCTGGATTCCCCACCACCCCCGCCGGAGGCGTCCCGTGGACGCGTTGTTGTTGTCGCGGATCCAGTTCGGATTCGTCATCAGTTTCCATGTGCTGTTCCCCGCCTTCACCATCGGCACCGCCAGCTGGCTGGCCTTCGTCGAAGGCCAATGGCTGCGTACCGGCAAGCCGGTCTGGCGCGAGCTGTACTTCTTCTGGCAGAAGATCTTCGCGGTGTCGTTCGGCATGGGCGTGGTCAGCGGCATCGTCATGGCCTTCCAGTTCGGCACCAACTGGCCGCGCCTCAGCGAAGTGGCCGGCAGCGTGATCGGCCCACTGCTCACCTATGAAGTGCTCACCGCGTTCTTCCTGGAGGCCAGCTTCCTTGGCGTCATGATGTTCGGCTGGGGCAAGGTCTCGCCGAAGCTGCATTTCTTCTCCACCTGCATGGTGGCGCTGGGCACGCTGTTCTCCACCTTCTGGATCCTGTCCTCCAACAGCTGGCTGCAGACCCCGTCGGGCTTCGAGCTCATTGACGGCATCGTGCACCCGCTGGACTGGTGGCAGGTGGTGTTCAATCCGTCCTTCCCGTACCGCCTGGCGCACATGGCGCTGGGCTCGTTCATCACCACCTGTTTCGTGATCGGCGGCATCGGCGCGTGGTACCTGCGCCGCGGCACCCATGTGGAGGCCGGGCGCACCATGCTGCTGGCAGCGGTGGCGTTTGCCGCGCTGACCGTGCCGGTGCAGATCTTCGTCGGCGACATGCACGGCCTGAACACCCTCAAGCACCAGCCGATGAAGATCGCGGCGGTGGAGGCGCACTGGCATGCCGAAGGGGAGGGCGAGGGCGTGCCGCTGGTGGTGTTCGCCGTACCCAACCAGAAAGAGGAGCGCAACGACTTCGAGATCGCCATTCCGCGCCTGGGCAGCCTGATCCTGACCCACTCGCTGGACGGCACGTTTGATCCGCTGACCTCGGTCCCGGCCAGTGAGCGGCCGCCGGTGCTGCCGGTGTTCTTCGCCTTCCGCATCATGGTCGGGCTGGGCACGCTGATGCTGTTGCTGGCCTGGGTGTCGGCCTTCCAGTGGTGGCGCGGCAAGCTGCTGAGCTCACCGTGGCTGCTGCGCGGCTGGAACTGGATGCTGCCCAGCGGCTTCATCGCGCTGGTGTCGGGCTGGTTCGTTACCGAGATGGGTCGCCAGCCCTGGGTGGTGTACGGGGTGCTGCGCACCGCCGATGCGGTCGGGCCGCAGAGCGCGTGGATGACCGCGTTGTCGCTGGGCATCTACATCGTCGGCTACGCCTTCGTGTTCGGCTGGGGCATCTGGTATCTGGTCAAGATCATCCGTACCGGGCCGAAGCCGCACGACCATCAGCCGCCCATCGAGGACGGCAGCCATACCCCGGCGCGTCCGCTGTCGGGCACCGATGAACCGCTGGAGGGCCGCTGAGATGGAAATGACAACCTGGCTGCCGGTGGCGTGGTTCGCGGTGATCGGCTTTGGCGTGCTGATGTACGTGGTGCTGGACGGCTTCGTGCTGGGCATCGGCATTCTTGCGCCGATGGCCGAAAGCGAGGAACAGCTGGATGTGATGATGAACACCGCCGCGCCGATCTGGGACGGCAACGAAACCTGGCTGGTGCTGGGCGGGGCCGGGCTGATGGCGGCGTTCCCGAAAGCCTATGCGGCGCTGCTGTCGGCGCTGTACCTGCCGGTGCTGCTGCTGGTGGTGGCGCTGGTGTTCCGTGGCGTCGCGTTTGAGTTCCGCTTCAAGGCGCACCGCTCGCGACGGCTGTGGAGCGTGGCGTTCGGGCTGGGTTCGCTGCTGGCCGCGTTTGCCCAGGGCGTGATCCTGGGCGCACTCGTGCAGGGCCTGGACCTGGTCGACGGTCGCTATGTGGGTGGGGCGTTCGGCTGGTTCAGTCCGTTCTCGATGCTGACCGGGGTGGCGGTGGTGTTCGGTTATGCCCTGCTGGGCAGCACCTGGCTGATCCTGAAGACCGAGGGGCGCGAACAGGCGGTGGCGCGCACGCTCACCCGCCCACTGATCGTGGCAGTGATTGTGTTCATGGGGCTGGTCAGCACCTGGCTGCCGTTCCTGCAGTCGCGGGTGATGGAGCGCTGGTTTGCCGACGGCAACTTCTGGTGGCTGTCGCCGGTGCCGCTGCTGACCCTCGCCGTGGCGGTGGCGCTGTGGCGTAGCGCGGTCCATCCGCGTCGCGACCTGCCGCCGTTCCTGCTGACCCTGGCGTTGTTCGTGCTGGGCTTCATCGGCCTGGTGCTGGGCATGTGGCCGTACCTGCTGCCGCCCAGCCTGACCCTGTGGCAGGCCGCCGCGCCGGCGTCCTCACTGGGCTTCAGCCTGGTCGGGCTGGTGGTGCTGCTGCCGGTGATCCTGGGGTATACGGCGTGGTCGTACCGGGTGTTCAGAGGAAAGGTGACGGCGGGCACTGGATATCATTGAATGCATGGAGCCGGCCAGCGGCCGGCACTACCTTCCTCCAGATGCATCCCGGTAGTGCCGGCCGCTGGCCGGCAACCACGCAAATGCTGCCGGAGGTCAGCCGTGCATGCCCTCGATTTCCACCAGCAGCTCGGCGCGGCAGACCTCGGCATGCAGCACCACATGGGGGGGTGACCCCGGCAGCTGCGCCATGCGTGCGGCCACCGCCGCCAGGTTGGCCGCGTCGCGCACATAGACCTTGAGCACCGATTCCGCACCCAGCTGCGCCGGCAGGTCCGGCCGTTGCTGCCGCGCGGTATCCACCAGGCTCTGCAGGTTGGTCAGCGTCTCTTCCAGCTGTTCCTGCCAGGACCCGGTGTGCTGCGAGACATGCCCGACGATCGCTGCCGTGCCCGACTGCAGCAGCGGCAGGCCGGTCACGGGTGGCGGCAGCAGCGCCCGCGAGAAACTGGGCGACTGCGGGCCGTACTGCCGCGGGTAGCGGAAGGCGCTGACCTGGCGCGGGTTCTCCAGCGGGGTGCCGGCCTCGCGCGCGCTCAGCCAATACACCTGCAGGCGGCGCACGCCATCAAAGCGGCCAATGCAGGTCGCCGCCGGCAGCGCGGCCTCGTCCAGCGAGCGCAACCCGCGTACCCGGCCCACGCAGAAGCGCCGGTAGCGCTCGGCATCGCCCTCGCCCTCGGTCACCGCATCCAGGTAGTTCCACATCCGCAGCAGGTGCGGGAAGCCGCACTTTGTAAGGAATGTACTCAACGTGGCGTAGGCATCTGCCGCGGCCGCCTCAATATCGGCACCCGGTTCTTCTATTTCGATGGCACCAAACAGCACACTGCCGTCATGCGACCAGCGCACCGTGCCGTCCACCCCGGTCTGAACCGGGGCCGCCCCCTGCCAGATCTCGATCTGCGCGGGGCCGTGCTCGTCCAGCGGTACCTGCAGCCAGCGCGGGTCTGCGCAGGCAGTAGGGGCGGTGCCGAAGCCAAACACCGCCAGCGTGTGCGGGTCGGCAAGGGCGGCATCGCGTTCATCTGCAGGGGCATAGCGGGCACGGAACGACGCGGGGGCCGGCGATGAGATCAAGGCCGGTGTGGCCGCTGCGCTGTGGATCGTGCTGCTCATTTCAGATTGTGAAAGCTGCCAGTGCTGAAGGTGTCATGATAGCGTGCGCTCCTTTGGCGGCGTGCGTTGCGCGCCGCACGATGTCGGATGACAGGTACGGATCGGCTGGAATGGGGGAGCCGACCCGTATCGCCCGTGTGGCTCGTGCTTCCAGGTGCCCATCACGAGTGTTGCTGTGAATGATTGAGTTTTCTGTTGTGGATTGGTCAGCCTGGGCACCGGGCCTGACCACGAAATCGGACTGGCAGCAGTGGGCCGCCGCGCCGCACCTGCCGGCCGGTGACGACACCCCGGCGCTGCCGGAAGTGCCGCCCATGCAGCGCCGCCGGATCGAACGGCTGGGTCGCATGGCGATCCAGGCCGCCTGCTGGTGCGAGCAGCCCGACGACGGCGGGCAGGTGCCGCTGGTGTTCGCCTCGCGCCATGGCGACGTGGCCCGTTCCATGGAACTGCTCGACACCCTGCGCCAGGACGCGGCGATGTCGCCCACGGCGTTCGGCCTGTCCGTGCACAACGCGGTGGCCGCGCTGTACTCCATCGCCCGAGGCCAGCGCGGCAACTACCTGGCCCTGGCCGGTGGGCGAGCGACGGTTGAGGCCGCCTGCGTGGAGGCCTTCGGCCTGCTCGCCGACGGAGCCGAGGAAGTGCGCGTGGTGGCCTATGAGTCGCCGCTGCCGGCGGTGTATGCCGGTTTCGCCGACGAACCCGACCCGTACTTCGCCTGGTGCTGGCGGCTGGCCCGTGCCGATCGCCCGGGGACCCGGCTGTCGCTGGGCTGGAGCGGTGCCGGTGCGGTTCCCGACTCCCCGGCCGGCGCGTTGCCGCACAGCCTGGAGCTGATGCGCTTCCTGCTGGCCGGCGACCCGGCGCTGGTGTTCCAGGCCGATGGCCAGCCGTGGATCTGGCAGCGCCATGGCTGAGCCGTTGGCTGCCCGCCTCAACCACGCCTGGCGCGTGGTCGGCACCGGTATCAGCTTCGCCGCCTTCGGGATCGGCGGGCTGCTGCTGGGCGGCCTGCTGTTCCCGCTGCTGTTCCTGGTCCGCCACCACCAGCGCCGGCGCGCCCTGGCCCGGCGGCTGGTGCAGTTCAGCTTTGCCAGTCACGTCAACCTGATGCGCTGGCTGGGGGTGATGACCTATGAAATTCACGGACATGAACGCCTTAAGCGTGACGGCCTGCTGATCCTGGCCAACCACCCCACGCTGATTGATGTGGTGCTGCTGATCTCGCAGCTGCCCAATGCCGACTGCGTGGTCAAACACGCGGTCGCCTGCAACCCGTTCATGCGCGGCCCGGTCCGCGCCGCTGGCTATGTGGCCAACAGCGACGGGGCGGGGCTGGTGGATGACTGCATCGCGGCGGTGCGCCGGGGCGGCAACCTGGTGATCTTCCCGGAAGGCACCCGGACCGTGCCGGGCCAGCCGCTGAAGCTGCAGCGGGGGGCGGCCAACATCGCCGTGCGGGGCCGGCTGGACATCACCCCGGTGCGGATAACCTGCACCCCGCCTACACTGACCAAGGGCCAGAAATGGTATCGTGTGCCATCACGTCGTTTTCACGTTCAGCTGGAAGTCGGGGAAGATATTTCGATCGCTCCCTTCCTGACCGAGGCCGGCGATTCGCCCAGGGGGGATGCCTTGGCGGCCCGGCGCGTGACCGATCACCTTGCCCACTACTTTGACTTCGCTGGAGAAACAAGCCGTGCAGGCACTTGAGCACGAGATCAAGGAATTGATCATTTCATCGCTTTCATTGGAAGACATCGCTCCGGAAGACATCGATGCCCAGGCCCCCCTGTTTGTGGAAGGGTTGGGGTTGGACTCCATCGATGCGCTTGAACTGGGTCTTGCCCTGCAGAAGAAGTATGGCGTCAGCCTGTCTGCGGATTCGGAAGAAACCCGTCGTCATTTTTCCAGCGTGCGCGCGTTGAGCGAGTTTGTCGCCGCACGCCAGCCGTCGTAACGGTGCGTCAGGATTTGCCATGACCAAGAACGAACTTTTCGACCGTATCGTCAAGATCCTCAAGGACAGCTTTGAGATCGAACCGGTGCGCATCACGCCCGAAGCCCGCCTGTACGACGACCTGGATATCGACAGCATCGATGCCGTGGACCTGATCGTGCAGCTCAAGCCGCTGCTCGGCCGCAACCTGCAGCCGGAAGCCTTCAAGTCGGTGCGTACCGTGCAGGACATCGTCGATGTGGTGCACGGGCTGATGCCCGGACAAGCGGCCGCCTGACGGTCGTCGCAGAGGTCCGGCCATGGTTCGGCTGCGTGTTGCAGCGTTTGCAGTGCTGTCGCTGGCGTACCCGCTGGTGGTGTACTTCGCGCTGGGCCGCTTCGAGCCACGCTGGATGGCGTTACTGCTGTTCGCGCTGGCCGCGCTGCGCGCGCTGACCACCCGCCAGCCGGTGTGGTGGGTGGCCGCCGCTGGCGCCGGGCTGCTGGCCCTGCTGGCCACGGCCTTCAACCAGGCCCTGCCGCTGAAGCTGTACCCGGCGCTGGTCAATGCCGTGATGCTGGTGATCTTCGCCACCAGCCTGCGTTTCCCCCCTACCGCCGTGGAACGGCTGGCACGGCTCACCGAGCCGGAACTGCCGCCGTTCGCCGTCGTCTATACCCGCCGCGTCACCCAGGTGTGGTGCGGCTTTTTTGTCTTGAACGGGGCGCTTGCCCTGATGACCGCGTTCTGGGCCTCCAACCAGGTCTGGGCGCTCTACAACGGATTGTTGGCGTACGTGATGATGGGTGTCCTGTTTGGCGGTGAATGGCTGGTGCGGCGGCGGGTGAAGGCGGCGCACGCGCATGGCTGAGTGGATCGCTTTGTCGCAGCTGGCGCTGCAGCCGCGCCCCGAGCGCATCGTCGGTATTGCCGCCGATGGCACGCCGGTGACCCACCCGCAGTTCCGCCAGCAGGTGCTGCGCTGGCAGCAGGCGTTCGCGCGTGCGCCCGGCCACGACTGGGCGCTGTATTTCGATGACACCCTGGCCTTTGCCGCGGCGCTGCTGGGTGCCTGGCACGCCGGCAAGCGCGTGGTCCTGGGCGGCGACAACCTGCCGGCCACGCTGGACGCGCTGCGCCCGCAGGTACACGGCTTCGCCGGTGACCTGCCCGCCAGCGACGCCCCGTTGCAGGCCGACGCCGAGCCCGCCGCCAACCTCGCGCTCCAACCGCTGGATGTCGCTGAACTGGAACTGGTGGTGTTCACCTCCGGCAGCACCGGTGCACCCACCGCCATCCACAAGCGCCTGCACCAGCTCACCGCTGAAGTCGACGCGCTGCAGGCCGCCTTCGGCGCACGGCTGGACGGCGCGCAGGTGCATGGCACGGTCTCGCACCAGCACATCTATGGCCTGCTGTTCCGCGTGCTGTGGCCGCTGTCGGCAGGCCGCGTGATCCAGCCGCGCCGCTTCTTCCATGAAGACTTGGTCACCGCGCTGGCGCAGCACGACGCGCTGCTGGTGGCGACGCCGGCGCACCTCAAGCGTCTGCCGGAGCAGCTGGACTGGCAGGCCCTGGGTGGTCGCCTGCGCGCGGTGTTTTCGTCCGGCGGTCCGCTGCCCAGCGATGCTGCCCTGCAGGCGCGCGCGCTGCTCGGCGTGGCCCCGACCGAGGTGTTCGGCAGCAGCGAGACCGGCGGCATTGCCTGGCGCCAGTGGAGCGCCGAGCAGCCGCAATGGCATCCGCTGCCGGGCGTGGAATGGCAGATCCAGGACGGCGCGCTGGCCGTGCGTTCGCCGCATCTGGCCGATAGCGACTGGTGGCAGACCCAGGACCGGGTCCAGGCCGACACCGGCAACAGCTTCCGCCTGCTGGGGCGCGCCGACCGCATCGTCAAGATCGAAGAGCGCCGGGTGTCTCTGGACGCGCTGGAACAGCAGCTGCGTGCCCACCCCGACGTGCAGGACGTGCGCGTGCTGGTGCTGCCGGGTGCACGCGAGCAGCTCGCTGCCGTGGTGGTGCCCAATCCGCCCGGTGCCGCGCACTGGACCGACACCCAGCGGCGTCAGCAGGCACAGCGGCTCAGTATCCATCTGGCGAGCAGCCATGATGCGGTAACCCGTCCGCGCCGTTGGCGGTTCGTCGACGAACTGCCGTTCAACGCACAGGGCAAGACCACCGCCGCCGCGCTGGCCGCGCTGTTCCGCCCGCTGATGCCGGTCGCGCAGTGGCAGCAGCGTGATGCTCAGGCGGCAACGCTGCACCTGCCGCTGGACGCCGATCTGATCGCCTTCGATGGACATTTCCCGCAGGCGAAGATTCTGCCCGGCGTGGTTCAGCTGGACTGGGCCATCCATTACGGGCGCGAAGTATTTGCCATGCCGCCGCGCTTCGCGCGCATGGACGCGCTGAAATTCCAGCATGTGGCCCGCCCCGGCGATGTGCTGCAGCTCACCCTGGGCTGGGATGCCGAGAAGTCAGTGATGAGCTTCCGCTATGTCTCCGACCATGGCGTGCATGCCAGCGGTCGGGTGGTGTTCGCGGATGCGTGACGTCGCATTTTCGCCGGTGGTGGTGATTCCGGTGTACGACCACGAGCACGCCATTGCGGCGGTGGTGCAGGGCGTGCTGGCCAGCGGCCTGCCGTGCCTGCTGGTGGATGACGGTTCGCACGATGGCTGCGCGCAGGCACTGCGTGCGCTGGCCGCACAGTATCCGGAACAGGTCACCCTGCATCGACTGGAGATCAACCAGGGCAAGGGCGGGGCGATGCTGGCCGGCTTTGAACAGGCCCACCGGCGCGGCTACTCGCATGTGCTGCAGATCGATGCCGACGGCCAGCACACCACCGACGACATTCCGGTATTCGTGGCCTTGGCCGAGGCGCATCCAGATGCGGTCATCTGCGGCATTCCCGCCTATGACGCCAGCGTGCCGAAGGCGCGCCTGTATGGCCGTTACGCCACCCATATCTGGGTCTGGATCAACACCCTGTCACTGCAGATCCGGGATTCCATGTGTGGGTTCCGGGTCTATCCGCTGGCACCGGTCAAGAGGCTGGCCGTGGAGGAAACCATCGGCCGGCGCATGGATTTCGATACCGAAGTCCTGGTCCGGCTGTTCTGGCGCGGCGTGCAGGTGATCAGCCAACCCACCCGCGTCACCTATCCCAGCGACGGCGTGTCCCACTTCGATGTGTGGCGTGACAACGTGCGCATCAGCTGCATGCACACCCGGTTGTTCTTCGGCATGTTGCCGCGTGCACCGCGCCTGCTGTGGCGGCGGCTGGCAGGTCGCCCGGCATGAACGCCCCGGCTGACCGCGCTGCGCCGCACTGGGCCGAGCTGGGTGAAACCACCTCGGCTGCCGGCGTGCTGTTCCTGTGCGGCGTGCACCGCTGGTTCGGGCGCTGGCCGTTCCGGCTGTGCGTGTACCCGGTGGTGCTGTGCCACTGGTTGTCCAATGCGGTGGCGCGGCGTTCCTCGCTGCAGTACCTGCAGCGCCTGCAGGCGCACGCCGGCGTGCTCGGCCGTGCGCCCGGCCGCTGGCACAGCCTGAAGCACTTCGCCAGCTTCGCCGACACCCTGCTGGACAAGCTGCTGGGCCTTGGTGGCCGTTACCCGCCCGAGCGCATCCACCTGCAACGCGACCTGATGCTGGAGAAGATCGCGCGCCGCGAAGGGGGGCTGATTCTCACCGCGCACATCGGCTGCCTCGAACTGTGCCAGGTCCTGGCCGAGCAGGTGCCGGGCTTCCACATCACCGTGCTGGTGCACACCGCGCACGCGCAGCGTTTCAATCGCCTGATGCAGCGCCTGGACCCGCTGGCCCAGGTCGAGCTGATGCAGGTCACCGACATGGGGCCGGCCACCGCCGTGGAGCTGCAGCGCCGTGTGGATGCTGGCGGCTTCGTGGCCATCGTCGGCGATCGCGTGCCCCTGCGTGGCGGCCGCACCGTGCCGGCCTCGTTCCTGGGCCACACCGCGCAGTTCCCGATCGGGGCCTACGTGCTGGCCGCCGCACTGGCCTGCCCGGTGTACACCATGGCCTGCCTGCACGAAGGCGAAGGCTATCGGGTGCGCTTCGAGCACTTCAGTGACCGTATCGTGCTGCCGCGCGGTTCGCGCGATGCCGCACTGACGGCCCAGGCCGAACAGTTCGCCGCATGGCTGGAGACCCAGGTCATCCAGGCTCCCTTTGATTGGTTCAACTTCTTCCCCTTCTGGGATCAGGCATCGCATGGAAAGTAACGCCCAACTCGACCACTCCCGCCGCAACGCGGACCGCCCGACCCTGCGCTTCGGCGATGCGCCGCTGTGCATTGAAGACGTGGTGGCGTTGTCGCGCCGCCAGGCCGATGCGATGGTCAGCGACACGCCCGAGTTCGTGGAACGCATCCAGCGCGGCGCGGACTTCCTCGACCGCCTGCTGCGCGAAGACGGCGTCATCTACGGCGTCACCACCGGTTACGGTGACTCGTGCACGGTGAACATTCCGCCGGCGCTGGTGGCCGAGCTGCCGCATCACCTGTTCACCTACCATGGCTGTGGCCTGGGCCGGTATCTGGACGAAACCGAAACCCGTGCCGTGGTAGCTGCACGCCTGGCGTCGCTGGTGCGTGGCATGTCGGGCGTGAGCCATCCGCTGCTGCAGGGCCTGGCCACGCTGCTGCGCCACGACGTGCTGCCGCTGATTCCGGCCGAGGGCTCGGTCGGGGCCAGTGGTGACCTCACCCCGCTGTCGTACGTCGCTGCCGTGCTGTGTGGCGAGCGCGAGGTGATGTACCAGGGCGCGCGCCGCCCGGCGGCCGAGGTGCTGGCCGAGATCGGCATGACTCCGCTGCGGCTGCGTCCCAAGGAAGGCCTGGCGATCATGAACGGCACTGCGGTGATGACCGCGCTGGCATGCCTGGCCTATGACCGTGCGGATTACCTGACCAGGCTGGCCACCCGCCTGACCGCCTTCAACGTGCTGGCCAGCGACGGCAACGCGCACCACTTCGATGAAATGCTGTTCGCGGCCAAGCCGCACCCGGGCCAGATGCAGATCGCCGCGCGCCTGCGCCAGGACCTGCACAGCGACCGTCCGCCGCGCAACGAACAGCGCCTGCAGGACCGTTACTCGCTGCGCTGCGCACCCCACGTCATCGGCGTGGTGCAAGACGCGTTGCCGTTCCTGCGCCAGCTGATCGAAACCGAACTCAACAGCGCCAACGACAACCCGCTGATCGACGCCGACGGCGAGCGCATCCTGCATGGCGGCCACTTCTACGGTGGTCACATCGCCTTTGCCATGGACGCGCTGAAGAACACCATCGCCAACCTGGCCGACCTGCTCGACCGTCAGCTGGCGCTGGTGGTGGACGCGCGCTACAACCATGGCCTGCCGGCCAACCTGTCCGGCAGCACCGGTGAGCGCGCGCCGATCAACCATGGCCTGAAGGCGCTGCAGATCAGCGTGTCTGCCTGGACCGCCGAAGCGCTCAAGCAGACCATGCCGGCCTCGGTGTTCTCGCGTTCCACCGAGTGCCACAACCAGGACAAGGTCAGCATGGGCACCATCGCCGCGCGCGACTGCCTGCGCGTGATCGAGCTGACCGAACAGGTCGTGGCCGGCATGCTGATCGCCGCGCGCCAGGGTATCGCCCTGCGCCAGCGCAAGGGCATGAACGCCACGCTGCATGGCGAACTGGAAACGATGTACCAGGATCTTGCCGCACGTATCGCGCTGGTCGAGGAAGACCGTGCGCTGGATGGAGAACTGCGTGGCCTGCTGGAGGATATCCGCGGCCAACGCTGGAGCCTGTATGACCCTGCCTGAGCTGAGCTTTGAAGTAGCCCTGTCGCCCACCTTCCACGACTGCGATCCCATGCACGTGGTGTGGCACGGAAACTACTTCAAGTACTTCGAAGTCGCGCGCTGCGCCCTGCTGCAGCGTTACGACTACGACTACCCGCAGATGCGCGAATCCGGCTACCTGTGGCCGGTGGTGGACGCGCGGGTGAAGTACATCCGTCCGCTGCTGTACGGCCAGCAGCTGGTGGTGCGCGCCACCATCACCGAATGGGAAAACCGGTTGAAGATCGTCTATGAGATCCGCGACGCCGGCAGTGACCAGGTGCTGACCCGCGCCCACACCATCCAGGTCGCGGTCGACGCGACCACCAACGAAATGCTGTACCTGTGCCCGTCCGTGCTGTGGGACCGTCTGGGAGTGGAAGTGCAATGAAGCGTCTGTGGCGCACGCTGGGCGTGCTGATCCTGCTGTGCCTGCTTGCGCCTGCCGCACTGGCGGCCGATGTTGATCTGGTCAAGCAGCGCGTGGCCAAGGTGGGCGTGCTGCGCGGTGACTTCACCCAGGAAAAGCAGGTCACCGGCTTCAAGAACCCGCTGCGTTCGCAGGGTCGATTCGTGCTGGCCCAGGACCACGGCGTGATCTGGACCACGCTCAAGCCGTTCCCGTCGGAAGTGGTGGTCACCCGTGACCGCATTCTGAGCCGCCAGAGCGACGGCAGCACCCGCGTCGAGCTGGACGCGAAGCAGCAGCCGGCGATGCGCTCGGTCAACGCGATCATGTTCGCGCTGATGAGCGGTGATGCGCAGGCGCTGTCGGCGCAGTTCACGGTCAAGGTCGAGGCGCTGCCCAACAACGGCTGGAAAATGCAGCTGAGCCCGCGCTCGGCGATGCTGGGCAAGGTGTTCACCGGGCTCAAACTCAGCGGCGACCGTTATGTGCGCGAGGTGGAAATCACCGAAGCCAACCAGGACGTCACCCGCATCCACTTCGCCGGCATGAGCGAAACCCCGGCGGCGCTGAGCGCGGAAGAGGGCGGCAAGTTTGAATGAGTCGTTGAAGGACGCGTTCCACGAAGGCGGCCGGTTGCAGCGCCTGTGGCGCTGGCTGGCGATCACCTGGCTGCTGGTGCTGGTCGGGTTGGGCGTGCAGCAGTGGCAGCTGTGGAAGAGCGAATCGCGGATCGATACCGACATCCTCGCGCTGCTGCCGCAGGATGCACACGACCGCCTGTTGTCCGATGTCACCCGCCGCATCGCCGACGTCAACGCGCGCCAGATCGTGGTGCTGCTGGGCAGCAGCGACGCGGCCCAGACCAAGGCCGCCGAGGCGGCGTTCCGCAGCACCATCACCCCGGCTTCCCGAACGCCGACCAACACCGTAGAGCGGGGCCATGCCCCGCTGAACAACCCTGCCACGCCCGCGTTGCGTGAAGCCGGCACCATCGAAGGCTGGTTCGACCAGGCCCGCGCCTTCTACGCCCCCTACCGCGACCGCCTTCTCACTACCGAACAACGCCAGCGCCTGCAGTCCGAACCCGCCGACACCCTGGCGCAGTCCGCACTGGCCGCGCTGTACGGCCCGATGGGCGCACCGCGCCTGACCGACTGGGGCCAGGACCCACTGTCGTTGTGGCCGCAGTGGTGGCAGGAACGTGCACAGGGGGCCGGCCTGCAGATGGGCGACGACGGCCTGCTTGAAGCCGACGGAAAGCACTGGGCCATCCTGCAGTTTGAAACCACCGGCTCGGCGTTCCAGCTCGACGGCGAACGCCACATCGACCTGCTGCTCGACCAGGCCGCCGCAGCCGCCACCCGGAAGGCCCCCGGCCTGGACGTGCTGCGCGCTGGCGTGCCGCTGCACGCCGAAGCCGCCGCCGTGCAGGCCAACTGGGAGATCAACACCATCGGTTGGGGTTCGCTGGCCGCCGTGCTGCTGCTGGTGTGGCTGGCGTTCCGCTCGCTGCGCCCGATCCTGCTGGTTGGCGCGTCGCTGCTGATCGGCTGCGGCGTGGCGCTGGCGGTGACCGTGCTGGTGTTCGGCAAGGTGCACGTTCTCACTCTGGTGTTCGGCGCATCGCTGGTCGGCGTGGCCGAGGACTACGGCATCCACTGGTTCGCCTCGCGCCAGGCCGAACCGGCCGACCGGCGCTGGAAGCTGCTGCGACACCTGCTGCCCGGCCTGTGGCTGGCGCTGCTGACCAGTGCGCTGGCCTATCTCGCATTGGGTCTGGCCCCGTTCCCCGGTCTGCGTCAGATGGCGCTGTTCTCGGTGGTCGGGCTGGCCGCGGCATTCCTTACTGTGATCTTCTGGTTCCCGTGGCTGGACGGCGGCGAGATCCGCACCACCCGCTTCGCCCGCTGGCTCGGTGCCAGCCTGGAGCGTTGGCCGCGCCTGCAGGGCCGCCGCCCGGTCGGTCTGTTCCTCGGCGTGGTCGCGATCATCGCCGCGGTAGGCATGCTGCGTCTGCAGCCCAACGACGACCTGCGCAGCCTGCAGTCCTCGCCGATGTCGCTGATCAACCAGCAGATCCGCATCAGCAAGATGCTGGGCCTGCCCAGCCCCGCGCAGTTCTACCTCGTGCAGGGCGACAGCGCCGAGCAGGTGCTGCAGCGCGAAGAAGCCCTGGTGGATCGCCTGCGCGTGCTCGCCGCGAAGAAGCAGATCGGCGGCTACCGCGCGATCAGCGAGTGGCTGCCTTCAGTGCAGCGTCAGCACGCCGATGCCGCGCTCACCGGCGCGATCGAACCACGCGTGCTGGCCCAGGTCGGCGATGCGGTCGGCGAAACCCTGCCGCGTCCGGATTACGCCGCGCAGGACCTGCAGGCCCAAGCCTTCCTCGACTCGCCGGTGGCGATGCCGTTCCGCCATCTGTGGCTGGGCACGGTTGGGCAGGGCATGGCCTCGGTGGTGATGGTGGATGACCTGTCGCGTGCCGATGCGCTGACCCTGCTGGAAGCGCAGACCGAAGGTATCGACGGCGTGCGCTGGGTTGACCGCACCGCCGACTTCTCCAAGCTGCTCAAGCATTACCGCAAGCTGATGAGCGCGCTGCTGCTGGTTGGCATCGTGCTGGTGTTCGCGGTGCTGTACTGGCGCTACCGCGCGCAGGCCTGGCGGGTGTTCGCTCCAACGCTGGTCGCCGGCGCGCTCACGCTGGGCCTGCTTGGCCTGTTCGGGCAGCCGTTGCAGCTGTTCAACGTGCTGGCCTTGATGCTGCTGCTCGGCATGGGCATCGACTACGGCATCTTCCTGATCGAACACCGCGGCGACGCCAGCGCCTGGCTGGCCGTGTGCGTGGGCGCGGCCAGCACCTGGCTGTCGTTCGGCCTGCTCGGTCTGTCGGCGACGCCTGCACTACGTGCCTTCGGGCTCACCCTACTGTTCGGCATTGGTCTGGTCTGGCTGATCTCACCGCTGTTCAGGCCGCCGCCGCATGACGCTCCACACTAAGCACACACCCTTTCCTCCACGCTGCTGATCCAAGGATGTATCGATGAACGCTGCTGTGAATGACGCACCTGTTGACGCCACCGATGCGGTGGAACGTACTGAAATCCTGATCATCGGGGCCGGTCCGGCCGGTTCGGTCGCCGCCGCGATGCTGCGCAAGCAGGGCCGCCAGGTGCTGATGCTCGAGCGCCAGCAGTTCCCGCGCTTCTCCATCGGCGAAAGCCTGCTGCCGCAGAGCATGGAATACATCGAGCAGGCCGGGTTGCTGCAGGACGTTGTGCAGGCCGGCTTCCAGTACAAGAACGGCGCTGCATTCGTGCGCGGCGAGCGCAGCACCGAGTTCGATTTCCGCGAGAAGTTCTCGCCGGGTTGGGGCACCACCTACCAGGTGCAGCGCGCCGACTTCGACAACGTGCTGGCACGCGGTGCCGAGCGCATGGGCACCACCCTGCGCTTCGGCGATGAAGTGCTGTCGGTGCAGCCGGGCCGCCCGGCGCGCGTGCAGGTGCGTCGCCCCGATGGCAGCGAGTACACCATCGAAGCCGGTTTCATCCTCGACGCCAGCGGCTTTGCCCGCCTGCTGCCGCGCCTGCTGCAGCTGGAGTCGCCGTCCAATTTCCCGGTGCGTGGTGCGATCTTCTGCCACGTGCGTGACCACATTCCGGCCGACGCCGGCTTCGACCGCAACAAGATCCTGATCACCACCCATCCCGAACACGTGGACGTGTGGTACTGGACCATCCCGTTCTCCAACGGCTGCTGCTCGCTGGGCGTGGTCGCCGAGCCCAGCTTCTTCGAGAAGTACTCCGGCACCGACCTGGAAAAGCTGCAGGCCATCGTCGGCGAAGACCCCAACCTGACCCGCCTGCTGAAGAACGCCGAATGGGCGGTGCTGCCGGTGCGCACCATCACCGGCTATTCGGCCAACGTCAGCTCGCTGTGGGGCGAAGGCTATGCACTGCTCGGCAATGCCGGTGAATTCCTTGACCCGGTGTTCTCCTCGGGCGTCACCATCGCGTTCAAGTCGGCGCAGCTGGCCAGCGACTGCCTGGCACGCGAACACGCCGGCGAAACCGTGGACTGGGAAGCCGAGTTCGCGCTGCCGCTGCGCGCCGGGGTGAAGACCTTCCGCCGCTTTGTCGAAGCCTGGTACCAGGGCGGCTTCCAGAAGATCATCTACCACCCCGAACAGCAGCCCGACGTGCGCCGCATGATCTCCTCGATCCTGGCCGGCTACGCCTGGGATACCAAAAACCCGTATGTGGCCGATGACAGCGGTCGCCGACTGCGTGTGCTGGAGGAACTGTGCACCGGCTGATCCTGGCCCTGTTGCTGTGCATGGGGCTGGCCGCCTGTGCCAGCACCCGCATGCCTGCGCCCAAGGTGCAGCTGCCGACCCTGCAGCTGGCCCCGTCGGCGCTGCCGGCACCGTTGCAGCTGCAGCAGCGGCTGCAGTTCCGCTTCGGCAGCCACGAGCGCACCCTCGATGCGCTGCTGGAAGCCGACCACGACGAAGTCCGGCTGGCGGTGCAGGCCATGGGCCAGACCGGCGTGCGTATGGTCTGGGACGGCAAGCAGCTGCAGCAGACCCGTGCGCCGTGGCTGCCGCCGCAGGTACGTGGCGAGCGGGTGCTGGATGACCTTCAGTTTGCACTGTGGCCGGCCGATGCCATCCGGGCGGCGTTGCCGGCCGGCTGGACGCTGGAGGACGCCGACGGCATCCGCCGTCTGCAGCAGAACGGCCAGACCTGGCTGGAGCGCGACACCCTGCCGGATGGCCGGGTACGCCTGCGCAACCTGGCCGAAGGCTATGAACTGGTGATTGAATCGTTGGATATGGGGCAGGCAGCATTGTGAGCAGCGCGGTATTCCTGAATGAACTCGGCGTGGTCAGTGCGCTCGGCTCCGGCCATGCGCAGACCCGCGCTGGCCTGTTCGCCGACCAGCCCGGCGGCCTGCACGAGAACGACACCCTGATCGCCGGCCGCACGCTGGCGCTGGGCGAAGTGCGCACGGCACTGCCGGATCTATCGGCGCTGCCGGTGGAACTGCGCGGGCGTAACAACGCGCTGCTCGCTGCCGCGCTGGAGCAGATCCGCCCGGCGGTCGATGCCGCCGTGGCGCGCTACGGTGCCGAGCGCGTGGCGGTGATTGTCGGCACCAGCACCTCGGGCATCGGCGAGTCGGAAAACGCCCTGCGCATGCAGGCCGACGAAGGCCGCTGGCCGGATGACTTCCATTACGCGCAGCAGGAAATGGGCACCAGCGCCCGCTTCGTGCGCGAACAGATCGGCAGCAAGGGCCCGGCCTGGACCATCTCCACCGCGTGCTCCTCCAGCGCCAAGGCGCTGATGTCGGCCGCGCGCCTGCTGCGCGCCGGGGTGGTGGATGCGGTAGTGGCCGGCGGTGCCGATTCGCTGTGCCGCTTCACCGTGGCCGGGTTCAGTGCGCTGGAATCGGTCTCGGCGGCGCGCTGCAACCCGTTCTCGCGCCACCGCAACGGCATCAACATCGGCGAAGGCGCGGCGCTGTTCCTGATGACCCGTGAGCCGGGTCCGGTACGCCTGTCCGGCTGGGGCGAGTCCTCCGACGCGCACCACATGTCCGCTCCCGACCCGCAGGCCAAGGGGGCCATCGACGCCATGCAGCAGGCGCTGCAGCGTGCCGGGCTGGCTCCGGAGCAGATCGACTATGTGAACCTGCATGGCACCGCCACCGGCCACAACGACGCCATGGAAAGCCTGGCCGTCGCCACAGTGCTGGGCGGGCAGGTGCCGGCCAGTTCAACCAAGCCGCTGACCGGCCACACGCTGGGTGCCTCGGGGGCGATCGAGGCCGCGCTGTGCTGGCTGACCCTGGCGGAAAACCCGGAACAGTGCCTGCCGGCACACTTCTGGGACGGCCAGGCCGACGAGGCGCTGCCGCCGCTGGCCCTGGTCAGCCCCGGTGAGCGCGCGCAGCGACCGCTGCAGCATGTGCTGAGTCATTCGTTCGCCTTCGGCGGCAGCAATGCCGTGCTGGCCCTGGCGCGGAGCTGAGCATGTGGCTGCCTGACGACATCGACAGCGTGCTGCCGCACAAGGACAGCATGCGCCTGATCGACCGCGTGGTCGCCTGGGCTCCGGAATCGATCGCGGTGGAAGTGGACGTGCCCGCCAGCGGGCTGTTCTCGACGCCGGACGGCGTGCCGGCCTGGGTGGGAGTGGAATACATGGCGCAGGCGATTGCCGCCTGGGCCGGATGCCGCGCCCGCCAGGAAGGGCGTGAGCCCTCCATCGGCTTTCTGCTCGGAACCCGCCGCTACTCGGCGCACCGGCCGGCCTTCCCGGCCGGCGTTTGCCTGCGGGTGGAGGCAAATTGCGAGCTGATGGGCGAAAATGGACTCGGAATGTTCGCCTGCCGGATTCTGGCCGGCGATGAAGAATTGGCCGTTGCCAACGTATCGGTGTACGAACCCCTCGATGCGATGGCCTATCTGGAGAGTGGAGAGGTATGACAGGGAATTTGACCGTGCTGGTCACCGGTGCCAGCCGGGGTATCGGCCGTGCCGTGGCGCTGCGCATCGCGCGCGACGGCTTCGACGTGGTGGTGCATTGCCGCAGCCGCATTGAAGAAGCGCAGGCGGTGGCCGCGGAGATCCAGGCGCTGGGCCGACAGGCCCGCGTGCTGGCCTTCGACGTGGCCGATCGTGACGCCGCGCGCGCCGCGCTGGAAGCGGACATCGAAGCGCATGGCGCTTACTACGGCGTGGTCTGCAATGCGGGCATCGCCCGTGACGGCGCCTTCCCGGCAATGACCGCCGAAGACTGGGACGCGGTGGTGCACACCAACCTGGACAGCTTCTACAACGTGCTGCACCCGGTGGTGATGCCGATGGTGCGCCGGCGCAAGCCCGGCCGCATCGTCACCCTGTCGTCGGTGTCCGGGCTGGTCGGCAACCGCGGCCAGACCAACTACAGCGCGGCCAAGGCCGGCATCATCGGCGCGACCAAGGCGCTGGCGCTGGAACTGGCCAGCCGTGCAATCACCGTCAACTGCGTCGCCCCCGGCCTGATCGAGACCGACATGATCAACGAGGAAATCGTCGACCACGCGCTGAAGCTGATTCCCGCCGGCCGTCTTGGCCAGCCCGAGGAAGTGGCCGCCACCGTGGCCTTCCTGCTGTCCGAACCGGCCGGCTACATCACCCGCCAGGTCATTTCGGTCAACGGAGGCATGGTCTGATGAGCCGGACTGAACGTCGCGTGGTGGTGACCGGTGCCGCCGCCATCAGCCCGCTGGGGCATGACTGGCCCAGCATCCGTGCGCGCCTGCACGCCCGCGAGAATGCGGTGCAGTACATCCCCGGCTGGGAGGTCTACGACGGCCTGAACACCCGTCTGGCCGCGCCGGCAGAAGACTATGAGCTGCCGCCGCATTACAACCGCAAGACCACCCGCAGCATGGGCAAGGTCGCGGTGATGTCGGTGCGCGCCACCGAACTGGCGCTGGAAGCGGCCGGCCTGCTGGGTCATCCGATCCTGCGCAGCGGGCGCACCGGCGTGGCCTACGGCTCGTCCTCGGGCAGCCACGAGGCCACCGCCGAATTCGGGCGCATGCTCAACGAGAACACCACCGAAGGCATCAGCGCCACCACCTACCTGAAGATGATGAGCCACACCTCGCCGGTCAACATCGGCGTGTTCTTCGGGCTCACCGGGCGGGTGTACACCACCTCCAGCGCCTGCACCTCGGGCAGCCAGGGCGTCGGTGCCGGCTATGAGGCGATCCGCAGCGGCAAGCAGACGGTGATGGTCAGCGGCGGTGCCGAACAGCTCGACGCCACCGCTGCGGCGGTGTTCGACACCTTGTTCGCCACCAGTGTGAAGAACGATGCACCCAAGACCGCGCCCAGCCCGTTCGCCGCCGACCGCGACGGCCTGGTGCTGGGCGAAGGTGCCGGCACGCTGATTCTGGAAGACCTCGAGCACGCGCTGGAGCGCGGTGCGCCGATCCTCGCCGAACTGGTCGGCTACGGCACCAACAGTGACGGCCAGCATGTCACCCAGCCGACCAGCGAGACCATGGCCCAGGCCATGCGCCTGGCGCTGGAGGATGCCGGCTTGCAGCCCGAACAGATCGGTTACGTGAATGCCCATGGCACCGCCACCGACCACGGCGACATCGCCGAAACCCAGGCCACCGCGCAGGTGTTCGGGCCGAACATGCCGATCAGCTCGCTGAAGAGCTACGTCGGTCACATGCTCGGGGCCTGCGGTGCGTTTGAAGCCTGGGTCACCATCGAAATGATGCGCGAAGGCTGGTTCGCCCCGACCCTCAACCTCGACCAGGTCGACCCGCGCTGCGGCGAACTGGATTACATCCGTGGCGAAGGGCGCGTGCTGCACCCGGAGTACGTGATGAGCAACAACTTCGCCTTCGGCGGCATCAACACCTCGTTGATCTTCCGCCGCTGGCCCAACTGAAGCGTTCCCCCCAACAACAAGGAGAAAGTTGTATGCGTCGCTTTGCTTTGATGGCCGCTGTGGCCCTGTTCGCCTTTGCCAGCACCGCGCAGGCCCGTGACACCCCGGTGCACCAGTCGCTGCAGGAACTGGTGGATTCCCAGACTGCCCGCGACGCTGGCATCGACGGCAGCGTGAAGTTCTACCTCGCCGGCCAGAAGGTCAACGTGCTGCAGCGCCTGGGCGAGGATGTCACCAACAAGAAGACCAACGCCGCCAACAAGAGCGACGAAGAAGCCTGCCGCTGGGTCGCCCTGTCGGCGCTGAAGGCTCTGCAGGACGGTGCCAAGTCGCGCGGTGCCAATGCCGTGGTCGACATCGTCAGCTACTACAAGAAGAACGAGTTCAAGAGCACCACCGACTACGAATGCTATGCCGGTGCCATTCTGGCCGGTGTTGCCCTGAAGGGCACCTACGCCAAGGTGGGCGCTTCCGCCAAGCCGGCAGCCGAACCGAAGCGTCGCGCCCGTTGATGTCGCGCCGGGCTTGCCCGGCCAGCGGGGCAAGCCCCGCTCTACGCGCGGCACCTGAACACCGCCGCGACATTGATGAACCTGAATCTGACGCAGGGCGAAATTCCGGCATGCAATCACCGCGGCCGGCTTTCGCCCTTGCGTGCTTTACTCCACAATCATCGAACTATTTCCCAGGGCCACGCCCCGCGGGCATGCAAGCCTACGTCTACAAAAGCCAACGCAAGCAGGACACGTACGTCTACCTCGCCGTCCGCGATGACTTCAGCGCCGTCCCCGACGCGCTGATGGCCACGCTGGGCCCGCTGTCATTCGTGCTTGAAGTCGCCTTGACCCCCGAACGTCGTCTGGCCCTGGCCGACGTCAATGCCGTGCGCGCCAATCTGGCCGAGCGCGGCTTCCACCTGCAGATGCCACCGCCACCGGTTGCACCGGTCAAGGTCCCGCGGCGGCGTGATGACTGATCCGCGCTACCGCCGTGCCATTGCCGCCGCCTTTGCAGCCGGCGGCGTGCTGTCGCTGGGCGCGGCCTTTGGCGGCGTCGTCGCGGCGATTGCCGCCACCCTGGCGCAGCCGGCGTTTGCGCTGGGCATTTCCTGGTGGCGACGCAGCCGCACCCTGCCCAAGTCTGCCGTGCTCTGGAAGCAGGACGTGCCGGCCCTGGCCGCCCTGTGGGGCGTCGGTGCGGTGGCACTGGCCCTGCTGGTGGCCTGGCCGTTGGGTGCCCTGCACGACAGCGGCAGTCTGGCGGCGGTACTCGGCCTCAGCGTGGCGGTCAGCG
>NZ_DAMDFR010000020.1:0-63233 GCF_032103445.1 Stenotrophomonas sp.
GTCCAGCGCCTCGCGGGCGCTGGCTTCGCTGTGGCCCTGGGCCTGCAGCCAGGCCAGCGCTTCCTCGCGCGGCGGCAGCTTGAATTCAAGGCGCTGGCAGCGGCTACGCACGGTGGCCGGCAGGCGCGCGGGGTCGCTGCTGATCAGCCACAGATAGCGGCCGGGCTGCGGCTCTTCCAGGGTCTTCAGCAGCGCGTTGCAGGCGGCGCGGTTGATGGCGTCGGCCGGGTCGACGATGACCACCTGGGCCACGCCGTACTGCGGGGTCAGCGCCAGCTTCTGCGAGATCTCGCGCACCTGCTCGATCACGATTTCGGTGCGCAGCTTGTCGCCGGTCTTGTTCGGAATGAACGACACCTGCTGCAGGTCCGGGTGGGTGCCGGCGGCAATCAGCTGGGCGGCGCGCTGGGCAGCAGCGGGCTCGCCGCGCTCTAGTACGTGCCTGGCCAGCGCCAGGGCCACCTCGGCCTTGCCGAGACCGGCGGGGCCGCAGATCAGCAGGCCGTGGCCGAGACGGCCGGCGTCAAGCGCGGCGACGGTCTGGTCATAGGCGCGCTGCTGCCAGGGCGAGAAATCAGCCATTGCCACCTCCCTTGCCCAGGTAAGCATCAATCGCGGCCACCACCTGGGCGGCGACGCCGGCCTGGTCCTGGCTGGCGTCGATCACGCGGAAGCGCTCGGGCTCGGCGGCGGCGCGCTGGCGGAACACGTTGCGCACGCGCTGGAAGAAGTCGTCCTGCTCGCGCTCGATGCGGTCTGGGCCCTCGTCACGGCCGCTGGCGCGGGCGCGGCCGACGGCCACATCCACGTCCAGCAACAGGGTCAGGCCGGGCTGCAGGCCGACGGTGCGGCGCTCGAGCTCGGCGATGAAGGCGGGATCGAGCCCGCGCCCGCCGCCCTGGTAGGCGTAGCTGGAATCGGTGAAGCGGTCGCTGAGCACGTAGGTGCCTTGATCCAGCGCGGGCTGCACCACCTGACGCACGTGCTGGGCGCGGCCAGCGAACACCAGCAGCAGCTCGGCCTCGGCGCTCAGCGGCTCGGCGGCGATCTCGGGGTCCGGGGTAAGCACCAGCGCGCGGATGCGCTCGGCCAGCGGGGTGCCACCCGGCTCGCGGGTGAGCAGCACGCGGTGGCCATGGGCTTCCAGCGCCTGCCGGATGGCGTTGAGCGCGGTGGTCTTGCCCGCGCCCTCCCCGCCTTCCAGGCTGATGAAGTGCGGGTGGCGGTGCAGGTCGGTACTCATTGCGGCTGTGCCTGCTGCTGCGCACGCTGCTGGCGCAGCTGCTGCAGGTAACGGGCTACGGCGGCGTTGTGGTCGGTGTAAGTGGCCGAGAACACGTGTGCGCCACTGCCATCACCGACGGCGACGAAGTACAGCGCGTCGCCGGGTGCGGGCTGCGCGGCGGCATGCAGGGCGTCGCGGCCGGGCATGGCGATCGGCGTGGGAGTCAGCCCGGCGCGGGTGTAGGTGTTGTATGGGGTGTCGGTGGTGAGGTCGCGCTTGCGGATGTTGCCGTCGTAGCTGCTGCCGATGCCGTAGATGACAGTGGGGTCGGTCTGCAGGCGCATGCCCATCTTCAGGCGGCGCGCGAACACGCCGGCAATCTGCGGGCGCTCGCTGGCCAGCGCGGTTTCTTTTTCGATGATGGAGGCCAGGGTGAGCAGTTCATACGGCGTGTTGAGCGGCAGGTCGTCGCTGCGGCTGTCCCAGGCGGCGGTCAGTTCCTTTTCCATGGCGGCGTGGGCGCGCTTGAGCACGTCCACGTCGGTGTCGCCGCGCTGGTAGACGTAGGTTTCGGGCAGGAAGCGGCCTTCGGGGTGCTGGCCGGGGAAGCCGAGCTTGGCCATCAGCTCGCTGTCGCTGAGGTTGTCGGTGGTGTGCACGAGGGGTTCGGCGCGCTTGAGCGCGGCGCGCAGCTGGCGGATGTTCCAGCCTTCAACGATGGTGACGCGGTGCTGGACCACGCGGCCCTGGCGCATGCGGGTGAGCAGTTCGCGCGGGGTGAGAGTGTTGTCGAGGGCGTATTCGCCGACCTTGAGTTTGCCGGCGGCGTCGAGCTGGCGCGCGAGCAGCTGCCATTGGGTGTCGGTGCCTTCTTCAACGCCGACTTCGCGCAGCTTGCGTACGACGGTGTTGAGGCCGTCGCCGGGGGCGATGATGACCGCCGGTTGGTCCGGGCTGATGGGTTCGTCGGCGAAGCTGGATTGGGAGTTCCAGAACCAGAGGCCGGCGGCGGCTAGCGCCAGTGCGCCTAGGAGCAGCACTGTGAGGATGGTGAGGCAACCTCTTTTTGCACCTGCCATGGGGGTCCTTTTGCGTGGTTCCGGTTGTTACGGGTGGTTCGGTTTTTGCGGGCAGCCGGGCAAGCCCGGCTCTACGGGGCATACCGGGCGATTCATTCGACCGGGTATGTTCGGCGATTTGTGCGTCCCTGGCATGCGTGGGAGCACGCCCTACAGGATACAGGGATGCGATGAGTCAGTCGTTGCGGCCCAGCGCGCGCATCAGGCCGCGGGCTTTGGCGCGGGTTTCGTCGAGTTCCTTGGTGGGATCTGAATCGACGACGATGCCGGCTCCGGTGCGGAAGGCGGCGTGCGGGCCAGCGACCTCGGCGGTGCGGATGAGGATGTTCAGGTCGAGGTCACCGTCGCGGTTCAGCCAGCCGAATGCGCCGGTGTAGGCACCGCGCGCGGTCTGCTCGAGTTCGGCAATGATCTGCATGCAGCGCACCTTGGGGCAGCCGGTGATGGTGCCGCCGGGGAAGGTGGCGGCGATCACCTGCCCGGGCGTGGTGCCGGGCAGCAGGCGGCCGCGCACGTTGCTGACGATGTGGTGCACGTGGGCGTAGCTTTCCACGGACATCAGTTCATCCACTTCGACGCTGCCGGGGCTGCAGATGCGGCCGAGGTCGTTGCGTTCGAGGTCGATCAGCATCACGTGCTCGGCGCGTTCCTTGGGGTGGCCAACCAGTTCGCGGATGCGCTCGGCATCGTCGTCGCCTTCAAAGCGCGGGCGCGTGCCGGCGATGGGACGGGTCTGCACGTCGTCGCCGTGCACGGACACGAGGCGCTCGGGTGAGGAACTGACCACTGCCCTGCCCTGTGCGATGAACAAGCCAGCGAAGGGGGCGGGGTTGGCGACGCGCAACTGCGCGTAAAGCGCGTGCGGGTCGAGATTGTCGCTGAATTGGGCGACCCAGCGGCGCGACAGGTTCACCTGGAACACGTCGCCCGCGCGCAGGTAGTCGATGACCTTTTCCACGCCGTCGGTGAAGCGCGTGGGCGCGTCTTCGTCCATCTGCTGCGGCGGCTGCCAGGCGGGCAGCGCGGGTTGCGTCTCGGCGGCCTGCAGGTCGGCCATGAGGACGTCCAGCAGCGCCTCGCTGCCGGTTTCGCACACGGCGTGGTACTGGCCCAGCACGCGGTCGTGCAGTACGCCTGCGGGGCAGCGCAGGGCCAAGGCGGATGGCAGGCCGTCGGCGCGGGTGGGCAGCGCCAGCACGGTTTCAATCTGACCGGCCAGTTCGTAGTCGAGCATCAGCGCCCAGCCGCCACGGAATGGCAGGCCAGTCTCTTCGCGCGGCAGGCGGGCAACCTGCCAATGGGCGTCGAGAACCTGCAGGAAGTTACCTTCGTGCGGCGTTCCGGATTCGTCGCGGACTACGCCGTCGGCATGCAGCGCAAGCGAGGGGCCGCTGGCCATCAGCAGCAGGTCCCAGCGACCCTGGGCGGTGCCGGAGGCGGTGGATTCCATCAGCAGCGGGTAGCGGTGGGGCGCCACGCGCTGCAGGGATGGAAGGTCGGTGGTCGGCGGTAGCGGGCGGGTTTGGAACATGGGAAGGACCGTGGATGCGCGAAGGCCAGATGCACCAAGGCCGCCCAAAAAGGCGGCCCGGGTGTGGTGGTACACGTTACGCGGAAAACCTCAGACGCGCTTGAACACCAGCGTGCCGTTGGTGCCACCGAAGCCGAAGCCGTTCGACATGACCACGTCGACGGTGGCTTCGCGGGCCACGTTCGGCACGTAGTCCAGGTCGCAGCCTTCGCCCGGCTGTTCCAGGTTGATGGTCGGCGGGATGATGTTGTCGCGGATCGCGAGCACCGAGAAGATGGCTTCCACGCCGCCGGCCGCGCCGAGCAGGTGGCCGGTCATGCTCTTGGTGGAGCTGACCATCATCTTGTAGGCGTGGTCGCCGAAGGCGGTCTTCATGGCCATGGTTTCACCCAGGTCGCCCAGCGGCGTGGAGGTGCCATGTGCATTGAGGTAACCGACCTGGTCCGGGGTGACGCCGGCGTCCTTCAGGGCCATGGTCATGCAGCGCGCGGCACCTTCACCGTTCTCGCTGGGCGCGGTCATGTGGTACGCGTCGGAGCTGGCACCGAAGCCGGCGAGCTCGCAGTAGATCTTCGCGCCACGTGCCTTGGCGTGCTCGTACTCTTCCAGAATCAGAATGCCGGCACCGTCGCCCAGCACGAAGCCGTCGCGGTCCTTGTCCCACGGGCGCGAGGCCTGTTCGGGGGCATCGTTGCGGGTGCTCATGGCCTTCATTGCGCAGAAGCCGCCCAGTGCGGTCGGCGAGGAGCCACGCTCGGCACCACCGACCACCATCACGTCGGCATCGCCGTACTGGATCATGCGCATGGCGGTGCCGATGGAATGATTCGAGGTAGCGCAAGCGGACACGGCGGAGAAGGACGGACCCTTCAGGCCGGTGATGATGCTCAGCTGGCCCGGCAGCATGTTGATGATGGTCTTGGGCACATAGAAGGGCGAGATCTTCTTGCCCTCGTGGAATTCGATGGTCTGCTCTTCAATGCCGAGCAGGCCGCCGATGCCGGCACCGACGATCGCGCCGATGCGTTCAGCATTGGCGTCGGTGATGTCCAGGCCGGAATCGTGCAGGGCCATGAACGAAGCGCCCAGGCCGTAATGAATGAACGGGTCCATCTTCTTGGCATCTTTGCCACTGACCCGGAATTTGCCGAACTGCTCGTTGTCGGCGGTGATGTCAAAGCCCTTGACCTCACCTGCAATCTTGGTGGTGAAACGCTCCAGGTAAGCGTCTGAAACATTGGTCAGCGGACCGATGCCGGAGCGGCCTTCGGTGATGCCCTTCCAACTGGTGGCCAGATCATTGCCCAACGGCGAGACCATGCCCATGCCGGTAACGACGACGCGACGCTTCATTTCAGATTCTCCTGACGCTTACAAATACACAG
Organism: Stenotrophomonas sp.; assembly: GCF_032103445.1. Lineage (GTDB taxonomy): Bacteria > Pseudomonadota > Gammaproteobacteria > Xanthomonadales > Xanthomonadaceae > Stenotrophomonas. The sequence continues at coordinate 5,221 of NZ_DAMDFR010000020.1, forward strand.
GGCCGCAAGTGCGGCCCCATGGGGGTGCCGTTGCGCGTGGTGGAAGAACCACACACGCGCATCAGCCGGCTGACATCAGGCCTTGACGTGGGCCTTGATGTAGTCGATGGCAGCCTGCACGGTGCTGATCTTTTCGGCTTCTTCGTCCGGGATCTCGCACTCGAATTCTTCTTCCAGCGCCATCACCAGCTCAACGGTGTCCAGCGAGTCAGCGCCCAGGTCATCGACGAACGATGCGCTGTTGGTGACTTCTTCTTCCTTGACGCCAAGCTGTTCGACGACGATTTTCTTGACGCGTTCTTCGATGGTGCTCATTGGATATCGCTCCAGATGGAGTAGTGGTTCAAAGTATTGCCATCAGGGAGTGATGGCCGTGGGATAGTGTAGTGGAAACCGCGTGGCCCATGCATTTGCAGCAAAAGGCCAAATGGATCAACCACTTGCGGCGCAGTCCCTGCGCCACATGCTTACGGCATGTACATGCCGCCGTTCACATGGAGGGTTTCGCCGGTGATGTAGCTGGCCGAGGGGCCGGCCAGGAACGCCACCGCGTTGGCGATATCAGCCGGCTCGCCGAGGCGTTCCAGCGCGATGCTTTTGACCAGACCGGTGCGCTGCTCTTCCGGCAGCGCCTTGGTCATGTCGGTGTCGATGAAGCCGGGGGCGACCACATTGACGGTGATGTTGCGCGAACCGATTTCCTTGGCCAGCGACTTGGAGAAGGCAATGATGCCGGCCTTGGCGGCGGCGTAGTTTGCCTGCCCGGCGTTGCCGGTGACACCGATGACCGAGGCGATGTTGATGATGCGGCCCTTGCGTGCCTTCATCATGCCGCGCATCACCGCCTTGGAGGTGCGGTACACGCTGGTCAGGTTGGTGTCGAGAATGGCCTGCCAATCCTCTTCTTTCATGCGCATCAGCAGGTTGTCGCGGGTGATGCCGGCATTGTTGACGAGGATGGAGATCGGGCCGAATTCCTTGGTGATGGCATCCAGCACGGCTTCAAGCGCAGCGGCGTCGGTGACGTTCAGCGCGCGGCCGTGGCCACCCAGTGCGGCCAGGCGCTCGCCAATGGCGGCAGCACCGGATTCGGTGGTGGCGGTACCGATGACCGTGGCGCCCTGGGCGGCCAGCGTGTCGGCAATGGCGGCACCGATGCCACGGCTGGCACCGGTGACCAATGCGATTTCACCCTGCAGGGGCTTGCTCATGAATCTGTTTCCTTGAAAGACGTGGAGCTCAGGCGGCCCAGGTTTCGCGGGCGGTTTCAAAATCGGCCGGGGTGGACAGGGTACGCGCGTCCAGGCCCTTGTCGATGCGCTTGATCAATCCAGCCAACACCTTGCCGGGGCCGCACTCGGCCACGCGGGTGACGCCACGCGCGGCCAGCGCCTGCACGCAGCCGGTCCACTGCACCGGCTGGTACAGCTGCTGCACCAGCGCCTGGCGGATGGCGTCCACGCCGTCATGCACGCGCGCATCCACGTTCTGCACCACCGGCAGGGCCGGAGCCTGCCACTGCAGGCCGGCCATGGTTTCGGCCAGGCGGTTGGCGGCTTCGCGCATCAGCGGGGTGTGCGAGGGCACGCTGACGGCCAGCTTGACCGCCTTGCGCACGCCCTTCTCGGCCAGCAGCGCCAGCGCGCGGTCGACCGCGGCAGCGTCGCCGCCGATCACGATCTGGCCGGGCGAGTTGTAGTTGGCGGGCACCACGACCTGGCTGCCGGCGGCCTGTTCACAGACTTCCAGCACCAAGGCGTCTTCGGCACCCAGCACGGCCGCCATGGCACCGACGCCAGCCGGGGCCGCGTCCTGCATCAGCTGGCCACGCAGGCGCACCAGGTGGGCACCGTCGCGCAGGGTCAGCGCGCCCGCGGCCACCAGGGCGGTGTATTCGCCCAGGCTGTGGCCGGCCAGCACGGCCGGCTGGGCACCGCCCACCGCCTGCCACGCGCGCCACACGCCAATGCTGGCGGCCAGCAGCGCCGGCTGGGTGTATTCGGTGCGGTTGAGCATTTCTTCCGGACCGCCCTGGGACAGGGCCCAGAGGTCCACGCCGGCACCGTCAGAGGCTTCGGTGAAGGCTTCACGAACTTGCGGGTGCAGTTCGGAGAGCTCGGCCAGCATGCCCAGCGACTGGGAGCCTTGGCCGGGGAACACGAAAGCAAGAGTGGAATCGGTCACGCGGGGGTCCGCCTGCAAAAATCGAACGGCGAATGATAAGGGGGTTTAGCCAGCTTCGTCTGTACTGGCGCGTATGTGGGGTTTCACACAAACAGCTGCAGGACGTCCAGTTCGCCGTCGGCAAAGAAGTCCACACAGATGGCCAGCAGCATCACCATGCCCAGCGTGGTGGCCCCGTGCACGATCAGGATGGCGTGGGCCAGCGCGCGCGCCGAGCGGCCCATTTTCAGGCTGTAGCGGGCCAACCGCTGCAGCCGGCCGGAGACTTCGTGCGCATGCGCCAGCACCGGGCTGTCCACCCCGTCCATGGCCTGGGCCATCAGTTCCTGCAGACGCTCGGGGCGGTGTTCGTAATACCTGGCCACGCCATAGCCGAACATCAGCCAATCGCGGGCCTGGGCCTGGGCCAGGTCCATCACTTCCAGCGGATCTTCCTCGAAATCGATGAAGCCGATGTTCTGCCCGTCCCAGGTCAGGTTGCGCGGCAGCGGCTGGCCAAAGTACGCGCCGTTGTGGTGGGCGGCGGCAATGGCCTGCATGGCGGCCGCCACCAGCTGGTCGCGGCCGGCATCGTCGGCCTGGCGCAGGCAGGTATTGAACGAGCTGCCGTTGTCGCCCAGCACCAGCGCGGCGTGGCCGCTGCCGATCACGTGCGGCACGTTGACGCCCTGGGCCAGCAGTTCGGCCAGGCGGCGCGCCTCGGTTTCGCGGGCAGCATCACCACCCCGGTGCGGCGGCGGACGCAGGGCGTCCAGCTGGAAGCGGTTGGCGATGAAGCGCAGCAGGCCCAGCGCGACGGCGCGGCTGCCCTCGCCATACTGCTTCAGCCAGGCGCGCTGCCCTTCAATGACAATGGGCTCGACCATGCGATGTCTCCAGAAATGCGAACGGCCCCAAACGGGGCCGTGTTAAACGCATGCAGCACAAGGCCGCGCGTGACCGTTTAACGTATTAATAACGCAGCAGAGCCGAACCCCACGTGAAGCCGCCACCGAAGGCTTCCAGCAGCAGCAGCTGACCGCGCTGCACGCGGCCGGAGCGCACCGCGGCGTCCAATGCCAGCGGCACCGAGGCCGACGAGGTGTTGCCGTGCTTGTCGACGGTGACCACCACCTGGTCCATGGACATGTCCAGGCGCTTGGCGGTGGCTTCAATGATGCGCAGGTTGGCCTGGTGCGGAATCAGCCAGTCCAGGTCGCTCTTGTCCAGGCCGTTGGCATCCAGGGTTTCGTCCACGACCGAATCCAGCGCCTTGACGGCGTACTTGAACACGTCGTTGCCCTTCATCAGGATCGCGCCGCGGGCGTTTTCGCCCTCGCCGAAGCCGCTGGAAACGCCGACCGGGTTCCACAGCAGTTCCTTCTTGCTGCCATCGGAATGCAGGTGGGTGCTGAGAATGCCGGTGTCTTCGTCGGCCTTCAGCACCACCGCGCCCGCGCCGTCGCCGAACAGCACGCAGGTGGTGCGGTCGTTCCAGTCAACGATACGGGTCAGGGTTTCCGCACCGATCACCAGCACATGGCGGGCGTCACCGGAACGGATGAATTTGTCAGCCACGCTGAGTGCGAACACGAAGCCCGAGCAGGCGGCGTTCACATCAAAGGCGGGGCAGCCGCTCGCACCGAGCTTGGCCTGGATCAGGCACGCGGTGGACGGGAAAATCAGATCAGGGGTGGTCGTACCCACCACGATCATGTCGAGCTGCGAGGCCTCGATACCGGCGGCCTCCAGCGCACGCACCGCGGCGTGGTAGCCGAGGTCGCTCGTGGTTTCGCTGTCAGCGGCAATGTGCCGTTCGCGAATACCGGTGCGCGTTTGAATCCACTCATCGCTGGTGTCGACCAATTTCTCCAGATCCTGGTTGGTCAGCACTTTTTCGGGCAAATAACTACCGGTGCCCGCGATCCTCGAGTAGATCCGCTTGCTCATTGCAATTCCTGAAACGCGGCCGCAACGCGGCCTGGAAGAAAGGGCAAAGGCCGCCGCCCGACCGGACAGCGGCCTTCACACTGATCAATCTTCTTCGACGACCGAGTTCGACTTGGTCGTGATCACCTTCTTGCCACGGTAGAAACCGTCAGCGGTGATGTGGTGACGCAGATGCACTTCGCCGGTGGTCGGGTCGGTCGACAGCTGCTTGGCGCTCAGGGCGTCATGCGAACGGCGCTGGCCGCGGCGGGACGGGGTAACACGGGATTTCTGCACAGCCATGGGATTGCTCCAAACTCGGTTCGTTTTGCTTCGTCGTTTCGTCGCACAGGACGCCAGCGCCCAGCACAGTCTTCGCTTTCGCCGCAGCCGCCGACGACAACCGGCTGCTATTGTTTCTTCAACGCCGCCAACGCCGCGAACGGGTTGGCCTTGCTTGTTTCTTCTTCGGTCGGTGCCCAGTCACGGTCAACCGCTTCACCATCGGGCGACAGCGGCACCACCGGGACGGCCAGGACCAGTTCGTCCTCGACCACATCCAGCGGACGCAGCTCGCCATCCTCGGGCACCAGCAGCGCTTCGTACTCTTCCGGCAACGCAGCTTCTTCAGCTTCGTCGCGGACCAGGCCAAGACGCTGTACCACATGCACCGGCAACAGGAATCGCTGCATGCTGCGCTGACAGATCAGCGGCAGCTCGGTGGTGATGGTCAGTTCCACATAGGATACCCGCACGATCTCGTCGCGTCCGAATTCCAGTGCATAGGTGCACGTTCCTTCGGTATCGGCAACAAGGCCTTGCAGGCGGGTCAGGTCAGCCAGGTTGACCTGGCCTTCGAAGCGCCTGCGCGCTGCGACCATCCGCCAGGCATCCAGCAATTCGGGCACGTTCGCGGACATAAGCCGCTGAATGTTAAGGACCGCGGTGACGGTTGTCAAATGCCTGTGTTGTGGATCCCGGCAAAGGCCGAACGACCAACGGTCGTGCGCCGACGGTCGGGTACCATTGTCGCATGAATGCGCTGCTGCTTGCCTCTACCTCCCGCTACCGCCGCGAACTGCTGGAACGCCTGGGCCTGCCCCTGGAAACGGCGCGCCCGGACGTGGACGAGACCCCGGCCCCGGGTGAAGCCCCGGCGGCGCTGGCGGTGCGCCTGGCCCGGGCCAAGGCAGCCGAGGTGGCCGCGCGCCACCCGGGGCGCTGGGTGATCGGATCAGACCAGGTCGCGGAGCTGAACGGTGCCCCGCTGGGCAAGCCTGGCACGGTGGAGGCCGCCCAGGCCCAACTGGCGGCGATGTCCGGGCAGGCCGTCGCCTTCCATACGGCGGTGAGCCTGCAGTGCGATGGCCGGGTGCTGGAGGCCGTTGATGTGACCACGGTGCGGTTCCGCGTCTTGCAGGTTGATGAGATTGCGCGCTACGTGGCCGCTGAAATGCCGTTGGACTGTGCGGGCAGCTTCAAGTGCGAGGGGCTGGGGATCACTTTGTTCGAGGCGATCGAGAATTCCGACCCGACCGCGTTGATCGGGTTGCCGCTGATCGCGGTGGCGCGCTTGTTGCGGGAAGCGGGTTACAGGTTGCCGTGATCTCCGTGCGTCATGACCAACGGTCATGACCCTCATCAACGCACGATCACCGCCTGCTCCTGCCAGGTCTCGACGCTGCCGTCGTTGCCGTGCAGGCGCAGACCGAGCCAGTGCTTGCCCGGGGCCAACCCGGTCGTATCCAGCTGCGCATCGAAGCCGACATTCGGATGTTGCGGGTCGCTGGAGATCTTCCAGAACCCGGTGATGTCGTACGGACGACCATAGGTCACCGTGCCGGCAGGCTTCCCGTCCAGCAGCAGCTCGACCCTGGAAAGCCCCACCCCGTCCTTGAACGCCCAGCCGCGCACTTCCACCGCGCCCTGCACCTGCGCACCGAACTGCGGCGTGTCCATCCACGCCATCGCCGGGGTCACGCACGGACCTTCAGCGCGCTGCGCCGGCAGGCGGAACAGCAGGAAGCGCTGGTAGCCGTGGTCCTGGCTGACCACGCGCGGCGGCGGCAACGGCCCCACCTGCTCGCACACCTGGTGATAACGCTCCAGCAGATCGCGATAGCGCTGATCGCTGGGCGACAGCACCAGCAGCAGCGGCGTGTTGCGCTCCCCCTGATGCAGCAGCGTCCACTCGCCCAGCTGGGCGGTGCGGCCATGCTTGTCATTGAGCGGATGCGGCAGCACCGCGATGCGCGGATCGCGCAGCTGGAAGCCCAGCTCGGCTCCGACCTTGAAGTTGCCGGCCAGCACGCGGGTACCTTCCGGCATCTGCTGCAGTTCCTCGCGCACCACCGCGGCCAGCGGCTGCCAGCCGGCGAAATTGCGCGGGTAATACTTGTCGCCGGCCAGCTGCTCACGCAGCGCGGGCGTTGACGCCATCAGGTAGTAGCCGAAGGCCAGCGCCAGCCCGCCTCCGGCCAGCCACCAGCCGGTGCGGCGCAGCCAGCGCGGCCAGCCGTTGAGCACCACCGGCACCGCCACCAGCAGTGCCAGATACCCCGGCAGCGGCCAGTGGAAGCTGATCCGCTCCACGTCCGTGAAGAAACCCAGCAGGAAGATCGCCACGGTGGACACCGCGCCCACCAGGCCGAAGTAGCGCCACTGCGCACGTGCGCCGCCACCGGAGCGGGTGCCGGCCAACGCCACCTTCCACATCGCCACGCACAGAATGGGGGTCACCAGCACCGGCTGGATCACCAGGAACCACAGCCCGCTCCACTGGAAGTCCCAGGGGTGGCGCTCGACCACCTGGAACTTGAGCCCGGCGTCGTGGTTGTCGGCATTCCAGGCCAGCAGTGGCAGCCAGGCCAGCACGCCCAGGGCCAACGCCACCCACACGCGCGGATCACGCAGCATGCGCCGGCCCTGCGGCAACACCAGCAGCGCGATCAGGCCAACGCCGATCACGCCGATGAAACGGTAATGGCTGAGCGCACCGATCATCAGGCCCAGCGCCAGCTTCATGGCCGCGGCGGCATCTACATTGCGCAGCAGGCGCGCGCCGGCATCCAGGCACAGCACCGCAGCCAGCGCCATCGGCACATCCGGCACCGCCAGCATGCCCAGCGTGGCCGACAGCGGCATCAGCAGGGTCAGGCTGCCGGCCTGCCAGCCGGCCACCGCACCAAACCAGCGCGTGGCAATGCGCGAGACCATCCATGGCAGCGCCGCGCCGATGGCCAGGAACGGCAGCCGCACCGCCAGCACATGCGCGCCGCCCAGTTCCACGCCCAGGCGGGTGAGCCAGGCGGTCAACCCCGGCAGGTCGGAGTAGGCCATGGCCAGGTGCTGACCTTCCTGCCAGTAGAACGCTTCGTCCACGAACAAGGGCAGACGCGCTGCAATCACCAGCTTTACCGCGGTGATCAACGTCCACAACGTCAAAAAAATGGTACGTGCGCGTTGTTCGCCCTGCATTGGCCTATAGAATCGAAGGAATCGACGACACGAGACGAACATGGAATCTTCGCCCCACGTGCCCGCCATGCTAACCGATGTAGTGCGACAGGCTCTTCGCAACGCCCAGGACCAGGTCAACGGCCTGGTGCTTGGTAAATCCCATGAGGTGCGGTTGGCCTTCGTGGCCCTGCTTTCGGGCGGCCACCTGCTGATCGAGGACCTGCCCGGGCTGGGCAAGACCACGCTGGCCCACGCCATGGCGTCCAGCCTGGGGCTGGGCTTCCAGCGCGTGCAGTTCACCTCCGACCTGCTGCCGGCCGATGTGCTCGGCGTTTCGGTCTACGAAGCGACCAGCCGCCAGTTCCAGTTCCACCCCGGCCCGGTGTTCACCAACGTGCTGCTGGCCGATGAAATCAACCGCGCGCCGCCGCGCACGCAGAGCGCGCTGCTGGAGGCGATGGCCGAACAGCAGGTCACCCTGGACGGGGTCACCCATGCCCTGCCCGACCCGTTCTTCGTGATTGCCACGCAGAACCCGGTGGATCTGTCCGGCACCTTCCCGCTGCCCGATTCACAGCTGGACCGCTTCCTGCTGCGGCTGGCGCTGGGCTACCCGAACCCGGAATCGGAGCGCGAACTGCTGCGCGGCACTGACCGCCGCCACCTGATCGCACAGACCAGCGCCGCGCTCACCGAAGCGCAGGTGCGCAGCCTGCGCGAGGCGGTTGGCCAGGTGCACGCCAGCGAAGCACTTATTACCTATGTGCAGTCGCTGCTGGCACGCAGCCGCCAGCACACCGGCGTGCGCGTCGGACTGTCCCCGCGCGCGGGCCTGGCACTGCTGCGCGCGGCCAAAGCGCATGCGCTGCTGCTGGGCCGCAGCCACGTGGTGCCCGAAGACGTGCAGACCCTGTTCGTGGCCGTGGCCGGGCACCGGCTGGTTCCCGAAGCCGAAGCCGGCAACGGGCCGGCGCTGGCCCGCGCGATCCTGCAGACGGTCCCGGTGGACTGACATGCTGCGCGGCTGGGGAGACCGCATCATCCAGAAAATGGCACGGCCACGGCGGCAGGAAACCCTGCCGCAGCGGCTGCACCGCCGCCGCATCTATGTGCTGCCCACGCGCTTCGGGCTGTTCGTTACGGTGCTGCTGGTGGCCATGCTGCTGGGCGCGCTGAACTACAACAACAACCCGGCCCTGCTGCTGGCCCTGCTGCTGGCCACGGTGGCGGTGGCCAGCACCTTTGCCGCGCACCTGCAGCTTTCCGGGTTGCGCATTGACGCCATTTCCGCCGAACCGGTGATCGCCGGCACACCGCTGCGCCTGCGCGTGAGTCTTTCGCGCAACGACACGCGGCCGCGCCGCGGGCTGCTGCTGCAGCATGCCGAGGCGCGGGCGCATGGCCACCTGGTCGACAGCGACCAGGTCGAAGTGGATCTGGACCTGCCCACCCAGCAACGTGGTTGGCTGGATCTGGAACGCATCCGCATCTCCACCACGCAGCCGCTGGGGCTGGTCCGCGCATGGGCCTGGGTGTGGCCGGATACGCCGTTGCTGGTGTACGCCACGCCCGAGCTGCACGCCCCTGCCCTGCCCGATGGTGCAGGCGATCCGCTGCACACCCGCGTGCATCCCAGCGGCGAGGAGCTGCACCAGCTGCGCCCTTACCGTGCCGGCGACCCTCAGCGCAGCATTGCCTGGAAGCACTCGGCGCGCCGCGACACGCTGCTGGTGCGCGAGTACGAAAAGCCGGTGGGCGTGGATGTGCTGCTGGACTGGTGGCAGCTGAAGTCACTGCCCACCGAAACCCGCATTGCGCGGCTGGCGCGCTGGGTGGACCTGGCCGAGCGCGAGGGCCGCCGCTACACCTTGAAGCTGCCCGGCCAGCCGGTGCTGGGTCCGGGCCAGGGCAACAGCCACCATCACCTCTGCCAACGCGCACTGGCGCTGATGCCCCATGACTGAGCGCACCGCCCAAATTCTGAGTGCCGACGCACGACGCTGGACCCTGCTCAGCGCAGCGCTTTCGCTGCTGCCGCTGCTGCTGTTGCTGCCGCCGCTTCTAGGCGGCGTGTTCGCCGCGGCGGCCCTGATCACCGCATTGCTGGCCGGCCAACGCGTGCTGCCCGGGCCGGTGCGCCTGCTGCTGGTGCTGGGCATGCTGGCCGCCATCTACTGGCAGATGGGGGCGCGCCCGGGCCGTGATACCGGTTGTGCACTACTGGCGGCGATGCTGGCGCTGAAGTCCAGCGAACTGCGCACCCTGCGCGACGCGCGCAGCCTGCTTGGGTTTGCGCTGTTCGCGCCGTTCTCGGCCTTCCTGCTGGACCAGGGCCCGACCACCATGGTGCTGGCCGTGCTGGCCGCATTGAGCGCGCTGATCACGCTGCAGCGCCTGGCCCAGGCCGAAGGCGAAGCGCCCAGCCCGGCGCTGGGCGGGCAGCTGCGCGGCGTAGGGCGGCTGGTGGCACTGGGACTGCCATTGGCGTTGATCGCGTTCTGGTTGTTCCCGCGCCTGAGCGAGCCGCTGTGGGGCCTGCCCGACCGCGCGGTAGGCAAACCCGGGCTGTCGGACAAGATGGAGCCGAGCGAATGGCTGGATCTGATGGCCGACGATGCACCTGCCATGCGCGTGACCTTCAACGGCGCGGTACCGGCCCCCGAGCAGCGCTACTGGCGCGGCCCGGTACTGGTTCGGTTCGATGGCAAGGTGTGGGAACAGGACCGCCAGGCCGAATACGCCGAGCCGCCGCCGGTCACCCGCCGCGCCCCGCGCTGGGACTACCGCATTGACTACGAACCCACCGACCGCCGCCAGCTGGTGGCGCTGGACCTGCCGTTGCAGGCTCCGGACGGCACCCGGCTGGATGCCAACTACAGCCTGCGCAGCAACGCTCCGCTGGCCGCGCTGACGCGCTGGCACCTGCAGTCCTCGCCGGCCGAACGCTATGTGCAGCCGCTGAGTGAGTGGCAACGTCGGCAGCTGCTGGCGCTGCCGCCCGGCCTCAATCCGCGCACCGCCGCACTGGGGCGGCAATGGCGGCGTGAGGCGGGCAGCAACGACATGGCGATCGTCAACCGCACCCTGGAATGGGTGCGCTCCCGGTTTGTCTATACGCTGGAAACGCTGCCCCCGGGCCGCAATGCGGTGGACGACTTCCTGTTCGACCAGCAGGCGGGCTTCTGCCAGCACTTCAGCTCCTCGTTCGTGGTGCTGATGCGCAGCGCTGGCATCCCCGCGCGGGTGGTCACCGGGTTTGCCGGCGGTCAGCGCAATCCCTACGGCAACTACTGGGTCGTGCGCCGCATGGATGCCCATGCCTGGGCGGAAGTGTGGCTGCCGCAACGCGGCTGGGTGCGCGTGGACCCCACCGCAGCGGTGGCCCCGGAACGCATCTACGACACCATTGAAGACCGCTTGAACGCCGGCGACGCCGACGTGACCCTGGAGGGGCGCTGGGCCCAGCTGGGGCAGATGACCGACTACCTGCGTCGCGGCTGGAACGACCTGGTGCTCAGCTTCGACGCCAGCCGCCAGCAACAGCTGCTGCGCCCACTCGGCATCGACCGGCTGGAACCGGCGCAGCTGGCGGCCATTTTCATTGCCTTCGCAGGCGCTGCGCTAGGCTGGATGGCGTGGGTGCTGGCCCGGGGCGAACGCGAACGCGATCCGCTGCTGCGGGCCTGGCACCGGATGGGCCGGCGTTACGCGCGGCATGGCCTGGCCCGGGAACCGGCCGAAACCGCCACGGACTGGGCGCAGCGCGTCCACCACCAGCGTCCCGACCCGGCGCTGCTTTCACTCAGCCAGCGTTTCGTTCAGGCGCGCTACGCTGGCACAACGCTCGACCCATCACTTGTGCGTGACCTGCAGCGGCATCGTCCGTCCACCGGAGCATCCTCATGAACACCAAGCTTCTGCTTCCCCTTGCCGCCGCGCTGGCGCTGTCGGCCTGCGCCACCGCGCCGAAACCGCTGCAGGGCACCTTCAGCGTGGTGAGTCCGCGCGATTCGGTTGCCACCCAGCAGGTCGGCACGCCGGTGCGTTGGGGCGGCCGCATCATTGAAACCACGCCGGGACAGGGCCAGACCTGCTTCCAGCTGCTGTCGCGCCCGCTCAATGGCACCGGCCGCCCGAACACCACCAGCAACGACGCCAGCGATGGCCGCTTCGTCGCCTGCCGCGCCGGCTTCTACGACCCGGCCGTGTTCGAAGCCGGCCGTGATGTGACCTTCATCGGCAAGATCGCCGGCTATGAGAACACCCGCATCGGCGACTACGACTACAAGCTGCCGAAGCTGGAAGCCGATGTGATCTACCTGTGGCCGGAACAGCGCCAGGTGGACGTGGTGCCGGTGTACCCGTACGGGCCGTGGGGCCCGGGCTGGGGTCCGGGCTGGGGCTACCGCGGTTGGGGCTGGTGGTAACGGCCTCGCGTGAATGAAAAAACCGCCCTTCGGGGCGGTTTTTTTTGGGTCATTTCCCGGGTGAACCGAAATGTCCCAACGGTGCACCCGCCAACAGGTGCATGTGGATGTGGAATACGGTCTGCCCGGCGTCTTCGCGACAGTTCATGACGATGCGATAGCCATCCTGCGCAAAACCTTCCCGACGTGCGTACTCGGCGGCGGCCAGGGCCAGCTTGCCGATCAGATGCGCCTGGTCGGCGGTCAGGTCATCCAGGGTTGGAATGATGTGGTTCTTGGGAATGAACAGCACATGCACCGGAGCCTGCGGCGCGATGTCCTTGAAGCCCAGCACTTCATCGTCCTCGTAGACGACGGTGGCCGGAATTTCGCGGCGGATGATCTTGGAGAACAGCGTTTCGGTCATGGGTCACCAATGGGGAGTCAGGTTGCTTCGGTACGGGTACCGAATGCATGCGAGAGCGTGCCGCGATCAACGTACTCCAGCTCGCCGCCCAACGGCAGGCCTTGGGCCAGACGACTGGGCCGCACGTTGTGTGCACGGGCCAATTGCGCCAGATAGTGCGCGGTGGCCTCACCTTCCACGGTGGCGCTGGTGGCAATGATCAGCTCCTGCACTTCGCCCTGCTGCATGCGGGTGCCCAGCGCATCCAGCCCCAGCTCGCGTGGGCCGATGCCATCCAGCGGCGAAAGCCGTCCCTGCAGCACGTAGTAAACGCCACGGAAACCGGTGGCGCTTTCAATTGCCAGCCGGTCGGCTGGCGATTCCACCACGCACAGCTGCGCGCGTTCGCGGCTGCTGTTGGCGCAGACCGCGCACACCTCGGTTTCGCTGAAGTCGCGGCATTGCGTGCAGTGGCCAATGCGTTCAATCGCCTTGGCCAGCACCTCGGCCAGCTTCTGCGCCCCTTCGCGCTCGCGCTCCAGCACGTGGTAGGCCATGCGCTGGGCGGTCTTCTGGCCGACGCCCGGCAGGATGCGGAAAGCGTCGATCAGCTGTTCGAGCAGGGGCAGACTCACGGTTAGAACGGCAGCTTCATGCCCGGGGGCAGCTGCATGCCGGCCGTGGCCGAGCCCATGCGGGTCTTGGATTCGGCGTCGATCTTGTTGGAGGCGTCGTTGAAGGCGGCCGCGACCAGGTCTTCCAGCATTTCCGCGTCGCTGAGGATGGACGGGTCGATGCGCACCTTGCGGCACTCCTTGGCACCGGTGAGGGTGACGTTGACCATGCCGCCGCCGGCGCTGCCGGTGACTTCCAGCTTGGCCAGATCTTCCTGGGCCTTCTGCAGGTTTTCCTGCATCTTCTGGGCCTGTTGCATCAGTTGGGCGATGTTGCCGCGCATGATTCTTTACTCTTCAATGGGACGGATGGAATCGGCCACTACCCGTGCGCCGTGCTGTTGGATGAGCACCTGCACGTTGGGGTCGGCCATGAAGGCGGTTTCGGCCGCCTGCTGACGTTCGCCGCGCTGACGGTCCGAACGCTGGTGCAGCGTTTCGGCTTCAGCCTCGCCGTGCTCGATCACGATCCGCGGGGCGAGCCCCAGCGGGCCGGACAGTGCGTCGGTCAGGGCCGCCAGCGAGCGGTCTGAACACAGGTACTCAAATCCGGGCGATACCGCCAGTTTCAAGACACGGCGTTGAAAACTGATGAAGGCCGCATGCGCGGCCAGCTGCCGTGACGGCCCGTTGAGCTCGCTCTGCGCCACCAGCTGCAGCCAGGTGTCGGCCGAATCCAGGGCCACGCCTTCGCCGGGCGGGACGCCGGGTGCCGGTTCAGCCGCGACAACCGGTGCGTCGGACTGCGGTGCCGGCGCGATGGTGATGCCTTGCGGGCGCGCGGGCGGCGCGGCCGGACGCACGGGCTCTTCCCACGGCGGCACCATCGCCGCATCGGGACCGGCCATTTCGGCGGCCAGGGCCTCGTCGCGGTCCTCTGCCCCGCCCTGCACCCACGGCGGCGGGTCGTTGGCGGGAGTCGGCTCAGGCGGTAATGACGGTTTCGGCGCGGTCTGGACCGGCGGTTCCGGCGCTTTCGGCGGCTCGGTAACGTTCGGTGCCACGGGGGCAGCCACAGGTGCAGGCGCGGCAACCGGTGCTGCCACAGGTGCAGCGACCGGCGCGGCGGCAATGCCGCCGCTAGCTACGTTTCCCGGGCCCGGAACCACCTCCGTGTCGTTGCCGGCATCACGGGGAACGGGCGGTACCGCAGCCGCCGGGCGGAACGCCAGCATGCGCAGCACCGCCATCTCAAAGCCCGCGCGCGGGCTGGGGGCCAGATACAGGTCACGGCGGCCGCTCAGGGCCATCTGATACCAGAGCTGCACCACTTCCGGGCGCAGGCGCTGGGCAAAGCCCACCGCATCGATACCTTCGCCATCGGCCTCCGCACCCGGCACCAGCTGCTGCACCTGGATGCGGTGCAGGCCTTCGGCCAGCGCTTCCAGCACCCCGCTCCAGTCCGGCGAGAATTCGGCCAGCGCGGCCACTACCTGCAGCAGGCGTGCGCCGTCGCCTTCGGCCAGCGCGTCCAGCATGGCCGCGACCTGGGTACGGTCGACGGTGCCCAGCATGGTGCGCACCACATCGTCGCGCAGCGCGCCGCCGGCGTAGGCAATGGCCTGATCCAGCAAGGAAAGGCCGTCACGCAGGCTGCCGTCGGCGGCCTTGGCCAGCTGCACAATGGCGCTGGGGTCGGCTTCGATCTCTTCGGCGGCCAGAATGCGGGTCATCTGACCCTGGATCTGCTCTTCGTCCAGCCGCTTCAGGTTGAACTGCAGGCAGCGCGACAGCACCGTCACCGGCAGCTTCTGCGGATCGGTGGTGGCCAGCAGGAACTTAACGTGTTCAGGCGGCTCTTCCAGCGTCTTCAGCAGCGCATTGAAGGCCGCCTTGGACAGCATGTGCACTTCGTCGATCAGGTAGACCTTGAACTTGCCGCGCGAGGGCATGTACTGGGCGTTTTCGATGACCTCGCGGACATCGTCGACACCGGTATTGGACGCGGCGTCGATTTCCAGCAGGTCGATGTAGCGGCCGGAATCGATGTCCAGGCAGGCCGGGCACTGGCCGCAGGGGTCAGCGCTGGTGCCCTGTTCGCAGTTCAGCGACTTGGCGAAGATACGCGCGATGGTGGTCTTGCCGACCCCGCGGGTACCGGTAAACAGGAACGCATGGTGCACCCGGCCGCTGTCCAGCGCATTGCTGAGCGCACGGACCACGTGTTCCTGGCCCACCAGCTCGGCAAAACGCTTCGGACGCCACTTGCGGGCAAGGACGAGATAGGACATCAGGCCACCGTCTTCATCGGGACGTCCATTGTGCCATGCCTGTCCAGCCCTCCCCGCCCTGCGTGAAGACGCTTGTGCCCGACGCATTCCCCGGCTAGAATCTGCGCCCCTGCAGCGGGTTTGCCGCAGGTCCGGAGAGGTGTCCGAGTGGTTGAAGGAGCACGCCTGGAAAGTGTGTAAGCGTCTAAACCGCGCTTCGGGGGTTCGAATCCCCCTCTCTCCGCCAGATTT
This sequence comes from Stenotrophomonas sp., assembly GCF_032103445.1. GTDB lineage: Bacteria > Pseudomonadota > Gammaproteobacteria > Xanthomonadales > Xanthomonadaceae > Stenotrophomonas. Next base: position 20,720 of record NZ_DAMDFR010000020.1, read on the forward strand.
GCGAACCCCCTGATTTTTCAGGGGGTTTTGCTTTTCTGGGGTGACCTTCGGCGGGACACAAATCGGGACACATCTCTCGATGCGCATCCCACACCATCTTGTTCGATCCCCTTCTGGGCTCTGGTCCTTCCGGCAACGGGTCCCCGCCGATCTCCAGGCCTTCATTGGCCGACGCGTCTTCAAGCGCACCCTGCGCACGTCCGAGCTGGCCGTGGCCCAGCTGCGCGCCCTGCAACTGGCGGCGCGCTATGCTCAGGCCTTCGACGTGTTGAGGGAGCAACGCATGGGAATCAAGGAAGGGGACATCGACGCGCTGCTCAGGCGCATGACCGGCGGCGACTCGCTACAGCAGTTGATTTTGAACCGGACCAAGGCAGCAGACGGGACGGTGACCGAGCACTGGCAACTCGATACGCCAGACGATGTCAGGCTCTATCAGCAGATGATGGAGCTCTCTGCGTCTCAGCCCAGTGAACTGAGCGAGTTAATCCGTCAGGGCGTGCCGCCCATGCCCGTGGCCCGTCGGGTAACCAAGCCTGCCGTGGAGACCATCACCCTGGGCAAGGCCCGCGACGCTTGGCTGGCCAGCATCCAGCCCGGCTGCCTGCCCAAGACCTTCACCATCAAAAAGACCGCCATCGAGGCGCTGGTGTCCTTCCTGTGCGACAAAGCCAAGCTGCACTCGCTGACTAGGTCGGACCTGGCCCGCTGGTATCAGCACATGAGGGACGGGGGCGCAGCCACCCCCACCTTGACCAACAAACAGTCCTACATTGGCGGCAAGGGCGGGTTCTTCGAGTGGGCCATGGCCTCGGGCCACTACCCGAAGGGAGACAACCCGGCCGCAGGCCATGTCACCTACTCTACCCGCGAGAAGCGGGCTAGGAAGCGGTTCGGCTTTAAAGCCTATGACAGCCATCAGGTCCAAGCGCTGTTCGCACCGGCCGCGTTCCAAGACCTGGCCCTGTCCGCCCGTTGGGCCTCGTTGCTGGGCCTCTACACGGGTGCCCGGGCCTCAGAGGTCGGTCAGCTCTTGGTCGAGGATGTCTTGACGGTGGACGGACTGCCCTGCATCCGTATTTCTGACGAGGGGGAGCACCAGAAGGTCAAAACCGAGGTGAGCCTGCGCACCATCCCCGTGCATCCCGACCTCATTGAGCTAGGCTTCTTGGACTGGGTGGGCACCCTTCGAGCGCAGAAGGCACCACGGCTCTTCCCCGCCGCCAAGGCGAACGCCAAAAACGGTGCGGGCAACTGGATCACGAAGGCGTTTGGCCGACACCTGGAACAGGTCGGGGCAAACTGGCCGGAAGCCAAAAGGGGCTTCCATTCGTTGCGCAAGACCTTCATCCAAGAGCTTCAGGGCGCTGGCGTAGTGTCCGAACTCCGGGCCCAACTGGTGGGCCATGAGCTGGACGACGAGCACCATGCGACCTACAGCAGGACCTTCACGGTCCGGGAAAAGCTGGAAGGCCTTAAAGGCGTCTCGCCGGGGCTGGCGGTGCTTTCGTATGGGTTGACTCTGCCGGTCCTCAGGAGTCTCCTGACCGGTTAAAGCGCTAAACACCCCGCGACGGCGGGTGAAGCGGTTTGTCTTTTTAGCTTTTCAACATCAGGAGGATGTATGGGACGGCGAAGCGGCTTAGAAGGGTTTTTGCGGGCAGCCGGCCGGGCAGCGGCAGCGGCAGAGCGGGAGACCAAACGCCAGCAGAGGATGCAAGCCACTCAACAGAGGCAGTTGGAGCGCCAAGAGCGCATGGCGGCCGCACAGCTGTTGCGAGAGATTCGCGCCTACGAGCTGTCGGAACGTGAAGCCGCTCGCCAAGCCAAAGCGGGATACCTAGAAGATCGACAGGGCGAGGTCGACGATCTCAACGCCGAGTTGAAGGACCGCCTGGAGGAGCTCGAGGGGTTGCTGGTGCACACCCTGTCGGTGAACGACACCATCCGCTTTGACAGCCTACGTCACACCGCCCCCCACCCTGCCTTTGAGGTGCCGAAGGAGTTGGTGCCCGGCTTCGCACCAGCCGCTGCGGAGATCGTCCCACCGACGGGCCTTGCCCGCTTTTGGCCGGGAGCCGGGAAGAAGCACGCGGCTGCATTGGCGGCGGCGCAACAGGCCCACCAGCAAATCCTCGACCAGTTCCAACGGGCAGAGACGCTAAAGAAGCAGAAGCTGGCTGACCTGCGTGCTCAACACGAGGCTGCTCGCGCCCTCTACGAGGCCGACGTGGCCCGCCGAAACGGGGAAGTTGACGAGTTCCAACGCGCCTACTTGGCCCATGAGCCTGATGCCATCGTGGCCTACAACGACATGGTCTTGGCACGCTCGGAATACCCGACCCAAGGCTTCCCCCAGCGATACAAGCTCGCGTATGCGGACGCGTCCAAGGAACTGATCATCGAATACGACCTTCCAGAGCTTTCGGTCGTTCCCACGGAGGCCGACTACCGCTACGTCAAGACCCGGGATGCTATCGAAGCCAAGGCGCGTAAGGCAAGCGACATCAAAGCGCTCTACCAGGACATCATCGCCTCGATCACCTTGCGCACACTGCACGAGGTGTTTGAAGCCGACCAAGCGGATGCCTTAGCGTTGGTGACCTTCAATGGCGTGGTCGATGCACACGACCCCACCACTGGGCAAGAGGTCCGCGTCCCTGTGGTCTCGGTCCGCGCGACCAAGGCCTCCTTCCTGCAACTACGGCTGGACCGAGTAGAAAAGATCCCATGCCTCCGAAACTTGGGCGCTCAGGTATCCAGCCGGCCGGATGAGCTACAAGCCATCAAGCCGATTGTTGAGTTCAACATGGTCGATAAGCGCTTCATTGCCCAGACAGACGTGCTCTCGGGCCTGGAGTCGCGGCCCAACCTGCTGGAGCTGACCCCTGGTGAGTTCGAAGCGCTGGTATCGAATCTCTTTAGTCAAATGGGGTTGGATACAAAGCTGACACGCAGCTCCCGCGACGGCGGCGTGGATGCGGTGGCCTTCGACACCCGGCCGGTGCTTGGTGGAAAGGTCGTCATTCAAGCTAAGCGCTATAAGGACACAGTTGGCGTCAGCGCGGTTCGGGACCTCTACGGAACCATGCTCAACGAAGGTGCCAGCAAAGGCATCCTAGTTTGCACCAGCGGCTACGGCACTGCGGCGTTCGAGTTCGCAAAGGATAAGCCCATCGAGTTGATCGATGGAGGCGGCCTGCTCTACCTCTTAAGGGAGCATGCAGGCCTTGATGCACGTATCGCAGCGTAAGGACCAACAAAATGGCAAACGGATCCGCCGCTCACGATAGCAAAGTGGCTGTGTTGGTCGATTGCGACAATGTAAACCCTGAGATCGTTGACCATGCCCTACTGATGGGAGCGCAGTTCGGCCGGGTGGTGGTTCGGAGGGGTTACGGCAACCACTCCACGCTGACCAAGCGTTGGCAGGAAACACTCGTCCGGCAAGCGTTTACCCCATGCCTGCAATACCAATACGCCGCTGGCAAGAACACGGCGGACATCGCGTTGGCGCTGGACGCCTTAGAAGCCATGTTCGACCAGCGCGCAGACACCTTCTGTTTGGTCACCAGTGACTCTGACTTCGCCTACCTGTGTCGTAAGCTTCGAGAACGAGGAGCCACGGTTTGCATCGTGGGTGAAGCTAAGACGCCAGAGGCGTTGCGTAACGCCTGCGACCAGTTTTTTGAGTGGCAACCAACGGAGTCGAATGCGACCTGCGAAGAGTCGCCTGCTCCGACTGCTAAAGTCGCGCCCAGCAAAGCCGAAGTGGCCAAGCCGATTCCCAAACGCCGCCCTCGCTTCCTTGTCGACGCGGTTGCCTTACTAGCCGATGGGACCACGGACGGGGAAGTGGTGCTAGGGACACTCGGCCACTATCTGAAGCGGACTGACCCATCCTTCTCGCCGAAGGCCTACGGCCACTCCGGCCTCCTGGACATGATCCAGACATATGACCTGCTGACAGCCACACAAGCGCCCGGCGGGCATTGGCTAGTCAGACTGGCACCACAACCCGAATCGACAGCCGCATGACTTTGTTACCGGCAGGCTTCTGTCATCCCTAGGCATTGTGAGTCAACTTCAATATTTGTGAACCAGCGCAGATTCCGTCTCTTGCCAATCTGGAACGAAGTGCTTCGATGTGAAGACCCTTCATACTGAGAGCTTCAGAGATCCAATGCCTGCCAACGTAGAACTTCGCATCGCCAGCCGCCTTCTGCCCGCCCTCATGGCGCAAAGCGGGACCAGAGACGTTGCCGAACGCGAAGCCGATATTCAACACGCCCTGGATGTAGCCGCCGCTCTGATGCGCCGGTTCGCAGCATCACCTGCCGGACAAGCGCAGCAAGCCTATGTGCCCAGCGCCGGGGCGCGACCTGCCCCACGGGCGGCGACTGTAAGCCGAGATCAGGTGCCGCCAACGTTCATTTCGCCGGACGAATGGCGCAAGGCACGCGGGCTGGCTCCCGCGCCGGCTCCTCGAAAGCCTTCTGGACCGACGATTCACTGAAAGGCAAAGCCCCGCATCTGCGGGGCTCTTTCGTTCAATGGAGGGTGGGCGGCCGTGGCTTCAAAACTGGCACCGGGGAGTCGGCGACAACCGGAGCCATGGTCTGGCACTCAAGGACGAACTGTGACGGCGAAGGCATGGCCTCCAGTTCGGTCGCTCTACGAAAAACATCCGCATCGACCTCCGCCAATGCCTCGGCGGAGCCCCGCGACCGCGCCTTCTCCAGCTCCTTGGTCCGTTGCTCCAGCGCAGACAGGCGGCGCTCCCGGCGCTGCGTCCATTCGGGGCGCGAGTAGCCGTTGGTTCCCATGGGGTAGTCGGTGTTGAAGCGCTCCCATTCGTGCTGAGCCAGGTGATGTAGGCGTTCAGCCCTGCCCAGAGACACCAATCGCAAGGCACGCCCCAGGATTGCTGCTCGCAGTGCCCGGACCTGGAGAACCGCCTTGGTGATCCACTGCCGTAACGGGACGGTCTCCCCAGCCCGCCCAAGTTCGGCTTGAGCCCATTCGAGACCAGCACGGATGCGCTGGGTCGCCAGGTCTGCCCTGGCGCGCGCGATGTCCTGAAGGTCTCGCAGGGCCTGAGCCACGCGCTCGGCGAGGCTGATGGGCCGCTGATCTTCGTTCGCTTCGTGCTGGCGGCCCAAGACCTGAGGCAGCCGCATTCCGGACACGCCTCGAATCTCCAAGCCAGGAGCCAAGCCCCGCATGGAGGACGGCCGGCCACCTTGGCCATGACCGACTGACGGATGCATGGGCACGGCCCTGCCCTCACGCCCAGCTTGAATGGTGAGATGATCCAGATGTTCGGCGTTGCCGGCCTCAATGGCGTCATTCTCTGCTACCAGCCGGCTGTCCATGCCCTTTCGGGACAGCGCGGCAGCCGCCTTGCCCAGGTGCTTGGTCGGCTCTCGACACAATGCCACCGCCTGGAGTTCGTCTCCCCGGTCCGACGCCGCCCGAGCCTGCTCTGCCAAGCTGCGGTGGTCAATCGTGACCGTCAGGCCAGCGGCTTCAAGATGTGCGTTGGTCGTTTCAGCGACCATTTCCCGGACCCATTGAACCTGCACTTTCCCCGACACGCCCCCATCGAGCTCGCGCGTTTTCTGTCCAAACCCATCCGGACCAATGCGCCTGGTGCTGGCAAGCAGGTGCACGTGATGGTTGAGCCCGTCCGGGGTTCCAGGAGAGTGAATGCTGGCTTGGATGGCGAACTGGTAGCGGTCTACCAACGCCTCGGCAATGGAGAACGCCAAGTATGCGCGCTGTTCGTCCGAAAGCTCATGGGGCAACGACAGCTCGAACTCGCGAGCCACCGTAGCGTCCTTACGGCGCTCGGCGGCTTCGGCCACGGCCCAAAGCTCGCCGGGCACCAGCGCCCAGTCGGGTGCATCTGGCGGCGCGAGGCAAAAGGTTTCGACAACGCCGCTCCTACGGCGGTAGTCGTGCTGTTGCCCGGTCGCGAAATCGGACAGCAGTAGACCGCCCCGGTAGGCGGCTGCGGCGACGGCGGACTGGCCCTTGCCTCGGCTGAAGGTTTTGACTGATGTGTGGAAGATGGCCATAAAGACTCCTGTGAAAACAGGTTCTTTATGGACCAGCTTTTGCCGTTGGCAAGCCTCGCAGAGGCTTGGGGTCCCAGGGGCGAAGCCCTTGGCGCGCGCATCCGCCAGGATGCCTAAGTGCGCTCTTGCCCTTCCTAGATCTGAAAAGGCAGTGATTAGAATCGGATTCTCAGGTAAATTCACACACTCCCAATGCAACGTCATGGATGTCTGTATGGATAGGAAACAGGCTGGTGAAAGAACTCGTCAGGAGAGTATCGACATACTTGATCAAGCAGCTGCGGCGAAAGGGGACGCGCGAAAGATGCCAGGAATGAAAGACATTTTCGATGCTGCTGAGGCAGTCAGGCCGCTCGACATTCCAAATCCTGTGAACAAGATCACAATCAAAGATGGCGTCGCAGAGGCAACGAAGGCTGAACTCGAACAACTCTCAGACGATTGTGGAGCGCTTAGCAGGCACGCAAAAGCCGAAGACGCGGCGAAACGGCAGAGACAAGTGCTTATAGACGCACTGAATAATGAATCGTCCCGGGAAGACGGCGATCCTGCAAGCACAGATGACAGCAAGATCTCGCCTTCCGAGGAGGAGCCCCCCCCTGCACCGCGACGGATCTAGTGGTGTATGCGGGCGGCAGCCAACTGCCTACCCCCAAATACCCAGGTCAACGCCCATCACGCGTAGAGCGAAGGGATACCTGAAAGGTGCCTTCTTCACAATGGAGCACTACTAATATGAAGAACCACTGGGAAGTGGGTGTAGTCTTAGCGCTGCGCGACGCGCAGTGGCTTCAAGCTAACCCGGGCGCGGAGATCCCCCCTCTGAACATTTCCCTAGATGGGAATGCGGAATCCAAGATGGGCGACGGCGTTCATCAAGTCGGCGAAAAATTCGCCCTGTTAGAGATCAAGTCGGATCAATCCGCTTGTCAGAGCGAGTGGACGGGAAGCAAGGGGCAAAAGCGTGCTTACAAGAAGCTCATGGATCTGGCAGCACGCGACGAAGTCAACAATGGTGCAGCCGCGTCGAGGAAGCTCCTGAGCCAGAGCACGCGAGGACACTTTTTTGCATATTGGGGGCAGACCGAAAGTGCTCAAAGTCATTTCGACCAGCTTTTCCTTCAGCCGTATCTTCTGACTTCCTTAGAAGCCATACCTGCCAAAGCAAGCCACAAAGGACCGGGCTCCTGCTATTCAGGGAGGCCAAGCTCACAGTATGCGTTTGCCCTTATACGCTCACTGACGGTTGGATTGACAGACGGATCGTCTTTTGCTCCTCGCTGGCCTTTAACTCTCGCAGAACTTTTTTCCCTCCACCACACACCCCGCTTCTGCCAGAAGGATCCGGCCGCTACATCCGTTAAAAAGACGGACCTTATGGAGTTGGGCCTTGACATGGACGAACTCCAAAACTACGTCAACTTCCTATGCATCGAAAGGCAGTCGGACGGATGCGACAGAGACGCTTTAGGAGAAGAACTTAAGTTGATGCTTATCGGGAGCCAAGGCTTCGTCAGGCACATATCCCACACGAATGAGTTGATGAACGTAATCGCCGCTTACCGAGACAATACCTTGGTGCCCACCCCAGGCCTCACGCCAGAAATCAGCCAGCATCCTCAGCTTTCTGTGACCCAGCCAAAGTCGACGTTTGGCGTCAATGGTCCATGAGGTCCCATACAGAGCGCCATTTTGCTTTGCTGGCAGCATTGCCGTCAGCATATAGACTCGAAACGTCAACCCCCGTCTTTTTCGCATAGCCATCCAAAGCACTGCCAGCCTGAGTTGCTGCGGACACGAGCGATGAATTTTCAGCCCATTCCCTAGCGAAGGCAGCAGACCATACATCCCTAGCCGACACCCTGCGAAACAGGAGAGCATCGGCATTTTCAGCTCCAAATCCGCCAGTGTTCCAGTGCTCTTCGTGACCAGCCTTCGATGCGGCAAAGGAGATATGCATCCCCTCTTTCTCTTTGGTCCACATAAACCTGTGCAACTGAAGTGCCGCCTCTGCTTTCGCAAGCGCAGTGGTGACGTCGAACTTCCCTAGCCCGACCTTGAAGGCCTCCGTCCAAAAGCGCTCTTCATTGCAGATAGCTGATTCGACCATCACCGTTTGCGTCTCCGACAAAAACGGCATGCTAGACAAGCTTCTGGTTTCGTCAAGCCCTTAGAGATACCCTGAATGCGCTCCCAAGACGACGAATGTCCAAGCTAGAAAGGTGAGGATCCCAGCTCCAGATGGACCCTTGACACCCCGAACTCGACAGGCATCAAAGTGGAGACATGAGGTGGCACAGAGAGCTGCTTACTGACCTATGGACTGTCCTTCAACATAAGCGTAGTCCATCGACTCCTTCCTTGATTGTGAGCGCGGATCGACCCGCGCTGACGAACCCCAACAGCATCCTCGGATCCTGACGAAAATGGATACGCAGAAAGATGCTCGAAATGGACTTCAACACTTACTGCCACTACACCTACTCGCCAACCCAAGTCATCCAGCCCGACTCTGAATATCCGGCAGACGCCCTGAGAACGCTACTACATTGGTGAACTGTCAACGAAGCCAGATCATCTCGGGACTGGAGAAAAAACGGCCCATTGACACCCATCACGAAGTGATCTCCCTGGAGGACACCACAGTGAGAACAATGGTTGGCCCAATAGTTGACGCCGGCAGTCTGTGACCGTCCGATGCGCAGGAGTGGTGCGGCCTGGTCTACGAACGTCTCCACAGCGGCGTCCAAGGACTCGACATATTGCAGGACGGCGGCATCGGCAACCTCCAGTTCGCCCTCCTCATCGAACTCAGTGAGACGGGGGACCCAGATGGCAGTGACTAGGGTAGGTAAGCCACATTCCCAACAGCCCATGGAAGCTTGGAGCAAAGCAAAGCAAAGCTAGGCGCTTTAAGATTGAAGTCAGTCACGACCAGAATCCAGATAGTCTCCACGGTCCCAAGATCGGTAGCGCCAAGGGAGGACCTCCTCCAAGGCCGTTATCCGCGGCTCTGGCATCAGTGATAGCGCATTTGCACCCAAACGCAAGCGATCCACGCGGTCATTGGGAACGAATAGCCATGGCTGAAGCGTCCAGTCGAGAGGGATACCACAGTCCCTGGCTAACGCCTCCTTCAATCCAAGCCAATGCTGGTCCCAGCTCTTCAGGCGGTTCAATAATGCAGGCAAGCGGACCGCATATGAGATTTCGCAGAGGTAAGCCGCTCGGTCTCGAACACTCACAGCCACCGCGTCGCAATACCAGTGAGGCCCACTGGTATCAGGATTGCTGCCAGGGTTCAGTTGGATGCAGCACTGCGCATTGAGGAACAACCGCCGGTCTGCCCGGAGGAAGTCCAGCACTACGTTCTCGAAATGATCCAACTCTCTCCCCTAAGCCCGTGGCAGAGCGCCCCCTTTGATACGAGGACGGCGGGCTGCGTTCAGGGCAGCCACATCCCGTTCTTCCCCTCCGGGCAGCCTAGATTCTCCGCTGGACCACAAAGACGAGTCCGGCGCTCTTCAGCCTGCGACACAGGTCTTCCACCTCTTCCAAATTCGGCTTGCTATCGAACTCCAAGCGAATATCTGCATCCTCAAGCCCTGGAATGGTCAAGTATTCCTCGAACGCGATGTATGGGGTCGTGCCCGACTCCGGGCTCCCCTCGCAGACCTTTAGGTGCGGGGCATCCTTGTGCACTGAAACGCTCATCTAAACCTCCGTTGTGAGGGGTTGGAAAATCTCTTTATACCTTGGCAGGAGCTACCAGGGAATGTCGTCGTCAAGTTCGACGGTGTTGACCGACGCGGCCTCGGGACCCGCTGCGGGGGACAACATTTCCAACAACCGCTCCCCTTGCGCCAGTAGATGGTCATAGGTCATGACGGTGATACCGTTCATCCGCCGATTGAGACCGTGGAGTGCGCGCTGTTGCTCCTCTGTCCAATCATGAGAGCGCCCAATGACGATTGTGGCCCGGGGGTGGTAAGCCACCACTTCCTTGTGATCAAGCAAGCCCTTGTCTGCGAAGTCGTGGAGCATGTCGAGGTATCGGTGGCACTGACCGATGGCTTTCGATACTTCGGCGGAAAAGTAGTGGTTCTTGTGGGCCTTGTCATAGAGAAGCACCTCCATGTCGGGCCGTTTCAGCTCAACGATATCTCGATACCCCGCAATGACGTTAGGCAACATCAGATCGATGTTGTCCCCAGTGGTGATTGCACGCACCTCGTCCCGGACCACGTAGGCATTGCCGAAGGCCCAGCAGTGCTTCTCGCACCATGACTGGTAGACCTGCTCAGCCGACTCTCCACGCCCTAGGCTGGAGCGCAGCTCGGCGACTGCGGAGCGCATCTCGCTGAGACGGATAGACCCGCGAAGCGCACTTGTCAGCTCTTCAGTGAGCTCAGTGCTGGCCAGGTGCTGGACTAAATCCGAATGGGAAAGCACTTTGGTGAGCGCACCGACGAGGGACTGGGGGTCATGCCCGGTCAGATCCGCTACGCCGTTTGCGACCTTGATTAGGATGAACTCACCGGCTTCCGATTGCTGCGTCAACGGAAGATGGGTCTGAAGGTATTTAAAGAGCTTCAGCGTTGAGATTTCAGTCAGGCTGATAGTCTTCGGCTTGTCTTCCTCCCAAGGCGAAGCTTTCGTTTTCTTGAAACCCTCCAGCTTGATGGAGAAGCCGGTATGGTCACTGTGCGGAATCAGCCAGCCGACGACATGAAGCTTTGTCCTGGACGTTTCGTTGAGCACGACGACGGGCACATAGTCGAGCTTTCCACTGCTCGCCGTCTTCCGAACGACTTTAGCCAAATCCACTGCATCGTTCATCGGATCTTTTCCTTCGGCCACTGTGCTTGGATAGTCTCAGCTGTGCTTCGCAAGCGCCATAAGGTGACGCAGCGCTCCCGCCCGGTCCTTCCATGTATCGACGTTCCACGATGGATGATAGACCCACGTCATCAGGGCTGACCCTCCCTCGTAGTCCAGGGACCAGACTTCCCTGGATTCGATGTAACGTCGCTTGCTCTCTCCTCGATTCACCTGTCGGGCAATGAAGGGCTCCAAGCAAGGTTGCGGCTCACCATGACTAAAGAATCGCCATGCGGTGCGACCTAGCACTAGCACCACATCTGGCCGCAGCGCCGGCAGAATGTCTCGAACCAATACGTCCCCGCCATCGCGCAGCGCCTGATTCCTTGGCCGGTGATTTGCCTGAGAACCTGCGAACGCCTGGGATAGATTCAGGAAGGCAACGCGCTTCCAGGCCTCTGCGGCCTCTTGAACTTGGAAGTCCTGCCGCCCGATTAGCACCAGGTCGAGTGCTTTGAAGAAGGGGCCGTCCCGGCCACTCCGGACCGCCGAGGCCATCTCACGGAAATGGTATTGAGTGAACGGACGGGTCACTTCAAGGGATTCGCTCAAACCCTCTAGACGATAGTGCGACTCACCCAACAAGAGCACCCTTCGGCCATCCATCCCGTCCCAGTAATGGTCGCCCCAGTATGGAACGAAACGGACTGAGGAGGGCCACTGGTGACCGTCTAGCTCCGCCTCGGCTGAGCTGATCGGGCTATGCGCTATTGGAGTATGGCCGGTCATCTTCAATCCTTGAGCAAAGCATTCCGAAGTGGCCGGCACCGGGTGGCACCGGCCAATGAAACTACTTCTTGGTCTTCTTGCCCTTGTCGGGTGCCTGACTCAGGGCGGAGCCGGCTGCCGTCTTGGACTTGCTACCGGTTCGACCGTCACGCAAAACAGCACTTGCGGCCTTTGCCGCCTTCGGACTTGTCTGTTCGTTCTTTGCCATGTCGTCTCTCCTGACCACCAAGTGGTGGCAGGCGGAGGATATGAAAAACAGACGTAAACACTAACGAGCACTTTTCTTCATTTACTTTCCGTTCATGTTCAAAAATTGAACTGTTAGCTTACTTCAGTTAAACAGTACGGTAATGACTCCGAAAATGGGCTGACCTGACCAGCGCAAGTCATTGATTATAATGTAAACGCCACCGTGTTTTAGGGCGGTACGATTGGTTAGTCAGACGTGCAAAATGGCACCTCTCAGACGATGCCTAAGGCCGTGAATAAAAAGCCGGTTTTTCGTTGACGATTTTTAGGCCCGCAGTATCTGTACTTCCATCCTTCAGATGGAAGCAACGCAGTGACCTCCCCCACCTCGAAACACCTCAACTCCTACCTCGCAGACCCAACGGGCACCCTCAAACTGACAGACGTGCGGATTGGCCGCGTCCGCATCGGCGAAATGATCGTGACTGGCCGAGAAGCCGCCATCCATGCTCAAGAGATCATCAACGACGCCTGCGAGCGGACCCGTCGAGCGCTCCTTGGAAAGAATGGCACTCGCCACCCTGAGCCTCTCCCCGTGGCCGCCCCCGCTCGATTGCTGTCTATCGAGATCCGGGACTACCTGGCTGACCGCGAGCGCATGGGCCTGACACGCAACACCATCGAGGCCACAGCGCGGTCACTGAAGATGCTCCTGATGGCCTGCGGGGATATTCCGGTGTCCCGGGTCGACCACGTGCATATCTACCGACTCTGGGAGCTGATGCGCTGGGCTCCACCACTTCTCCAGTCAGACCCTCAGTATCGGAACTACACTTATGAGCAGGCGGTGGCTCAGGGGAAGGCGCTCTGCGTCCAACCGCCCGCACCGGCCACCGTAGAGAAGCACCGAAGGTTTCTCGTCACCTTCTTTGGCCGACTGGACAAAGCAAAAGCCATTGTGGGCTCTCCCATGCACTTTTTCCCAGAGGCGAAGAAGGACCTGGTCATTGACCCCGACAAGGCCGAGCGCTTGTTTGACGAAGAAGATCTGCGTCGCATCTTTGCCCCCAACACGTTCATCCCCTGGGCAATGAAAGCGCCCCACCGGTGGTGGGTGCCGATGATTGGACTCCACACGGGAGCGCGTATCAATGAAGTCGCTCAGCTGAAGTTGAACGACATCGTCCAGGAGGCTGGCGTCTGGTGCATTAAGATCCAGAAAACGGTAGACGCGGACCTGAGCCACAGAGACAGGAACCGGAGCCGCCAAAGCCTAAAAGGCAAAGCAGCCGTCCGAACGCTCCCCATTCCCCAACCGCTGCTCGATGCGGGGTTCCTGGCGTTCGTGGAGGACATCCGAGCTTGTGGCCATCCTCGCCTCTTCCCCCACCTGTCTGCCGGCGTGCGACGCGACAATGGCGATACCAACGCCCGTTACAGCCAAGGCGTCCTCAACCAGTTCAGCAGATACATGAAGGATCTCGGCTTTCCTAAAGGCGTCGGGTTCCACGCTTTCCGGCATACCCTCGCCACGGAGCTGCATCACATGGGGGTGGCCGATGAGGACATTGCCCTGGTCACCGGCCACTCCATCAGCAAGCGGGTCCCTGTGCTGCACGAGGCCTATTTCCACAAGAAGCCGGCGCAGGCACGAACGAAGCAGATCGCAGTCCTGGAGAAGTATCGCCCTGATGTGGTGCTTCCGGTCTACCAACCCGGACAGTTCCGCGCGGCCTTGGCGGACCGGAATAAGTTCTATCCATGAGGAAGAAACAGTTAGACAAGTGAGGGGGTCGCAAGGGCGCTGTGAAGCGCCCCGCGTCAAAGATCGAGAGTTTGCCTGCCAGCGATCGCTCTGGCCTAGCTCCAGAAGCCAGAGCATGGGCCGCTCCATGGGTTGACTATCTGAATGTCTGATCTAGTGTTCGTCACCCCATCCCCGAGCTCCCCATGCGGATTCCCAGCGCCGAAGAAACGGCCCAGTATTTCTCACGATACGGTTTGCAGATCAGTTCTGCCGATCTCGGATCTAGCAGAGGCTGGAAAGTCGTCGCCCCTAATCTCCCCTTGGATGGACGCTCGTTCCCATCGCTTGGCGCGCTGTGGCTGGAGTGGATGGACTACGCCGCCGAACGACTAAGCATCGAGAGCAAAGTGAAGCGCTTCGTCTCACGCTTTGAGAGTTCCAGCCCAGAAGGACGCAAGGACTTGCTGACTGCTTTGGCCAACTATCCGGATACATCGACAGGACCTCTAGAGGTGATGTTCGAGGGCCTGCCTCAACCGTGCACGGACCACCTCCCTGAAACTTGGCAGAGCGATTTTGATCAGATCTGGAACGACCGAAAGTCCGGCTTCTGCTTTGCCGCAAGGGCAGAAGCCGCATTGGATAGATTGCTGTTAAGCACCTCCGCCTAGGCATACTATGGGTCTTCCCCCGGAGGACTCTTGGATGACAACCCCATCTCTACTCAACGCCGCGTTCGCGGCCGCTGTCGACACGTTAGACGGGCTTTGCCGGGTCAACACTGAAAGTGAGGAGACGTTCACTGGCGCTTTTATGGGTGCCATTGCGGCCTCAAGCAACCTTCTCGCTCAATCCGAACTTTATGGAAGTGATCCGAACCCGATTTGGTGGGGATCGTTCAGTAAGAACCGGGGGCAAGACATGAAGATTACGGAGCCCGGTAGCGGCGCGGACTTTGCGTTGTGTCTGTTTCCAATATCAGGCCAGGCACGCCTAATCATTTTCCAGGCCAAGAAGTCAAGTTTCGACGTCGACAACGGAGACAAGCCTGAGAGCTGGTATGCCGACTTAAATAGAATCCCAAAAGATCGCAAAGATGGGGTAATCCCCCCGCTTTTAGCGGACTCCAAAAGTGGAGCTAAGCGGCGAGTGCCAGTTAACCGGACATTCGCCTGTTGAGCGCCTGCATCGGCGTGATGCCGCCGAGCGCCATGTTGGGGCGCTCGTGGTTGTACGTCCATAGCCAGCGGGTGGCCTTTTCCTGCACCTGCTCGATCGAATCGAACAGGGTTCGGGCGAGCCAGGCGTAACGCACGGTCCGGTTGTAGCGTTCGACGTAGGCGTTCTGTTGTGGCTTGCCCGGCTGGATGTGTTCAATGCGGATGTTGTGCTGCTCCGCCCAAGCCAGCAGTGTCCCGCTGATGTATTCGGGCCCGTTATCGCAGCGGATCACGCACGGCTTGCCACGCCATTCGATGATCTGCTCCAGGGAACGGATCACACGGGCCGCGGGCAACGACAGGTCGATCTCGATCCCCAGCCCTTCGCGGTTGAAGTCGTCGATCACATTGAACAGTCGGAAGTTGCGGCCGTCGCTGAGCTGGTCGTGCATGAAGTCCATCGACCACACCTGGTTGATCGTATCCGGAACCGCCAACGGCTCGGGCTTCTCGCGCACCAGGCGCTTCTTCGGCTTGATCCGAAGGTTCAACTCCAGCTCCCGATAGACGCGGTAGACGCGCTTGTGGTTCCAGCCATAGCCTTTGACGTTGCGCAGGTGCAAGAAGCACAGCCCAAAGCCCCAATCCTTGTACGCAGTGGTCAGCCGGACCAACCAGTCGGCGATCCGGGCGTTCTCCTCGCTGGCCCTGGCCTGGTAGCGATAACAGGTCTGGCTGACCTCGAAGGTCTGGCAGGCGTGCCGGATGTTCGTGCGTCCGCCCTCAACTGCGCATCGGGCCATCTCCCGGCGTTGAGATGGCCTCACCATTTTTTTGACATCGCCTCCTTCAGCAGGTCGGCGCTGAGCTGGGCGTCGGCGTACATCTTCTTGAGCCGCCGGTTCTCATCCTCCAGCTCCTTCATGCGGGCCACCATGGACACCTCCATGCCGCCGAACTTGCTGCGCCACTTGTAGAACGTCGCCGAGCTGATGCTGTGCTCGCGGCACAGCTCCGGTACCGGCGTGCCGGCTTCGGCCTGCTTGAGCACGGCGATGATCTGACTGTCGGTGAAGCGGGACTTCTTCATGGAACCTCCTCGGGAAAGCGTACGAGAAAATTCCACTTCTGACGTCAGCTAATCTGCGGGGGGATTACCATGGGACCTCACGCGACCCCCAGATTTTCATGCTCGCCGAGACCGGTCGGCGCATTCAAGCCCTCAGCGAGGGGGTAGCCTACGTTCCAAAGCAGTCTAAGGACGTTCTTAAGCTACTCCAAGAACCCGGAACGGACCCAGCTACTATTGGAGAGCTTGGGAGCTTGAACTGGATCCACTACCTCATCTACACATTGGGCGAGCCAGTCTGTGTTCCACTGAGCCAGCTTGGGGCTGTCTACAAGAAAGAACTGGGCCGTGACCGCTCTAAGACGAAGTATGAGCTCCCGGGCAAGTCGGAACCCGTATTGCCCTTGTTAAAGAGAGGGACCCAGAACGATTCCTCTGGATGGCTGCTCATTGCTCCCGAAGTCGCAGTAGATCAACTACCGTTGCTTACACCGCTCATGCAGGTTGTGGTCGCCGATGCGACCGGAAGATTCGGCCCCACTTTGCAAGCAAGCCGTCAGTTCTCGCGAATGGTTAACGCGCACAAAAATGTCGAGCTCTGGAGGGCCGTTCGCGCTTCCAAGGTGTCCCAAGAACCCGCGCCGACCTCTACCAGCTTTACAGCTTAAAACGAGAAGCATATAGGAGATTTCTCACCCTATTAACGAGTCAGGTCGCACATTCGGCCCCAGTGCGAGGAGACATCCACGTCTCGCACCCTGGCAGGGCTTCACCCGGAGGCACGCATCAGCGGCTGTTCCCTCAGCCTGGGCGTGCCTTTGGGGCCAGGACTGCTTAAAGCCCCCCCAACCGACCTCCAACGGCGGCTTGCTCCCCGCAGCTGGTCCCCTCTCAACGTCAGGCAAGGCGGGCTTGGCCATCGCCCACCCCTGGCCTCGCGACTTGAGCATCAGAAGGCCTCGCCCCAAGGTAGGGCTCCACATACCCGTGGACATGCTCCATCGCGGTTTCTGGAGTGCCTTTTCGGCCGGGAGAGAGGATGAAGCCCGTCCAGTCTGCCCCCACCATTGTCCGGGTGTGGCTAGGGTCCGCCAGAAGCCAGCGCATGCTCCAATAAGGCATCAGGCGTCGCCCGATGTGCCCCCGCGCCAGCTCCATCACGTCGGAGTGGAGAGTGGACGCCCGGATGCGGCTGTAGGCAATCTCCAGCCCGTCGTCGGGGCCTTCCAGGTATTGGAGGTATCGAATGCCGTCAAAGAAGAGCACCCCGGTCACCCCCGCTTGAAGGTTGAACGCCACCGCTCCCGCTACCATGGCCTCCACGGTTTCCCGATCCCACGGCTGGGTTGCTTGGCTTACATAGCCGATGGCCCTGAGGGGCATGACGCGTCTCCTCCGATAGCGCGTTCCAACCATACGCCCCTATTAAGAAAGATGGAGTGATAGGCCCTTGTGACCTCGGTCATGGGCCCGGCGCAGCCGGAGCAATGGCGCAGCCGAAGGGGTGGTTCAATCCAAAACCGGTCACCATGCTGTCGTAGGGCTCGCTTGAGGGGATAATGAACCCACTCACCGGACGAGGCGCTGGCGTGACATACGACAAAGTGGCCAAGATCGCTGCTTCCTTTGGCCTGCGTGACTCAATCCTTCATATTTGGGCCTATAGCCTGCATGTCGGTTATGGGCACCATCTTCCCATCGAGTATGAACACTCTCGGCCAGGGCTGCCGAACCAGGTCAAGGCCTACACCTTCGAGTTCTACCTAGATCTCTATCTGAGAGAAGTGCTTCAGCACGCAGGAGCCTCAAAAGGTGCTCGCCGTTCACTGCGAAACTGGCAAGACCTAGGCACGCTGCACAACGCCATCCGTAGCTACAGCGATTTCAAGGCAAGGTGTGATCTGGACATCTGGACAACCATGCACCGAATCGGTCACCAACAACTGCCTCATTTCGATCGCTTTGGACCCGCCTACTTTGGACGCTACTGGTCACTTTATAAGCGGGGTCGCCTTTCAAGCGTTGTTTTCAACGCACTGGGACTGACATCGGAGGACTACTTCCTGCTGGCCGGAGCTACCCAAGCGCTCTTCATGAGCAGCTACGAAGTGCCCTTGGCCCCGCAGCTCGCCAAGCTCGGATTGAATCCTTCGGTGGTCGCATCCCGTGTGGCAGCAATCACTGGCACGCCTAAGCTACTACGCGACCGATGCACGCTAGACGCAAGGTTTGATTCTTCTTGGGACTACACACCCAATCCTGTTGTCGTAAGGCCGCTCATCCAGCTCCGCTCCGACGCACCAGATCACCTTACCTGCCCGCGACCACAGTTGCTTGGGAAGCGCCTACTCGCCGGGCTCTTTTATGACCTCGCGAACGCTACCGGCTTCGCTCAGGCCTATGGCGATGCATTTGAGGAGGTGGTAGGGGATTGCTTTGGCCTCATCCAGGGCGAAACGGCGGCTGAGCGTCCCGCGCCATACGTCGTGCATGGGGCGCAGCACCAAGGGAGTGACTGGCTGCTGACGGATACCAACGCCACCGTGTTCGTGGAATGCAAGACCATGCGCATTCCCATCCCGGCAAAGCTTGCGGCTAACCCGGGCGATCTGGAGGCCGGCCTGAAGCGTTTGGCCAAGGCAGTCGTCCAGAACTATCGCAATATTCTTGACGCAACGTCGGGCCGAGCAGGCATCCAAGTGGCAGACGGCCCCATTTATTGCTTGGTTGTCACCTTGGAAGACTGGGTGCTGTTTGGGGACAAGTCCGTGGACGCGCTTTCGACCCTAGTGGAAAGCGAGCTCGAGGAACGGGGCATGGAAGCCGGCATCCAAGAGCGCTACCCCTTTGCCGTTGTGGGATATGCAGCGCTTCCGCAACTGGTGGATTCGATCAGCCAGCATGGACTGCGGATCTTCACTGAAAAGTCGACTCAACGCTTCAAAGGCTACCTCTTCCCGCAGTTCTTGAGGGAGTCCAAGCTCACCAATGGGGGGGCAGCATCCTCCATGTTTGAACGGGAGTGGCACGACTTCATGGGAAGGCTCAGAGCACGATTCCCCAAGGCTTCCATCACTTAGCCGCCTGAAGGCTTTGCCTTACGGCTATTGCCGCCCTTGGCCACTTTCTTGTAGACCATCGGCCTACAGGTCCGTTTTGCATTCAGGGCCGCGCGATACGCCGTCCCTTCCGCCAACTGATCTTCGCCCAATGTCATCAGGTGGATGGAGGGATTGGGCGTTTGCCCCTCAACCGTCAGCATCCCTAGAAGACTCGCGACGCCCTCGTTGTCCTCAAACTCTCCCCTCAGCACCCTGCGCCAGGCCGACGCCAACAGGTCGGCCACTTGAATGCCAGAAACATCGTGCGAGCGAACGAACTTGGAATCTCGCATGACCGCTCCCAAGTTCACCGCTGACTTGATCGTACGGTCGACCGCTTCTTGCAGGTAGGCGGGAATGTCCTGCGGGGCACTCCTAAAGTTCCTATCAAAGTGGGAGTAGTCGAAGCCTTCCACAAAGATTCCGGGGTCTCGAAAAGACTTTGCCTGGATGATGCCTGGGGCCATATGAGTAAGCGTCTGCTCGAAAAGCGGTCGAACTGAGTTCTTCTCATCCATGCGCCATTTGAAGCTGCTCAGCGTGGCCGGCAATCGTTGGACGTAGTAAAGCGTCGCCATCCGAAAGATCTGGTCCAGTAGACTGATTTGCGCAACCATCTGGGTGTATAGCTGTGGGGAGAGTCGCTCCAGCCTGCCCGACAGATCATCGATGGAAGCACGTCCCTCCTCGTAAAGCATATTTGGCCGATTGGCTCTCACGCTCTCGACCTGCTTTACTTTGTGGGCCACCACCACTTCGGGGTCTTGATGGCCCAGGTCGATCGCAGAGATGAAGAGCGTTGCTTCGAGCTTACCAAGCTCGCCCAGGAAGCGCGTCAGGTTGGCTTCCGACAGGTCTTTCAGTTTGACCTCATCTTGGATACCGCGCCCTAAGCGCCGCTTGAGCAATGCCAGAGACTGCTCTACCTGCCTCTTGGCCACCTCTGGGACAACATACCCCGCAACTACGCACCAACTGTTGCTATTCGCAGCAGGGACGAACGAGCCGGATTCGTCGACGTAAATGAACATGTCATCCTTCTGATGGATATGTCGCCTCATTGCGCTCAAGGACTAGAAAAGCGAAGCGCTGTCGGCAGTCTCATCAGCACACGTTGGTCGAACCCGAACACCCTCTAGCATTGGCAATCAAGCACTTTCCAGACTAGGCTAACAGCCTTTCTTTCTGACAGAAGCCCCAATGACTATCGATTTGACTAGGCTGTCCGCTAAGGAGCTGCGCTCCCTGATTAGCACCGCGGAGAAGCAGCAAACCAAGATTCTGACACGTCCAACGGCGACAGCCATGCGCTCCAAAATAAATAAATACGTTAAGGATCATGGCTATACGATTGAGGAGCTCTATGGCATCTCTTCCGCAAGACCATCCGGCGACCCGAAGAGAGCGAGTGCTCGGAAAAGCACCCTTGGCCGGAAACTCGGCAAGGTGGCTCCAAAGTATCGCAACCCAGTCAATGCGGACGAAACTTGGACCGGCCGTGGAAAGCGACCCAAGTGGATGGCAGCGCTGGTCCAAAACGGAAAGTCACCCACGGATTTCCTCATTAGGTAAAGCACAGGGGCAACGTGGCCGCTTCAGTGCGCCCAGCTCTTACGCTGCTGATCCTTTTCCAACACCGTGCTGAGGGCGCGAAGCGCCCGCCACCCGCAACTACCCGGGTCAAGTCACCCGGGCAGTCAGTCCCGCACGCCTTGCGTGACCCAAGAACACCGGTTTTAGCCGACAACGGGCGACTGCAGGAGGGCGGTGTCGCCGGCGGGATAGGGGCGGCCAGCTGTGTGGCTGGTCTACACAAGGCATGAGGCATACTGAACCAGCTGCCTTTAGCCCTCCCTCTGGACCCCCAATGCTCCCCACCGTATCGAACCCGAACTCCCTGGCCTTCAGGCTGTTCAAAGACTGCGACTGGGTTCAAGGAGGGGGGATGAAGGGGGCCAGTTGTGAGTTTTGCTCCGCCTTGAGCATGATCTTCGATTCCCCTGAGCCGTTGTGGATCGCCTGGGGCCCGACGGAGAAGCGCTTCTTCTTCAACGACGCATATCTCCCTCTCCTTCGCGGAAAGCTGCACGGGGCGATGGGCAACCGGATGGAGGTGGTCTGGAAGGACGTTTGGGAAGAGGTGAAAGACCTTCTTCAAGCCACCTTCGACGGCCAAGCGCAGAGCCTGACGAACATGAGGCTCCGGATGGATCGGGACGGCTTCTTGGAAGACACTGTTTGGACCTTCTCCTACTCCCCGCTTCGCATACGCTCAGGAGAGGTGAAGGGCCTCCTCTGCGTGGTCAGCGAACAGACGGAGATCGTGGAGGAGCGCAATACGCATAGCCGTCAGATTGCCACCTTCACAGAAGAGGCGAGAGAAGCCAATCAAGAACTGGTTTCGGCCAGGGAGCAGCTTCGCCAGAGCCAAAAGCTTGAAGCAATGGGGCAGCTGACGGGCGGGGTCGCCCACGACTTCAACAACCTCCTTCAAGTCATCGGTGGCTCTGCGGACATGCTGCAACACATTGGCCAGCTGACCCCGGACCAAGCTCGATACGTCAATGGAATCATCAGCGCCTCCGACAGAGCGACCAAACTGACCTCACAGCTGCTGGCCTTCGCGCGGCGTCAGAGCTTGACCCCTGAGGTCTTTGACTTGGTCGAAAGCATACGGTCAATGACAGATATCGTCTCCACATTGGTTGGGGCAAGAATCAGAGTTCAAATGGAGATGCCGCAGCACCCTGTTCCGGTCATTATTGATCGAAACCAGCTCGATACGGCAATCATCAACATCGCCGTCAATGCGAGGGATGCGGTCGTCGGAAGCGGAACGCTGAAGATCAAAGTAGCCACTTGCGACAGTATCCCTGCGATACGTTCATCTGGAAGGATAAGCGGTCGTTACGTAGCCATTAGCTTCAGCGATGATGGAACCGGGATCGCCGAGGACGATGTTGAAAGAATCTTCGAACCATTCTTCACAACTAAAGAAGTAGGAGCGGGAACCGGCTTGGGCTTGAGCCAGGTCTTCGGCTTCGCAAAGCAATCCGAGGGGGACATAGCGGTTCAGAGCGTGGCAGGGCAAGGAACCACGTTCACCCTCTACCTTCCGCGAAGCGTATCGTCGGATGGGATGTCAGCCGTCCAGGGAGATTACAAGCAACTGGACGGCGACGGCATTTGCGTCCTACTGGTCGAGGACAACGTCGACGTGGCAGAGTTCGCCTTCAACGCGCTCAAAGGGCTGCGCTATGGCGTCGTCCACGCGCACAACGTGGATGAGGCTATCGCGGAACTTGAGAAGGACCATGAGCGCTTCAGCGTCGTCTTCAGTGACGTGGTCATGCCCGGAAGAAGCGGGGTCGAACTGGGGCACCTAGTCAAAGAGCGATATCCCTCTCTCCCCGTGATCCTAACAAGCGGCTACAGCGAACTGCTGGCCCAAGACCCCAACCATGGCTTCACCCTGCTGAGGAAACCCTACACCCTGTCCCAGCTTGCGGGCGTGCTCGCGGTGGCCTGTGGCAGGGCGGTTTCCTCCTGACTTTCTCCAAGATGTGCCACATCCCTGTGGCACCGATCGGTCATTTCTTCTTGGGCTTCGGGGGCGGCGTTTTGATCGTCTCAACCACCGATCCCTTTTTGTCCCGCTGAGCTTCCTTCACGGGCTTGAACTGACCCGTTCCAGCATCGCGTCCGACTTTCCTCGTTGCCATTTGCTGCTCTCCTTCTAGAAAGGGAAACAACGACAGTCACCGCTTGAGCTTTTTCAGCAACCAAAGCGCCGCATCAGCGCGCTCCTCCGGCGAAAGCTCTTCCAACGCCAGAATAACGTCGGCCGTGTGGTCATCTCTCGCGACCAAGTAGGCCATTGGCACGCCTAAAACGTCCGCCAAACGCCCCAACCCGTCTAGATCAATCCCACTGACCTCGGTCTCATACCGGTTGACCCGGCTGCTCGCCAGCTTCTTATCGAGCCCCATCAAAACCCCCAGCGCTCGCTGGCTGGCGATGCCGCGCAGTTCCCGGGCCTGTTTGAGGCGGGCGGCGAACAATGAACGGGGGGAAGCCTTGGGCACGTGAACGAATGTTGAAAACTTGGGTGGACAGCATGACGTGGTCCCTCAATGCATGGCAGACTCTTCATGAAATGTAGCACCCTCCCGACCGACCACAGGGGTTTTCATGAAGAAGAACCAAAGGATGGCCACCGCCCTGGCGGCCGCATTTCTTTTGACCTCCCAGAGCGCAGGCGCACAAACCCACCCGGAGCAGGAGGAGATCCCCAGCAAACCGGGGTTCTTCCGACAGTTGGGCAGCAGCCTGAAGGACGCTGGGCAACAGATGATGGGGGTGAAGCCGGCTGCGGGCAGCACGACGACCACCGGCAGCAATGGGGCTATCTATGCCCCTGTCAGCGGCGCAGGGAAGCTGCCCGGGCTCTTCAAATCCGATAACCACCAGCTTGCCCAGCAGGGCCGATTGGACTGGCCCCGGGTCGCTTTGACCTACCTTGAATGGGGCACAACGTTGCCGTGTTGGACGGTCGAGGCTCGGATTTGGACCAGCCCCTCCGCGTCCACCACGGAAACCTTCCGGACCTGCGCCAACGCGTCACTGACCGAGACGGATGACCTGGGCGACACCGCCGAGCTCAACACGGCGGCACTTTGGAAGGGGCGCGACAGCCTGACGGGCGTTCGAGTGCCGGCAGGCAAACCGAACACCGGGGCCACCCGGTCCGCTGGTCCTAATCCGCCCGCCCAACCGTTTGTCGTCAATGTCAGCCGCCCTGGCGTTTCGGACAAGGCGGTCGACGTGGCCCTGAGGGTGGCGTGGGTCAGCGGCTTCATCCAAACATCGGATCTGCACCCTGGCCCATCGGGAATGCTGACGCCCTTCAAGGACAGCCGACTCTGGATTGCAGGCTTCAAGGCAGACGGGAACCGCGACCGGTAAGCCCTGTCTTTCGCCATCCATTCAGGGCGGCCCTATGGCCGCCCCATCATCCCCCTCAAGGACTGACCCATGAATGCAAGGTTTCCCCTGGCCGGCTTGGCCATTGCACTGACCCTCTCTGCTTGCGGTGGCCCGCCGTCTACTAACGATGCCGAAAGGGCACTCGCGACCCTTCTGGAGGAAAGCGGGGCTGGACGGGTAGGCGACATCCGCGACTTCGAACTGACCGGATGCGTAGAGGCCCAAGACATGGCGGGCTACCGCTGCGACACTAAGGGGAAAGTCTCCATCGATATCGGCGGCCGCCAGGTGCCCATTCCGGTCAGCAAGAACCTTAGGTATGCGAAGGAGTCAGGGAGCTGGAGGGCCTACGCCAAATGAGTCTGCCTCCTCCCCTGCTTGACCAGCCGGTGCCCGCCCGCCGAAAGCTCATGACGCCACGGGACAGATTTTTCTGGTGGTATTCGGGTGCCCTGCTCCTCACTGGACCTTTTGGGTTCATTGTCGGGCCGCTTATGGCCCGGCGAGGAACACGGAAGGTAGGACGCCTCTATCCTGCCGAGGCTCGACTGGCTCAGGCCCGGGACACAGGTTTCACTTGGTGGCAGTGGTGGGCCATGACCGTCTTGACCCTGATGGGCGCGGTCGGGGCCTTCGCTGTCCTGAGCGGGCTGCCGATGTTTATGTTCGTGATTTATGCGCAGCTGACAAACTAGATGCCCGAAACAACGCCCGAGGGCTCATATCACGCCCTCGGGCGTTGTCATGTGGGCAAAGACAAGCGAATGCCCATGCTTCAGTTGTGATCAATCCAGTTGCCCGCTATATCTAGAAAACCTGCGGGTGTAGCATCAGACCTCGACTTTCGGGGGGCCTGACATACCTGGTGGATGAACGCAGAAATCTGACCTGGTGGCATCGTGTTGAGCGTAGTGAACACAGGCACCACTTCGCCCGAACTCTCCTGGACCAACACCAGAATATCAAGATCATCCTCACCGGCCTGCGGCGTTGCAAGCGCAATCGGCGATTTCGAGCTAACTTTGGTGAACCGCCACTCCGCGTCTCTTACGTCCGTGGGATTCTCGAAGAACGCGTCATCCGAAAGTGATGGGCCGAAGGTGTGTTTAAGAGATCCTTGATAGGCACTGATCAGCTTAGGCGTACCGTCCCTAGTTCTCCGAATCATTTTTGTGGGGAACAGAGCATTAGCGACACGCTCGAAATCTTTGAATCCATTGTATCGGAGATCGCGCGCGCCTCCGCCAGCCTTGGGATCATTGTTAGAGACCCCGCCAAACTTCTTCCAATCCCCGGGAGGAAGAGCCTTGAAAAGGATTCGCTGCGCATTCCCGAAGATATTTCCCCCTGCTACTGCAGCCATGCGACCCTCCTGTTGGTCAACGATCGATTACAGCCGAGACATCCATAGCGCGGTTCGTCGCCTCAATGCAATATCCCGGACAAATCAGCGATACCAAGTCTCACTTGTTGAGCAAAGCACTTGAGCGCGCCGCGACGGGATATGCCTCTCACCTCGATGGAGGCAGCGACAATCGGCCCGCAACCCTTAACACCAACCTGTTCCAGCACCTCAACTGTTCCAACCGGAGTCAGCGGAGCCGAAGCAAGCCTAGGATAGGCCAGTATCACAGGTAGTCCCTTGCTAGCCATGGAAAAGGCAATGGCCTCGTAGATGTCTGACTCAGACGCATTCAAACGACCACTGTCCAAGCGCCCCTTGTATTTAGCGTCCACGTGGAACTTGCGCCCATTTAGAACAACCGACGTGTCAGGCCTCACATTTAACCTTCCCATCTTTCCATCCGTATAGCGCCTCTCACCTAGACTCAATGGCTGCTCTGCAACAACGTGACCATCCCCGAAGCCTAAACGAAGACCGACCGTGATGAGGTCCTGCCATAGCTGCCAAGTCCCCATGACAAACCCTGGAGCCCTCGCCTCTCCTTCGTTGAACCCCATGCCGAAACCGTTTACTACATCAACCGACAGATCCATCAGAGCCTGCCAATGCCTTGACCTACCGGGGACTGCTTGCTGAAGCAAGTGGCCACGAACCAAGCGGGGTTGAACTCCCAAATGCGCTCTTACTCTGGTTAGCTCTCCGCTTACTGCTGGGGTTCGAGCGTGCCGACGGGCAACTCCTGCAGCAGCGGAAATGATGGCGTTGTGTCGGTTGGCTCTGGTATATCGAATAACCTCTTGTGGATATCCTGCTGGCCCGGGGACGCGCAGATCGAATGGGTCGACGTCGCCGTCGAGGAAGAAATCGTGCTCGATGGTCCTCTTGTAGGACCTGATTGGGCGGTGATGATGCTCCCAATACATATCCGTGATTGCTCGAGCCAGCAGCGAGTCTAGATCGCTGTCTGCGGCGGTGTCCGCTCGGATGCGATCGGAGGCAAGGACGTGTCCGTGCTTGGAGAGCATAGCTAGAAAGAAAAAATCTTCATGCCATCCCGCACCACCAGCGTGCTCGCCCAAAAACTTGGGCGCAATCTCAAGCTCGCACGATCGCCCCAAGTGAAGGAGGCCTGCGACTTTACTAGAAGACACGAGCGGGCCGCTCACTTCAATCGGCGACTTCTTAAGCCCGACCTGGCGGGCGACCCGTGCCCCAGCATCAGAGAGGTGCCGCGCCGCCTCCGCAGTCCCTCTCCCCATTGACGCAGCGATGGCAGGAAGAAGATTGGCCGGAGACCCGTATTCAACGACGGAGAAGCGAGCCATCCGGCGCTACGCCCCCGCAATGCTACGGAGACCTCTATACAGATCGTCCCGGGTCCACACGCTTTCGCCTTCCAGAGCGTATCGAATCTCGGTTCCGAACGAGTGCTCAACGAGCTTCAAGGGCGACTCTTCGCCAGAAGACTCAGTGGCGTTCAGGGTAATCGCCATGCTTCGGATGTCTCCATAGAAGACCTCCGCAACGTGGGCTATTACCTTGTCCCAGGCTTTAGCCAGTAGCATCGTTGCTTCAGCGACGGAAAGAGCTGTAGACCAAGCTGGCATCAGTACACCTTGCCCGATCTGAAAGTCCCTGCCCCTGCCTATGGCTATTCTCTTGTTGACCGCCGCCCATGCGCGAGTGCTCGCCTCTGCAAGGTCAGCCACGGCCCCCGGCTGCTCCGGAAGATGGCGCTGCTGGCCCCCTTCGATCTGAAAGTGGCTTCGCAGCACGGCTTCGTCCGGATCGAGTCGATATGGTTCAAACCGCCGCAGGAAAGCGACGTCCATGGGCTCCACCGAGCTATCAGCTTGGTTCTGAACCGCAAGGATGAAGAGTCGATCCGGAAGCGCGTATTCCTCGATCAGACCCGACGGGGGGACCATCACCTCAAAGAACTGCGTGAGCCCGTGAGGCCTACCATCGGGACTCAGGCGCTTGTCCGCCTCGAGTGCCACCATGGAGCCGCCAAAGACTTGGACGGCCGGCCCTCTGTTGATTTCATCAATGACGAGAAGCGAAGCGCAACCCTCTTGGCGCGCATGCTGCGCTGCGCGGAAAAGTGTCCCTTCCACGATGGTGAACTGACCAGCCTTTCCCTCGCCGACTGCGGGAGCCAGTCCGGTAACGAAGTCTCGATACTTTGAGTTTTGGTGGAAAACCGTCCGAAAAACTTTCGCTTCTTCCGCGTCCTGGATGGCGACGTCATCGCTGTGGCTTAACGTGGGCATGCCCTGTGAACCAAGCTCCCCGGCTTCAAAGGCCGCGGCGATCTCTGATAGAAGACGCGTTTTGCCGACGCCTGGAGGCCCCGAAAGCAGGACATTCTTTGAAGACGCCAGAAGGCGAAGAACCTCGTGAGCTGCGTTAGATGGTGAATCAGACATGGCAGTGCATCCGCCCATTTTGAAGGTCAAAGAAGCCGTAGGAAGCGCGGCGCTCAGACTTTTTGCTATCTAGGCATCCCAAGATGTGCTGCTTGACCGCTGCACTCCATTTGTCTTTGCGAAGCGACACATCCGTTGTAAAGCGCGGCCAGATGTTGCCGTCATCGGTCTGAATCAGCAGCAGGAGCACACGCTCGCCCGAATTTGAAGGCGGAAGCGACCCCTGAAACACCTCGTAGGTGTGAACACGGGTGATGCGCCACTCACCCTCACGAGCGCTGGTTGGCGGCTCAATGTAAGCCACTTCAGACCGCGTCCGTTGACTCGGCCCGGTCCCAGAGCGCCAACAAAACAGACCACGGTGCCGGCTAATGATCGTAGACACGCCGTTCCGCCGACGGTTGGCCTGCTCTTGAGCAGGAAACATCGCCAAGACAATAGCCTCCAGCTCTTTATCTCCACGGAACCGGAGGTCTCTAGCCCCACCCCCAGTGTCAGAGTCGTGAGACTGCGCAACAAACTTCCTGCGGTCTCCTGGGAGGATTTCCTTCCAAAGGACTCGGGCGATGCCTGCTGCCCCTTTACGTTGACTCGACCCGCTCTGCTCCATACGTGCCCCCTTCCTCCGGCTCGAAACCTGAATGCTGAGCTGGAACAAAGGCGATTGCCCCTGCGTCCTGCGCAGCAACCATTCGCCGTTGCCAAGGGTCTTTGCCACCGGACATGCCAGCGAGCACAGAGTCCCAAGTGATCGTCGACCGGCTGTCCTGTTCCAAGGAAGGCTGCCCACGATCCAACAACGGGAAATCAGAGGACATTAGATCAAGTTCTGCAAGGGTGACGCTATAGGCACGGGCCACTTCGACCTCAATCCTTGCGCGTAGCCCTGCGGCCTCCCGGTCGGTTTCAGGAGTTCTGGCAGCCAAGTTAAGTTCATGGAGCTCCCGCGCAGCGGTAGCAAGACGCCTCCAAGGCAACCCGTTGGGCTTTATCGAGGGCATGGGGATACCCACGAGCACAAAGTAGTTGATGCTGGTCGTAAGGACCCTACGGAGCATCCAGTCAAAGGTCAAACTATTGACGACGGCCAGCCACACGAAGAGGCGATCCTCATCGGGGTCATTGGGGAAGCAGACTGTTGGGACCTTGTTACCGCACACGTAGCCCGGCTCCACCAGGGCCGCCATCATTGAGCGCTCGTTAGTCTGACCTGCGATATCACAGAAGCCGACCCTACGGCGCTGGATGCGCTCTTGGGCCTTGGCAGGGCAGTCCTTCGCAGCGATGTAGAACTGAGGGACAACCTCAGCCCCTCCCAACGGAAGACTTTCCCAGACGGCTGAACGGCCCGATCCGGCGACGTAGGCCTTCGCACCAAAGCGGTGTTGCTGAACATGACGGCCCTCAATAACTCCGATCCTTCCCTTGCCCGGACACCGTGTGAAAGATGAGCGCTGGCCTGTCATGTCGACCTCGCGGCAGAACTCCGCAAACCAGGGCGAAAGAGGGTCGTCCATACGCTCTCCACGTTCAACCAAACGCTGGAACAATGCCCAGCTCGCATTGCTATGGACCTCTGGCACACTAAGGTCCGGCCGCACTGCGCGCAGGGTCTTTCTTCCAATGCGAACTCGGCTCAACACCTCCGTCTCAGTTTCCGTCCCACCCTCACGGGTCAGTTGGATAGGCTCTTTTGTATGGGTGTTAGCGTGCTGAGTAAAGCTGAGCGCCAAGAACTTAAAGCGGGTATCTATTCCAAAGAAGCGGGCGCGATTGTCGAATAGCCCAATCTCGAGCCGTTCAGCGCGGTCGAAAAGTGCTTCCCGGATAGCATGAGTGCCTTGAGAGCGTATCAGCCCCCCCGGAACCAAGACTGATGCCTGACCTCCCGGCTTCAGCAGATTCAAGTAAAGCGCCATGAAAGCCGCATACAAGTCTGGCTCGCCTCGAACCAGGAGAGGAAAACGCCTCGCCAGGAACTCTGCGTAAGACTTCACCTCGCCCGACGATGCTTCGAACGCCGCGCGGTCCATGTGTTCGAGATCAGAGCCGTAGTGACGAGCGGTGCCCTTTCCCAAGAGGAACTCGTGCTTAGTTAGACGGACTTTTTCCCACGGGGGATTAGCAATGATCGCGTCAAAGCCGCGCGGAGCCATCCTTTCCCACTCTGCCGCCTCTAGCGCAAGGCTGTCGCCTGCTCTCCAACGCTTACGCATCTCGATAACCGCACTAAGGTCATCGGTGAGCGCCGCTAGAGACAATGTTGCCCCGCGAAGCGCAGCTTCAGAAAGGTCCATTGCATGGACGCCATTCCGAAGCCAACGAGCCGTCATCCGACGATCATCCCCGCATACAGCCAAGGTCAGCGCTACAAGCAAAATCCCCGAACCCGATGCCGGATCGATGACCTTACTTTTGGCCGTTAGGCTCGGAGCCAAGACCTTGGCCAGACGCTGAGCGAGTCGAAAGTCGGTGTGATACGCCCCAGTGCTTTTTTGCAAGGACGCCGTAACTGACTCCCGAGAGAGTGCACTCAGAGCAAGGGCCGGTTCAATGCCAGCCATACGAATCCGTGCAAGCACTGCGCCGGCGACTTCGTCCAGCTGAGGAGCTGGAGCAATCAAGGCCCGGCCAAAAGCTGCTTGGAACTCTGCAACGTCGTGTGAGCCAAGGCGTGCTGCCACAGCCTCCAGCAACTGGAATCGAGCTTCTTCCTGCTTAGACTTGAACTGGTTTGAGAAATCGCGAATCTGAGACGCAGCAGCGCGCAGCCGAGCTTGTTCTAATGTTCCAGGTGAACTCATTTCCGTGCCGTCGCACTCATTCTTGTCAGCGAGGCCGCTGACTTCGGCTCGATCACGACGAGGTATTCACTGACCTCAGAAGCGTTGTCACTCGCCTTCTGATTTGGCCTGTAGCGACCAATACTTGCCAGTGGTTCAACATTGACAACACCAGTGTCAACCAGTCGTTCGGTCAGCTCGTCCAGATCAACGTGACCTTCGCTGCTGTAGGACAGAAGGACTCGCCGCGCGTCAACACCTTGAATCAGGTCAACCAATGCCCCGAGCGCCTTTCGCTTGTAGCAAAAGTCGGATGCCAGATGCTGCCAAGGGCGAAGCCCAGAAACACCCTCCACCACGGGAGCATCGCCATGAACGATCGTTTCCAGGAGGTGGTAATAGGACGCGTATTGGCGCTTCGTGTAAGGGGGATCTAAGTAGACGGTGTCATCAGGGGTAATGCTGACATCCATCACGTCCCCCACCGAAATGTCGACTGGCATCCCTTCGTCGACCAAATCACGCGGACGAAGCAAAAGGCTTCCTTGGCTCTGCGCCGTCCAGCGCGACAAGAAGCATCCGTAGGTGCCCGCAATATTGGCCACACGATTGGCGGCTGAAAGCAGATCTGCCAACAGCACTCGTTCTTCTGAAGGATTCAGCAGCCCCGCCTTGCTCCAGTCGAAGATCTGCGAACGGCAGCTGTCGATACGCGCGGCGTTGGCCTCGGTGAAGTAGCGACGTTCTATACCTGCGCGGGAATGCTGCAAGGAAGCCGGGCTGTACTCGCTCCAGATGAAACCTCGCCGGCCGTCTAGTTCGTTCAGCCGCTCTATCGCTGAGGTGTAGCCTTCCAGCTCAGCGAAGGGCACCTGGTTGCGGCCCGTCAGCCGAGCCGAGCTCATGACAGCAGCATAGGAAAGGTGGTCGTTCAGCAACACAGGCCAGCCAAGCTGGGATGCTTGGGCTGCCACCGAGCCCATGCCACAGAAGGCGTCAACGAAGCGACCTTTCCCAGAATATTGCCCGATGAAGGGTGCCAAGCCGTCCACGAGGCGAGTCTTCGAACCGATATATCGCAAGGTCACTGAAGCTCTCCTAAGGGCCCACAAAGTGCTCTAACAGACTGAACAGCCAAGGATTCCAAACTAACGGAATCTTCCGTGCAGTCAAGGGCCGGACAGCGGAACCGATTGTAACATCTGGACGGATGGCGGCTCAGAGTCCCTTGGGGCCGCTCTACCCCTTCCCACTGAAGGGGACAAGGCCAAGGCACTCTCCGACTGTTTCCCGCCCCGCTTGGAAGCTATGATGGACCGGACACAACACAGGACACATGTCCGGTTTGCGATCTGTTGCAGGGTCAAAGGGTTAGGGTCGGGTCGATCCGATCCCCCTCTCTCCGCCAGACAAACGCAAAAGGCCGCCCATTGGGCGGCCTTTTGCGTTTGTCTGGCGGAGAGAGGGGGATAAAAGGTTTAGCGGCAACGCCCGGGCGCGTGGCGACGCGTTCTTCAACCCGGCGCGTCCTTGCTACTACGGCGCGGAGCGAATCCGGACAGCCGAATGGCTGGCCCCTGCGCTCCGCGCAGGGGCGGGGCCCATGGATGGGCCCCGCAATCCCCGGAGAACGCTGCGGCCACCATCCAACCACATTCGACACGTAGACGTGGCTGCTCTTCGCCGCAGCAAACCGGCCACCTCTGCTCGCAGCCTCCGTTAGGGATCGATCTTTCCTTGTTCAGTCGCATCCCATGCGACACGGTCCTAGTAAAAGACCTCTACCAACCATCACAGGGGGGAAACATGGCCACTTGGGCGAATTACGGTATCTCGCCTGTCCGTTACAGCGCAGCAACATGGACCCTGATCGGGCATCGACCCTTCGGGACTCTGGCGACGCGTCGGAGCCCGCAACAATCGTTTAAGGCGATCAACCAAGGCGTGAAGTTAGTCACGACCCTCTTGGACTGGGTGGATCGCCCGATTTTCCAAAGCGGATCCCGGCACTCCGCCTTATCCAAGGCCACTGCGTTGACTCAATAGGGGAAAGCAATGTCGTTCAACAGCGAAAAATACTCTCGCAAAATTATCCTGAACTGCCCTACTTGCACGGGCACGCAGTTTGAATTCGACGAAGCGGAGACTTCCGGCGACGCGCCTATCAAGTGCACTAGCTGCGAAAGAGTCATGACGCGGAATGAGCTGAAAGAAGCAAACGCAGAGAACATTGGCGCTCACCTCGAAGAGGTCAAAAAGCAAGTCACTCAGGATGTGCAGAAGCAGCTACACCACACGCTGAAGAAAGCATTTCGCGCCAACAAGGATTTCAAGATAAAATAATGCCGATCACCTTTGACACAGGCGACGTTATCGCTACTGCCGCGCTGGCGTTGTCCGCCTTCGCGACCTGGATGACTTTTCTGTTCAACAGGCGTCAGAAAAAGTTGGCCGAAACCCAAGATCTGCTCAACCGCCTACTCCTGGCGAAAGAGTCTGGAGAAGCCAACAACGCGAAGAAGGCCTACTTGGATGCCAGATTCAAAAAATTGGGAAGCAACACTTATCGCCTCAGGGTATTCAACAAGGGAAAAACTGATGCCCGCAATGTGCGCCTAGAGCCGTTGGAAGGCACAGATTGCCTCATTCAATTCGATATTGACTTCAAGTTCCCCTTGGAGCAGATGGAACCTCATCAATCGGTCGATCTCATCGCGGCAGTTGATTACGACACCCAAAGCAAGCAACCGGTCCGACTGATCTGGTCTGATGACCACAGCGATCACAATGAAAAGGTCGTCTATCCCACGATCTAATGTCAAAGACCGGTACGGCATTCCCTGGCCGCCCTGTTCCTACACAAGCTTGATCGGGTTCTTCCTATACAAGCCGATCTTCTCATCCTGCGTCAGCAACGGCATTCCCTCAACGGTTGCCTGGGCAATCTGGATGCGGTCAAACGGATCGGCGTGATGCGCTTCCAATCCCGTAACGGCGGCGGCGTGCTCGCCAGTTATCGGAAGCTCCATATATCCATTGTCGAGAAGCTCGCGCCGAAGGACACCGGCGTCTACGGTGAAGTCAGGTCGACCCATGGCGGCCTTGATAGCCACCTCCCAGATCGCAGCCGAGCTGAAATACAGCTCATTGTCGGCATCGGCAATGATATCAACGGCCTTTCGCGAAAGGCCGGCGCTTGATCCCGCCCCCTTGATCTGCCCTATCGATGCCCACAACAGCAGGTGAGTGTCGACCAGGTACTTCATCGATCTCCATCTCCGCCAAACATCGCTTCAATCTCTTCGGCCCCCATCGCGTCGAATGCCTTCTGCGAAGGGATCTTGAATCCCGCTCCGCTGAGGAAACCGATTCTTTTGGTCGGTTTTTGTGCCGGCTCGGTGAACGGGACGACCTTGACCACGGGCTTGCCCGCCTTCGCGATGACAAAGGAATGCCCCTCCGACGCCAAAGCGATAAGCGCGGAGAGGTGGGTCTTAGCGTAGTGAATGTTAAAGCTCTTCATGGCGGGAGCCTAAACTTAGTCTACCCAGCTTAGTCTACTTGACCAGGAGTTTCAACCGGGCGGCAAACGCGAAGAGCCACGCTCCCACACCTCATCAATGGCACCATGCGCGCCTGCGGACCACCCGATATCCCGATGACACGCATGGCGTGTCACTACGTTCACAGGCCCACAATCTCCGTGGTCACATCCAACTCGCCATTCGCCTCCCTGAACATTCCGAGCTTTTCACCCCGGCGAGCCCCTTCAACGGAGGCGATATAGAGCCCCAGGGCCTGCCGGAAGACATCTGTCATGGTGATCTGCCTGGACAGCGCAATCTCGTCCATGACGGCCTTCAGCTCGTCCGGGATCTCGACGTTGACGCGTGTGGACATGCGATCCTCCTGATGATTCGCAAGAAGATGAATCGACCACGTACCGGCGCGCAAGTTACGGTGTCGCCATTCGCCCGGATCGAGCCGCAGGTGCATGACTACCTCCCGCCCCTACCACCACAACGACGCCATCCACTGTCTGCGCGTGTTCGACAGCAACACGCCGCGCTTCTTCGGCCCGCATGAGCGCGACGGATTCGTCGGCTTCCTGCAGGAACCCCAGCGCCCGCAGGATTACGTTGTGGTGGAACGCGACGGCGAGATCGTCGCCTGCGGCGGCCTCGCTTCTCTGGATGACGAAACCGCCGGCTTCGTCTGGGGCATGGTGGATCAAAGCCTGCATCGTCAGGGCGTCGGCAAAGCGCTTGCCTTGGCGCGCATTGAGCAGGCGCAGGCAATGGGGAAACGCCGGCTGACGTTGAACACCAGCCAGCATGTGCAGGCGTTCTATGCTGGACTGGGGTTTGCCGTCGTCAATGTGGTTGCCGACGGCCATGGCCCGGGATTGGACGCGGTGGAAATGTCACTGAACCTGCCGCCCCACCGGTAGAGTCGCTCGCCAGACGACTGCCGATGACGGTGATCAGCACGGTAAGGCATCAATCCCAACGAAGCGCACGTTACCCAAACAGTGCATTCAATGCGGCATAGCTGGGCGGGGGTGCTGGCATGGCCAGCGTGTCGTCGAACATCGCGCGCGTCGCCGTCTCCACCGCACTCCATGCATGCGCATACAACGCCGGACCAGCACTGAGTCTCCGCACACCGGAGGCCAGCAGTTCTGCATGCGTGCCGATACCCGGCAGCCACATGACATTGAGGGGCAATGTGATGCCTGCCACCACGGCGGCAATATCAGCAGGGTTCTTCAATCCCGGCACGAACGCGCCGTCGGCACCCGCTGCGGCATACGACTGCAGACGCTCCACGGTCATGGCGACAGCGGCCTGCCCTTCGGCGAGGCCGCGCAGATACACATCGGTGCGTGCGTTGATGAACAACGGGCGGCCGGCAAGCGCAGCGCGAATCGCGGTGATCTTGTCGGCCAGCAACGCAGGCGCACCGGTGCCGTCTTCCAGGTTGATGCCGACTACGCCGAGTTCGACCAGCGAATCTGCCAACGCCGCTACCTGCTGCGGGTCATCGCTGTAGCCGTCTTCAATATCGGCGGTGATGGGAACCGAGGTGGCACGCACGATTTCCGCGACACGCTGCAGCAATGCGGTACGCGGCAGGGCGCTGCCGTCGGCGTAGCCGCAGGACCACGCCATGGCGGCGCTGGTGGTGCCGACCGCCTGCGCGCCCTGTTCCTGGGCGAGACGGGCGCTGCCGGCGTCCCAGGCGTTGGGGAGGACCAGCAGGGTGTGGGCGGTGTGGAGTTCGGCGAAACGGGCGTGCAGGTTGCTCATGTCCGGGGCCTCGGGGTGGGAAGCGTGAGTGTGCGCTTTCCGTGGCCGGATGGCTGGCCGGATTCGGACGGGAATACCTGGCGGGGTCATGCACCGCGGAGCCACGCAGGGCGTGGCTCTACGGAGGGGGGACATTTCCGGCGAAAAGTTGCGCCGCGCGGATGCGGTGCGATTTCCGGACCGCGCGTCAGCTGCTGGAGAGCTTCATCAGGACCAGGCCGCTGACGATCAGTACGGCGGCGCCGATGCGCATGGCGGTGACCTGCTCGCCGAGGAACACGATGCCGACGATGAACGCGCCAACGGCACCGATACCTGTCCAGATGGTGTACGCGGTGCCCAGGGGCAGACTGCGCATGGCCAGGGCGAGCAGCCAGAAGCTGGCGGCCATGGCGGTGAAGGTGATGAGCGAGGGGGTGAGCTTGCTGAAGCCTTCGGACTGCTTCATGGAAAACGCCCAGACGATTTCCAGGACACCGGCAACGAGTAGGTAGATCCAGGCCATGGTGGCCTCCTTTGATGGGGCCAGGCCGTCCTGGTCAGTGATACCCGGTTTGGGGGAGGTCGTTCCTCCATTGTTACGTGCAGCGGGGCAAGCCCCGCTCTACGTGGGTGGATTCTAGCCAATGGGGAGAGTCGCCGGGGATTGCGGCGGCTGGTGGGCTACAGAGGGTTCAGGGTTTTGTTTGTGCTAGAATGGCGGACTGCACTTCGGTGCAACGTCTCTATGGCGGCCCCGTCGGCCCCTCGCGACGCTAGATCGAAAATCCCGCCAGGGCCGGAAGGCAGCAACGGTATCGATCGACGCGGGCGCCGAGGTCAGCCGGCGGGGCCGTCACCCGTTTCAGGGGTCGGTTTCAGGCGGTCGGGGTCGGTGCCGTGGGCACGGCCAGGGACACGCACTCGCCGGGCACGGCCACGCGATGTCCGCGGGCACGCAGCGCCTCGCCATCGGCTTCGCTGGCGTAGTGGTACAGCATCATCCTCGCCTGCAGCTCTGGCGAATACTCGCGCTCAAGATCGTCCACGCCGGTATGCGATGGATTGCCGTGCAGGCCGCAGTCGTGGGCGATCAGCTCGTTGTCGCTGGCGTATCGGGCGAGCATTTCCGGAATCGGCCGGGTGTCCCCACTCCACACCAAAGCGCCCTGCAGGCGCAGACCATAGGCGGTCTCCGGCCAATGGTGGCGCACCGGGAACACTTCCAGGCGCACGCCGTCATGCCAGAAGGCGTCACCCACCACGATCAGCTGGAAGGCATCCCAGAAATTGGCTCCCCCCTCGGCCAGCACGTTGGGGTAGTCCCCTACCCGCTTGTGCAGCAGCGGCACCACGGTGGCCGGCACATACAGACGTATCTTGCCGCGCCGTTGGGGTGAGAAGTAGGCGTCCACGAACAGGCGCTCGAAGCCGGCCACATGATCCAGGTGCACATGGGTGACAAACAGCGCCTGTGGCATCTGCCCGTACTGGGCCAGGTAGGCGGTCAGCCCTTCCCCGCCACAGTCGATGGTCAGCCAGGGCGCACCATCGCGCTCGATCACCGCCATCGGCGAACCCAACTGCACGGCCGACGCGTTGCCGACCCCCATGAAGCGCAAGGCCCAGTCCATCAGTAGCCCCGGTTCCAGGCCAGGTCGTAGGCGCGACGCAGGCGCGCGAAGTCTTTTTCCACTTCCTCGTGGCTGCGCTCACCGCGCAGCTTGATCAGCGAGCGGTGCAGGCGCTTGAGATTGCGCTCGCGCCACGCGGTGGCGGGAATGCGCTGCACGCCGCGGTCGAAGTCGATCAGCCAGCCATGACCGTTGGCATCGAACAGGATGTTGTGGGCGTTGAGGTCGGCATGGTCCAGCCCGGCCCGATGGAAACGGGCAATGAGCCGGCCGGTTTCTTCCCAGGGAGCGCCACGCCCCGCCACCAGCGCGCGGTCGGCCAGCGAGCGCACGCCTTCCAGGCGCTCCATCAGGATCGCGGCGCGGTAGCGCACACCCTCGCGCATGTAGAACGCGGCAATCGGTCGCGGCACCGGCAGCTTCTGTGCGCGCAGCGCGCGCATCAGGCGGAACTCGGCGAAGCTGCGGGTGCGGTTGGCCCCGCGCCAGAGGTATTGATCGCGGCTGAGCTTGGCGGCCAGGCCGCCGCGCAGGTAGTGGCGCAGCACGCAGTGACCGATCGGCGCGTCCACGAACCAGGCCCCGCCGCGGCCACCGTCGCCCACCGGCCGCGCGCGCTCGCCCCAGTGCGCCGGCGCGAACAGGCTCATGTCGGCTTGCCGCAACCGTTCGCGGTCGAACAGAATGGCACCCATACCGCGTCCATCGCGGCAGGGCGTCAGCGCTTCAGTGGCGTCGAATGCGACCATTCCTTCGAGTCTAACAACACCATGGCACCAACGTCCTCTTCCTTGTGTCTTTTGCGTTTGTCGGCGCTGGGCGATGTGACCCATGTGGTGCCTCTGGTGCGCACCCTGCAGCGCGGCCTGCCGGGTACCGAACTGCACTGGATCATCGACAAGGTCGGCCAGAAGCTGCTCGATGGCCTGCCCGGCGTGGTCTTCCACACCTACGACAAGAAGACCGGCCTGCAAGGCATGCGCGCCCTGCGCCAGAGCCTGCCGCCGGGCCGCTTCGAGGCCCTGCTGCAGATGCAGGTGGCGTTCCGGGCCAATGTGTTGTCCGCGTTTGTCCCGGCCAGACGCCGGATCGGCTACGACAAGGCCCGTTCCAAGGACCTGCACGGGCTTTTCATCAACGAACGCATCCCCGACCGCCCGGGCATCCATGTGCTGGATGCGATGGGCAGCTTCTGCGAGCCGCTGGGGCTGAAGCAGACCGAGGTGAGCTGGGACCTGGCGGTGCCGCAGTCAGCGGTGGAGTGGGCGCAGGCGCAGTGGGACAACGATGGCCGCCCGGTGCTAATGATCTCGCCCTGCTCCAGCCATGTGCGCCGCAACTGGTACGCCGACCGCTATGCGGCGGTGGCCAACCACGCGGCCAGCCGCGGCTGGCGGGTGGTGCTGTGCGGCGGCCGCAGCGAGCTGGAGCGCAACATGTCCGACGCCATCCAGGCTCAGCTGCAGACCCCGGCGCTGGACCTGGTGGGCAAGGACACGCTGAAGCAGCTGCCGGCCCTGCTGGCCCGCGCGGCACTGGTGATGACCCCGGATTCGGGCCCGATGCACATTGCCAATGCCATGGGCGCCAAGGTGCTGGGCCTGCATGCGGCCAGCAACCCGCACCGCAGCGGCCCGTACTCGGACCGCCGCTACTGTGTGGACCGCTACGACGATGCGGCCCGGAAGTACCTGGGCAAGCCCGGTGCCGAACTGAAGTGGGGCACCAAGATCGAGTTCGACGACGTGATGGAGCTGATCACCGTCGAGGACGGCATTGCCGCGTTTGAGCGGTATGTGGCCGATTCTGGGCGCTGAGGCCAAGAGCAGTCGACCATGGGTCGACTCTACCCGTTACGCGTGCTTGTAGGACTTTTCTTCGATGTAGGCGGAGCCCAGCGCCAGGTTGATCTCCTTCTTGATGCGGGCGCGCTCGTCGTTCTTCAGGTAGACGGTACGGGCCAGTTCGATGAAGCGCTCGTCAAAGGCACCGGACTGGTCCTGCAGGCGGATGTTGTCTTCGGTGTCCCACAGCAGCTCGTTGACCGCCTTGAGCTCGGCACGCAGCTTGGCGATGTCCTTGACCGCCGCCGGATGTGCCAGCCAGGTCTTTTCCAGCGCGCTCAGTTCGGTGTGGATGTTGGCCAGCTTGGCCGCGTCGTTGATCCGCTCGGACTTGATCTGCAGGATGGAGATCTTGTCGAGCAGCTCGCCGAAGGAAACAGGGACTTGGATTTCTGCGGTCATGAGTGAATGGCCGTTTTTCTTGTGGAGTGCAGGCAGTTTAGCCGTAGAGCCACGCCCTGCGTGGCTGCACAGCCCATCGGCACCGCGAAGCCACGCAGGGCGTGGCTCTACGACCGGGGAAAGAAAAAGGCCACCCGATGGGTGGCCTTTTTTGCGTGTCTGGCGGAGAGGGGGGGATTCGAACCCCCGAGGCGCTATAAACGCCTGCCTGATTTCGAGTCAGGTACATTCAACCGCTCTGCCACCTCTCCAGATGGTCCCGGCGAACCGGGACGCGAATAATACGGGGAGCGGGCGCTGACGGCAAGCGATTGCGGCGTCTTCAGGTGAATTTCGTCTGACCCGATCGCTTGCCGGATGTCCGCAGGGCCGCGATCATGCCGTTATTCCCCGCAATACCTTCGCCGCAAACCCACCGACCATGATCGAATTCGGACACCTGACCCACCCCGGCCTGCGCCGTGACCTCAATGAGGACACCTACTACGGTGATGGCGAACTGGCCTTGTGGCTGGTGGCCGACGGCATGGGCGGCCACGCCTGTGGCGAGATCGCCAGCGCGTTGGCGCGGGAAACCATCGTGCGCGAGATCCGCCAGGGAGCCTCGCTGGCGCAGGCCATCCGCATTGCCGACGAAGAAATCATCCGCACCTCACGCCGGCGCAACGACACCCTGCCGATGGGCACCACGGTGGTGGCCGCGCGGGTGCTGGGCAATCGCTACGAGGTCGCCTGGGTGGGCGACAGCCGGGCCTACCTGTGGCGTGACGGGCAGCTGGCGCAGCTGAGCCAGGACCACAGCGTGGTCCAGGAAATGGTGGCACAGGGCAATCTGACCGCCGAGCAGGCCCGCGCCCACCCAAGCCGTAATGTGGTGACCCAGGCGCTGGGGGTGACCGACCCGGCGCACCTGAACGTGGCCACCACCACCGGCGAACTGCGCCCGGGCATGCAGCTGCTGCTGTGCAGCGACGGGCTGACCGAGGAAGTGGAAGACCACGGCATCGCCAGCACCCTGGCCTATGACGATGCCAGTGCGCAGGAGTGCGTGGATACGCTGGTGGCGGCGGCGCTGGATGGCGGCGGGTCGGACAACATCACCGTGATATTGGTGCGTTGCCATTAGGCACGTTCGGGGGAAATGAGGTTGCCGGGCATGGCCCGGCACTACGCGGGCTGGGCACCGTCCCAGATGGCGTGGCCGGCTTTTTTACGCAGCTTGGCCAGGCGCGCCTCATGGGCCTCCTGCTCGGACGCGGTGGCGACCACGCGCGGGCGCGGCAGCAGCCGCGAGGTGTCGATGGCCATCGCCTGGACGCCACCAGTGACGGCGTCGTCGGCGCTGCCAAAGCCGATCTCTTCCTGCCCGGAGGTCAGCGCGATATACACGTCGCCCAGGATCTGGGCATCCAGCAGACCGCCGTGCAGCTGGCGATGCGCGTTGTCCACGCCCAGTCGTTTGCACAGCGCGTCCAGTGAGTTGCGCTGGCCGGGATAGCGCTCGCGCGCCATCTTCAGCGTATCGATGACCGTGCAGCGGTCGGCGATCGTGCCGTAGTGGTCGCCCAGCCGCGACAGTTCGTAGTCCAGGAAGCCGAGGTCGAACGCGGCGTTGTGGATGATCAGCTCCGCCCCATCGATGTAGGCCAGGAATTCGTCGGCGATCTGCGCGAAGTCCGGCTTGTCGGCCAGGAAGTCGAGGGTCAGCCCGGTGACTTCCTGCGCGCCCTGTTCGAACTCGACGTCCGGCTTGATGTACTGGTGGTAGTTGTTGCCACTGGGGCGCCGCTCAAGCAGTTCCACACAGCCGATTTCGACGATGCGGTTGCCTTTGCGCCATTCCAGGCCGGTGGTTTCGGTGTCGAGGATGATCTGACGCATGGCGTTAGTTTACCGCCGCGCCGTTGCGGATCCGGATCGCGGCGTCACGCGCCAGCTGGTCCACGCGCTCATTGTCGGGATCACCGTTGTGGCCCTTCACCCAACGCCAGTCGATGGTGTGGCGCAGAGTGGCGGCATGCAGGCGCTCCCACAGCTCCCGGTTCTTGACCGGGTCGCCGCCGGCGGTCTTCCAGTTCTTGCGGATCCAGCCGGGCATCCACTGGGTCAGGCCCTGGCGGACGTATTGGGAGTCGGTGTACAGCACGATGTTGCAGGGTTCGGTCAGCGCTTCCAGGCCGGAAATGGCAGCCATCAGCTCCATCCGGTTGTTGGTGGTATGCGCTTCGCCGCCGGTGAGTTCGCGCTCGTGCGCGTTGTAGCGCAGCAGCGCCGCCCAGCCACCGGGGCCGGGGTTGCCCAGGCAGGAACCGTCGGTGTGTATTTCAATGGTTTTCATTCAATTCCAGATCAGGTCGCCACGGTGCCGTGCCAACGACGCACCGGCAGTGGCGTGGGGCCCGGCAGGGCCAGGGTACGTTTTTCAGCAGTGAACAGGCACACCGCGCGCAGCGGAGCCAGGCTGCTGCGGTCGGGCGAGCGGTCGCGCCACATCGGACCCAGCCAGGTCAGCTCCTGGCAGCTCAGCCCCGCCTGCTCCAGGCTGTGGCGCAGGCGCTGCGGGGTGCGGACGACCAGCCCGTGGCGACGCCACTGGCGGCGGAACGGGCTGAACGGATTGAGCGTGGACAGCCACAGCCGGCCGCCCGGCATCAGCACCCGCTCGCACTCGGCGATCAGCGCTTCGGCATCGCGGGCGGTCACATGCTGCAGCACGATGGCGTTGACGCTCTCGCTGGGCAAGGGCAGCGGCAGGGCGCAGCGGGCGTCGCCGCTGTAGCCCGGCGG
>NZ_DAMDFR010000021.1:0-62779 GCF_032103445.1 Stenotrophomonas sp.
ATGGATGTTTTCGACGAGCCCCCATGGATGGGTTAACGGCGTGTCCCGTACCCCCGTGCCCGATGGCCCAAGCTCGTAGACCGTCCGCCGAGGTGGGCTGTTCGCGTCAAACTTTGACGCTAAAGACAACAAGATCCAGGCCGATATCCAGCGTGACACCCGGTTTCTTTCGACCGCCACGCCCGACCCAGGATCTTCCCGATGAACGACAGCAACAAGAATGCCGCCAGCAGCGGCGGCGAATTCCTCAGCTTCACCCTCGGTGCCGAGCACTACGGCGTGGACATCCTCAAGGTCCAGGAAATCCGTGGCTACGACTCCGTGACCCGCGTGCCCGACGCGCCGGATTACATCAAGGGCGTCATCAACCTGCGCGGCACCATCGTGCCGGTCATCGACCTGCGCCTCAAGCTGCGCCTTGAAGATGCCCGCTACGACGCCTTCACCGTGATGATCGTGCTCAACGTTGACGACCGCGTCGTCGGCATCGTCGTTGACAGCGTGTCCGACGTGATCCCGCTCAACGCCGACCAGATCCGCCCCACCCCCGAGTTCGGTGCCGCCGTCGATACCCGCTTCATCTCCGGCATCGGTACCCAGGACGATCGCATGCTCATCCTGCTTGATATCGAAACCCTGCTCGACAGCGCCGACATGGGCCAGGCCCAGCAGCTGGAAGATGCGGCCGCTTGACGCACCACCGTGAAGAATTGTGATGAACAGCACACATTCTCACTTCAGTTGTGTCGCGTTTGGCCGATAGCTCGTGTCAGGACCTCGCGCCGTGGGCATTCCACGGCCAGGCCAACAATCCCAAATCCCCCGGAGTATCTCCCGATGAAGTCTCTGCTTGCCGTGTTCTCGGTCGCCGTGCTGGCCACCACCGCTTCTGCTCCCGTCTCCGCCCAGTCCGCCATGATCCCGCCGGAGCTGGCTCCGCGTTCGGTCGGCAAGGACGGCATGGTCTGCGGCAAGGTCGAAAAGGCCCGTTACGCCGAAGGTTCTGAAGGCCAGCCCACCTTCCTGTACATGGGCGGCGCCTTCCCGCGCCACACCTTCTCGGCCCGCATCGCCGGCTCCAACCGCGGCAAGTTCAATTTCCCGCTGGAAACCCTGGAAGGCAAGACCGTCTGCGTCATCGGCACCATCCAGCGCGATGCCTCGCGCGCTGAAATCGAAGTCAGCGGTCCGTCCGGCCTGAAGCTGGCCGACATCAAGTAATTCCCGTACGCCCTGCCACGCCGGCACTGGCCGGCGTGGTCGCTGCAACCGGGACACGCCCGGACGCGTTTGCCACTGGAGAGAGTGCACCACCATGCAATGGATCAACAATCTCAAACTGATGCCGAAGCTGATGCTGACGTTCGGCGTCCTGCTGCTGGTGATGCTGCTTCAAGGCATCGTCGCGTACCGCGGCCTGCACTCCCTCAACAATGTCACCACCGAACTGGCCGGCAACCGGATGGAAAGCATCCGCATGGCCGGCGAAATGCGTGGCATGCTCGGTGAGTACCGCAACTCGGCTTACCAGGGCCTGATCCGCGCCAGCGACGACGTCAAGGCGGAAGCCAAGACCCGCGCCGCCGACCTGCGCACCAAGATCGATGCCTCGATCAAGAAATACCCCGAGCTGATCGACAGCCCGCAGCAGAAGAA
Organism: Stenotrophomonas sp.; assembly: GCF_032103445.1. Lineage (GTDB taxonomy): Bacteria > Pseudomonadota > Gammaproteobacteria > Xanthomonadales > Xanthomonadaceae > Stenotrophomonas. The sequence continues at coordinate 1,657 of NZ_DAMDFR010000021.1, forward strand.
GCTGTTCGATACGTTCGCCAAGGAGTGGAAGGACTCGCTGGCCTCCTACGATTCGGTCACCGAAATGCTGGAGCTGGACCTGCCGGACGATGCCATCGATACCTTCGTCGGCGAAACCCGCGCCAAGCACTTCAAGGCCTCGGCCGCGCTTGAAACGCTGATCGCCGAAGACAACCGCCTTGCCCGCGCCTCGCGCGAGGAAGCCGAATCCACCTACGCCGCCTCGGCCACCCTGACCGTCATCGCCCTGCTCGGCGGTGCCGCCCTTGGCCTGGTGCTGGTGTACCTGTTTGCCCGTTCGCTGGTCGGCAGCGTGCGCGGTGCCGTCTCGGTTGCCAATGAAGTCGCCGGCGGCAAGCTGGATGGCCACATCGACGTCACCCGCAAGGATGAAGTCGGCGACCTGCTGCAGGCCATGCAGCGCATGCAGCGCGACCTGCGCGAGCGCACCGAGACCGAACAGGCCGTCGCCCGCGAGAACCTGCGCATCCGCACCGCGCTGGACTACAGCTCCACTGGCGTCTACCTGACCGACGACACCCTCAATATCGTCTATGCCAACCGCGCCCTGGAACAGACCCTGTCCCAGTACCAGGACGAGCTGCGCAAGGATCTGCCGGCGTTCGACGCCAGCCAGAGCCTGGTCGGCCGTCCCCTGACCGTGCTGGAACACAATGGCGAAACCGACCCGACCCTGCTCGCCAACCTGAAGCAGAACGGCGTCGCCCGTCGCGCCATGCAGTTCGGCGATGCCCAGTTTGCCCAGGTGGTCTCGGTCATCCGCAACGACGACGGCCACACCGTCGGCCACGTGGTGGAATGGCGCGACCGCACCCCGGAAGCGCTGGTCGAAGCTGAAGTGGCCCGCGTCATCGCCCAGGCCGCCGCCGGCGACCTCAGCGGCCGCATCGCCGCTGAAGGCAAGGACGGCTTCTTCCTGCAGCTGGCCCAGCAGATCAACGGCCTGCTTGACGCCAACGCCAGCAGCATCGAACAGATCTCCAGCCTGCTCACCGCGCTGTCGCAGGGCGACCTGACCGCACGCATGCACGGCGACTTCCATGGTGTCTTCGCCACCATGCGCGACGACGCCAACGCCACCGCCGAGCAGCTCAGCGGCATCGTCACCCGCATCAAGCAGAGCAGCCAGGCCATCAGCCAGGCCGCCAGCGAGATCGCCACCGGCAACAGCGACCTGTCGCGCCGTACCGAACAGCAGGCCGCCAACCTGGAAGAAACCGCCGCCTCGATGGAGGAACTCACCTCCACCGTGCGCCAGAACGCCGAGCATGCCCGCCAGGCCAACCAGCTCGCCATCGGCGCGCACACAGTCGCCTCGCAGGGCGGTGAAGTGGTCGGCCAGGTGGTCACCACCATGAGCGCGATCCAGACCAGCTCGAAGAAGATTGCCGAGATCATCTCGGTGATCGACGGCATCGCCTTCCAGACCAACATCCTGGCTCTGAACGCCGCAGTGGAAGCCGCCCGTGCCGGCGAACAGGGCCGTGGCTTCGCCGTGGTGGCCTCCGAAGTGCGCACCCTGGCCCAGCGTTCGGCCGGTGCCGCCAAGGAAATCAAGGGCCTGATCGACGATTCGGTCGGCAAGGTCAATGACGGTTCGGCACTGGTACACAAGGCCGGCCAGACCATGGGCGAGATCGTCGCCTCGGTGCAGCGCGTGACCGACATCATGTCGGAAATCTCCGCCGCCTCGCAGGAACAGTCGGCCGGCATCGAGCAGGTCAACCAGACCGTGGTGCAGATGGACGAAACCACCCAGCAGAACGCCGCGCTGGTGGAAGAAGCCACCGCCGCCGCCCGCTCGATGGAAGAACAGGCCGGTCACCTCAGCGATGCGGTGTCGATCTTCAAGCTGGAAGACCAGGTCGTGGTCGCCGCCGCTCCGGTACGCGCATCGCGTCCGGTCGCCGTCGCCACTCCGGCCCCGGCTCCGGCCCGCAAGGCACCGGCGCGTGCAGTAGCCGCCGCTGAACTGGCGGAAGGCGACTGGCAGGAATTCTAACTGCCGTAGGTGCCACCCCCTGCGTGGCACGCACCTGACCGCAACAAACAAACGCCCCGATGCACACGCATCGGGGCGTTCGGCTTTTCAAACCTGAACACGCTCAGTTTCCACGTCTCAATTCAAAGGCGTGGTGGCCGATATCTCATTTGCCTCGGCACGTTCGTCGACGTAGGCCTTCCACCGGCCATCGCCACCACTCCAGGCATCGCAGCATGCCCCCGACTGTAAAGATCCTCTCCCATGACCTTGCTCAGCCGCTGGAACCAGTTCTTCTCCAACCTCTCCGTCCGTAACAAGCTCAATCTGCTGACCCTGCTGATCGCCATCGGCGTGATCGCGCTGGCTGTCGTCGCCGCGCGCAAGCAGTACGTGGACCTGTACGAGACCCGCAAGGAGAGCCTGAAAACGCAGGTGGAAATCACCTTCGGCATCATGGACCACTACAAGGCCCTGGCGGACAAGGGTGAGCTGACCGAAGCGGCGGCCAAGGAGAACGCCATGAAGGCGGTCGACGCGATGCGCGCCGACGGTGGCAGTGCGTACTACAACATCCTTACCACCGACTACGTGCTGCACGTGCATCCGTTCCAGCCCAAGCGCGTGGGCCAGATGGTGAAGGACTACAAGTCCGCCGATGGCGTGGCGCTGTACCAGCTGCAGGTGGACGATGCGGTCAAGAACGGCAGCGGCTACACCTACTACTCCACCACCAAGCCCGGCGCGGAAGGCCTGATCCCGAAGGCGACCTACGCCTCGATGTACAAGCCGTGGCAGTGGGTGGTCACCAGCGGCGTCTACATGGATGACGTGCAGAACGATGCGCTGGCCTTCACTGCGGTGATGACCGCTACGGGCGGCGCGCTGGTGATCATCGTGCTGGCCCTGAGCTGGATCATCGGCAACCGCATCACCGGTCCGCTGCGCCAGGCCACCGGCGTCGCTGAAAACATCGCCAGCGGCAAGCTCGACAGCCGCATCGGCGCGCAGGCACTGGACGAACCCGGCCGCCTGCTGGAAAGCATGGGCCGCATGCAGCAGCAGCTGCACGCGGTGATCACCGCACAGCGCGAAATGGCGGCGCAGCACGATGCCGGCCAGACCCGCTACCGCATGGACGAAACCGCCTTCCCGGGCGAGTACGGCCTGATGGTGCATGAAACCAATGCCTTGGTCGGTGCCCACGTGCAGACCATGCAGGACGTGCTGGCCGTGGTCCAGCGCTACGCCGTCGGCGATCTCAGCGTGGACGCCCCGCGTTACCCGGGCGACAAGGCCGCGATCAGCAGCACGGTCGACACGGTCAAGCAGAACCTGTCCAGCATCAACGCCGAGATCAAGCGCCTGGGCAGCGCGGCCGCTGCCGGCGACTTCACCCAGCGCGGTGACGAAGCCCGCTTCGATCACGATTTCCGCCAGATGATCGGCAGCTTGAACGCGATGATGCAGGTCAGCGACGACAACCTGGGCAAGCTCTCGCAGCTGCTCTCGGCCATCGCCGAAGGCGACCTCACCGCGCGCATGCACGGCGACTACCAGGGCGTGTTCGCCACCATGCGTGACGACGCCAACGCCACCGTTGCCCAGCTGACCCAGATCGTCGGCCAGATCCAGACCTCGGCCAGCAGCATCAACCTCGCCGCCAGCGAGATCTCCACCGGCAACAGCGATCTGTCGCGCCGTACCGAGCAGCAGGCCGCCAACCTGGAAGAAACCGCGGCCTCGATGGAGGAACTCACCTCCACCGTGCGCCAGAACGCCGAACATGCCCGCCAGGCCAACCAGCTCGCCATTGGCGCCCACACCGTCGCGTCGCAGGGCGGTGAGGTGGTTGGCCAGGTGGTCACCACCATGAGCGCGATTGAATCGAGCTCCAAGCGCATCGCCGAAATCATCTCGGTGATCGATGGCATTGCGTTCCAGACCAACATCCTGGCGCTGAACGCCGCAGTGGAAGCCGCACGTGCCGGCGAACAGGGTCGCGGCTTCGCCGTGGTCGCCTCGGAGGTGCGCACCCTCGCCCAGCGTTCGGCCGCAGCGGCCAAGGAAATCAAGGGGCTCATCGATGATTCGGTCGCCAGCGTCGCCGACGGTTCGGCCCTGGTGAACAAGGCCGGCAGCACCATGGGCGAGATCGTCGCCTCGGTGCAGCGCGTCACCGACATCATGGCCGAGATTTCCGCGGCGTCGCAGGAACAGTCGGCCGGCATCGAGCAGGTCAACCAGACCGTGGTGCAGATGGACGAAACCACCCAGCAGAATGCCGCGCTGGTTGAAGAAGCTACTGCCGCCGCGCGCGCCATGGAAGAACAGGCGACCCAGCTGGCCGATGCCGTGGCCATCTTCCGCCTCGACAACCAGGTCGCCGCCGCAGTGAGCGCCGTCACCGCCCGGGTCGCCCCGGTCAGCGCCGCCGCACCGCGCCTGAAGCCGGTTCCGAAGACCGTCGCCAAGCCGCAACCGCGCACCACCGGCGCAGACGAAAGCGACTGGCAGGAATTCTGACGTAGAGCCGGGCTTGCCCGGCTGCTGTGACGTAGAGCCGGGCTTGCCCGGCTGATCGGACGTACAGCCGGGCAAGCCCGGCTCTACCGTTGTCCCCCTTCAATGGATGTCGCCCGTGACCACGCCTTCCGCTCCTGCTTCCGCCAACAGCCGTGAATTCGACTTCGGCGACCGCGACTTCCGCCGCATCTGCGACCTGATCTACCAGCGCGTTGGCATCTCGCTGGCCCCGGCCAAGCGCGACATGGTCTACGGCCGGCTGTCGCGCCGCCTGCGTGCGCTCGGCATGCGCAGTTTCGAGGACTACCTCAACCAGCTCGAAGCCCACGGCGGCGACGAATGGCAGGCGTTCACCAATGCCCTCACCACCAACCTGACCGCGTTCTTCCGCGAGCCGCATCACTTCGAGAAGCTCAACGAGGAACTGCGCGCACGCGCCGGCCACGGCACCCTGCAGCTCTGGTCCTGCGCCGCCTCGACCGGTGAAGAGCCCTACTCCATGGCCATCACCGCCTGCGAAGCGTTTGGCACGCTGAAGCCGCCGGTACGCATCCTGGCCACCGACGTGGACACGCAGGTGCTGGCCACGGCCAGCCGTGGCGTGTATGCGCTGGACCGGGTCAATGGTCTGGACCTGGCGATCAAGAAGCGTTACTTCCAGCGCGGTAGTGGCCCCAACGAAGGCCAGTGCCGGGTGATTCCGGCCCTGCGCGAGCTGATCGAATTCCGCCCGCTCAACCTGCTGGCACCGCGCTACGACGTCGGCGGCCCCTACGACGCGCTGTTCTGCCGCAACGTGATGATCTACTTCGACAAGCCCACCCAGCGCGGCATCCTGTCGCGTCTGATCCAGCACATGGGTGATGACGGCCTGCTCTACACCGGCCACTCCGAGAACTATCTGCACGCCGCTGATCTGATCCAGCCGTGTGGCCGTACCCTGTACAAGCGCAACCCGGGAGCCCCGGCATGAACCAGGCTGTGCGCAATGACGAAGTGATGCGCTACTTCGACAGCCGCTTCAAGGTGACCGCCGCCAAGCTGCTGCCCACGCAGTACCTGGTGGTGGACGACGAAACCGCGCTGACCACCACCCTGGGTTCGTGCGTGGCCGCGTGCCTGCGCGACCCCGTGCTCAAGATCGGTGGCATGAACCATTTCCTGTTGCCGGAAGGCAATGTCGGCGACGGTGCACCCGCACGCTATGGCAGCTATGCCATGGAACTGCTGATCAACGACCTGCTCAAGCGCGGCGCGCACCGCAAGCGCCTGGAAGCCAAGGTGTTTGGCGGGGCCAACGTGCTCAAGGGCTTCACCAGCAACCCGGTTGGCACCCGCAACGCCGAGTTCGTGCGACAGTATCTGCAGGCCGAACACATTCCGGTGCTGGCCGAGGACTTGTGCGGCATCCATCCGCGCAAGGTATGGTTCTTCGCCGACAGCGGCCGCGTCGTCGTGCAGCGCCTGCCGCATGCGCACGAAGCCGAGGTGGCCGCGACCGAATCGGCCGTGCGTGCCCGCCTGTCCAAGGCCCCGGTCACCGGTGGCGTGGAGCTGTTCGAATGATCACCGGAGCCCCGTGCCGTGTGTTGATCGTGGACGACTCGGCCGTTGTCAGGCAGATGCTCAGCGAAATTCTGGCCAGCGACCCGGGCATCGAGGTCGTCGGCACCGCCGCCGATCCGCTGCTGGCGCGCGAGAAAATCAAGCGCCTGGCTCCGGACGTAATCACCCTGGACGTGGAAATGCCACGCATGGATGGGTTGGCGTTCCTGGAAAACCTGATGCGCCTGCACCCGCTGCCGGTGGTGATGATCTCCTCGCTGACCGAACGTGGCGCGGATACCACGCTGCAGGCCCTGTCGCTGGGTGCGGTGGATTTCGTGTCCAAACCGAAATTCGACGTCGCCCGCGGCTTGCAGGACTACGCCGAAGAGATCATCACAAAGGTCAAGACCGCCGCCCGCTCGCGCGTGCGCACGCTGTCGCGCCCGGTGGTGCCGCAGGTGCGGCTGGACCCCGCGACCGCCCCCAAGCCCCGTTCCATCCAGTTCCGCACCACCGACCGCCTGATCGCCATTGGTGCCTCCGCCGGCGGCACCGAAGCGCTGCGCATCGTGCTGGAAGGCATGCCCGCCGACGCACCTGCGGTGGTGCTGACCCAGCATCTGCCCGCCACCTTCAGCACCGCCTTCGCCGAGCGCCTGGACAAGCATTCGGCCATGTCCGTGCGCGAAGCGACCGATGGCGAAGCCGTGCTCGCCGGGCACGCCTACCTGCCACCCGGCGGCAAGCACCTGCGCATCATCCGTGACGGTGCGCGCTGGCGTTGCCGCATCGACGACGGCCCGGCCGTGAACCGGCACAAGCCGGCAGTGGACGTGCTGTTCCGTTCTGTGGCCGAAAGCGCCGGTGCCAATGCCATCGGCGCGATCCTGACCGGCATGGGCGACGACGGTGCACGCGGGCTGCTGGAGTTGAAGCACGCCGGTGCTCCCACCTTGGTGCAGGATGAAGCCACCAGCGTGGTCTGGGGCATGCCCGGTGCAGCGTTCAAGCTGGGCGCGGCCGATGAGCAGTTGCCGCTGGAGCGCATTGCCGAGCGGTTGATGGCGCTGGCGCGGCAATAACACGCGCTAGTCCACGACCGCCAACAACACCGCGATAAGCAATCGCCGTAGAGCCACGCCCTGCGTGGCTGCCTTCCGTTCAGGTGCCCTGCAATTCTCACGAATGACACGCATGGCCTGTCACCACGGAACGTCTGCCGTAGGGACGCGCCATGCGCGTCCGCTCTTCGTTCCGGCGTCATGAAGTCCTGAGGCCGGGCTTCGTTCGCCGCTAAACGTCGGCATTACCTGGAACACGGCACCGGTATCGGCTTCGTGAGCTTGCGCCGCGCGGCGCGCGGGCACCACGCAGGGCGTGGTGTCTACGGGAATTGTTACGTGCGCAGGACGATTGCGTCGTGCACCAGTCGCGCGACCGGCACTTTTTGTCTCCGTTTTAAGGTGCCACGCGCGCCGGATGCCCCCATCAATCTTCATTGATGTTTCGCGTTCTGGAACAAGCATCTCATTCTCTGGATGCTGAAAGCGTCACCTCGATTTTTTCAACGGTCAAATACGAAAATCCCGAAAAAATCGCGATTTCCATTTCTTCGGAACAAGGCGCAATGTCCGCTTCGGGTTTAGCGACCCATGTATGCACGACAATGATTGGCATCCCAGCGTCGGGAGGGTGGTTAATACAACACCCTCATTTTGGGAAATACACCACACCGTCTGTGCATACGCGGTCGCTAACCTCCCGACACTCCTCGCCTTCCCGGCGAGGAGGCTTTTCCTGAAGCTGGAGATTGAACATGTCAAACAACTGGGCCACAACGCCCATCAAGAACGCAGCCGCCAACGAAGACACCCGGCTGTATCAGCGCTGCCACTGCTGCAACAGCCTCCTTCGCCCCCCTGCCCTCAACCACGAACCCGTTCCTTTTATCATGCTGCACGGCACCTGGCTGCGCGACATGGGCATGGAACCGGGCTCACGGGTGATCGTCGAAGCCGGTCTCGGCCTGATCACGATGGCGCTGATCGGGCCGCGCGAACGCGTCGAGGCCGTTACACCGAATGGACCTGACGGCGTGATTCACCAGATCCATTTCACCGACGTCCACGCTGACCCGATCCGGCAGATGCCGGCCGCGTAACGCCCCCCGCATTGCGTCCGACCGGCCGGCGGACGCAGTGTTGTGACACCGTTCGCGGCGGCCCTGCGCGCCGTGTGCTTCACTGCTACCCATCTTCCCGGAGAAATGCGCCATGGAAAGGCCGGTTCGTAACCTCGTGCGTACACTGACACTGCTGGTTCTGATCTCCACCCTGCCCTCGCCTGCGGCGGCTACCGGGGACTTGTTCCGCTTCCATGCGTCTCAAGGTGATTTTCGCTTCTCACTCGAAATGGTCGGGCGGATGGACCCTGGCTCTGTCCAGATCAGCTCGAGCGATTTCAAGCCGTTCATGCCGCGGCGACCCTATTACGTTGAGTTCAATCGCGCGCAGCAGCGTGCCTACGTCCGTCCCAGGACGCGCGGTGACCTTCCGTGGTTTGAGATGGACGTGGTCGGTACTCGAGGCGTGCTCCACTACGACGGCCGACGCATGGAGGGCACCGCCGAATGGGGGCCTTGGTAGCGCCGGCCGTTGGCCGGCCCACGCGATGCCGACACGGGTCATGCGTTACCGGACGCGGAACATTCCACGGCGGTCGTCTGTCGACCGACCCTACCCGTCCCAAGCATCCGGATGACCCCGTAGTGACACGCCATGCGTGTCACCGATAACCCGACCGCAACCACCCACGACACAAACAAAAACCCCCGGTTCTCACCGGGGGTCTTCGTTTAAACCATCACGTGATCAGGCAGCGACCGTCTTGGCCACGTCCTGGTATTCCTCGATCTGGTCGAAGTTCATGTAGCGGTAGATCTCGCTGCCGCTGGCAGCAATCACGCCCACATCAGCCATGTACTCTTCCTTGGTCGGGATGCGGCCCAGACGCGAGCAGATCGCGGCCAGCTCGGCCGAACCCAGGTACACGTTGGTGTTGCGGCCCAGACGGTTCGGGAAGTTGCGGGTCGAGGTCGACATCGCGGTGGAACCCTCGCGGATCTGTGCCTGGTTGCCCATGCACAGCGAGCAGCCCGGCATTTCCATGCGCGCGCCGGTCGCACCGAAGGTGCCGTACACGCCTTCCTTGGTCAGTTCCGAAGCGTCCATCTTGGTCGGCGGGGCCACCCACAGGCGGGTCGGCAGGTCACGCTTGCCTTCCAGCAGCTTGGCGGCAGCACGGAAGTGACCGATGTTGGTCATGCACGAACCGATGAACACTTCGTCGATCTTGGCACCGGCCACTTCGGACAGGGTCTTCACGTCGTCCGGGTCGTTCGGGCAGGCCACGATCGGCTCGTGGATGTCGGCCAGGTCGATCTCGATGACGGCGGCGTATTCGGCGTCGGCATCCGGCTCCAGCAGGTTCGGGTTGGCCAGCCACGCTTCCATCTTCTCGATACGGCGCTGCAGCGAACGCGGATCCTGGTAGCCCTCGGCAATCATCCACTTCAGCAGGGTGATGTTGCTGGTCAGGTACTCGATGATCGGTTCCTTGTTCAGGCGCACCGAGCAACCGGCAGCCGAACGCTCGGCCGAGGCATCGGACAGTTCGAACGCCTGTTCGACCTTCAGCTCCGGCAGGCCTTCGATTTCCAGGATGCGACCGGAGAAGATGTTCTTCTTGCCGGCCTTGGCCACGGTCAGCAGACCGGCCTTGATTGCGTACAGCGGAATCGCGTTGACCAGGTCACGCAGGGTCACGCCCGGCTGCATCTGGCCCTTGAAGCGGACCAGCACCGATTCCGGCATGTCCAGCGGCATCACGCCGGTGGCGGCCGCGAAGGCCACCAGGCCGGAGCCGGCCGGGAACGAAATGCCCACCGGGAAACGGGTGTGCGAGTCGCCGCCGGTGCCGACGGTGTCGGGCAGCAGCATGCGGTTGAGCCAGCTGTGGATCACGCCATCGCCCGGACGCAGCGAGATGCCGCCACGGGTGGAGATGAACTCCGGCAGGGTGTGGTGGGTCTTCACGTCGACCGGCTTCGGGTAAGCGGCGGTGTGGCAGAACGACTGCATCACCAGGTCGGCCGAGAAACCCAGGCAGGCCAGGTCCTTCAGCTCGTCGCGGGTCATCGGACCGGTGGTGTCCTGCGAGCCCACCGAGGTCATCTTCGGTTCGCAGTAGGTGCCCGGGCGCATGCCCTGGCCTTCCGGCAGACCGCAGGCGCGGCCGACCATCTTCTGCGCCAGCGAGAAGCCCTTGCCAGTGTCGGCCGGCTGCACCGGCAGGCGGAACAGGTCGGTCGGAGCCAGGCCAAGCGCTTCACGCGCCTTGCCGGTCAGGCCGCGGCCCACGATCAGCGGAATGCGGCCGCCAGCGCGCACTTCGTCGAACAGCACTTCGGACTTCACTTCGAACTCGGCGATCACTTCGCCGTTCTTCAGTGCCTTGCCGTCGTACGGACGCAGTTCCACCACGTCGCCGTGGTTCATCTGCGAAACGTCCAGCTCGATCGGGAGTGCGCCGGCGTCTTCCATCGTGTTGTAGAAGATCGGAGCGATCTTGCCGCCCAGGCAGACGCCACCGGCGCGCTTGTTCGGGATGTACGGAATGTCATCGCCGGTCCACCACAGCACGCTGTTGGTGGCCGACTTGCGCGAGGAACCGGTGCCGACCACGTCGCCCACGTAGGCGACCAGATGGCCCTTGTCCTTCAGCGACAGGATCTGCTGGATCGGACCGCGCTTGCCGTCTTCTTCCGGGGTGAACGGCGCGTCGTCGCGCTTGTTCTTCAGCATCGCCAGGGCGTGCATCGGAATGTCAGGACGGGTGGTGGCGTCCGGGGCCGGCGACAGGTCGTCGGTGTTGGTTTCGCCCGGCACCTTGAACACGGTGATGGTCAGGCTCTGCGGCACTTCCGGCTTGCTGGTGAACCACTCGGCATCGGCCCAGCTCTGCAGCACGGACTGGGCGTTGGCGTTGCCGGCCTTGGCCTTGTCCTGCACGTCGTGGAAGGCATCGAACACCAGCAGGGTGTTCTTCAGGCCGTCAGCGGCGATGGTGCCCACCGCGGCATCGTCCAGCAGCTGGACCAGCGGGGCCACGTTGTAGCCGCCCAGCATGGTGCCCAGCAGTTCGGTGGCGCGCTCGCGGCTGATCAGCGGGTTCTGCTCGCTGCCCAGCGCAATGGCGGCCAGGTACGAGGCCTTGACCTTGGCAGCGTCGTCGACGCCGGCCGGCACGCGGTGGGTCAGCAGGTCGAGCAGGAACTCGGCCTCGCCCGCCGGCGGGTTCTTCAGCAGTTCAATGACGTCGGCCGTCTGCTGGGCGGTCAGCGGCAGCGGCGGGATGCCAAGCGCGGCGCGCTCGGCTACGTGGTGGCGATAGGCTTCCAACATGACAACTCCCGGGTAATACGTTGAATGAAACAGTGAAAGGAATGCAGCGGGCTCAGGCGTTCGGCACGATCAGCTTCAGGCCCTTGAAGTAGTCGCGGTAAAACGTGTCGTTCCAGGTGATCAAGCCGTCGCACTGCAGCAGTGCATGGGCCCCCACCATGAAGTCGTCCAGGCTGCGGCGGGTGCTGCCGCGCTGGCGATGGCGGCGGTGCATCTCGCCGGCGCGCAGGGCGGATTTGGCTTCCAGCGCATTGAAATGGACACCCATCTCTTCCAGCGCTTCCAGCACCTCGGCACCGCCGCGCAGGCTGGCGCAGACCTCGGCCAGGGTGGCTCCACACACCACCACCTTGCCGCTGACCAGGCTCTGCCGCAGGCAGGCTTCGACCGCGTCGGCCTGCGGGCCATTGCTCAGCAGTTCCACCAGCACCGGTGAATCGACGGCGATCATCACGGATCAGTCCTCGTCGCGCACCGCGCGCACGGCGGCCTGGGCCGAATCGAAGCCATCCAGGGCGAATTTTCCACGGGCGCGCGATATGGCGTCGTCAACGCTCTTACGCAGGATGATGCGGCTGCCGTCCAGCTCGACCTTCAGCTGGGTGCCCTTGGTCAGGCCCAGCGCGTCGCGCACGGCCTTGGGCAGCGTGATCTGACCGCGTTCAGCGACAGTGGCTTCCATTGGGTACGCCCTCTTCGGTATGCACGAATTATACATACTTTGGGGGCCATACCGCCACTGTGGAGAGCGCATGGCCATGGTAAGGATGGCCCTTGTTTCTTACCGTTCAGCGACCTGCGTCACCCCTTCAGCCGGGAATTTGACGCAATTGGCAGTATTTCACCCTCACATCAGTACTATGGGCGCGCAGCCTCGCGCTGCCGGAGCAGGACGCCCCGTTGGGACCCTGCCCGACCACCCGGCTCACGCCACCCATCGAATTTGAGAAGGACATCCCAACGATGCGTATTTCCGCGCTTGCCCTGGCCGCCGTTCTGGCCGCCCCGCTTGCCTTATCCGTCGCTCCCGCACACGCCAATCCGTTCGGCGGCGTGAAGTCCGGCGTCGAAATCACCGACAAGACGCTTGAAGCGATCGAAGTCGGCAAGGCCACCAAGGACCAGATCCAGGACGCCTTCGGTGCCCCGACCCGCCGAGAACAGCTGGGTGACGAGCAGGTCTGGTACTACGACTACGCCAAGATCGGCCACTTCAAGAACAAGCAGGAATCCACCGTGTTCGAGTTCGGCAAGGATGGCGTGCTGAAGAAGAAGTCGCGCGGCGCAGCCCCGGCCAAGACCGGCAACCCGTTCCTGGGCGGCTGAGTCACCCGAGCAAAGTTGACCTGACGGGGTGCCATTGGCACCCCGTTTTCGTTTCCGGGTGCCTTCTCTATCGGCTTGCGTGCGCGACGCCAAGCCTATCGCACGAAACGTGTGAGACGCATGGACTGCATGAACCGCGTGGACCGCTTGGACCGCTTGGACCGCTTGGACTGCATGGACCGCTTGGACTGCGTGGACTGCGTGGACCGCTTGGACTGCTTGGACTGCTTGGACTGCATGGACTGCATGAACTGCACCGGTAGAGTCGCACGACAGTCGACTGCCGATAGTGGTGCAACGACCGATAGGGCATGAACGTTGAACGCAGGCGTTGCCCCGATGGGGTCCATGCGTTATTGCACCGCTCACCGATATCGGCAGGCGTCTTGCGACCGCCTCTACCAGTGCCAGATGCCAACACATCCACTTAACCGGAGGTGGCACTACCATCCAGCCAGGTTCAGCGATGACGGGGGTCAACGCTTCAGTTCTGGAGGAACCAGACATGACCACCACTCGCCATGAGCACGTAGGCTTCAAGTTCTTTCCGCCCGGCATGTATTTGTCTTTGGAAGGATCTGAAGTCGCCATGGTGTACACCGACCTGCCTGAGGATGCACAGGGCGTGTCGTTCGATTTTACGGTGAACGGCGAACCCGGACCCCATCCCGGCATCATCTTCACCATGACCCAGGCGCGCTACGGAATCCTGGAGTTCCACAGATATTTCACCCAGAACTATCACGGCAGCTGGCCGATCAACCTGGAAGTGCGCTGCCTCAAGGACGGCCACCCTGTGGACCTCGGATTGATGCAACTTCGCGATCCGCGCTCGGCCGTTGCCCACTCAATGAAAGTGGAGCATCCGCCAGAGGTCACAATCCCCAAAGACACTGATCGCACATCTGCCCACTTTGCGGCCACCTTCTTCGACAAGGATCACTACCCGCTTCCGCGGTCAACAGATTGGGAACTTGAGTTGATTGAACCTGCGCCTGGCGTGATCGTCTCGCACAATCTGGTCTACGTTTATGGATATGCACAGCCCGGCGAGGTGGCTGTCAAGGTCAGTTCGGCGAAGTATGGAATCGACCAGACGGTCGCATTGAAGATCGTCGGCGCACCGAGCGATCACATCGGCATCAAGTTCTTCCCGCCCGCGATCTACCCATCACTGGTGGACAGCGAGACAGTGCTTATCTACACGCAGCTGCCATCTGAGATCCAGGAGCCGGAGTTCGAGTACAGCGTGAATAATGTGCTGGGGCCGCATCCGGACATCGGATTCGGGATGCCCACTTCATCCGGCTGGATGAGGTTTTACAGTACCTTCGCCGAAAACTACCAGGGGCCATGGCCAGCCATCGTGGAGGTCCGCTACTTGAAAGGCGGAAAACCTGTGGATCTGGGTATTCTGCAGTTGCGTGACCCAAACAACGCGATTGCCGCTTTCATGCGATTGACCTACACACACACCGTTGAGATTCCCAGCGATCCAGATCGAACCTCAAACCACGTGTTCGCCGAGTTTTTCGACAAGGACCACGTGATCCTTCCATTCCGACCGCGCGACTGGGAGGTCATCCTCATCGACCCGCCAGCCGGCGTCTCGGCGGATGGCAACTTCATCTACGTCTATCCCCTCGCGCAACCGGGCGAGGTGAGGTTCAAAGTCAGATCCGAAATGCATGATCTTGAGGAGCTTGGCAGCTTCCAGTTGGTCGCTGCCGGACGGTGAACCGTGACGAGCGCCGGGCACCGACGCGATGTGGGTGCCCGGCAACGCCCCTTAGAACGCCACCTGCAGCCGCGTATTGAACGTGGTGCCCTCGTCCTTGCCCTGCACAGCACCGCTGCGGTTGTCGGTTTCCCAGCGGATCACGTCGAACATCACCCGGCTGTAGTCGTTGAGGTACCAGTTCGCGCCTACGGTCCAGGCGTGGCCGGTGCCGCCGGTGGGCAGCTCGGCGTAGTCCACGTCTTCGTAGCGGCCGCGCAGTTCCCACGCGCCGCGGCCGCCGCTGGTGACCGGGTCGGCCACCTTGACCTTGCCCCAGGTACCGGCCTTGGCCGAGTACGACGGGCTGGCACCGCTCAGGAACCAGCCGGCCGACACGGCCCAGGCGTCATGATCGAGATCGTAACGACCGGTCGCGTCCGCTCCGCGCAGGTTGCGCGTACCCCACTCGCCCGTGGCCCAGCCCTGACCGAAGAAGCCGGCGGCTTCCACGCCATAGGCGGTGCTGCGGTCGGTGCCCGCCAACGTCCCCGGGGTGATCTTGACCAGATCGTTGAAGTGACCGGCGATGGCCGAGCTGCGCAGCACGCCGGTGGAGCCGGCGGCGATTTCCTCATGGAACGCCCAGGCCCCCAGATGCAGGGTGGCCGCTTTGCTGACCAGCGGGTTCCAATGCACGCGCGTGGCCCAGGCCTGGCTGTCGTTGTTGTCGCCGACGTTGTTCAAATCGTTGCCAGCCACAGAAAGGCTGGCGTGCCAGTTTTTCCCATACACGCGCTCGGTCAGGCCGACACCGAACAGGCCGCGTTGCGGCAGCATCAGCGTGCCGACCACGTTGCGGTCCGGGAACGGCGTGTTCGAAGTGCTGCTGGAACCGTCGATGCCGCGATCGTTCAAGCGGTTACCCACGGTCAGGTCAGCCGGAAGACCGAATACCCTGTGGTCCACGGTGGCGTACACGGACTTCCACGCCACCTCGTTGTCGGCAAAATCACCCTCCACCGCCCAACCCAGGATGCCGTAGCGGCCTTCCGCGCCCAGACGCACCGAACGGATTTCGGTTCCGGAGATGTTGCGGTCGCTGCTGGACGAACCGTCGGTGCTCGAGCCATCCACGAACAGGCGGCCACGGGGACGGAATGTCACATTGCCGTCGGCGCTGGTGAACTCCGGTGCGCCCTTGCTGAAGGACACCTTCGGTGCTTTCGATTGCTGCGTTTCCAGCTTCGCTACGCGGGTTTCCAGTTCAGGGGTCGGGGCAGCTGCAGGTGCCGCTGCGGAGGTGCCGGTGCCTTCCAGCGCGTCAAGGCGGGATTGCAGCTGTTGGATCTGCTGTGCCTGCTGCTGCACCAGCGCGGTAAGTTCGGCCTGGCTCAGCGGAGCCGGCGGCGTGGACTGGGCGGCGACGTGGCCGCTGGCCAGCAGCAGGCCAAGCGCCACCGATAGCGCTGCGCGAGGCAGCACGGGATGCGTCTTCATGGGTTCTCTCTCCAACCCGCCGACCTCAGGTCAAGGCGGGTGCATTGCAATGATGCGGGGGGAATGTAGCGCCACGCCCTGCGTGGCTGCGATCTGCCGGACAGCCACGCAGGGCGTGGCTCTACGGGATCCGTGACACCGGGCGGTCCCGGTGTCACGTCAAACCATCAACTGGTCGCGCCCTGCTGCGCGTTCGGGCGCCAGGTGATGACCTTGTTCTCTACGAGGTCCAGCAAGGCGTCGATCACCAGCACGAAGGCGGCCAGGATGATGATGCCGGCAAACACACCCACGGCATTGAAGTTGCCTTCGGCCTGCGCGATCAGATAGCCCAGACCCGCCGAAGCACCGAGGTACTCACCGATGATCGCACCCACCACCGCAAAGCCAACCGACGTACGCAGCGAGGACAGAATCCAGCTGGCCGCCGCCGGGAAGTACACGTGGCGCAGCAGGTCGCTGCGGCTGGCACCCAGAATGCGGGCATTGGCCAGCACCACCGGATTCACTTCACGCACGCCCTGCATGGCATTGAAGAAGGTGGTGAAGAACACCAGCGTCACTGCCAAGGCCACCTTCGACCACAGGCCCAGGCCCAGCCACAGCACGAAGATCGGAGCCAGCACCACGCGCGGAATCGCGTTGAAGCCCTTGATGAAAGGATCCAGGATGCGGGCCGAACGCCGGCTCAGGCCCAGCCACACACCACCGGCCACGCCCAGCGCGGTACCGATCAGATAGCCCAGCGCGGTTTCAGTAAGGGTGATGTACACATGCTGGTAGAACGAGGTATCCGACAGCCAGGTCCACGACTGCTTGGCAATGGCAGTGGGAGCCGGGAAGAAGAACGGATCCACCCACCCCATGGCGATGCCGCCTTCCCAACCACCGAAGACAAGGATGATCAGCGCGAGCTGGATGAATTTGTCAGTCCTGGCGTGCATAGCTCTTCTCCACTTCGCCGCGCAGGCAGGCCCAGATGTCGCGGTACAGGTCGGTAAAACGTTCGTCGAGTTTGATTTCCGCCACGTTGCGCGGACGCTCCAGATCCACGTCGAAGCTGCGCACCACACGGCTGGCGGGGCCGGACGACAGCGCCACCACGCGGTCGCCCAGGGCAATGGCTTCTTCCAGGTCGTGCGTGATCAGAATCACCGAGCGGCGATCCTCCTGCCACAGACGCAGCAGTTCGTTCTGCATCAGGTGGCGGGTGTGGATGTCCAGCGCCGAGAACGGCTCGTCCATCAGGATCACCTTGGGCTCCACGATCAGCGCCTGCGCCATCTGCACGCGCTTGCGCTGACCACCCGAAAGCTGGTGCGGGTAACGGTGTTCGAAACCGGTCAGACCCACTTTGGCCAGCCACGTGGTGACCTTCTGCTTGCGCTCGGCATCGCTGATGCCGCGGAACTTCAGACCCAGTTCGACGTTCTGGTACGCGGTCTTCCACGGCAGCAGCGCATCCTGCTGGAACAGGTAACCGACCGACTCCTGCACGCCGTTCACGGCGCGCCCGTCAATACTGACCTGACCGGCCGATGGCTTCAGCAGGCCGGCCACGGAATTGAGGATGGTGCTCTTGCCGCAGCCGGTGGGGCCGACAATGGCGAGAAACTCGCCATTGCCCACCTGGATGTCAACATCGCGTACGGCGGTGAAGTCGCCGAAGGACATGGTGACGTGGTTGATCGCAACCATGGTCTGTGCAGGCTCCAGCTGCGGTGCGCCGTTGAGCTTGCGCACGGTGGCATTGAGGGCCATGGGTTACCTCCGCTTAGTTCTGGGCAGCCGGGGTCGAGGCACTGGCGCGCTCGACGAAGGCATTGGTGTAGGTCTTGGACAGGTCGATGTCGTGGTTGGCGACGTCCTTGTTGAACTCGCGCAGCACCTTCAGCGGCGTTTCCAGATCGGCCGGGGTGAAGTGACCGTCCGTGGTGAAAATGGCGCGGGCGTTCTCGACCGCACGCGCATAGGTCGCGCGGTCGCCGGAGACGTAGCTGTCCGGCAGCGCGGCCACGATGTCTTCAGCGCTGTTGTCGGCGATGAACTTCAGTGCCTTCTGTTCGGCGCGGGCGATCTTCTCGGCTGCATCCGGGCGCTGCTCAAGGAAGCTCTGGTTCGCATACATCACCGAGGTCGGGTACAGACCACCATAGACCTGGCGGGCACCCTCGTCGCTGCGTGCGTCGATGATGATCTTGCCGACCTTGCGTTCGGTGATCAGCGTGGCGGCGGGGTCATAGTTCACCAGCAGATCGATCTTGCCCTGCTCCAGCGCCGCCACGGCAGCCGCGCCCGAACCGACGCCGATCAGCGAAATGCTGTCGACCGGGATGTCATGCTGGGCCAGGAAGTGGCGCACGAAGAAGTCCGACGATGACCCTGGTGCGGTGATGCCCACTTTCTGGCCCTTGATCGTTTCCGGACGCGCCGGGTCGAAGGTCGCGTTGTCACGCCCGGCCATCACCAGGCCGGAGTTGCGCGACAGCAGCACAAAGGCCACCACGTCCTTCTGCTTGGCCTGCATCTGGATGGTGTGGTCGTAGAAGCCCACGGCCACGTCCGTGGAATTGGCGACCAGCGCCTGCAGCACCTTGGAACCGCCCTGGGCGAAGTTCTCGGTCTTCACGTCCAGGCCCACTTCCTTGAAGTAGCCCTTGGAATCGGCGATGAAGAACGGCAGGTTGTTGAGGTTGTACGACCCCACGCTGATGCGGACCGGTGCATTGTCACCGCCGCTGGCGGCCCCTTCGGAGCCACTCTTGCCACAGCCGGCAACAGCCAGGCTTGCCGCGACCAGCGCGGTCATCAGAATTCGCTTGTACATCTATCCCTCCCAGGATGTGCTGCTACGTGTAACGGTGTTTCGGTGGAGGGCGGCAGGTCGCGCCAGAGGCGCGGCCTGCCACCCGAGGTCAGGTCATGCCGCTGAAGTCCATTGCGCGGTTTCGGTGGCAATCGGCGTGGTGGCAAACACCCGGCCTTCAAACAGGCGGCGGGCCGTGCGTACCACGCTGGCCACAACCGGCGCGTGTTCCGAGCTGCGACTCAAGCCCACGTCCAGGGCACCGCTCGGATGTTCGAGAGTAATCAAAGTGGGCACTGCGTCACACCCGACAAACGTGTTAGCCAACGTACCCGGCGTCGCAACTGCAGTGGCAATGCCTACGCCACCGGTGATCGCCAGCGCCGTATGGCATTGATGTGGCATGAAATACCGCACCTGCAGGGTGCCGCCATGTTGCGGTGCAGAAAGCAAAACGGGTTTAGGAATCACTTTGTTGCCGGCATCGGCGATGCCCATGCGTTCGCCCGCCTCGATGCGAATGGCTTCCATCCGCGTCATCAATTCACGATTGGCATTGAGCTGCGCCGGCGATTCACCGCCCTGCACGCCCAGATCGCTGGCGCGGATGAGCACCATCGGCATCGCACAATCAATCAGGCTTACATCGGCACCATCGATCTGTTCCATCGCATGTCCGCTGGGCAGCAGCTTGCCGGTGCGTGCGCCCGCCGCATCGAGGAACGCAAGCTGCACCGGCGCGGCACCACCGGGTGCGCCGGCGATATGGGTGTCGCCGCGATACACCACCTGTCCGCCCGGCGTTTCCACCGTGGCCACGATCACCTTGCCGGTGTTGACGTTGTGGATGCGCACTTCGGTGCGGGGATGATGCGCCTGCACCAGGCCCCGTTCGATGGCGTACGGTCCGACGGCGGCCAACATGTTGCCGCAGTTCGGTGAGGTATCCACCAGACGCTGCTCCACTTTGACCTGCGCGAACAGGTAGTCCACGTCGGCATCTTCGCGGCTGGCCTTGTCGATGATCGCGACCTTGCTGGTCAGTGCATTGCCGCCACCAATCCCGTCGATCTGCAGCGGATGCCCCGAGCCCATCACCTCCACCAGCAGCCGGTCACGCGCGGCGGTGTCGGCCGGCAGGTCGGATGCCAGGAAGAACGGCCCTTTGGAGGTGCCGCCGCGCATCAGGACGCAGGGAATGGAGGTGAGATCGTTGGACATACGTGTGGTAGATTGATGCTTGTAGCGGATGAATATCACCCTGTGATTCGATACTGGCATGACCCCGATTGATCTGTGAATTGCTGATTTTTGGATGATTAATGCCCCATGAGCATCAATTGCGAAATTCTCGACCTGCGCGCCTTCCTGCTGGTAGCCGAAACCCGCAGCTTCCACCGTGCCGCTGAAACGCTGCACGTCTCGCAACCGGCACTCAGCCGGCGCATCCAGAAGCTGGAACAGGCGGTGGGTTCACCGCTGCTCGAACGCACCACGCGCAGCGTCAGCACCACTGCGGTAGGCGAGAACCTGCTGCCGCTGGTGCGGCGCATGATCGAAGAGTTCGACGGCTCGCTGTTCTCGCTGCGCGGTCATGACGACACGCGCGGTGCGACGGTCACGATTGCCTGCTTGCCCACGGCGGCCTTCTACTTCCTGCCCAGCGTGATGGCGCGCTTCCACGACGCGCACCCGAATGTGCGCTTCCGCATTCTTGATATTCCCGCCACCGAGGGCCTGCAGGCTGTCGAGCGCGGCGAAGTGGAATTCGGCATCAATTTCATGGGCGCTAACGACCCCAACCTGGACTTCGACGTGCTGGCTGAAGACCCGTTCGTGCTGGCCTGCAGACGCGACCATCCGCTGGCGCGCAAGCGCAAAGTGGAGTGGTCTGATCTGGCGAAGCACCAGTTGATCACCGTGCACCGCACCAGCGGCAACCGCACGCTGCTCGATGGTGCATTGGCGCGTGAAAACCTCAAGCTCAGCTGGCACTACGAAGTGACCCATCTGTCCACCTCGCTGGGCATGGTCGAGGCCGGCATCGGCGTCTCCGTGCTGCCGAAGATGGCCACGCCAGACGGCGACCACCCCATCCTGGTCACCCGCCCGATCGGCAATCCGGTGGTGTCGCGCACCATCGGCATCGTGCGCCGCCGCGGGGCCCTGCTCTCGCCCAGCGCCGAACGCTTCCTGCAGATGCTGATGAGCCAGTGGCGGGGCAAGCCGTAGCCGGCTGCACGGCGTTTGAACGATTGCCCGGCTACGCTCCACCTGAGCCTGTGCGCTTGAATTCCAAAGTCGATGACGGGGGTCATTAGCCGAGGATCATCAACATGAACGCAGAAGTTGCGCGCTCTCGCAGCATCAACCTGGCCTTCTATCCGCCTCACCTCTACCCGCCACTCTTGAGTACTGCCCCGGCGGAGTCCGGCTTCCTCACCTCCGTGCTTCCCGGGGACAATGTTGTCTACAGCCTTTCGGTAAACGGCGTCCCTGGCACTCCTCAACACGTCCAGCTCCGCGCCGGCGAAGCCTCGGGAGTGGTGTCCGTGTACCCCGGCTTTATCTCGAGCCATACCGGCTCGTGGTCCGTTGAGTTGCTTCTGAGAGCGTCTCGCGGTGGCGTCGTCATTGACGAAGCCACGCTTACATTGCTCGACACCCGACAATTGGATGTCCACCGCGTGGATGCCTGGCTCTCCCCGAACCCAGCCTACCTGTTGGAGGACGAGGATCAGGCAGTCCGGACATCGGCGGCCTTCTATGATCGCGAAGGCGTAAAGGTTCCAGCAGACGAGGTGAACTGGAGCGTGACCTTGCCTGACAATCCCGCGGGCGTGGAAGTGAACGGTACATCGGTCATTCTCAAGCCGCACGCATCGCCGGGCGACATTCAGGTGCGGATCGGTGAGCAGCGGGGCGTGTCGAGAATGATGATCTTGAACGTTCTACCGCTGCTGGACATGGACCTTCACCTGGGCCAGTACGATCTCTATCCGCCCATCAGGGAGACGGCGGGCGTATCGGTGCCGATCCGCTCATCGATATCGTCAGATCCCAGACTCACTTATGACTACCTGCTCAATGGTGAGAGTGGGCCGCATCCTGGCATCGAAATCCGGCGCATATCAACCGATTGGGAGCTTTTCTTCAGCACCACTTTCATCACCAGCTACAAGGGCCAATGGCCTGCAGAAGTTGCCGTGCAGGCGTTCCTGGACGACCAACCGGTGGGCAAGCGCACACTCAAGCTGCACGACACACGCACCCTGGTCTGCACACGCATCGAGGTGGACCTTCTGCCCTCTGCAACAGTCGAACGTCCTGAGTTCGGAACTGCCGAGGTTGTAGCGCATCCACGACTCTACGACGCGCAGGACATTCCGATTCCGCCCGCCGAGGTAACGTGGGACGTCGCCGTCGAGAATGAGCCGATTAAAGGCATCCACCGGGAGGGCAACGTGCTTTCCGTCGCTCCTGTTGCCGACGCCGACACACACCGCGTTTCGATTCTGGGGCCAGGAGGCGTCAGTGGCTCGACAGAGCTGATAGTGAAATAGCCATCGAGTACAGCATGCTGTGGCCGCTTTCCCAAAGCCGATGACGGGGGTCATTCACGGAGGGCCTGCACATGAAATCGTCCAACCGCAGTATCGGTCTGGCTCTGAACCAGGCCAACCTGTATCCGCCTTTGCTCAGTCCTGCGCCGTCGTTGGTGGCGTTCACGACGGAACTCCCGGCAGGTGAAGAGATCGAGTTCAGTCTGGTCGCCAACGGCGCACCCGGCGTACCAGCGGGCATCGACCTGCGCCCTGGAAGCCATGCAGGCGGAATGATCTGGGTGCATCCCGGTTTCATTGCCAACCATCCTGGCAGTTGGCCGGTCCAGCTCATGCTGCAGGCATCGCGGAACGGTGAGATTGTCGACACCGCTACGTTGTGGCTGCATGACACGCGTCAGATGAAGGTGCACCGTATTGAGGGAGAACTTCTTCCCAATCCTGCGCACGTCTCAGATACCGAAACCGTGCTCGTTCTGGTACGGGCAACATTCTACGATCACGCTGGACTGGAGGTGCCGCGGGCCGAAGTCTCTTGGGCCGTCGTACTACCGGATAGCCCGCCAGATCTTGTGGTGGACGGCGATATCATTCGCATCGCACCGCGCACGGCGGAGGGCGGCGCACAGGTGAGGATCAGTGAAGCTTCCGGAGCTTCGGTGACGCTTCCGCTCACATTGAAGCCCCCACTGGACATCGGGTTTGAGGCATCTCCCCGAGACGTCTACCCCCCTGTTCGGGGCGTGTCCGAGCACGTGCTGCTGACCACCTCGCTGCCACCAGAATCGGACGTACAGTTTGACTATCTGCTCAACGGCGAAGATGGTCAGCATATGGGACTCTTCCTTGAAAGCATGCATGCCCAGTGGGTCCTGTCGATTTACGCGCCGTTTATGCAGACCTATCAGGGCCCTTGGCCCGCGGAAATAGCGATCCATGCAGTCGTGGATGGCCAGCAGGCAGGGACGCGTACCGTGTACCTCCATGACACCCGAAACGTCGTCTGTACCAAGCTCGAGGTGGCATTTCGCCCATCAGACACCGTGCATGTTCCAGCCACCGGAAGTACGTTGGTTCGTGGAGTTCCGATCTTCTACGATGCGCAGGGCATACAGGTACCACTCGTCGAGCTGGACTATGAGGCGGCACTCGACAATGAGCCATTGCCAGGGATCGAACGGCACAAGCACATATTGACTGTTCTCCCGACAGCGCGCCCAGGCATCTATCGCCTGACGATCCAGGGACCGGATGATCTTTCCGCTTCAGAACATCTGACCCTGACCTGACCGCACAGCCCCCGCACGGCGCGCCCGGCCCACACCAGGCGCGCCGTGACACGAAGGCTACATACGAATGTATAACCTTGCGTTCTGAGCCCGTGGTGCTGCGGGCCTGCCGGCATCGGCCATACTGGGGCCCTGCCCGGCCGGCCCGACCCGCCGGCCACCGCAAGCAGGCCCGCGCGCGGGCCATTGCAAGCCATCCGCAAGAGGAGTTTCCCCGCATGAGCGATTCGTTCTCCACCCGCAGCCAGCTGGATGTCGGCGGCGCGGCCTACGACTACTTCAGCCTGCCCAAGCTCGGCCAGAAGTTCGACATCTCCCACCTGCCCTATTCGATGAAGATCCTGCTGGAGAACCTGCTCCGGCACGAGGACGGCGGGGCCACCGTCGGCCGCGAGCACATCGAGGCGGTGGCCAAATGGGACCCCAAGGCCGAACCGGATGTGGAGATCGCCTTCATGCCGGCCCGCGTGGTGCTGCAGGACTTCACCGGCGTGCCCTGCGTGGTCGACCTGGCGGCGATGCGTGATGCGGTGGTCAAGCTGGGCGGCCGCCCGGAGCAGATCAACCCGCAGATTCCGTCCGAACTTGTCATCGACCACTCGGTGCAGGTGGACGTGTTCGGCAAGCCCGAGGCATTGGATCTCAACGGCAAGATCGAATTCCAGCGCAACCAGGAACGCTACGGCTTCCTGCGCTGGGGCCAGAAGGCGTTCGACAACTTCAAGGTGGTGCCGCCCAATACCGGCATCGTCCACCAGGTGAACCTGGAAAACCTGGCCCGCGTGGTGATGACCGCGGACAAGGACGGCAAGGCCGTGGCCTACCCGGATACCGTGTTCGGTACCGACAGCCATACCACCATGATCAACGGCATCGGCGTGCTGGGTTGGGGCGTGGGCGGCATCGAAGCCGAAGCCGCAATGCTCGGCCAGCCCTCTTCGATGCTGATTCCGCAGGTGGTGGGCTTCAAGCTGACCGGCAAGCTGCCCGAAGGGGCCACCGCCACTGATCTGGTGCTGACCGTCACCCAGATGCTGCGCAAGCACGGCGTGGTCGGCAAGTTCGTCGAATTCTTCGGTGAAGGCCTGCAGCACCTGCCGCTGGCCGACCGCGCCACCATCGGCAACATGGCCCCGGAGTACGGTGCCACCTGCGGCATCTTCCCGATCGACCAGGAATCGCTGAACTACCTGCGCCTGTCCGGCCGCAGCGAAGACCAGATCGCCCTGGTCGAGGCCTATGCCAAGGCCCAGGGCCTGTGGCACGACGCCAACAGCCCGCACGCCAGCTACAGCGCCACGCTGGAACTGGACATGGGCGAGGTGAAGCCGTCGCTGGCCGGGCCGAAGCGCCCGCAGGACCGCGTGCTGCTGCAGGACGTGAAGCAGAACTACCGCGACAACCTCGGTGGGCTCACCACCAACCGCGACAAGCGCAATGAAGACGTGTCGAAATTCGTCAACGAGGGCGGCGGCGCCGCGGTCGGCAACGAGCAGCTGGCCAAGGGCTATTCGGATGTGGAACTGGACGGCCAGCGCTTCCGCCTGAAGGACGGCGCGGTGGTGATCGCGGCGATCACCTCGTGCACCAACACGTCCAACCCGGCGGTGATGATCGGAGCCGGCCTGCTGGCCCGCAATGCGGCCGCCAAGGGGCTGGATCGCAAGCCGTGGGTGAAGACCTCGCTGGGCCCAGGCTCGCGCGTGGTCACCGACTATCTTGAAAAAGCCGGCGTGCTCACCGAACTGGAAAAGGTGGGCTTCTACGTGGTCGGCTACGGCTGTACCACCTGCATCGGCAACTCCGGTCCGCTGCCCACCGAAGTCAGCGCCGGCATTGCCGCCGGTGACCTGGTGGTGACCTCGGTGCTGTCGGGCAACCGCAACTTCGAAGGGCGCGTGCACCCCGAAGTGAAAATGAACTACCTGGCCAGCCCGCCGCTGGTGGTGGCCTATGCGATTGCCGGCACCACCGACATCGACCTCACCACCGAACCGCTGGGCACCGGCAGCGACGGCCAGCCGGTGTACCTGCGCGACATCTGGCCAAGCAACAAGGAAATCGGCGATGTCATCGCCGCCACCATCGGTCCGGAGATGTTCAAGCAGAACTACGCGGATGTGTTCAAGGGCGACTCGCGCTGGAACACCATCCAGTCGCCCGAGGGCAATCTGTACGAGTGGGACGGTGCATCGACCTACATCAAGAACCCGCCCTACTTCGATGGCATGACCATGCAGGTCGGGCACGTGGACGATGTGCACGGCGCCCGGGTGATGGGCCTTTTTGGTGACTCAATTACCACCGACCACATCTCGCCGGCGGGCAACATCAAGAAGGATTCGCCGGCAGGACGCTTCCTGCAGGAACGCGGTGTGCAGCCGGCCGACTTCAACAGCTACGGCAGCCGTCGCGGGAACGACGATGTGATGGTGCGCGGCACCTTCGCCAACATCCGCATCAAGAACCTGATGTTCGGCGGCGAGGAAGGTGGCAACACGCTGTACTTCCCGAAGGCGGGTGGCGAGCCGGAAAAGCTGGCGATCTACGACGCGGCGATGAAGTACAAGGCCGACGGCGTGCCGCTGGTGGTGTTTGCAGGCAAGGAGTACGGCACGGGTTCGTCGCGTGACTGGGCGGCCAAGGGCACCAACCTGCTCGGCGTGAAGGCGGTGATGGCCGAGAGCTTCGAGCGCATCCACCGTTCCAACCTGGTCGGCATGGGCGTGCTGCCGCTGCAGTTCCAGGCCGGCGAGAACGCACAGAGCCTGGGCCTGGATGGCTCCGAGGTGGTCGATATCACGGGCCTCCAGGACGGGGCCAGCAGGACCGCCACCGTCACCGCGACCAAGGCCGATGGCACCGTGGTGACCTTCAAGGCCCATGTGATGCTGCTGACGCCGAAGGAAGTGGAGTACTTCAAGCACGGCGGCCTGCTGCAGTACGTGCTGCGGCAGCTGGCTGCGAAGGGATAACCCCGTAGGGACGCGCCATGCGCGTCCTTCGTTGTCCCGGGACATTCCGTACGGACGCGCATGGCGCGTCCCTACCTGAACCCTTGCTTTTCCTATTTTTCATTAAATTCCCATTTCATCCCATCCGCGCTATGCTCGGCTCATCGCTGCTGCCGGAATCTCCGCCATGTTGCACGCCCTCAAGTTCGACCCGATCACCGAGCTGACCCGCACCACCGCCTCGTCGGTGAAGGAGCACTGGCGCAAGGTCATGCAGGACGTGCGTGACCAGCAGGCCGTGCTGGTCACCAACCACAACGAACCGCAGGCGGTGATCATCTCGGCCGAGCAGTACCAGGCCCTGCAGGCGCAGATCGTGGGGCTGCAGCGCGACCTGGCCTCGCTGCGTGAGCAGAGTCCGGTGCTGCAGCAGCTGCGCGACAGCTTTGACGCGCGCCTGTCATCGCTGGATGCGGCCGGAGCCGGCAGCAAGGCCCGCGCCCTGCTGCGCAAGCCGGCACGCCTGAAGGGCAAGGTCGCGGCCGGTACCGGCTACTGATGCCGCGTCCGTTCCTGTTCGTGCTGGCCGGGGTCAACGGGGCCGGCAAAAGCTCCATCGGTGGGCACCTGCTGCGCCAGGCCGGGCTGGACTGGTTCAACCCGGACAGCTGGGCCCGCCAGCTGCGTACCGAAATGGGCATGGACCAGGCCCAGGCCAATGCGCAGGCCTGGACCGAAGGCCTGGACCGGATCAAGCGCGCGCTGACCGAACGCCGCAACCACGCGTTTGAGACCACCCTGGGCGGCCGCTCCATCGCCGCCCTGCTGGCCGAGGCCACCGCCACCCACGACGTGCTGATGTGGTACTGCGGGCTTCCCTCGCCCGAGCATCATCTGGCCCGTGTGCAGGCGCGTGTGCGTGCCGGCGGCCACCCGATCAACGAAGCCGACATCCGCCGCCGCTACCCGCTGGCGCTGGCCAACCTGACCACGCTGATGCCGCGTCTGGCCCAGCTGCAGGTCTATGACAACAGCCGCGACGCCGCACCCGGCGAGGCGGTACCGGACCCGCAACTGGTGCTGCAGATGGAAGCCGGCCAGCTGGTCTGGCCCGAGCCGGACGATGCCGAACAGCTGCGCCAGACACCGGACTGGGCCGTGCCGCTGATGGAAGCTGCGCTGCAGTGCAGCGAAAACAGCGCCGGCGGCAGTGCCGCATGATCGGCCCACGCCTCGCCACTGCTGGGCTGAACGGGTCCTCTGCACACCTGCTTCACAAAACCTTCGCGTTTTCCATTCGGCCCGGTATGCTGCCCACTGCCGAAACGACGGATACTCACCGTCACCGCACACCATCAACGTTTCCTGGAGGGGGAATATGAGTCTGGAACGTCCCTGGCTGAACAGCTATCCCGCCGGCGTGCCCGCCGAGATCGACGTCAACGAATTCGCTTCGGTCTCGGCCGTATTCGATACCTCGGTTGCCAAATTCCGCGACCGCCCCGCCTACTCCAGCTTCGGCAAGGTGCTCACCTACGGTGAAACCGACGCCCTGGTCGAACAGTTCGCCGCGTATCTGCTGGGCGAACTGAAGCTCAAGAAGGGTGACCGCGTCGCCCTGATGATGCCCAACTGCCTGCAGTACCCGGTGGCCACCTTCGGCGTGCTGCGCGCCGGCCTGACCGTGGTCAACGTCAACCCGCTGTACACCGCCCGTGAGCTGAAGCACCAGCTGGTCGACTCCGGCGCAGCCGTGCTGGTGGTGGTCGACAACTTCGGCGACACCGTGCAGCAGGTCATCGCTGATACGCAGGTGAAGCAGGTCATCACCACCGGCCTGGGCGACATGCTCGGGGCCAAGGGTGTGCTGGTGAACTTCGTGCTGAAGTACATCAAGAAGATGGTGCCGAACTACACCATCCGCGGTGCGATCCGCTTCAACCAGGCACTGAAGCTGGGCAGCCAGCACACGCTGCCGAAGGTGGAAATGGACCACGACGACGTGGCTTTCCTGCAGTACACCGGCGGCACCACCGGCGTGGCCAAGGGTGCCATGCTGACCAACCGCAACCTGGTTGCCAACATGCAGCAGGCCTCGGCGTGGATTTCCGCGTCCGGCATCGAGATGGGCAAGGAGTGGATCATCACCGCCCTGCCGCTGTATCACATCTTCGCGTTGACGGCGAACGGCCTGGTCTTCATGAAGTTTGGTGGCTGCAACCACCTGATCACCAATCCGCGCGACATGAAGGGCTTCGTCAAGGAGCTCAAGTCCACCCGCTTCACCGCCATCACCGGCGTCAACACGCTGTTCAACGGGCTGCTCAACACCCCCGGTTTCGACCAGATCGACTTCTCGTCGCTCAAGGTCACCCTGGGTGGCGGCATGGCCGTGCAGCGCGCTGTCGCCGAGCGCTGGAAGAAGGTCACCGGGGTTACCCTGGTGGAGGCCTACGGCCTGACCGAAACCTCGCCGGCCGCGTGCATCAACCCGCTCAACCTGGCCGAATACAACGGGGCCATCGGCCTGCCGATTCCGTCCACCGATGCCTGCGTGAAGAACGACGACGGCCAGACCATGACCCCGGGTGACGTCGGCGAGCTGTGCATCCGCGGCCCGCAGGTGATGAAGGGTTACTGGCAGCGTCCGGAAGAAACCGCCAAGGCGATCGACGCCGACGGCTGGCTGCACACCGGCGACATGGCGCGCATGGACGAGCACGGCTTCTTCTACATCGTCGACCGCAAGAAGGACATGATTCTGGTGTCCGGCTTCAATGTCTACCCGAACGAAGTGGAAGACGTGATCGCGATGATGCCCGGCGTGCTGGAAGTGGCCGCGGTGGGCGTGCCGGATGACAAGTCCGGCGAGATCGTCAAGGTGGTCATCGTCAAGAAGGACCCGAACCTCACCGCCGAGCAGGTCAAGGAACATGCGCGCGCCAACCTGACCGGCTACAAGCATCCCAAGATCGTGGAATTCCGCAAGGAACTGCCGAAGACCAACGTCGGCAAGATCCTGCGCCGCGAACTGCGCGACGCACCGGCGGAGTAAGCCCTGAAACAAAGAAGGCCCGGCGATTGCCGGGCCTTCAGTTCCCCCTGATTCCGGCGTTACGCCGCATCGGACTGGGCACGGCGCGTCTGCGCCTTGATCAGCCGGTCCATGGTACGCAGCGACTTGTCTTCCAGAGCCAGCGCGGATTCCACCCAGATCTTGGTGATTTCCAGCAGCTCGTCATAGCTCACCGCCTGAGCCAGATTGCGCGCAGCGTTCATGGCCAGGTACGTGCGCGGGGTGCGCTGGTGCTGGCGAATCAGGTCTTCCACGGCCTTCATGCCCTGCCCCTTCGGCACCAGCACGTCGACCACGCCCATCGCATACATTTCCTCGGCGCTGTATACACGCCCTTCGAGGATGATCTTCTCGGCCACCTGCGGCGCCACGCGGCGGCACAGGAAGGAGTACGCGCCCATGCCCGGGAACAGCCCGAACAGCACTTCCGGCAGGCCCATGCCGCTGCCCGCTTCGGCCACGATGGTGTGGCAGGCCAGCGCCATTTCCAGGCCGCCGCCCAAGGCATCACCCTGGATCAGTGCAATGGAACGCACATCACCGCCGAAGCCGGTGTGCAGATGGTGCACGCCTTCCACGCAGCGCTGCGCGTAGGCCAGCAGCCGGTCGCGATTACCTTCGCGGATGAGCCGGGCGAACAGCTCCAGGTCGCCGCCGAGGTTGTAGGCGGTGGCATCCGATGCCAACACGAAATGACGCAGTTTGCCACTGGCGCGCTCGGCCGGGCTGGCGGTGATCTCACTCATCACCGTCCACATTTCATCCAGCATGTCCTTGCGGCAGCAGGGTCGGATGCCGGTGGCGGCGTCGGCGTGCATGAACAACCAGTGCGCGGCGTTGTCATGCGTGGTTTCGGTGCGGATGGTGGCGTAGCCGCGGGGGGTGGTGGGGAGCTTTTCGATGGTTTGCATGGCAATTTCCTCGGCGAGTTGGCCTGGAGGGAGGACGGTGGGCGGCAGGCCTGACGGGTCCACACGCCGCGATCCTACACCGGGCACGTTCGCTGGAATGCAAACATCTGGCAGAGTGGCAACGGCTCCTATGTGAACGGTGTTCAGAGTCGCCCGGGATGGCGCATGACGCGCATGGCGCGTCACTACGCGAGGTCATTCCACGTAGGGACGCGCCATGCGCGTCCGCCGCGAACTCAACCGATGTCGATGTCGCTGTCGCCAGTGACCGCGCTGGGATGCATGCGCGCCGCCAGGGCCTGCCGGCCTTCCTTTACCGCCGCACGGATCTGCTTCATCCGCTCCTTCCACTCGCTCTTCAACTGCCAGTCGGCCATGTGCATGACCTCACCGGAGCGGAACGCCACCCGCACCAGCCCCAGGTTGCTGGCCACGCCCTTGATGGCGTGGGCCTGCTCGCGCAGCAATACCCAGTCGCCGCGCTCACCGGCCTCGTTGGCGGTCACCAGGCACTGCTTGGCATCCACCAGGCACTGGCGGATGAACTCCTGCTCGAAGCTCTCGCCCATGCCCAGCGACGCCAGCTCATCGAGTACGCCGGTGTCGAGCACGCCGACCCCAGCGGCAGGTGCCGGCACCACGTTGACCCGTGGCTTGCGCACGTCGTTGCTGGCGATCTCCGCCAGCGTGTCGAGCAGACGCACCGGCACCACCGGCTTGCCGAAGAAGGTATGCGCGCCGGCCTGGGTGCATTGCTGGATCGATTCGGGCGTGACGTCGGCGCTGAGCACCAGCACCGGTGTACGCGGGCCGCCGCCGGACTGCATGACACGCAGTTCCTTGAGCATGTCCAACCCGCTCATGCCCGGCATGTGCAGGTCGACGATGGCGACGTCGTAATCGCTTTCGGCCATGGCATCCAGCACGGCTTCGCCGCCATTGACGCACACCACCTTGTGCCCGGCCTTCTGCAGCAGCCGCTGCAGCACCAGCCGGTTGGCCTGGTGGTCGTCGGCCACCAGGACCTTCATGCTGCGCACGCGCGCGCGGTGGCGCAGGAACGGGTCGGCGAAGGCGATGACATTGCCCGCCCCACCCGGTGCCGCTTCGCCGACCACAGCCGGGGTGAATCGGCCCTGCTCCATCGGCGGCAGCGCGAACGGCAGCTCGAACCAGAAATGGCTGCCCTGCGGGGGGTTGTCGGCAAAGCCGATGTCACCGCCCATGGCCTCGACCAGACCGCGCGCGATCGAGGTGCCGAGGCCGGATCCCTCATGACGGCGGCCGAGACTGACGTCGGCCTGCTCGAACGCCCGGAACAGACGCGGCACCATCTCCGGATTGACGCCGATACCGGTATCGAAGATGTCGAAGCGCAGCCGCACGCGGCCGTCGCCCACTTCACCCAGCAAGCCGACCCGGACCTCCACCTTGCCATGCTCGGTGAACTTGACCGCATTGCCGGCCAGGTTGAGCAGAATCTGGCGCAGGTGGCCGAGGTCACCGCGCAGCAGCAGCGGCACTGCCTCGTCCACTTTGACCACGTAATCCAACCGCTTCACGCGCGCCTGCGGCATCAGGATCAGGCCCATCGACTGGATCACATCGGCCAGCGCGAAGTCTTCCTCGACCACGCGCAGCTTGCCGGCCTCGATGGCCGAGATGTCCAGCACTTCCTCCACCAGGGTCAGCAGACTGCGCGACGAGGCCTGGATGGTGTTCACGCACTCGCGCTGCTCTTCATCCAGCTGGGTGGTCGCCAGCACCTCGGTCATGCCGGACAGCCCGTTGAGCGGCGTGCGGAACTCGTGGCTCATGTTGGCCAGGAAGCGGCTCTTTGCCTCGCTGGCGCGGCGCGCCTCGTCCATGGCCCGGGTCAGCTGGCGCAGCAGGCTGGCGAAATACAGCGGCACCGCGGCCAGACCCAGCCACAGGCCGAAGCCGAGGCGCGCGTTGTCGCGCCAGTAGTCGGTGGTCAGCATGGTCACGCCGAAGCTGACCAGCGCCATGCCCACGGCGGCGTACAGGTAACGGTTGCCGAAGCGCATGCCGTTGCCCACCGTGACCCACATCACCACGATGTAGACCCAGGCCAGCGGCTCGCCCATCTGCACCATGCCAGCGGCGATGAGGCCGTAGTCGGCCAGCATGCCGGCCACGCGGCGCGGGTCCGAACGCCCCGGCCGTGCCAGCAGCCAACCAAACAGCAGCACCGACAAGGTCAGCCCGGTCAGCACGATGCCCAGCACCACCTGGTACTGATGATGCGGCAGGTCGTTGCGCACGTTTGGCATCAGCACATAGGCGAGGATCAACGTGATCAACACCATGCGCACAATGGCCTGCCCGTGCTCGCTGTCCGGGCGACCGCTCAGTCGCGCGCGCAGAAACGCCAGGGCACCGCTCGCACCGAGACGCTGCCGCACTTTCTGGAACACACCGCCCATGTCACATCCCCGGTCGGGACGACGCAACGGAATGCTGCGCGCAGATCTCGTCCAACTGCACGCGACCACGCAGCAGCGCATCCACGCAGCGCGGGTCGAACAGACGACCGCGTTGCGCGTACAGATAGGCCAAAGTGGCTTCCATGCTCCAAGCTTCCTTGTAGGGTCTCGGCGAGATCAGGGCGTCGAAGACGTCGGCCACCGCCACGATCCGCGCTTCCAGCGGGATCGCCTCGCCAACCAGGCCGTCGGGATACCCGCTGCCGTCATACCGTTCGTGGTGGCGCAGCGCAATCAGCGCGCCCACCTGGATGAACCGGTTCTGGCTGCCACTGAGCAGCTCGTAACCGATCCGGGGGTGCCGGCGCATGATCGCCAGCTCTTCGTCGTTGAGTTTACCCTGCTTGAGCAGCACCGAGTCGGGAATGGCGATCTTGCCCATGTCGTGCAGGGGCGCCGCCATTTCGATCAGGCGCACTTCTTCTTCAGGCAGGCCCAGCTGTTCGGCAATCAGCCCGGCCACATGGGCCATGCGCTCCAGGTAGGCACTGGTGCCGGCATCACGGAACTCGATGGCACGGGCCAGCCGCGACAGCGTTTCGCGCTCACGCTCTTCCACTTCGTGCATGCTGGCCAGCAGGCGTTGTTCCAGCGACAGCGCACGCTGCTTCACGTTTTCCGTCTGTTGGCGCAACTGCAGCAGGTTGTAGCAGCGTGCGCGCAGTTCGCGCGGCCGGATCGGCTTGACCAGGAAGTCGATCACGCCGGCTTCCAGGGCGGCCTGGCGAATCGGCTCGTCGCCGACCACGGTGATCAGAATGACCGGAATATCGCGGTGTTTGGGCAGGCGGCGGAAACGGCGGGCAAACTCCAACCCGTCCATTTCCGGCATGCGGTAATCCAGCAACAGCAGATCAACGGCATTGGATTCGCACCACGCCAGCGCGGTGAGCGGATCACCGAAATCGTGCACGCTCAGTTCCGGCGCGATGTCTTCGATGACATGGCGCAGCATCGTGCGCGCGGACGTCTGATCGTCAACGATGACAATATTCAAGGCTGCTTCCGTCGTCTGCCGGGACCACATTGGAACAGGCTGTGTAAAGGATACTCCGCCACCTTGCACACCGGGACCTTGCACGCGTCACCTCCGCTCATGATCGCCCCAGTTCATGATCGTGATCACAGTGTGAAGCGGCCGTCAGTCGGTCGCAACCGGTCCATGATCCGTGGCCAGAGTGCCTGGGAGTCCATGAGGCCACGCAGAAACCATACTCGCGCGGCCATGTCGGCGAAAGCCCCGGGGGACGGCCCTTTCCGGGCCATCCGAGAACCAGGTCTCAGTTTTCCGGGCGCATGTAGGGGAACAGCAGCACGTCGCGGATCGAGCTGCTGCCGGTCAGCAGCATCACCAGACGGTCGATGCCGATGCCCAGGCCGCCGGTCGGGGCCATGCCGTACTCCAGCGCACGGATGTAGTCGGCGTCGTAGTGCATGGCCTCGTCGTCGCCGCCTTCCTTCGCCGCCACCTGCGCCTGGAAGCGCGCCGCCTGGTCTTCCGGGTCGTTCAGCTCGGAGAAGCCGTTGGCCAGCTCCTTGCCGTTGATGAACAGCTCGAAGCGGTCGGTGTAGCCCGGGTCGTTGTCGTTGGCGCGGGCCAGCGGCGACAC
Organism: Stenotrophomonas sp.; assembly: GCF_032103445.1. Taxonomy (GTDB): domain Bacteria; phylum Pseudomonadota; class Gammaproteobacteria; order Xanthomonadales; family Xanthomonadaceae; genus Stenotrophomonas. The sequence continues at coordinate 36,454 of NZ_DAMDFR010000021.1, forward strand.
CTCGACCGGGTGGTCGGTGATGAAGGTCGGCTGGATCAGGGTGTGTTCCACCGTGGCCTCGAAGATCTCCAGCAGCAGCTTGCCCCAGCCGTAAGACGGCTTGACCCGGATCTTCAGGCGTTCGCAATGCCGCAGCAGGGCGTCACGGTCGGTGCAGTCGGCCGCGCTGATCTCCGGGTTGTGGTGGCGCACGGCCTCGTCCATGCGCCAGCGGCGGAACGCCGGGCCCAGGTCGATCTTTGCGCCGTCCCATTCCACTTCGGTGGTGCCGAGCACGCTCTGGGCGACGTCACGAATGACGTTTTCGGTCAGGTCCATGATTTCGTTGTACGTGGCGTAGGCCTCGTACAGCTCCATCATGGTGAACTCCGGGTTGTGGCGGGTGCTGACGCCTTCATTGCGGAAGTTGCGGTTGATCTCGTACACCCGCTCCAGCCCGCCCACGGTCAGGCGCTTGAGGTACAGCTCCGGAGCCACGCGCAGGTACAGGTCCAGATCGAGCGCATTGTGGTGGGTGGTGAACGGCTTGGCCGTGGCACCGCCGGGGATGTAATGCATCATCGGCGTTTCCACTTCCAGGAAGTCGCGGCTGTCCAGCCACGCGCGCATCGCACGGATGATGCGCGAGCGCTTGATGAACACCTCGCGCGATTCCGGGGTGACGATCAGGTCGACGTAGCGCTGGCGGTAGCGCTGCTCGACGTCGGCCAAGCCGTGCCACTTGTCCGGCAGCGGACGCAGCGACTTGGTCAGCAGGCGGATGCTGGTGGCCTTGACCGACAGCTCGCCGGTCTTGGTCCGGGTCAGCCCGCCTTCCACGGCGATGATGTCGCCCACGTCCCAGCCCTTGAACGCGGTGTAGACGTCGCCCAGTGCATTGCCCTGCAGGAACAGCTGGATGCGGCCGGATTCGTCCTGGATCTGGGCGAAGCTGGCCTTGCCCATCACCCGCTTGGCCATCAGGCGGCCGGCCATCTTCACCTGGCGGCCGTTGGCCTCCAGGGTTTCGGCGGTCCACTGTTCGGCATCGGCGTATTCGGCCTGCAGGCTGCCGGCGAAGTCTTCACGGCGGAAGTCGTTCGGGTAGGCAATGCCCTGCCCGCGCAGCGCGGTCAGTTTCGCGCGGCGCTCGGCGATGAGGCTGTTCTCGTCGACGGGGGTCTGCGGCGCGGGGGTCTGATCGTTCATGGCGTGGTCGCTGGTCTTGTGCGGGGGATACAAAGGGTGGGAATTACGCGTCGAGGCGCTTGGAGCCGACTTCCAGGCCGGACTTCAGGCTGGCTTCGACGAACTCGTCGAGGTCGCCATCCAGCACCTTCTGCGTATCGGAACGCTCGATGCCGGTGCGCAGGTCCTTGATACGGCTCTGGTCGAGCACGTAGTTGCGGATCTGGCTGCCCCAGCCGATGTCGGACTTGGTGGCTTCCACCGCATCCTTTTCGGCGTTGCGCTTCTGGATTTCCAGCTCGTACAGCTTGGCGGCCAGCATCTTCATCGCGTTGTCGCGGTTCTGGTGCTGGCTGCGGCCGGTCTGGCAGGCCACCACGATGCCGCTGGGCACGTGGGTGATACGCACCGCCGACTCGGTCTTGTTGACGTGCTGACCACCGGCACCGGACGAACGGTACACATCGGTACGCAGATCGGCCGGGTTGATGGTGATGTCGATGTTGTCGTCGATTTCCGGCGACACGAACACCGAGGTGAAGCTGGTGTGGCGGCGGTTGTCGGAGTCGAACGGCGACTTGCGCACCAGGCGGTGCACGCCGGTTTCGGTCTTCAGCCAGCCATAGGCATAGTCGCCTTCCACGCGCAGCGTGGCCGACTTGATGCCTGCGACGTCACCGCCGGAGACTTCCATCAGCTCGGTCTTCCAGCCGCGCGATTCGCACCAGCGCAGGTACATGCGCAGCAGGATTTCGGCCCAGTCCTGGGCTTCGGTGCCGCCGGCACCGGCCTGGATGTCGACGAAGGCCGCCGCGCTGTCCATCTCGCCGGAGAACATGCGCTGGAATTCCAGCTGTTCAACGTGCTTCTGGTACTTGTCCAGGTCGGCGACCACGGCCAGCGCGGTGTCTTCGTCCTGCTCGCTTTCCGCCAGTTCCAGCAGTTCGGTGCTTTCGGTCAACCCGTCCAGGATGGTGGCGATGCCGCCCACCGTCTTGTCCAGCAGGGAGCGTTCCTTGCCCAGGTTCTGGGCATACTCCGGGTTGTTCCAGATGTCGGGGTTTTCCAGTTCCCGGGTTACTTCTTCCAGACGCTCTTTCTTGGCGTCGTAGTCAAAGATACCCCCTGAGCGAGACCACGCGATCGGTCAGATCGGTGATTCGCTGGCGCACGGGATTGAGCTCGATCATATCGGCAGTCATGAAGGCTTGGACAAGACCGCCGATTATAGCGCCAGCGGCCCCGTTCATGTTGGCCGTCACTTCACCTCGAACTCCCCCACCAGCACGGTGTCGCGGCTGTCCTTCAAACGCAGCGTCACATACTGGTCCTGCTGCCCCTTGGTGCCCCACTTCGTGGTCAGGCGCAGCATCAGCGTGGTCGCCCCGGTCACCAGCTGCTCGCGGCTGCCGAAGTAGTTGGCTTCCACCTTGTACAGCCCAGGCTTGGCCTGGCGCAGCGAAAACTGCTCTGGTCCATAGCCCCCGGTGAAGTCACGCGACATCTGCCCGCCCTGGTACGTCAGCCGGTTGCCGTAGTAGGCGCGCTCGCCATTGGGGTCGGTCACCCACAGGTCCATGTCGCTGTTGTCGCTGTCCCAGCCCAGCACCACGCGCAGGTCCAGCGGCATGGCCCGGCGCAGGCGCGGGTCGACCCGTTCCAGATTCACCTTGCTGCGGCTGGCCAGCGTGTTCAGTTCATCCAGCGCGATCAGCGAGATGCCGTCGAAGCGGGAATCCCACGGGCGGATCACCACCTCGTTCAGCGCATCCACCGCGGCCTGTGCCTGCCCGGCCGCCTCCAACGCCAGGCCCAGGTCGCGGAAGCTCTGCGGCTCCTCCTCGCCCATTGCCAGCACCTGCCGGAACACCGGCACGGCCAGCTCCGGGGCTTTGGCCTGCATCAGCCGGTAGCCCAGCACGCGCAGCACGTGGCGGTTCTCCAGCTGCATTTCGGCCAGGTTGGACAGGACCCGGATGGCCAGCTCGCGCTGACCGCGCTCCAGCAGGATGTCGGCCACGTCCAGATAGAACGCGCTGCTGTCGGCGTGTTCGTCGCGCTCCTTCAGGTACAGCGCGTAGACCTGCGCGGGTGCGGCGGCGCGCAGCTGGCGCGCATAGCGCGAATCGGGCTGCCAGGCCCCCAGGGCAATCCGCAGCTGGCCACCATTGGCCGGCGCATCCGCTGCGGCAGGCGCGTAGGCTTCCTCCTGGATACGGCTGCTGGTCACACTGATGGCATCCAGTGTCTGGTTGTCGTTGGCGCGCGTGGATCCCAGCGTCATAGCGGGCACCGCCGGTGCCGGTACCGGCGGCGCAGTACGCGCCTCGCGGGCGGCCTCACCTCGTCCCGCTGACAGCTGCTTGCCCGGTGCCGGTTCCTGCGGACGCGGCCCCTTGGGCCAGCTGCGGTTCCACCACTGCTCACGTTCGGCGAACTGGCGCGCGATGGCATCCAGACGCTGGCGGCGCTGCTCGGCCTCGTCACGGATCTGCAGGGCATGACGCTTGTCGTATTCGGCCTGCAGCGGAACCGGCGGGCGGATGCCGTAACGCAGGTAGTCCTCCAGCGTTTCCAGCACCAGCAGCGACGTACCCGCGCTGACCAGGCCAAACTTCAGCGCGAACGCCTGCGTCGTCGACATCGGCACGGTCCGGTCGCTCTGCATGCGTTGCAGCTTCTGCGAAGCCCACGCGTGCGCGGCCATTCCGCCATCAGCATCAGGCAGTCCGTTCATGGCTATCGTCTGTTCGGTGAGGGCACCGTCCGCGTCGGGCAGGCGCAGTCGCAGCGATGCCGGCTGAGCGGTGATGCGGCCCATCACCCGCACCCAGCCCTGCCCCGCCTGCGTGTCATCCAGCAGCAGGTCGGCAAGACCTTGCCCCTGCGGTTCGATGCGCGCCGGCGTCTCCCGCAGCAGGCGTTCGGCGACCGAGGTCACGTCATCCACGCCAGCGAGGACCAGGACCTGACCGCCACTGCCTTCCACCCAGTAGCGCAGGTGGGCCGCATCCGTCCGGGCACCGGCACCGCTCAGCGCATACAGCGGTTGTCCCGGCTGCAGTTCGGGGCGCGTGCGGGCACCAAAGTTACCGATGCCATCGCTGACCACCAGGGTTTCGTCGACATCCTCGCTTGCCGCCCAGTCGTTGAGTGCGCTGCCGCCGTCATACACCATCGCTTCCAGCTCACGGCGCAGCGCGCTCCAGTTGCCGCCCTGCACGCTGAAGCGACGAATCGGTTCAGCATGGTCGCGCAGCACGGTCAGCTGCACCTGGGCTTGGCCCACCGCCTGGAAATAGCGGTCCAGCACCGCCAGTTCGGCAGCGGTGTCGCGCTCGCGTCCGGAACCGGAGGCATCCCAGACCAGGCCGATGCGGCGCGGTAGCGCCCGTGCCCGGGGCTGGCCCGCCACCGGCACCTGCAGCATGAAGTAGCGTTCGCCGTTGAACAGGCCCTGCACGCCGCTGATGCCACGCGGCAACGGCAGGGTCCAGCCCAGCTGGGCGGGCAGCTGGTCACCGCGCCCCTGCCAGCGCCCCCGCCAGGCGGCACCGGCCAGGGACAGCTCCAGCGGTGAGGTGCCGCGCTTGACCGGAACGCCGGTACCGACCGCGTCCAACTGCACCTGCACCTGCTGCGCGCCGTGCGCGAAGTGCATCGGCAGGTTCCAGCGCAGCCCTTTGGCGTCGAGCGGCAGCGTCTCACGCACGGTCAGGGCGACCCGGCGCGTGCCGTGCGCCGGTATCGGGTAGATGCGCAGGCGGAACTGGTTGCCGGCAGTCTGCTCCAGCAGGCCCGGGTCCACACCGCGTCGTTCGATGGCCTCGAACACCTGCCGACCCTTGTCCTTGGGCACCGGCACCGCGTCGCGCAGTGCGCCATCAATATCCAACGCGAAGGCGGTCACCTGCTGGCCGTCCGCCAGCGGAAACTCCAGGTTGCCTTCCAGCACCCGGTTGTTGGGATTGCGGAACACCAGCTCGATCCGGGTTTCGCCCAATCCGGCGGCCACCCGGCTGTGCAGCTGTGCGTGTTCCAGCTGCACCTCGCGCTCGGCTCCCGCCACCTTCAGCAGGTCCTGACCGGTCGACTGCGCGGCCACACCCGGGCCCAGCCCAACGCCGAGCAACACCGCAATTCCCCACCCCAACCTGCGCAGCACGCTGTCCATGTGACGCTCCTGATGACGATGACGGAACCTTCAACGCACGACCGTGGCAAACGGGGTTGAAACCGTTGCACATGGACAGAAAGGCCGCCTTGCGCCACGCTGGCAGCCCCACGGACCGTACCCCACAAGGAAGATCGCATGCGCCTGCCCCTGGCCTGCCTGCTGCTCGCCGCACTGTTACCCACTGCCCACGCCGCCCCGCCGAAGGGGGTTGAGTTCACCCACAACGACTGGACCCTGGCCTGCGACAACACCCGCACCTGCCGCGCGGCCGGCTACCAGAACGAGGACGCCGGCGATGACCCGGTGTCGGTGCTGCTGACCCGCAAGGGCGGACCGGACCAGCCGGTCACCGGTCAGCTGATGCTCGGCGAGTATGAGGAAAGCGACCTGCCCAGCGCGGTCAGTCTGCAGATCAATGGCACTGCATTGGGCACAGTGAAGGACAGCACGGACTTCTCCGCAGCGCAGGTCAGCGCCCTGCTCAAGGCGCTGGTCAAGGACAGCCGCATCGAACTGATCGGCAACAACGGTCGCCGCTGGGCGTTGTCTGATCGCGGCGCTTCTGCCGTGCTGCTGAAGATGGACGAGTTCCAGGGGCGGCTGGGCACGCCCGGCGCGATCATGCGCAAGGGCAGCCGTGCCGAGGCCAGTGTGCTGCCGGCGTTGCCGGTGCCGGTGGTGACGCTGGGCAAACGCGTGCCGACCACGGCGGCCGATGAAGCCCTGGGCCAACTGCCCGCACTGCGCGCCGCGTTGGCGGCAGCGGTTTCGGCCGACGACTGCGATGCCCTGCACCCTGACAAAGGCACACAGTTTGACGAGGAACCGCAGCCGGTCAGCGTAAGGCGGCTGGACAGCAAACACCTGCTGGCTTCCACGGTGTGCTGGCGCGGTGCCTACAACGAAGGGTCCGGCTACTGGGTGATCAATGACCGCGCACCGTATCAGCCGCGCTACATCACCAACCTCGGCGTGGACGACGACGTGCGCACCATCACCGCCGCGCACAAGAGCCGCGGCCTGGGAGACTGCTGGAGCACGGCGGCCTGGGCGTGGAATGGCAGCGAGTACATCCAGACCGATGACAGCAGCACCGGACTATGCCGACTGGTTGCAGCCGGCGGCGCGTGGCAGATGCCGTCATTGGTGAGTGAGGTCAAGGAACCCTGACGTCCGACACCGTCGTAGAGCCACGCCCTGCGTGGCTTCGGGATAACGGTTCGCATGACAGCTACGCAGGGCGTAGCTCTACGGCGTCACGCGTCAGCGCAATGCTCGATGATCAACTGAATCGCGCCACCACCGCGATAATCATCACTCACCAGCCGGTACGCGATATGCACCTGGTTGGCCGGCGCATTGCCGGTCCAGCCGCTGAAGTGAATCGCATTGAGCGGCTCAGCCCGGCCCGGCACGCGCAGGCTCAGCTTGAGATGCTTTTCCTTCAGCACCTGCCAGCGCGCCACCTGGAAATGCCCATCGAACAACGGTTCCGGGAAGCCCTGTCCCCACGGTCCCGCAAGGCGCAGCGCTTCGGCGTGGCGGAAATCCAGCTCATCCGCACCCAGCTCGCCGTCACTCATCAGGAGTTGCTGCAACGACGCGGGATCCATCTGCACCTGCACCACCGCCAGGAACGCCTGCTCGAACGCCGCCAGATTCGCCTGCGCCAGGCTCAGCCCCGCCGCCATGGCGTGACCGCCGAACTTGTCGATCAAGCCCGGATGCGCGGCATTCACCAGCGCCAGCGCATCACGGATATGGAAGCCGGCAATCGAACGCGCCGAACCACGCAGTGAATCGCTACCGGGCTCGGAAGGCGCGAATGCGATCACCGGTCGATGCAGGCGATCCTTCATTTTCGACGCGACCAGCCCGACGACACCCGGATGCCATTCGGCATCGAACAGGCACGCCGCAATCGGCCGCTCACCCTCGGCGATGAGCACCGCGCGTGACACGGCCAGTTCGGCGTCGTCGGTCATCAGCTGCTGCACGGCGCGACGCTCGGCGTTGATCTGCTCCAGTGTCTGGGCAATTTCACGGGCCTGGGCACGGTCTTCGGTGAGCAGCAGCTCGATGCCCAGCGCCATGTCTTCCAGTCGCCCGGCGGCATTCAGACGCGGCCCCAGCGCGAAACCGATATCGGTGGCGCTGAGTCGCTTGGCGTCACGGCCGCTGGCTTCGATCAGTGCCTGCAGGCCGACACAGCCCTGCCCGGCCCGCAGGCGGCGCAGGCCAGCCGACACCAGTGCACGGTTGTTGGCATCCAGTGCGACCAGGTCGGCCACGGTGCCGACCGCGACCAGATCGAGCAGGGTCAGCAGATCGGGTTCCGGTGTGCTGGCGAACGCACCCTGCTCACGCAGATGACGGCGCAGCGCCATCAGCACATAGAGGATCACGCCAACGCCCGCCAGCGCTTTGCTCGGGAACGCATCGCCCTGCAGGTTCGGGTCGACCAGCGCGTCCGCCGGTGGCAGGTGTTCGCCGGGCAGATGGTGGTCGGTGATCAGCACTTTCCAGCCCAGCGCTTTGGCGGCCGTCACGCCAGCGTGGCAGGCAATGCCGTGGTCCACCGTGACCAGCAATCCCGGCTGCAGGGCCGCAAGCTCGGCCACCAGCGAGGGCGACAGGCCGTAGCCGTGCAGCATGCGGTTGGGGACTGCGTGCACCACGTCGCGCGCGCCGAGCAGGCGCAGGCCGCGCACGCCGACCGCGCAGGCAGTGGCACCGTCGCAGTCGAAGTCGCCTACGACCAGGATGCGTTCGTTGTGGGTGATTGCGTTGGCCAGCAGATCGACGGCGGCCTGCATGCCGCCCATCAGTTCGGGGGCGTGCAGTTGCGCCAGCTTCGGTTGCGCCTGGGCGGGGTCGGTGACGCCGCGCGCGGTGTACAGGCGCTGCAGCAGGGGCAGCGTGTCGGCCGGCCACGGCGCACATTCAAGTGCGGGACGGCGTTGAATGCGGGCGGTGTGGGAGGTGGTCATGCGTCCTGCAGCTGCAAGGGCTTCTTCCAGAGCTTCCAGCGCTGGCCCTTGTCGAGCTCGAACCGCAGCCCGTCCTCGAAATCCAGCACCAGCCGGCGCAATTCGCCGCGCTGCAACGCCGCCAGCAAAGGCCGAATCGCTTCATTGCCCAGCTGCTCCAGCGAACGCAACTGGCGCAGATCCACCAGCGCATCCACCGGCTGGTCGCCACCGACCTCGACGCCGGCCGCCTTGGCCAGCGCCTGCAGCAACGATTCACGGCTGCGGACCTGCGCATAGGCGGTGCTGACGCTCTGCGGCAGTTCACCACCGCCCCAGAACCACAACGAATTGATCGGGCGCTTGCCCGCGGCCACGCGACGCGCGTTCCAGTCATGCTGGTGCAGCACCACCTGGGCCTCGGTCAGCAGTGCCCGCCATAACCGGCCGGTGTCACCGGACGGCAGGTGGTCGAACAGATCATCCCCCAGCACGTCATCCGGCGCGGCAAACGCGGGCAGCTGAATCTCTTCAGGCAAGCGCAGGTACCAGCGGCTGGGCACCGGCGCATCCAGGGTGAAGCCATAGCCGGCAAACAGCGGCTGCAGCGCAGGCAGCAGCGCGGCGACATCCTCGGCATCCGGGCGCAGCGTGTCGCCGTGCCCCATCATCCGCGCGCCCTGCATGTCCGGGGCGACGTTGGCCGGATCGGCACGCAGCCAGACACCGTCGACCGCGTCGCCGACGTCCAGCTGGCGCGTCAGCGCGGCCACCGGCCAGTGCGCCGGCTGCAGCTGGAAATGCCGCTGCAGCTGGGCACTCTCGCCCGCCTCCACGGTACTGCGCTCGGCACGGCCCAGCGCCCGGGCCACGTCATCGGGCAAGGGCGCGGCCGGGAACCGGCTGCGCGCCGGCAGCAGCAGGGTCGCGCTGGCCATCGGTCAGGCCAGGTACTGCACACTGACGATTTCGTACTCACGCTGGCCGGCCGGCGCGTCGATGGTGATGCTGTCACCCTCGTTCTTGCCGATCAGCGCACGGGCCACCGGCGAGGAGATGGCAATCAGCCCCTGCTTGATGTCCGCTTCCAGGTCACCCACGATCTGGTACTGCTTCTCTTCGTCGGTGTCCACGTCAGCCAGGGTCACGCTGGCCCCGAACACCACCTTGCTGCCGGCGTTGAGCTTGCTGATGTCGATGATCTCGGCATGCGACAGCTCGCTCTCCAGCTGCTTGATGCGGCCTTCGATGAAGCCCTGCTCTTCGCGCGCGGCGTGGTATTCGGCATTTTCCTTCAGGTCACCGTGCTCACGCGCTTCGGCGATCGCGGCGATGACCTTCGGACGCTTGACCGACTTCAGGTGTTCCAGTTCCTCACGCAGCTTCTGCGCGCCTTTGAACGTAATCGGTGCTCTCATGCATTCAACTCCTTGTGCAGCTCCTGCAGCGACCAGACCGGGCCGGTCCCGCGGAATTCCAGTGATTGCACCAGTGCCTTGGCACCGGCAATGGTGGTCGAGTAGGTGACGCGGTGCTGCAGCGCCTCGCGACGGATCGAGAACGAGTCGTTGATCGCGGCACGGCCTTCGGTCGTGTTGACGATGTAGACGATTTCACCGTTCTTGATCAAGTCGACGATGTGCGGACGACCTTCGACCACCTTGTTGACGATCTCGCAGTCCATGCCGTGCTGCTGCAGCCACGCCGCGGTGCCACGGGTGGCAACCAGGGTGTAACCGCGTTCCAGCAGCGCCTGGGCGACCGGCAGCACGCGCTTCTTGTCCGGGTCGCGGACCGATACGAAGGCCTTGCCCTGCGGCGGTGCCTTGATGCCACCGGCTTCCTGCGCGCGCGCAAACGCGGCGCTGAAGCTGCGGCCGACGCCCATCACCTCACCGGTGGAGCGCATTTCCGGCCCGAGGATCGGGTCCACGCCCTGGAACTTGGCGAACGGGAAGATCGCTTCCTTCACCGAGTAGTAGTCCGGCACGATTTCCTTGGTGGCACCCTGCTCGGCCAGGGTCTTGCCGGCCATGCAGCGCGCGGCGATCTTGGCCAGCGCCATGCCGGTGGCCTTGGACACGAACGGCACGGTACGCGAGGCACGCGGGTTCACTTCCAGCAGGTAGACGATGTCGTTGCCGTCTTCGCCGGCCTGGATCGCGAACTGGGTGTTCATCAGGCCGACCACGTTCAGGGCCTTGGCCAGTTCCACCACCTGACGGCGCAGCTCGGCCTGGGTTTCAGCCGACAGCGAGTACGGCGGCAGCGAGCACGAGGAGTCACCCGAGTGCACGCCGGCTTCTTCGATGTGCTCCATCACGCCGCCGATCAGCACGTTGCCGTCCTTGTCGGCAATGATGTCGACGTCGCATTCCACGGCATTGTCGAGGAAGCGGTCCAGCAGCACCGGCGAGTCGTTGGACACCTTCACCGCGTCACGCACGTAACGGGCCAGATCGGATTCGCCGTAGACGATTTCCATCGCGCGGCCACCCAGCACGTAGCTCGGGCGCACCACCAGCGGGTAACCGATCTCGCGCGCCAGCAGCAGCGCTTCCTGGTCGTTGCGGGCAATGCGGTTCGGCGGCTGCTTCAGGCCCAGCTTCTCGACCAGCTGCTGGAAACGCTCGCGGTCTTCGGCCAGGTCAATGGAATCCGGGCTGGTGCCGATCACCGGCACGCCGTTGGCTTCCAGCGCGCGCGCCAGCTTCAGCGGGGTCTGGCCGCCGTACTGCACGATCACGCCCTTCGGCTGTTCCAGTTCGACGATTTCCAGCACGTCTTCCAGGGTCAGCGGTTCGAAGTACAGGCGGTCGGAGGTGTCGTAGTCGGTCGACACGGTTTCCGGGTTGCAGTTGACCATGATGGTTTCATAGCCATCCTCGCGCAGCGCCAGTGCCGCGTGCACGCAGCAGTAATCGAACTCGATGCCCTGGCCGATGCGGTTCGGGCCGCCACCCAGGATCATGATCTTGTCGCGGTTGCTCGGCGCGGCTTCGCACTCGTCCTCGTAGGTCGAGTACAGGTAGGCAGTGCCGGTGGCGAACTCGGCGGCGCAGGAGTCGACGCGCTTGTACACCGGACGCACCTTGTGGGCGCGACGCAGCGCGCGCACGGCCGCTTCGTTGGTACCGGTCAGCTGGGCCAGGCGGGCGTCGGAGAAACCGGCACGCTTGAGCTTGCGCAGGCGCGCAGCGTCGAGTGCATCGATGCCTTCGGCCGCAACCTGGGTTTCTTCGGCGATGATTTCTTCGATCTGATCCAGGAACCACGGATCGATGAACGACAGGTTGTAGATCTCTTCCACGCTCATGCCGGCGCGGAACGCGTCAGCCACGTAGAACAGACGCTCCGGACCCGGAGCCTTCAGCTCACGGCGCAGGGTCTGCAGATCGTCTTCGCTGCCCAGATCCAGTTCGGTCGGGTCGAAGCCGACCTTGCCGGTTTCCAGGCCGCGCAGGGCCTTCTGCACCGACTCCTGGAAGGTGCGGCCCATCGCCATCACCTCACCCACTGACTTCATCTGGGTGGTCAGGCGGGCATCGGCGGCCGGGAACTTCTCGAAGGCGAAGCGCGGAATCTTGGTGACCACGTAGTCGATCGACGGTTCGAACGAGGCCGGGGTCAGGCCGCCGGTGATCTCGTTCTTCAGCTCGTCCAGGGTGTAGCCGACGGCCAGCTTGGCGGCGACCTTGGCGATCGGGAAGCCGGTGGCCTTGGAGGCCAGTGCCGACGAACGCGACACGCGCGGGTTCATCTCGATGACGACAACGCGACCGGTGTCCGGGTTGATGCCGAACTGCACGTTCGAACCACCGGTGTCCACGCCGATCTTGCGCAGCACGGCGATGGAGGCATCGCGCAGGCGCTGATATTCCTTGTCGGTCAGCGTCTGGGCCGGAGCCACGGTGATCGAGTCACCGGTGTGCACGCCCATCGGATCGAGGTTTTCAATCGAGCAGACGATGATGCAGTTGTCGGCGGTGTCGCGCACCACCTCCATCTCGAACTCCTTCCAGCCCAGCACCGACTCTTCCACCAGCACTTCGGTGGTCGGCGACAGCTCCAGGCCGCGGCTGACGATTTCGACCAGCTCTTCGCGGTTGTAGGCAATACCGCCACCGCTGCCGCCCAGGGTGAAGCTCGGACGGATGATGGTCGGGTAGCCGACGCGGGTCTGGATTTCCAGCGCTTCGTCCAGGGTGTGGGCGACGGCGGCGGTCGGGCATTCCAGGCCGATCTCACCCATGGCGACGCGGAACAGCTCGCGGTCTTCAGCCATGCGGATGGCTTCACGCTTGGCACCGATCAGCTCGACGTTGTACTTCTCAAGCACGCCGTTGTCGGCCAGGTCCAGCGCGCAGTTCAGCGCGGTCTGGCCACCCATGGTCGGCAGCAGCGCGTCGGGCTTTTCCTTGGCGATGATCTTCTCGACCGTCTGCCAGTTGATCGGCTCGATGTAGACGGCGTCGGCCATCTCCGGGTCGGTCATGATGGTGGCCGGATTGCTGTTGACCAGCACTACGCGGTAACCCTCGTCACGCAGCGCCTTGCAGGCCTGCGCGCCGGAGTAGTCGAACTCGCAGGCCTGGCCGATGACGATCGGGCCGGCACCGATGATGAGGATGGTCTTGAGGTCAGTGCGCTTTGGCATTTTCTTCTCTAAGTCAGTACAGCGTGTGTGGGGTGATCGCACGCTGTCGATCAGGAAACTGGGGGTAGAACCGCGCCGCGCCAAGGGCAGCGGCGCGCCGCATCAGGCCTTGGCCTGCGCCATCATCGACACGAACTGGTCGAACAGCGGACTGACGTCGTGCGGACCGGGCGAGGCTTCCGGGTGACCCTGGAACGAGAACGCCGGCACGTCGGTGCGGGCGATGCCCTGATTGGTGCCGTCGAACAGCGAACGGTGGGTCACGCGCAGGGTGGCCGGCAGCGTGGCTTCATCCACTGCGAAGCCGTGGTTCTGCGAGGTGATCATCACCCGGCCGCTGTCCAGGTCCTGCACCGGGTGGTTGGCACCGTGGTGACCGTGGCCCATCTTGACGGTCTTCGCACCGGAGGCCAGCGCCAGCAGCTGGTGGCCCAGGCAGATGCCGAAAGTCGGCAGCTTCTTGTCCAGGAACACCTTGATGGCGTCGATGGCGTAGTCACACGGTTCCGGGTCGCCCGGGCCGTTGGACAGGAACACACCGTCCGGATTCAGCGCCAGCACTTCGGCGGCGGGCGTCTGCGCCGGTACCACGGTGATGTCGCAGCCGCGCTCGGCCAGCATGCGCAGGATGTTCAGCTTGGCACCGAAGTCGTAGGCGACAACCTTGTACTGCGGCGCGGCGTTGACGAACGCGTTGCGGTCCAGGTCCAGCTGGCCCTCGTTCCAGCTGTAGGTCGCATCCGTGCTCACCACCTTGGCCAGGTCCATGCCCTTCAGACCCGGGAACTTGCGCGCGGCTTCCAGCGCGACGTCGACATTGATGTCGTCACCGGCCATCAGTGCGCCGTTCTGCGCGCCCTTCTCGCGCAGGATGCGGGTCAGCTTGCGGGTATCGATGCCGGAAATGGCCACCACGCCGCGCTGGATCAGCCAGTCCTGCAGCGACACCTGGCTACGCCAGTTGCTGGGGCGGCGCGGCACATCGCGCACGATCAGACCGGCCGACCACACCTTGCGGGCTTCGTCGTCCTGGTCGGTCATGCCGGTGTTGCCGATATGCGGGTAGGTCAGCGTGACCATCTGCCGGGCGTAGGAAGGATCAGTCAGCACTTCCTGGTAACCGGTCATTGCGGTGTTGAACACCACTTCACCGACGGACAGGCCGGGCGCGCCTACGGATTCGCCCTCGAATACGGTGCCGTCTTCGAGGACGAGGATTGCGGCTTGGGTCACGGAAATCTCACTTTGGCTACCGAGGGGTCACCGAAGTCACGCCGCGCGATCCACTGAAAAGCGGTTGCAAAAAAGCGCGGACGGCGGTTTTTATCCGGTCCGGCTGTCGTGATTCGGCGAGCGGGAATTGTAATAGGAAGGTCACGCCAGCGCCAGCGTTTGCGTGCATTCGCTGACGTACGGCCGCCGAGCCTTCACGTTGACACGCATGGCGTGTCTCTACGCCCCGTAGGGACACGCCATGCGTGTCCAACGGAACCCTGCCCCGTTCAGCCTGTCCGGCTGTCCAGCAGATCCCGTACGCGGTAACTGCCCGCAGGCCGCCCATTCAGCTGAACCGCCGCAAACAACGCCCCACGGGCAAAGATGTCGCGATTGGTGGCCCGGTGGGTCAGCTCGATCCGCTCGCCCATTCCCGTGAACTGGACCAGATGCTCGCCGACGATGTCGCCCGCGCGCAGGCTGGCGTAATGCGGCTGCGCCCCGCCCTTCTGCGCGGCCGCGCCCAGGGTGAGCGCGGTGCCCGACGGCGCATCCTGTTTGTGAATGTGATGAGACTCGACGATGTCGCAGTCCCAGCCGGCCAACGCCGTGGCGGCGCGTTCGACCAGCTCGTCCAGCACGGCCACACCGAGGCTGAAGTTGGAGGCCCAGACCAGCGGAATGCTGGCGGCGGCCTGGATCAGCGCCTGGCGCTGGGTTTCACTGATGCCGGTGGTACCCGACACCAGCCCGGCCTTGCGCTCCAGGCACAACGCCAGGATCGGGTCGAAGCCTTCCGGCAGGCTGAAATCGATGGCGACGTCGAACGCCGGTGCACCGGACAGTTCGCTGGCGGCGAAATGCGGCACGCCCTCGACCACGCGCTGGGCCGGCGAGCGGCGGGTAATGGCGGCGACGACCTGCAGGTCGTCACGCTCGGCGGCCAGCCGCAGCAGGGCCTGGCCCATGCGCCCGGAGGCACCGTGAATGAGCAGACGAAGGGGGGAGTTGTTCATGCAGAAAGGCTAGCGGAAAGGATCGGCGATAGGTAGAGCCGGGCTTGCCCGGCTGCTGGATCGCACGAGCCGGGCAAGCCCGGCTCTACGCCAATGCTGACGGATCGCGCTAGCCGGGCAAGCCCGGCTCTACGTCAGTGTTGTTTCGGCGTCGTCGGCCCGCAGCTGTCGCAACCGCCACACGCCCCGCCGCCCGCATTCGCCGGCGGCGCGATCTTCCTCCCCAGCGCCTGCAGCCGCGCACCGCGCTGCGGCTTCAGCAACCACAGCGCCAGCCCACCGCGCAGCCTGCGCGCCGCCCCGGGGAACTGCTTCTTCAGCACCACCCACGCGCTGACCAGGGCGGCCAGCGCGATCACCAGGTACTGCAGCAGCAGGCTCAGCTCCATCAGCCGCCTCCCAGCGCCTTGGTCACCTGGTAGGTGATCAGCGCCGCCACGTAGGCCGCGGCAAACAGGTAGAAGGTGGCAAAACCGACCTGCTTCCAGGAGTTGGTTTCACGCTTGATGGTGGCCAGGGTCGAAATGCACATCGGCGCATAGATGAACCACACCAGCAGCGACAGGCCGGTGGCCAGCGACCAGCCATTGGCCACCACCGGGGTCAGCGCCTGGATCGCGGCGTCGTCATCGGCGGCCGACAGCGCATAGATGGTGGCCAGCGACGACACCGCCACTTCGCGCGCGCCCATGCCCGGGATCAGCGCGATGCAGATCTGCCAGTTGAAGCCCAGCGGGGCGAAGAACACCGCCATGGCATGGCCGATCTGGCCGGCGAAGCTGTAGTCGATGGCCGGCATGGTGGCGTTCTCCGGCGCACCCGGGAAGCTGAGCAGCACCCACAGCAGGATGGTCAGCGCCAGGATGATGCCCCCCACCCGCTTGAGGAAGATCATGCCGCGCTCGTACAGGCCCACCGCCAGATCGCGCGGGTGCGGAATGCGGTACGACGGCAGCTCCAGCATCAGCGGATGCTCGCTCTTGTCACGCCGCCACTTCTTCATCACCCACGACATCAGCAGCGCGCTGAAGATGCCAGCCACATACAGCCCGAACAGCACCAGGCCCTGCTGGCTGACGAAGCCCCACAACGTCTTCTGCGGAATGAAGGCACCAATCAGCAGCGCATACACCGGCAGGCGCGCCGAACAGGTCATCAGCGGCGCGACCAGGATGGTGGCCAGGCGGTCACGCGGATCCTGGATGCTGCGGGTGGCCATGATACCCGGCACCGCACAGGCGAAGCTGGACAGCAGCGGGATGAACGAGCGGCCGGACAGACCGGCCGAGGCCATCATCCGGTCCAGCAGGAACGCCGCGCGCGGCAGGTAGCCGGATTCTTCCAGCGCGAGGATGAAGGCGAACAGGATCAGAATCTGCGGCAGGAACACCACCACCCCGCCAACACCGGCAATGATGCCGTCGGTGAGCAGGCTGGTCAGCGGCCCTTCCGGCAGCGTGGCGGCCACGGTTTCCCCCAGCCAGCCGAAGCCGGCCTCGATGCCGTCCATCAGCGGGGTGGCCCAGGCGAACACCGCCTGGAAGATCAGGAACATCACCACCACCAGGGTCAGCAACCCGAACACCGGGTGCAGCAGCCAGCGGTCCAGCGTGTCGTCGATCTTCGCGGTGCGGCTCGGCATGCTGACTGCCGCAGCCAGGATGTCGCGCACTTCGGCGTGGTAGTCGGCGGCCTTCTCGGGCACCTCCACCGGGGCCTGCAGGTGCGGCACCATCGCATCCAGGCGTTCGACCAGAGCCTTGGCCCCGTGGCGACGCACGGCCACGGTTTCCACCACCGGCACGCCCAGCGCCTTTTCCAGCGCCGGCACGTCGATCTGGATGCCACGGCGTTGCGCGGCGTCGACCATGTTCAGCGCCACGATCATCGGCTTGCCCAGCTCGCGCAGTTCCAGCGCGAAGCGCAGGTGCAGGCGCAGGTTGGTGGCGTCGATCACGCACAGCAGCACATCCGGTGCGGCCTCGCCCGGGTAGAAACCCCGGCAGAAATCACGGGTGATCGCCTCGTCCAGGCTGGCCGGCTGCAGGCTGTAGGCACCCGGCAGGTCAAGCACCGCGAACTCGCGACCGGACGGCGCACGCAGGCGACCTTCCTTGCGTTCCACGGTAACACCGGTGTAGTTGGCCACCTTCTGGCGGCTGCCGGTCAGCTGGTTGAACAGTGCGGTCTTGCCGCTGTTGGGGTTGCCCACCAGCGCCACGCGCAATGCGGCGGTCGCGCTCATGCCTGCGCTCCTTCGGCCAGCGGACGCACCTGGATGCGCTTTGCCTCGGCAATGCGCAGCGCGAAACGAGTGAAGCCTACCTGCACCAGCAGCGGCTCAGCGCCGATCGGGCCACGGGCTACCAGACGCACATTCTCACCCGCGACAAACCCCAGTTCCTGGAGTCGACGGGCAATGGCGTCGTTTGCATGAAGTTCCTGTACGGAATCCACCAGAGCGGAGCCGTTCAGCGGCAGATCGGACAACGTCACAGGTCGCCTTCGGGTCGATAAGAATGGTTATCAATATTAGCATCGCCGCGCCGCATCATGGCCGCGCGCCCCTGCACCGCTATGATCCGTACATGTATATGGAGCAACTGCAGGTCCCCCATGAGTGATGCCCTCAAGCGTGAACGCCACGGCGCGGTACTGACCCTCACCCTGAACCGCCCCACCCTGCACAATGCCTTCGATGCCGGGCTGATCGCACAGCTGACCCTGGCCCTGGACGCCGCCGGCAACGACCCGCAGATCCGCGCGGTGGTGCTGGCCGGTGAAGGACCGTCTTTTTCGGCCGGGGCCGACATGCAGTGGATGCGCGGCATGGCCGCCGCCGGCGAGGAGGAAAACCGCCAGGACGCGCTGGCCCTGGCCCGGCTGATGCGCACCCTGGACGAGCTGCCCAAGCCCACCCTGGCCCGCGTGCATGGCGCGGCCTTTGGCGGCGGGGTCGGCCTGGTGGCCTGCTGCGACATCGCCATTGCCAGCACCAGTGCCCGCTTCGGCCTGACCGAAAGCCGGCTGGGCCTGCTGCCGGCGGTGATCTCCCCGTATGTGATCGAGGCCATCGGCCCGCGCCAGGCCCGCCGCTGGTTTGCCACCGGTGAACATTTCGACGCCGAGACCGCGCTGCGGATCGGCCTGGTCCACCAGCTGGTGGAGCCCGAGCGCATCGACGAAGCCGTGCAGCGCCAGCTGGGTCTGCTCGACAAGGCGGGTCCGATTGCCGCCGCCAGCGCCAAGCAGCTGGTGCGCCGGGTGGCGCAGGGGCCGGACCGCGACGCGCTGGACCATGACAACGCCAGCCTGATTGCCAGGTTGCGGGTCTCTGCGGAAGGACAGGAGGGCCTTGGGGCATTCCTGGACAAGCGCTCGCCGCATTGGGTGACACAGGATTGATCCCCGCAGCGGCCGATGGCCGCTTTATCGCTCATCCCGCGTAACACCCTGTCGTGGCCCGCCAGGGAACTGCGGTCTCCAATACGTTGCCAGGAATTTTCGTGATCGAATCTGTTCGCTGCCCGCTGTGTGATCTGCGTCTTTCCCGCCAGGAGGCGCACTGCCATGGATGACTTCGTGCGCATTGTCGAGGTCGGCCCGCGCGACGGGCTGCAGAACGAGGCCCAGCCGGTGGCCACCGCCGACAAGATCGAGCTGATCCGGCAGCTGTCACTGACCGGCCTGCGGACCATCGAGGCGACCAGCTTCGTCAGCCCGCGCTGGGTACCGCAGCTGGCCGACGCCGCCGAGGTGTATGGCGGGATCGAGCGCCGGCCCGGCATGGACTACCCGGTGCTGGTACCCAACGAACAGGGCTACGACCGCGCCCGTGCGGTCGGCGTGGAGGAAGTGGCGGTGTTCACCGCTGCCTCGGAAACGTTCAACCGCACCAATACCAATGCCGGCATTGACGAATCGCTGGCGCGCTTTGCGCCGATCCTGGAGCGCGCCCGCGCCGACGGAGTGAAGGTGCGCGGCTATGTCTCCACCGTGCTCGGCTGCCCCTACCAGGGCGAGGTGGCGGTCAGCGAAGTGGTCCGGGTCGCGCGCGCCCTGCATGAGATGGGCTGTTACGAAATCTCGCTGGGCGACACCATCGGCGTCGGCACGCCGCGCAAGGCGCGGGCCATGCTCAAAGCCGTCGCCAGTGAAATCCCGATGCCGGCGCTGGCCGTGCATTTCCATGACACCTACGGGCAGGCGCTGGCCAACATCGACGCCTGTCTGGAGGAAGGCGTGCGGGTGGTGGATTCGGCCGTCTCCGGTGCCGGCGGCTGCCCCTATGCCAAGGGAGCCAGCGGCAACGTGGCCAGCGAAGACGTGGTGTACCTGCTGCACGGCATCGGCATGCGCACCGGCATCGACCTGCCCGCCTTGGCGGCGACTGGCCGCTGGCTGGCGTCACGGCTGGGCCGCGAAACCGGCAGCAAGGCCGGCAAAGCGCTGGCCGCCTTATGAGCCGGGGCGGCCCGCGCAGGGATGCAGCGGTCGGTGACCACCTCACCGGCCATCTGCACGCGCTGGCCGCCCTGGAACGCGCCCTCGCCCACCCCACCGGCGAGGACCTGCACGCCGTGCTGCGCGATGTGCAGCAGGCCCTGCAGGAAGCGATGGACGAGCGCCAGCTGGCGCTGCGACGCTATGCCGCGCTGTTCGACGCCGTGCCGGACCCGGTCAGCATCCTCAGCGAAAGCGGCGTGGTGCTGGACCTCAACAACGCCGGTGTGCGCGCCTATGGCCGCCCGCGCGAGGACATCGTCGGGCAGCCCATCGAGATCCTCAACCCCGACCTGCCCAGCGACCATCTCGACCCGGTCTGGGAAGCGCTGCGTCGGGGCGAGACCTACGTCATTGAAGTCACCAACATGCGTGGCGACGGCAGCCGCTTCCCGGTCGAAGTGCATTCGGCCGGCTTCGAGCACCAGGGCGAGCACTGCATCGTGGCGGTGGCGCGCGACCTGAGCAGCCGCTGGCAGGCCGAATCGCGCTACCGGCTGCTGATGGAGTCCATCGACAAGGGCGTGATTCTGTTCGACCGCAATCTGCAGGTGGTGTCCGCCAACCCCGCCGCGCACCGCATCCTCGGCACCAGCGGCGGCAGCCTGCAGCACCTGCTGGCCCCGGAGGACTGGATCAGCGTGGACGAACACGGCCACCCGCTCACCCGTGAACAATGGCCGGCCGCCGAATCGCTGCAGCGCGGGCGGATCATCCGCAGCACCATCGTCGGCCTGTACCACCGCCCGCGCGGGCGCATGATCTGGATTTCCACCACCAATGTGCCGGTGTACAGCAACGGCCGCGACACTCCGGACCACGTGTTCGGACTGTTCAGCGACATCACCGAACTCAAGCGCAACAACACCCTGTTCGACCGCGCGCAGTCGCTGGCGCACATCGGCGGCTGGGAGTGGGATCGCGGCCTGCAGCGGCTGTACCTGACCGACGAGGCCGCGCGCATCCTCGGCCAGGACCTGCCGATGCAGGACATGGCGCACCTGATGGAATGCCTGCGCACCGACGACCGCCTGCAGCTGCAGCAGGCGCTGCTGGAGGTGATCGACCGCCAGGTGCCGTTCGAGCTGGAACTGCAGGGCCAACGCAGCGACGGGCACTCGTTCTGGGTGCGGATGATCGGCGAAGCCGAAGCCGGCGATGTGGACGCCGCGCGCATTGCTGGCACCGTGCAGGACATCACCGCACGCAAGCACGCCGAGGAAACCCTGCGCATCCAGGCGCGCACCGACCCATTGACCGGCATCATGAACCGCGACGCGGTGCTGGGCGACCTGGCCACCCGCATGGCCAGTCCCACCCACAGCCGGGTCGCGGTGCTGTACATCGACCTGGACCGCTTCAAGACGGTCAACGACATGCTCGGCCACAACGCCGGCGACGAGTTGCTGATCGACGCCACCCGCCGCATCTCCACCGCCATCGGCACCGAGGGGCTGGTGGCCCGCTTCGGTGGCGATGAGTTCCTGGTGGTGTGCGACACCCGCGACCAGGCCGACCAGCCCGAGCGGCTGGCCGAGGCGATCACCCGTGCCTTCATTCCGCCGTTCCGCTTCGGCAGTGACGAGTTCGCGGTGACCACCAGCATCGGCATCGCCCGCGCGCCGCAGGATGGGTTGCGCCCGCAGGTGCTGATCCAGAACGCCGACATCGCCATGTACGACGTCAAGCGCCGCACCCGCAACGGCTGGCAGGTGTTCTCGCCGGAACTGGCGCAGCGCCAGCATGACCGTCTGCAGATCGAAAGCCGCCTGCACCGCGCGCTGGACGACGAGGAGTTCCATCTGGTCTACCAGCCGCAGGTGGACCTGAAAAGCGGCCAATTGATCGCAGCCGAGGCGCTGATCCGCTGGCGCAATTCACAGCTGGGCGAACTGCGCCCGGACGTGTTCATCGGCCACGCTGAAAGTACCGGCGACATCGTGCGCATCGGCCAATGGGTGCTGCGCGAGGCCTGCCGGCAGGTGCGCCTGTGGCAGGACGCCGGGCTGGGCATCGTGCGGGTGGCGGTGAACGTGTCGTACCGGCAGTTCGTCGGCGAGGACCTTGCCCGCAACGTGCGCCAGGTACTTGAAGAGTTCGACCTGCCCGGCACCGCGCTGGAGCTGGAGTTCACCGAGCGGGTGCTGATCGAGGACGCGCCGGACACCTTGCAGACCTTCGGCCGCCTGCGGGAAATGGGCGTGCTGCTGACCATTGACGACTTCGGCGAAGGTTACAGCGCCCTCAACTACCTGCGCCGGCTGCCGATCCACGGGCTGAAGCTGAGCCAGATGTTCGTCGAGGGCGTGCCCGGCAACCGTTCCGACGTGGCGGTGTGCGAAGCGGTCTGCGGCATTGCCCGCAGCCTGGGGCTGGGCCTGGTGGCCGAGGGCATTGAATCGGAAGCGCAGCGGCATGCCCTGCACAGCATGGGCATCAGCGTCGGCCAGGGCTTCCTGTTCGCGCCGGGGCTGGCTCCGGACGATTTCGCCCGCCGACTGGCGCGGCGCGGCTGAGCCGCTGGTGGCAGTGCACAACGGTGCGCGGCCCGGCTTCGGCTAGAATCGGCGGTTCTTGAACCTGCGGAATCACCTGATGCAGCTGTCTTCTGTGCGTGCCGTCGTCACCGGTGGCGTCTCCGGCCTGGGTCTGTCCGTGGCCCGCCACCTGGTGGCCCATGGCGGCAAGGTCGCCCTGTGGGACCTGAATGACGAAAAAGGCGCGGCCGCGGTGGCCGAGCTGGGCGCGGACAATGCGCGCTACTTCAACACCAATGTCAGCGATGAAGCGGCGGTGGCCGCGCAGATCGACGCGGCAGCCGAATTCCTGGGTGGCCTGAACGCGGTGATCAGCTGCGCCGGCATCCTCGGCGCGGGCCGCGTGCTGGGCAAGGAGGCTCCGATGCCGCTGGCCAACTTCCAGGGCACGGTGATGGTGAACCTGGTCGGCAGCTTCAATGTCGCCAAGGCCGCGGCCAACCGCATGCAGCACAACGAAGCCGGCGACGACGGCGAGCGTGGCGTGATCATCAACACCGCCAGCGTGGCCGCCTACGAGGGCCAGATCGGCCAGGCCGCCTATTCGGCGTCCAAGGGCGGAGTGGTGGCGATGACGCTGCCGATGGCGCGCGAGCTGTCGCGCTTCGGCATCCGCGTGATGACCATTGCCCCGGGCATCTTCTGGACCCCGATGGTGGACGGCATGCCGCCGGCGGTGCAGGAATCGCTGGCGGCGTCGATCCCGTTCCCGCCGCGCCTGGGCAAGCCGGAGGACTTTGCCGGCCTGGTCGGGCACATCCTGGGCAACACCTATCTCAACGGTGAGACCATCCGCCTGGACGGCGCGGTGCGACTGGCCGCCAAGTAATCCTTTACCTCCCACACAACCGACCTTCATTCCCATGAAAGCCAGTGACATCAAGAAAGGCAACGTCGTCGAGTACAACAACGGCGTCTACCAGATCCGCGACATCGAGCGCAGCTCGCCGCAGGGCCGCGGCGGCAATGTCCGCTTCCGCTTCATCATGTACAGCGTGCCGGGCGGCAACAAGCTGGATGCCAGCTTCGATGCCGACGACAACCTGCCGGAAGTGGAGCTGCTGCGCCGCCAGAGCACCTATTCGTACAAGGACGGTGACGCGTTCGTGTTCCTGGACGACGAGGACTACACCCCGTACACGCTGGACGCGGACGTGATCGGCGATGACGCGGGTTACATCACCGACGGCCTGACCGGCATCTACGTGCAGGTGATCGACGACCAGCCGGTGGCGGTGCAGTTGCCGACCAGCGTGGTACTGGAAGTGATCGAGACCCCGCCGGAACTGAAGGGCGGCACCGCGACCAAGCGCCCGAAGCCGGCCAAGCTCAACACCGGCATTGAAATCATGGTGCCGGAGTACATCGCCAACGGCGAACGCGTGCTGGTCAACACGACCACCGGCGAATTCGCCGGCCGCGCGGATTGATCTGATCGCCGGCAACGCGGATGGTCCGCCATCCGCGACGCCGCTCGTTCGCCACCCCGGACGCTCCGAACGCCGATCGTTCGCCATCCCGTAGAGCCGGGCTTGCCCGGCTGCTTTCGGCGCTATCGCCAACGGCCACGGCGTTTCTGTTGTTCCGTGCAGGGAGGCCTACGGGCAGCCCCGCTCCGGGACACGCCGTAAACCCATCCATGGGGGCTGCTCCAAAACATCCATGTTTTGGAGCGTCCCTCCGGGGGCCACCCGCAGGCCTCCTCCGATGGATTATCTGCAGCGGATGGAAGCATCCGAAGCTCGGCAATGCGCCCCGATTTACGGCTTGCTTGCGACCGTCGGCGCACCGGCAAAATCACCACAGCCGTGATATTGCTTGGCACCCACGGTCAGCATCACCGTCGCCCCAAACGCCTTTCCGCTCATGGTGTCCTCGCACACGGTGCGCTGGAACGTCAGCTTGATCTCGGTGCCATCTTCAGCCTTGCCTGACCAGCCGTCCTGGCCCTGCGTGGGTGAAGCGATCTCAAACTTCTTCTCGCCATAGTCGGTCTCGACATGCAGGCGCGGTGCCTCACCGTCACTGACCTGCGCGAGCCAACCCGGCTCGTTGCCAGTCGCACGGAACGCAGCCGTAGAGGCTGCCGGCGTGGTCGCCGCCGGTGCCGCTTCGCCTTCCGTACCGGAACCGGTGCAATTGCGGTCAGGCTCACCGGCGAGGGTCAACGTGCCTTCGGTGGTGCCCTTGGTCCAGAACACGTTGCCCTGTCCATCGCCGTACTTCGCGCCGGAGGCAGCAGTTTCAGAGGACATCACGAAGGTGCGCCCGCCGACCACGACGGTGGCCGAATCCTGGCCGCGGTAGGTGGCCTGCACGGCGACGTCGCCGCACTGGAAGGCGTAGGTGCGTTCGTCACTGGTGGCGGCACCAGCAGGCGGGGCGACTTCGGCGGGGCCGGTGTTGGCGTCCTGCGCGGCGGGCTGGCAGGCGGCCAGGCTTGCGGTGATCGCGGCGCTGAGAATCCAGGGGGAAATGCGCATGTTCGACTCCTTGCCGATCGGTTACGTCAGCCAGCCATGCTAGTGCGGAGCCTGTGAAGCGTGGATTAGCACCACGTAGAGCCACGCCCTGCGTGGCTTCGCGGACCTCAATCGCGCGCCAATCGCCGCATCCGTGCCCCCAACCGATCCAGACTATCTTCGATCGTCCGCAACTCTTCCTGCTGCGCTATCGGCAACCGCCCCCGCAACTCCACCTGCAACGCCTCCCACCCGCTCACACCCCGCGCACTCAATCGCGCTGTCGCAACATCCGCCGCCACCCGCTCATCCCCCACCGGCACCCCATATCCGCCCGCCGGCAACAGTCCAGCCGGACTCACCAGCTGCCCGGCGTCATCCAGCAGGGCCAGCAACGCGGCATGCGCGGCATCCACTTCACCGCGCGGATCGCTGAGCGCGCGCTTCAATCCCGAACGTGCACGCAGCTCTTCGCGATTACGTGCGGCCTGTTCAAGCAGCAGCATCGCCGAGGTGGCGCGCAGGCCGCCCTGTTCCACCCACACGGCGCGTTGCGCGGCAGGCAGATGCAGCCACGCGCTGACATCGGCTGCCGGCACTGCCAGCTCGGCTTGTACCACCTCGAACAACTGCTGGTAATGCGCCTGCGCGGAGGCGAAGTAATAGCCCTGACGGGTCGCCTCAGGGCGGTCATCCAGCACGGACACATCCGCCACGCCCTGCCGCTGCAGCCGCGACAGCAGCCCACGCGGGGTTATCCGGTTCAGGCCTTCCTCGCCCAGTCGCGGCACCCCTTCCTGCAGCAGCTTTCCGGTCTCCACGGCGCAGTTGTTGCTGATGAAGCGGTAACGACCGTCGTAGCTCCAGTGCACCTGCGCGACCCGCTCCAGCAGCGCGGCGATCTCCGCGTCACTCACCTGCAGCGGAATCGACGACAGCCCGCGCAATTCGACCTGGGTGTACTCGTTGATCACCTGGTTCAGCGGCAGCACGAACAACCGCGAGGGATACGCGCCGGTCAAACCGGCCCAGCTGGAGATCTGCACGTCACCGACGAAGGCGCGGAACGACAGCACCCGGTGGTGGGCCAGATCCATGCGGCAGGCTGGCCCGCGCGGCCGCCCGGGTGCGCAGATCACCAGCCGCAGCATGCTGTGGCCCCAGCGGCTCATCAGCGCGTCATTGCCCTCGGCCAGCAGGTACTCCACCGCGTAGACACGGGAAGGATCCAGTTCCAGCAGCGAGGCCTGGCCGCTGACCTCGCCGGCCTGCACCAGCGGCAGGCGTGCGTCGCATCCGGGCGTGGGGGTGTCGCGCTGCCCGATGTGTTCGGCAAACCACGCGGCCAGCGCCGGGCGACGGCAGGCGTAATCCGGGTCCAGCAGATAGTGCTCGGCATTGACCGCCAGGAACTCGGCCGGGCTGTGCCGCTCATAGGCATCCGGGCTGCGTGCGCTGAACGCATTGGCACCCCGCCCCATGCGCCACGGCCGCTGCTGCCAGCCGGCCAGGTCGCGCCAACGCGCGCTGCTCGACCAGCCGCCGTCGGCGGCGCGGTCCAGCACGTGGGTCAGTTCATGAATCAGCGCCGCCTGCAGCGCGCGTGGCAGCGGCTGCCCGGGT
>NZ_DAMDFR010000022.1:0-61800 GCF_032103445.1 Stenotrophomonas sp.
CGGCCGTTTGATCCCGAAATCGCCCTTGCATAGGCAGGGGCGAGACGGTATCTACCGGGATCCGTAGAGCCACGCCCTGCGTGGCTGAACCACCGACCCGCCCACCCGTAGAGCCGGGCTTGCCCGGCTGAACCACCGACCATCTGCGTAGGGACGCGCCATGCGCGTCCACCGAATCACCCGGCACGACCACATCCGGTTACGCCACCATCGACAACACCCACGTCACCACACACACATAGCCCAACAACCCCAAACTGGCCGCCAACGTAGACCGCAGAATCGCCGACTCCTGCCCCACCAGCTTCACCGCCGCCGCCGCGATGGCAATCGACTGCGGCGACACCAGCTTCGCCATCACCCCGCCTGCGGTATTCGCCGCCACCAACAACGCCGGTGCCACGCCAATCTGCTCCGCCGTCACCGCCTGCAGATGCGCGAACAGGGTGTTGCTGTTCACCACCGACCCGGTAATGAACACCCCCATCCAGCCGATCACTGGCGACAGCACCGGGAACACCCCACCAGTTTCCGCCAGCGCCAGCCCGATCGTGGAAGACGCGCCGGAATAGTTGGTGATGTAAGCCACTGCCATCACCAGCGCCACGGTGGCCAGGGGCTTCCACATCTCCCGCCCGGCCTGCGCCAGTTCCTGTCCGCCGGCCCGCAGCCCAAGCTTCGGCGACAAGAGAGCCGTCAGCAGCGCGGCAATCAAAATGGCCGTGCCCGCAGCCCCCAGCCACCCCACATTCCATACCGCCGGCAGCGTATGCGCCTCGGCCACCAGCGGCGGCAGCTCCTGCACCCGCTGGTGCAGCAACCCAATCGGCAGGTGCAGCACCGTGCCGGCCAGCGCCCCACCCGCCGCGAACAACCCTTTGAACGCCGGCAGGCTCCACACCAGAATGGTGGCGGTCAGCAGATAGAACGGCGACCACGCCAGCAGCACCTCTTTCAGCGACCAACGCTGCGCCGACACCGGCGGTGCCTCGGCCTCGCGGTAGATCCGCTTCGGCTGCCAGAACTGCATGAACCCCGCCAGCGCCGCCATGCCCGCCAGCGGGCCGACGATATCGACCAGCTCCGGCCCGAGCAGCAGCAACACCGCCGTCTGCACGCCACTGAACACCAGGCCCACCACCAGCAGCACCGGCCAGGTTTCGCGCACGCCGCGCCAACCATCCAGCAGCATCACCAGCGCCGCCGGTAGCAGCGCTGCGCACACCTGCACCAGCGGCACCAGCTTCCACGACATGTCCCGCAGTGGCACCCCACCCTGCTCCGCCCCTACCAGAACTGGAATGCCGATGGCCCCGTAGGCCCCGGCCGCACCGTTGGCGATCAGACAGAGCATGGCGGCCTTCAGCGGGCGGAAGCCGAGCTCCACCAGCAAGGCCGCGCAGATGGCGATGGGCACGCCGAAGCCGGCTGCGCCTTCCAGGAAGCCACCAAAGCAGAACGCGATCAACAGCACCTGGATGCGCTGGTCATCGGAAATGGTCGCGATGCTGCCGCGGATGACTTCGAACTTGCCACTGCGGATGGCGAGCTTGTACAGCCATACCGCCATCAGCACGATGAAGCTGATGGGGAAGATGCCGTTGGCGATGCCGAGCAGGGCTGCGCCGGTGATTTCGCCGAGCGGCATGCCGAAGCCGAACCAGGAGACGGCGATGGAGACGGCTACGGCGAGGAGTGCGGCGGTGAGGCCTTTCAGGCGCAGGACTGTCAGGGCTAACAGGAAGACCAGGACCGGGAGTGCCCCCATCAGGGCGGAAAGGTAGGTGTTGCCCAGGGGGTCGTAGTTCTGTTGCCACATGGGTTTGGGGTTCCGTGCGGTTTTGGGGGCAGAACGGTGAGAGAGTGCAGCCACGCAGGGCGTGGCTCTACGCGACCTTATTTTTACAGGGGCGGCCTTCGGCGAAATCGGTGAGGTTGCCCAGGGTGATGGCGGAGATTTCCTGCAGGGCTTCGGCGGTGAAGAAGCCTTGGTGACCGGTCACCAGCACGTTCGGGAAGGTCATCAGGCGCTGGAAGACATCGTCGTCAATGATCTCGCCGGATAGATCCTGGAAGAACAGCGCGCTTTCCTGCTCGTACACGTCGATGGCCAGATGGCCGAGGTGTCGGGACTTCAGGGCGCGGATCACCGCATCGGTGTTGACCAGCCCACCACGTGAAGTGTTTACCAGCATGGCCCCGGGCTTCATGAGCGCCAGCGAAGCTTCGTTGATCAGGTGGTGCGTGTCCGGAGTCAGCGGGCAATGCAGGGAAACGATGTCCGAGCGCGCCAGCAGTTCAGACAGCGGCACCATTTCGCCAATGCCATCGAAGGCCGAGCTGGGGTACGGGTCATACCCGAGCACGTTGCAGCCCATACCTTTAAGAATGCGTGCCGTAGCCAGCCCGATTTTGCCGGTGCCCACGATGCCGGCCGTGCGGCCGTGCAGCGTGCGACCCAGCAGGCCGTCGAGCATGAAGTTCCCTTCGCGGACCCTGTTGTAGGCGCGGTGGGTCTGGCGGTTCAGTGTCATGATCAGCGCCAGCGCGTGTTCTGCTACTGCTTCAGGTGAGTAAGCCGGCACCCGGGCCACGAACAAGCCCAACCGCTCTGCGGCGGCCAGATCCACATTATTGAAGCCTGCACAGCGCAGCAGCACCGCGCGGATGCCCCGCCCGTACAGCGCTTCAAGCACCGGGGCATCCAGCCGGTCATTGACGAACACGCAGACCGCTTCGCTACCCTGGGCCAAGGTGGAGGTGGTGAGGTCCAGCCCTACGTCGAAGTAGGCGAACTCGAAGCGACCTTCACTGCCCGCATGCTGGTTCGCGGCTTCCAGGAAGTGACGGTCGTAGGGGCGTGCGCTGAAAACGGCGGTCTTCATGGGGTGGCCTCTGGGGGAGCAGTTCAACAGTAACCCAGATGGTAGGGGCCGTTCCTCAGTAAATGATGTCAAACCGTGACCGTGGGCACGTTGAGATTTCTGGAGGAGCTGAATCCGGTAGCGTCGGTCGACAGACGACGGCCCGGAAACACCCAACATCCGGTAACGCATGACCCCAAATTGACATCGCCTTCGATGCGGCGTCCTTGATGGCCGATAGCCCTGCGCCAACAGCAGCCGGGCAAGCCCGGCTCTACGAAATCTTCCACACCAGATCCAATCCGGACTCATCCCGCACCGCATAAACCCGCTCGTACTGAAACGACAGCACAAACCGATACCGGTGCTGCTTCGAGAACACCTCAATCAACCGATAGATCTCATGCAGGCTCCGCAACATATGCGCAGCCCGAAAGTGAAACGTCACCGTCAACCCCACACTCCACTCCACCTGCATGCCTCTTGCCCCTAAAGCAAGCGGAACAGCGTGCTGCTTGAACCCAAACGCACACCTGCACCCCGGCAGCAGTCCAGCCCAGATATTCTGGTCAACGTCGCTAGGCAGACCCAGCGACCGAAGCGTGAACGCCACATCATCCAGCGTCACCCCGGACTCAATCTCCAACACCATCACCAGACTCATACCCGAACTCCCCGCACTCTGCGCAACAGCCCGCCGTGCTGGCCGGGCTGCGCACGAACTGACAACCCGGGCCGTACCGTACACATGGCGACCCATCCCGACCGTCCTACCAGCGCACGCGCGGGCGGATCAGGTCGATGTCCTCGCCCCAGGCGCAGTACGCCATTTCCATGTCGTGTTTCGCCTGCAGATCCTGCCAGTACGCCGGCGGGTCACCGAAGTAACGCCCCAGCCGCAGCGACAGTTCCGCACTGATGCTGCTGCGGCCACCAATCACCGATTCCAATCGACCACGCTTGACCCGGATGGAGTCCGCCAGCCGCCGAATGGAAATGCCGGCAGGGCGCAGGTAGTCGTCCATCAACACGCGCCCTGGATGGATGCTCGCTGAGGGCTGAAACAGCGGCGCAGGCTGCACCGCTCCGCTTGCATGGCCGCCTTGAGGGCGCTCTGAATTCGCATGGTCAACAACACCTGCAAAGGAACACTGCTCGCACATGGGATCCTCCCGAAACTGGGTAACGAATGAGTTCAACGAAGTGGCAACGCGACGCGCAGCAAGGGCGCGGCGGCATGCCGATCAGATGGCCGGGGCAGCGCCCGGCGTTATAAGTTTTGGATACGCGCGCGAAGAGGCAACGCCGAAGGGCGGCAGGCGCGCGGAAGAGGTAATCGAAGGCCTCGAGTGGGCAGCTCGAAGCGATGGATGAAGGCCCAGAACGCGTACATCTCAGACTCCCGGGAAAGGCCTTTCCCCCTATGGGAAAGGCGTCGGGAGCTAGAAAACCGCAACACGTAACGGTGTGACTTATTCCCCCCCTTTTGGGGGAGTGTTGTATTCGCCACCATCCCGACCTTGGGATACAGAGGTTACGTGTTGAAAGAGTTTTCTAGACTCCGGGGACCACAGTGCCGGAAGGCCAATCTGATGTGAAGCGGCTGTTTTCTTGCATTTCTCGCGATTTCGATAGGCTGCATCTATCGTTGACGCGTATGGCACGGAAAACGGCGTTTTGGCGCATATTCCGAGCCAGAATGGCAAGGATTCCGATGCACCATGGCGCGTCATTCATGGCACCAGATCGAACTGCCAGGCATCCGAGGTGTCGTATGCGGCTCAAATGCCGACCGGCAGTGAACCGATCAGCAGACAACGGCCAACGAACGACGCATCTGGTCGAATGGTGATGCCTACAAAATTGAAATGAATTGAAAAGCCCTCTCCGGCGATTGGAGTAGCGTGGTCCACGCCACTCAGAGAGATGATCATGCGTACGGTTCCCTACCCCACCCCAGGTGAAGTCCTGTTGCATGAATTCCTGGAACCCATGGGCATCACACAGAGCCGCTTGGCCAAGTCCATCGGCGTACCAAAGCGCAGCATAGGGCTGATCGTGAGCGGACACCGGGGCATTACCGCCGACACGGGATTGCGCCTCTCACATTACTTCGGTACATCAGAGGGGTTCTGGATCGGTCTCCAACAGTCCTACGACCGCAACCCCAACACCCTCAGGACCGGAGGTTCGTCACGAAGTACAGCAACGCCGCCCACCCTATCAACGCAACGACGATCTCCGCGAGATTCCACTTTCGCCTGACGCCTGCACGGATAAGCATAGCGGAGGTGAGCAGGATCACAGCGACGAAGCTGCACCCGAAGATCCACATTCCAACAGATGTCACCCACTCGCACTCAACATCCTCCTGGGTAGTCGCGCAAAGCAGCAAGTTCAGCGGCCGACCAATCCACGCCTGCAACAGGCCGAATATGGATACCGCCCACAGGGCCCAGTACATGAAATGCAGAGATTTTAAAACCACGCTTCGAAGCTTCATCAACATCTTCCTTGGCACGTCATGGGGCCTGAATAACCTGCTCCTCCCCCGCCATCGACATCTCCTCATATGCGATACCGGTCACTTCAGCGCGGTCAAGGCGCAGCTTCACTTCCTCGCTGACGATCAGCGCATGCGGGTAGCCCACCAATCGGAATATGTGCTTATCTCCGATCCTGCTGGCATCCAGGACAAGGTTGAATGCTGACGAGTTCTCTTCAGACAGTGAGGGTCTCCATGGATCGTTGACGGCGAACCTGGTGAACTTCGAGGTGGCACCATCAATGCAGTCGAACTTTGACTCCACAATCATCACGAAGTACTCCGCAACGCCACTCGCCCCCTCGATGCTGACGGGCTCCATGACGGTGTTCCGGTACAGCTCCTCGATCTCAGGGAGCCCAGCGAGGGCATCGCAGAACCTGGCGCTGACGATGGGTACGCTGGCAGCACCCGCAACGGTGAAGTCAACCGCAACTCCATCGAAGTGAAGGTCAAGCGCATAACGGCATGGCTCCATGCATTCGACATACGGATCCAGAAATTCCCAGTTCTCGCTGTAGCGGATGCCCCCAAGAATCCATCTTTCTCGCATGGCTACGTCTGGATGCACGCGAAAGTACTTCATTCAATCTCCATGGCATCAGCAGGGTCCAGACCGATTCGTCCAGCAGAGCCAGACAATCTCATGGAATCTCATCAATGTGCTGCTTCAGGGAAGCCGCATTCCGCTGCCACGGTAGCGGCCGTGCGCCGACGTTCTTGAGGCCAATCAGGCTGCACCAGTAGAACTACTGATACCCCGACCGTGCTTTCGCCGATGTCAGCGCAACTGCCCAGTGGGAAGCTCATCGCCTCTCCCCCCGCAGGCCCCGCAGATGAATACCCGCCACGATGCCAACGCCGGAACCCCGGACATCCTGCCGCGCCCGGATTTCCACTTCCACGGCCAGGTGGGGCGCACCTACCAGGACTCGGACCCAGCCCAGTTTCCGCAGCCGGTGCAGGCCCCCAAAGGGGCCCCCAATGTGGTGCTGATCCTGCTGGACGACGTGGGCTTCGGCCAGTTCAGCACCTTCGGCGGCGGCGTGCCCTCGCCCACCATGGACCGGTTGGCGGCCGAAGGGCTGCGCTACAACCACTTCCACACCACCGCGCTGTGCAGCCCCACCCGTGCGGCGCTGATCACCGGGCGCAACCACCATTCGGCGTCGTTCGCCGGAATCACCGAGCTGGCCACTGGCTACGACGGCTATTGCTGCGTGCTGCCGCGCGACTGCGGCACCATCGGCGAGGTGCTGCGCCAGAACGGCTACATGACCGCGTGGATCGGCAAGAACCACAACACCCCGACCTGGGAGCTGAGCGCGGCAGGACCGTTTGACCGCTGGGCCAATGGTCTGGGCTTTGACTACTTCTACGGGTTCAATGCCGGCGACATGAATCACTGGAACCCGCTGTTGTTTGAAAACCGCGATCTGGTGCCGGCCTCCGATGACCCCGAGTATCACCTGACTGAAGACCTGGCGGACAAAGCCGTGGCCTGGGTGCGCCGAGCCAAGAGCATCGCGCCGGATCGTCCTTACTTCCTGTACGTTGCCCCCGGTGCAACACATGCCCCGCATCAGGCACCGCAGGCATGGATCGACAAGTTCAAAGGCCAGTTCGACATGGGCTGGGATGCCTATCGCGAACAGACGCTGGAACGGCAGAAAAAGCTTGGCGTGGTACCGGCGGACACCGACCTGACCGAACGCTCGCCGGGGCTGCCGGCATGGGAGGGTCTGGAGCAGGATCAGAAGGCGGTGTATGCGCGGATGATGGAAGTGTTTGCCGCCTATGGCGCACAGGTGGACGCGGCGATGGGACGCGTGATTGACGCAGTAAAGGCACTGCCCGACGCCGACAACACCATCATTCTCTATATTGCCGGCGACAACGGCTCCAGCGCCGAGGGCGGACTGGAAGGCTCGCTCAACGAGAACCTGTTCTTCAACGGCTTCCCGGAGAAGTGGCAGGACAACTTCGTGGTGATGCACGAACTGGGCGGGCCGAAGCACTTCAACCATTTCCCGTCATCGTGGGCGCATGCGATGAACACGCCGTTCCAGTGGACCAAGCAGGTGGCCAGCCACTTTGGGGGCACGCGAAACCCGCTGATTGTGAGCTGGCCGGAGAAGATCA
Source organism: Stenotrophomonas sp. (assembly GCF_032103445.1). Lineage (GTDB taxonomy): Bacteria > Pseudomonadota > Gammaproteobacteria > Xanthomonadales > Xanthomonadaceae > Stenotrophomonas. The sequence continues at coordinate 7,552 of NZ_DAMDFR010000022.1, forward strand.
AGGACAAGGGCGGGCTGCGTGAGCAGTTCCTGCATGTGATCGACATCGTGCCGACCCTGTATGAAGCCTGCGGAATCACTGCGCCTCGCGTGCTCAACGGCATTCCGCAGAAGGACATCGAGGGCATCAGCTTTGCCTTCAGCTTTGATGACGGCAAGGCCCCCAGCCGCCGCCGTACCCAGTATTTCGAACTGGCCTGCAATCGCGGCCTGTACCACGAGGGCTGGATGGCCTCAGCGCCGAGCTTCGCACCGTGGATGCCGACGCGTCCCACCGACTGGTCGCCGGACAAGCAGGTATGGGAGCTGTACAAGCTGGACGGCGATTTCTCCCAGGCGCACGACGTAGCCGCAGAGCACCCGGACAAGCTGCGCGAACTGCAGGATCTGTGGTGGGTGGAGGCCGCGCGCTACAGCGTGCTGCCACTGGACTGGCGCGGCACCATTCGCATGAATGCCGAAGCGATGGGCCGCCCGAACCTGGTCGGCAAGCGCACCCAGGTGACCTACTACCCCGGCATGGTGGCCCTACCCGATGCGGCCTGCCTGCCGATGCTCAACAAGTCGTGGAAGATCACCGCGCAGGTGGAGGTGCCGGCCGATGCCGAAGGCATGATCATCACCCAGGGCGGTTCGGAAGGCGGCTACGGGCTGTACTTCAAAGATGGCAAGCCGGCGTTCGTCTACAACTTCCTCGGCCAGGAGCGCCCGGTGTTCAGCGCGGAAAAGGCGCTGCCGCCGGGCAAGGCGCACATCGAGGTGCGCTTCGACTATGACGGTGGCGGCATGGGCAAAGGCGGCAAGGTCACGCTCACCGTAGACGGAACCACCGTGGCCAGCGGTCGGCTGGAGCGCACCGTGCCGATCCAGTTCTCCATCGGCGAAGGGCTGGATATCGGCTTGGATACCGGCTCGGCGGTGGACTGGAACTACACCCTGCCCTTCCGCTTCACCGGCACCATTGATCACGTGGACGTGGAGATCTTCCCCGAGTGGGACACCGCCACCTCAGGGTGACGGCGGCGCGTACTCGAAGCGCAGCTCACGCATGCCCTCGCCCACAGCGGGCGTCACCGGCTCGATGCCATCGCAGCCGTCCGCGAGCTTGCCGTCGACGCCCATCTGGGGCAGACCGCAGCTGCCGTTGCTGATGATGCCCAGCTGCGGGAACACCTCGCGCGTGAATTTCTCGGCTTCCTTGCGCAACTGCGTCCGGTCGAGCGACGCCGCCTTCGCGTTGTAGCGGATTTCGATGCCGTGCAGGCGGTCTACCATGTAGATGAAGGCCCCGCTGTAGGCCCCGTCCTCACGCTTGAAGCCGAAGTCCACCTGGTAGGCGGTGACGGTCTTGGGGCTAGGCTGGTGATAGGGAGAGGGGTTGGCAACCGGCTTTACCGGAAGGGTGAACGTCGACAGCGGCGACATGGGCGGATCCACCAGCTGCGACGCCCAGCCCCTCTGCAGCGCGTCGCGCTCGATCACCGCCTGCTCGGCGACGGCCTCGGCCGAGTTCACACCCACCGGATAGATGTACACATCGATGAAGCCGGTGTTGTCGTCGGGGCGCTCGTAGCGGAGCGAGGCACCATAGGGCGCTGTGTCGAAACGATGCTCGCCCACCATCACCCAGGTGCCGATGCGCTCGGGATAGATCACCGAGGTCTCGCGCAGGAAGCCGCCGAGGAACGGCACCTCGTCTGGCGTGGCGTTCACACGTGTGAGACGCGCGGCCAGACAATCCGTCACCACCGGAGCCAGGTGCCGGTCCAGACGGCCAGCCTTCTGCTCGGCGACCAGCGCGTCCATCTGCGCGATGCGCAGTTCCGGGTGCTTCGCCAGCATTACTTTGTAGACTTTGATTGAACTTTCCGCAGCGGCCACCTGCCGGGCCAGCTCGGGGGTGTCCGTGCCATGTTCGATCTGGAAGGCAACATTCCCGAACAGCATCTGCTGCGTCAGTTCAGTGGTAATGGGGCTGCGGTCCTTGTGCCCCAGCTCGGGCAGATCCATCACGTCACACAGGTTGACCTCGAACTCGCTGTTGTTCATTGCCCAATCGAGCAGTGCCCTTCGCACTTCCGACGCATCGGCCGCGTCTGGAGACTTCTCCAGCGCGCGGGTGTAGCGCAGGACCTTGGCGTGCGTCGATTCTTCGGGTTCGGCGGGCGCTGCGGGCTCATTTGCCAGAAGCGGCGAGGCCAGGCAGAGGCAGAGCGGAATCGCCAATGCGAGCGCGGAACGGCGGAGAGCGGTGATGGATGCCATCGTCCTTGATTTCCCGTTGTAGTCAGCTGAATCCCCTTGCCGGAGAATAACAGGCCCGGATGAAACGTCCTGTTATCCGGGCGGACTGTTCAGCGGGAACTCGGGTACTCGAAGCGCAGTTCCCGACGGCCTTCCAGCACCGCGGGCTGGATGGGGTCCTGGCCTGCGCAGCCGTCCGCAATGCGACTGTCCTGCGCCATTTCGGGCACACCGCAGTTGCCGGTACTGGTGATGTCCAGCTGGGGCAGCAGGTAACGGGCGAAGTCTTCGGCCTCTTTACGTGCCTGCGCACGGCTGAGCTTGGTAGCGTCGGCGCTGTATCTCAGCTTGATGGCATACAGGCGGTCCACCATGAACACCATGACCGAGTGATAGCGCTTGCCGTTCTCTTTATGGAGGTAGGTGAAATCGGCCTCGTAGGCCGTTACGGCGCTTGGGCGCGGCTGACGTCCGGCGGGAACGGAAACAGCGGCATTGAGCGGCACGCTGAACGTGGACAGCGGACTCAGGGGCGTGTCAGTGAAGGACTCCTTCCACGCTGCGACGAGATTGTTGCGCTCGCTGGCGGCCAGCTGGGCCACCTGCTCTGTGTTCAACACGCCCATCGGGTAGAAATATGCGTCCATCCAGCCGCTTTCATCGCCAACGCGGTGGAAGCGCACCGACGCGCCGTACTCCAGTTCATCGTAGCGGTGCTCGCTGAGCATCTCCCAGCCGGTGGGAACCTTGAGCGGATAGACCACATGGGATTCGCGCAGGTAGCCGCCGAGGAAGGGGGCGGCATCTTCCTCGTCAGGTAGCGTCATCGGCTCGCCACCCTCTGAGCTGCAGGCGTCAGCCGTCTTCTTTTCCACGTACTCGCGAAGGGTGCCGGCGCGCTGCTGCACGATCAGCGGCTCCAACGCGGGTACCACCCACTTGGCATCCTTGATCAGGTAGTTGCCGTACATGCGCAGTACGCTCTCCACCGCCGCCAACTGGCGCAGTGCCTCGTCCTTACCTGCCCCGTGCTCGATCTGCCAGGCGACGTTGCCGGCCATCATCTGCAGCAGCAGCTCGTCAGCGAGCGCCGGGCGGTCGTCGGCGCGAAGGTCCAGCATGTTGCAGACGGTAACGGAGTAATCAGGGGTTTCCACGATCCACCGCAGCAGCCAGCGGCGCATCTCCAGCGCTTCGTCGGCCAGCGGTGCCGACTCCAAAGCGCGGGTGTAGCGCACGGCTTTCGCTGCGTCGGTTTCGGCCTGCGCGGGTGCGGCGGCGGGCTTGGGCTCTGCGGCCCGGAGCGCGGGCGCGGTGAGTACGGCCAGCGGCAGGGCCACGCCCAGCGCCAGGCGGTGAAGCCATGTGGTTGATGCCATCTTCCTTGAATCCCCTCAAGCCACCGGGGGGTGGCTGCCTTGGAGCCAAGCGTAGCAGGAGGCATCGCCCAAACAAAAAGCCCCGACCAAGGCCGGGGCTTTTCATGCAACTGGTGCCGGAAACAGGATCACAGACACCACGAGCGGCAAAGCCAATAACCATGCGGGACAAGGGTTTCCGCTGTACCCTACGCCACCACACTCTGTACCCGCACCTCCCAAATGGCCCTCCCCTCCGGCATCAAACGCCGTGGCAATACCTACTCAGCTCGCTACGTCCTTCCCCGACCCGTCCAGCGAGCAGTCGGCAAGCACGACATGGTTCAGGCGCTGTCCACCGACTCCCTTAGTGAGGCGGTAGAACTAGCCGCACCGATCATTGCCGGGTGGAAAGCATGGGCGCTCGCAATGCAGCGAGGCACGGCCAAAGGTTCACCGGAGGACTACGTAAAGCGAGCGCAAGTCGCCCACCGCCTCATTCGGGACGGGATCGACCAGTGGTCACCTGAACTCATTACGGAACGCGCTCGCGAAGGACACGCCATGGTGGGCACCGGCTCGCTGCGGCCTATCGACGTTCAATCCCAGGTCGATAACGACGTGGACATGTATGTAGCGCAGCAGGAAAAGGCAGGCGAGCAGATCGACGCGCAGGGCCTACAGCGCGCCTACCGGGCTTCGCGGGGGCAGCTTGGCACGACGGTAGCGGAGAGTATGGAGAGCTTCCTAGCGGAGCGTATAGGCGACCTTACGGCACAGTCCCACGGCGAACTTGAGAAACGCTGCCGCGCATTCGTCAGCTGGGTCGGTAGGAACGTGGAGATTGCGACCATCACCCGAGCCACCGCAGGTCAGTTCGTTGCCAAGGTGATCCAGACCCGCGAAGTATCGAGAGTGACGAAGACCAAGGAGGTCAGTGCCTGCCGTGTGTGGTTTGGCTGGGCCATGCTCCGTGGACAGATCGACCTCAATCCGTTCGACGGTATGCAGGGCACGTTGAAGAAGTCGAAGAAGGGACGCGAGGCGAATCGTCGGACGTGGGCCGAAGGGGAACTGAAAGTCATCCTGACAGGCATGAAGAGCGACCGGCGAGAACGTTTGCTGTTCCCATTGACGTTGCTGGCCCTCTACACCGGCATGCGCTTGAATGAGGTCTGCGCCCTCACCGTGGGCGACTACGATGCCGAGGCCCAGGTCATCCACGTCCGCGAAGGTAAGTCGATGGCAGCGGTCCGAGTGGTCCCTGTGCACCCTGCTATCCGGAACCTCCTGGACGGACTGGTCGAGAACACTGGCGACGGCTACCTGCTGCCGGGTCTGGTACCCGGAGGTCCAGACCGCAAGCGAGGCCACGGGATCGGGAAGACGTGGGGCCGCCGTATCCGGACCCTTGGCATCGCAGACCGCCGCCTGGTGTTCCACGGGCTACGAGCTACGTTCATCACAGCCGCGCTAAACGCTGGTGCACCGAAGGAAGTCGTGCAGCAGGTAGCCGGGCACGAGCGAGAAGGAGTCACCATGAAAAGTTACGCTCGTGTACTGAGTCTTGAGCTTTGCCGCATGGCGGTCGAAGGCGTCAGCTTCGGAGAGCTGGAATCCTCCATCTGTCGCGGTCCGTGATACTCCTGTCCGGCACACTGGCCCCATAAACACCGACGACATCACCACCACCGACCGAGGCCACGCCGAACGTCCCGACATGTTCGCCCAAATATCCCTAGGGCAGTCCTTAAGAAAACCGGCGGACGGCCAGAAGCCGGCGGAAGGAGCGCGTCCGGAGAAACAGGAGGATGACGAAGTTTAGTGATTGAAGATGACGCAGGCGTAACCTAAAGGCACTCAAGGGAGGTGACATCATGATTACCCCAGCTCGGGGAAAGGAACCGACGGACCTGCAGGTACTCCGGCAACTGCTGCTCGCTGCCAGAGCGGCAGATGCAAAGAGGGAGGCAACCGACGACTACGTTTTTATCGAGCCAAAAGATGTCGCACAGATCGCTGCCACCCTTGGCGTCCGCACTAATGACTTGTACGCGCGCCTTGAGTATCACTTGAATGCGGTCTATCGCAGCAAGCACGGGGGCGACGGCCTTCTGACATTTCAGACACCGCTAGTCAGCTTGCATGTGAGCCTCGCGCAGACAGCGGCTCTGTACGCGAACCTTCAAGCCGAGGAACGGCGGCAGAGTTGGACGCAGGGGATTGCGTTTGAGGCGCTGGCGGTTTCTATCCTGTCCCTGGGGTTCAGTGTAGGGAAGCCGTCGGACCCCGTGAGGATTGAGGTTGTCCCGTCACCATCGTAGCAGCAGCCTGCGACAATCAATCCTGCAATGCCCCAAAAGCTGCCGTCCCAGCTCCCTACGAAGCCCTGAGACCGATATGGCACGCCCAAAGAAGACCCCCGAACAGATCGCCGACGAGGAAGAGCGTACCTCCTCCCTTGGCCTGCTGCGCTACGCCCACGAGTACCAGCGCGCGGCCGACATGGTGAAGAGGCAGGACGACCGGTCCGTGGTGCCGTACATGCTCGTCGCCCATTCCCTTGAGCTGGCTTTGAAGGCATTTCTAAGAAGCCGTGGGTCCACCTTGGATGCCCTGTTGAACTTGGGCCACAACCTCCCACGCATCCACCAAGAAGCGATGGGAAAACGTCTTGACCGCCTTTGGCCGCACGCGGCGGACTGAACCTGCCCCGCTGAAACGGACGCCAAGAAGCGATCCTCCTTTGAGCACCTTCCTGCCCACACCGGCCTGAGAGGGGTCCACTCTGGCCTCCAGCAGTGCCCCTTGTGGGTTGCGTGGCACGCAGCGGGGCCTCGCCACTTCGGTTGGGTGTCGATTGCTGAACCAGTCCTGCGTCCACTCCCAGACATTGCCAATCATGTCCACCAACCCGTAGCCATTGGCTGGGCAAGTTCCCACGGGGGACATTCGCACGAATCCGTCCTCTTCAAGGTTCTGCCAGGGGAACTGCCCTTGCCACGTGTTCGCCATGTGCCGGCCGTCGGGCACCAGCTCGGTCCCCCACGCGAACTCTGTGCCACTCAAGCCGCAAACTCCCATTCCGCCTCTGTGGGAACATCCTTTCCGCTCCATGCCGCGTAAGCCTTTACATCCTCAATGCCTATATGCACGACGGGATGGTCGGCCATCCCGTTCAGATCCGAGTCGGGCTCCAGGGGATGACGCCAGTCGGCCCCATGGACGAAGGCCCGCCAGTGGCGAACATCGTGGAGCACGGGCCTCCTGGGCGGGGTGAAGACCATCGATCCGGCCTTCAGGTTCTCGGGCGGTGCGCCGGGGTGCGGATGGGGCTATCTCCGCTGCCGTCACATGGCCGGTCGCATGGATGAAACGCCCGAACTGCTGATTGGTCACGGGAGAAGCGTCCATCCAGAACCCGTCGACCCGCACTCGGTGGCTCGGCTTTTCCTCAGGGTAGTGATGATCCGACCCCATAAGAAACTCCCCACCGGGGATCCAAACCAAGCGTTCAGGAACGTGTTCGCTCAAGCTTTGGTGGTGAGGCGTAGGGGATTGCTTCCTAATCATGGAAACGAATCGGATCGAGCATGGTCAACTGGCGCGCCTGTATCCGTCACCCCCGTCGCAAACCTGGGCCCTCGATAACCAAAGCCAACACCACGGAGGTAGGGAATTCCTCTCAGTCAGCCGCAGCCCTGACTATAAGCACGCCACCGATATCTGCGCTAGCGCTTGGAGCTCGGGCGCGCCCGCAGGGCGGTCTCTAAGCATTTCTACTGATTACTACGTCTTTCGCCACTGCCAAGATCGTCGAACACGCTTGGGAGATTGAGCAATGCCCATTGTTTCCGACAGCTATCCCTACCTGCCAGTCTGGCTTCTGTCGATCATGCTCTTCGCGGCATTGCTGCTGGCACGGGAAGCAGGGGCATGGTTTGGAAGGCGCAGGGTTACCAAGCCCGTGCCTGGTGACGAAGGGTTCGCCAGGACCACGGTTCTAGGACTTCTTGCGCTCCTGATCGGCTTCACCTTTTCCATCGCGTTGCAACGCTATGACAGTCGTCGCGCCTTGGTCGTTGACGAAGCCAATGCCATTGGAACTACCTGGCTGCGCGTTTCACTGCTTGAGGAACATGACCGCCCTCAAGCGAAAGCCGTCTTATTGGAATACACGATGTCGAGGTTGGACTTTGGGGAAGCGCACAGCAGCCGAGACGAGCTCGCTCGGCACCGCGCCTCTGTGCGTGCCCAATCGAGGTTATGGGAAACCCTAATCAATGCGACCGCATCATTCAAGGACACTCCGCGCGCGGGGCTGATACTCGCAAGCACCAACGACGCCATCGACCTTGCGGAGGCCCGTTTAGCGAGTCGTCAAGCCCACATTCCCCCTCGAATCCTTCGGATGCTTGTCCTGTTTTCGGTCCTATCCGCGGGACTTGTCGGCTACGAACGCCCAAGCGAGCGCCGAACCTCAGCGATGGTCTTGGGGCTGTTCACCCTAGCGGCGGCATTGGTTGTGGATCTTGACCGACCCACCACCGGAATCACCAACGTCCCACAAATCCCGATGGTGAACCTTTTCGATTCGATGCAGCGAGACCAGTAGCGCCCAACCCAAGCGAGGATCATTGATGAAAACCAAAACAGCCGGAGTGACCCTAATGCTTCTTGCCTGCGGGGCTGCGCATGCCGCAGAAGGCGGAGATGATGCCGATGCGCTTGCCAAAGCCTTGGCCAATCCAGTCGCAGCCCTCATCAGCGTACCTTTCCAATACAACTACGATAGGACCTTTGGGGACAAAGGTTATAGACACACGCTCAATGTCCAGCCCGTCGTCCCCATATCCTTGAATGAGGACTGGAACATCATTTCTCGCACTATCGTTCCGATCATTTACCAGAACGAGGTGGTGCCGGGGACAGATCAGGCGGGCCTGGGAGACGTTGTCCAGAGCATCTTCATCTCGCCCAAGGAGCCGACCTCGAGTGGTCTTATCTGGGGCATTGGGCCCGTCTTCTTGCTTCCCACCGGCACCGATGACCTCAGCGCGGATACTTGGGCAGCCGGCCCCACAGCCGTAGCGTTGCTTCAGCATGGGTCATGGACGTATGGAGCGCTCGTCAATCACCTGGCCGATGTGGGAGGGGCAAGGGGCAGGCGCACGGACGTGAGCACCACTATGCTTCAACCGTTTGTCACGAGGGGGCTTTCCGGCGGTCGCACCATCGCCGTCAACTTAGAATCCACCTACGATTGGAAGGCTCGGCAGTGGCTCATCCCGCTCAACCTTCAATACTCAAAGGTCACTCGCATCGGCAGGCAGCGCGTCAGCTTCCAAGGAGGAGTCCGCGCCTACTTGGATGGTCCACGCGGGGGGCCGGACTGGGGCCTACGATTCAATGTGACGCTGCTCTATCCGAAGTGACCGTGCCCCTAACAAATCCGGTGGGGCGAAAGCCCCACCGGAAAGAGCCGTCTCAGCGCTGCGTGCCACTGTTTTCCATGGACGCCAGCATACGGTCAATGTCGAAGTTGGTGCTGGCCTGGCGAGGGGGAAACTCCTTAAGTGTCTGGAGGAACTTGCCGACCTGGGCTGAGGCGGGGCCAAGTGTCCACGCCCGGTTCTCTTGCCACTCATCGAAACCTCGGGCGTTGTGGAACCGTTCGAAGGGGTCAAGCTTGAGGTTCGTGATCAGCGGAGAGGTCAGGTTCTCTTGCACTCCGTTGAACCACCTGTCCTGCTTCTTGAAGAGGAACTTCCAGTCGCCGTAGCGCAGCCCATGGAGCGTGGTTTCGGTAAAGTAATAAAACTCCTTTCGCTTGCTCTTCCCTTCCCCAACAATCAGCTCGCTCTGGTCCACGCCATCTAGATGTACCTTGTATTTCCTACCACCGACTTCGTGCCCCTTTTTGAGCTTCCCGGCCAGATCGGGCTGCCCCAGTTTGGACATGATGGTGGGGAGCCAGTCCTCCATGGACATGAACTCTCCAGAGGTGGTGTTGGCGGGAATGACGCCAGGCCACTTCACGACACACGGCACCCGGAAGCCGCCCTCATACCCGCCAACCCCCTTCTCACCTCTAAACGGCTGATTGCCACCATCGGGCCAGCTGTTGCTGGCCGCGCCGTTGTCGGTGGCGAACATGACGAGGGTGTTTTCGTCCGCCCCCAACTCATCGAGCAGATCCAAGAGCTCGCCAACGGTGTCATCCAGTTCCATCATGCCATCTGCGTATGGGCCATACCCGCTTTTCCCCTCGTATTTCGGCGAGAGGTTGGTCCGGTAGTGCATGCGGGTGGTGTTGTGCCAAACAAAGAAGGGCTTATCCGCTTTCACCGCGTCGCGGATGAACCTTTTTGATTCCACCAAAATCTCGGAGTCGATCGTTCGCTGCCGCTCTCGGCCAAACGGCCCCTTGTCCTCCACTCGCTGCTTGCCGTTTGGCTCCGCCCAGGAGTGAACCACGCCACGCTGTGCAAACTGCTTAGCGACTGCCTCATCCTTGGGAAAATCGTATTCTTCGGCGTATTCACCCGCATTGAGGTGATAAAGAATGCCGAAGAACTCGTCAAAGCCATGAACGGTGGGCAAGTGTTCGTCCAGATCACCCAGGTGATTCTTGCCAAACTGCCCGGTGGCGTAGCCTAGTGGCTTAAGGAACTCGGCGAGGGTGGGATCTTCCTTCTGCAACCCAATGGGCGACCCTGGCAGGCCAACGGTAGCCAACCCGACGCGAATGGGATACTGGCCCGTGATGAACGCAGCGCGCCCGGCGGTGCATGATGCCTGTGCGTAGTGGTCCATGAACATGAGGCCGTCCTTCGCAATACGGTCGATATTCGGCGTGGACCCACCCATCATCCCTCGGTGATAGCAAGACAGGTTCCACATGCCCACATCGTCACCCCAGATGATGAGGATATTGGGCGTGGACGTTGAGCCCTTGCTGCCCTTTTCAGATGACGTAGCGGCGCTGCCCTTGGACTTGGTCATAAGATTGCTCCTTCGTCTGATGTAACCCGGGGGACCGGGAACTGTGAACCGAACCTACTACTCCTCGCAGCCGTGAGTCCTTGGCCTAACAACCCCATAACTGGGCTGACCTACAACGGGGAACTGCGATGTCACGGCCGGATCCCCAAGGTCAAGCCCAGGGAACGGCTAAGCGCTGCCAGCGATTGCTCTTTAGGAGCGTTCACAACTCAGGCAATGCTGATGCGGTGATCGCGATGACCGCTCCCACCACGAACTGCAACGCCAAAGCAACCTGCATGACGCCCAAGATTGCACCGATGATGGACAAGGTGGTTTGACCAAGCGTTCTTACGATTCGAGGGGCGAACATGAGCGCTAAAAGATCCAACCCCAGCACCAGGAGGGCGACCGCTAGCACCAACGCCGTCCGATCAGCACCGTGACTGAGTGCCACGAGGAGTATGACCGCAGCGAAGGCGTATGGCGGCACGGTGACGGGAAATGCCAGCGATGCAGGCGACGGGGGAGAGCCTCCAACCGCCGCCGGCGCTGCTGCGTATTGGGAGAGGAGGAGCCTGAGCGCGACAAGGAGGAACACTAGTCCTCCCGCCGCTTGAAGCACCGCCGGATCGATGTGCCACTTCCTGAGCAGATTTCCGCCTAGGAGTCCGGCAGCCAGGACCGCAACGGAGGCCGAGAAGAACACTTTCCACGCCAGCAGCCGGCGCTCGCTGGGCTGCATCGCAGACGTGCCGACCGCATACACACCGAGCGACTTGATGGGCCCCATCATGATGAAGAGCAGCAGAAACACGTCCGCAAACAGCAGCCTATAGCCATACTCGGGCACGGAAAGGGTGTAGTGCATTGCTGGACTCATGAGCGGCCTCAGGAAAATGCGAACACGCCTGTCAGAAACACGCGCTTCACGCCGAAGATGAATGACGGACCTTAGACGGATATCGCCTCTGATTCTGTTTCATCCCCGTCGCCTCGTCCTCGGTAAAATTACCTAGCGATCCTTGACCGACTGCTCATTTCAGTGAGAGCTTGCGCTGCGTGACCGACGCAGACTCGTGCCAAATGGAGATTACCGGCAAGCCGTGATGCGCGTGAAAGACAGGCACGCGCTACTTAGCGCGCCCGGCCCGAATGCAGTGGCGTCAGGGGGCTATCGAAGGTAGAAGTCTGCTTTCGCAGAGGTGTCTACGGAACGCTGGGCGGTTCAAACCGAGTGGCATGCTAAGACACGAGAAATGCTCGCCAGTCCCCCTTCGGACGAAGGAGGCAACGAGGGGAGCAGAGAGAAGGGCTAAGAGGCCAGCCGTTTCTGTTGCGAAAATTCGAAGGGCATCGATAGATCAACTTACGCCCGATTCCCCCCTTGGGGGGCATAAGCAGGGGAATTTCGGTTCCGTGGTGGGGCGAGGATTCGGGACTGGTGGGGCGTAGAGCGTGCACGTGAACTGCGTTGATGCATGACGAACGGCACCATGCTGGGTCAATGTGCACCTGCGTTCTGCGTTAGTTGGGCGTGAGGCCACCTAACGATTGACACGTGCTTCGCCCGGTGTATCTTTACGCCAACCGAACGTAAGGCACTTTGATACAGCATGATCTCTGCACCCCGATTCATCGCCTACTACCGTGTGTCCACTCGCGCTCAGGCCGCATCTGGCCTCGGCCTCGACGCGCAACGTGCAGCGTGTGAGGCGCTTTCTGCGCAGCGCGGAGGCGTGATCGTCAATACGTTCACCGAGGCTGAGTCCGGCAAGCACAATGCCCGACCTGAGCTGTTGAAGGCTCTACGGCTGTGCGCTCTCACCGGCTCGACATTGCTCATCGCCAAGCTGGATCGACTAAGCCGAAATACGGCCTTTCTTCTGACGCTGCGTGACTCGGGTGCACGGTTTATTGCTGCTGACATGCCTGATGCCTGCGAATTGACGGTAGGCATCCTCGCACTGGTCGCAGAACAGGAACGGGTGGCTATCTCAAACCGCACCAAGGCGGCGCTACAGGCTGCGAAGGCGCGCGGACAGATGCTGGGAAATCCCAACGGTGCAGACGCACTGAGGCGCGCGGGAAAGGGAAATACAGCCGCTATGGAGGCCGTACAGAACAGGGCCGATGCATTCGCGGCGAGGCTTGAGGATACCATCAAGGAGCTGCAAGGCACCGGCGTCACTACCTTGGGAGGCATCGTGGCAGCCCTCAACAGCCGTGGCATTCTTACGCCGAGGGGCGCTGAATGGACACGTGCGGGAGTATCAAGGCTGCTGAAGAGGCTTGAAGGCTAGTGTCCCTACGACCGGTTCAATGCGGCCCGAGCCACGCAGACCTTCCGCACAGGTTTTCACCCCTCACCCTAGCTAGAACACATGCAACACTGGCGCGCACACGTACGTCTACCACCCACTAGGTCCTTCCCTAAGAGGATGGCAAGCCTATCTGTCGGTCTGCTTTCACTGCCCACCCTTGAGGGACAGGTCATGTTCCCGTGAGGTCTGCCGTCTCACCTAGTGAACCGTGGAGAGCGTGAGGTGCTCTGCATGATCCCTTACGACGACCTCCAAACCACCCAGGCATCTCCGCAGGGGCGTGCAGAGCGCCCCGCAATGTTTGATCATCTGCTCGTGAGACCCGACCGCAGGACACGGTAAGGGCAACAACAGGCGTAGCAGAAGGAGCTGGCGAGGCGAGCCGGAAGAGGCACTGCCATGCCGGGGTTTGGTCCGACCCTCGAAGACATGAAACGGACGCCGAGCACTGCGTAATAGTGTTCAACCTACCATCTAGCAACCGCCAGGTCAGCCAAGGCGGGCCGGGCGCTACCGGCAATTACCACTGACCCTCGAAGAAGGATTGCGCAACGTCAAGTTGCTGAAGCAGCATTGCTTGCCAAGCCACCAATGGGGACGGCGTTCATGGCAGGCAGGACGCACATTGAAGCGCCCTCTCCTACCGAGTAGAGAGGATGCCAACTCCCTAGCTGTATACGCATAACTCCGTTCCACAGAGCGGACCTTGCCCTTAGGTGTATACGCATAAGCATTCTCTGATTGCTGACCAATCTTGCCGGTCCACTCCGGCCACAACCAGGACTACTTTCATGCCGCCTGCGCCCGACCTGCGTGGAGCTTCCGCGCACGCAATGTTCACCGACGAAACCCAGGAAGGCCCCAGAATGCGGGATGGGCGCTTCTATCCTCCGTCGCCCATGGAAACAGCGGAACACACCGCTGCTGCCCTACGCCAACTGCACAAAGAGAAAAACGTGGCGTTCATGGCCGCTCGAGCGTCCCTGAAGAAGGGTCGAAAGCTTCCGCCTGACGTCCCGCGCAAGCGCGCACCTAAGAAGCCACGACTGCCTGCTGATCTTTCCACAATCGATCCAAGGGATTATCGGATGCGCCTCAAGGCGGAGGGATACGTCACTGCATCAGGTATTCGTTACTTCATGGCCCTTCTCAAGATGCAGGGCGAAGGTACACAGGTGACCATCCCCGCATCCACAAACCTTCCCGCACACACCATGCTGGAGAAGGTAGGCAAGTTCTCGCGGGTCGGTGGTTGGAATCCTACTCTCCACCTATCCTGCTGCCCTGTGACACTGGGCTTGGTCGTCCGATGGCAGCACCCTGACGAACCTGCCCCCGCCCCCTACCCGTCGCGATTCGGTCTAAACCACCTCACAGGCTGCGGGGAGTTCGTAGACATCTCCGTCTCTATGTTCCCCGAAGCCATGAGGCGTTCAGTGCGGGTCCGCGCAATCTATCTAGACCACGCAGTTAGCCGTCAGAACGCACGCGCAGCCAAGCACAAGCAGATCGACATTCTACCCGACGACCCTTGCCGCTCAGGCCTCCTGACTGCCGTACTAAAGTCCGCCGACCATGACCTACGCGCCAGCGGGCGGAGCCTTCAACCACAACCCTAGGCCAGCGCGTGGCACCGCAGAAGCCTTGCGTTCCACCCATTGCTTAGTCTTCACTGCCGATGGCACAACAGTCCTTCATCAAGGACCGTCTAGAAGTTATTCGCCCATTGTAGACAGGCGAGAGAGAGGTCGGCCGTAGTCTAAACTCTGGACTGCGGCTGCCCCTCCTGCACGTGCAGCGTCAGCCAGTGAGTCTGGATTGCTGCCCCATCCCACTGCCCCTATCTGTCTTTTTTTCTTGGACAGAAGGCGTCAGGTGGAGCAGTTCAGCCATAAATGATCGACCCACTGCACTCAGTCGAGTCAATCGCACCCTGCCGTCATGCGGTGCCAGGAAAACCTCTACTAGCCCGAGTTCTTTAAGAATGCGAAGCGACCTACTTGTCGTGCTCTGGACAACTGGCACGGCCTTGTTCATCTGCTCCTCAAGGCTTCCCGCAGACAAACCCGACGCATCTACACGCCATAGCGCCATCAGAAAGTAAATCTGGCGCAGAGTGGTGTCTGGACCTAGCAGATCGGAGAGCCGGCGGATCGGAACCTCTAGAAGATGAGATTGCCTTGAAACCGGACCGTAGGGCACCTCATTAGCTACAACGGCGTCACGCTTGGCTTGAGAGGGTCGAGGATGCCTCATGCGCACCTTCCTTTTTCACCCACTGCGGAAGGCCTTCTGAGGTCTACTATGAGCCTGTTACGGAACGGGAGACAGATCAGGAAGCATCGCCCGTATGCCGTCTTTCCTGCTGCTATCCGGGCGATTTCACCAGGGAGTAGCCTTTCCAGCGTGAGCTTTAGCATTGCGATGGCCTAGCTTTGTGGGGAACACCTGAACTAAAGCACAGCCCAGCAGATATCGAAAATCCAATCTATTTCCACTGACTGCAGCAATTCAACTGAAGGATCTCAACGGGATCGGCGGAAGAGCCGCCCCACTCTCTGCGCCCACTCTGAGCCAAGTGGCCTGTCGATTGCTCGTAGGTCATTTGAGCGAGAAAATCACCGACAAGTTAGCCCATAGCTCACACCAAGAGCACTGCAAGAGTGCCGTATCACGATGCTATCCGGACAGCGCTTGACGCCATTGACCGCGCGGCGCACTCAGGGGGGGGAACTTGCGAGAATCGAGGACAGTTCCGTAGAGGATCTGCGCAATTCGAAAATCCTGGCCCCGGAGGCGCAGCCATGCCGAGGGAGTGCCGGCTAAGATGGCCGCGCGTCCGGGTGAAAGCTGCCAGGGTGCGCGTGACGCCCAACGTGGATGCCTCCCCGCGCTGATTGCGAATCTGCTACTTCCCTTGTTAAGCCGGTGCGAAGCCTATGCCGAACGGTCCCTTTAGTTCACATAAGGCTGGACCAAGGTCTGAATCCGGTCCACCCCGGTTGGTATTCGCGTAGGGGAGTTTTCTCGGTGTGCGAGGCCGCCCCATTCGCTAAAGGCAGCAGCCTCAAGTTCGGACTCGTCTACCGGAATCCAACGCATTGACCAATACGGAAAGCGCCTCGTGCCTACTTGGCCTCTAGCTAACTCTACGATTTCAGTATGCAACTTAGACCCGAGAATCCGTTGGACGGTCAGCGCCACCCCGTCTTCAGGCCCCTCTATGTACTGGAGGAACCGCTGTGTATCGCTGAGCAGTACACCAGTTACCCCCGCAATCCTGTTGTGAGCAGCAGCTTCCCGAACCATGTCATACACATTGTCGGCAGAGAGGCCTGGCACAGCTTGACTGTAGTAAGCAAATGCGTGCAGTGCCATTGCGATGCTCCTGCCTTGAACCTTCGATTGAAAACGATACCACTCCGCCCTCCTTGAGCATTACGCCAGCGTGATGACTAGAGGCGCGCAGCTTGGACCTTCGGCCTTCACCTCATCGGTCCTTTTGGGATACGCAGCTAGTCGTACCGCCTCGGTGATAAAGCGTTGCCTCCTGAGCCACCGATCAGGGTCATGTGAGCGACACCCACGCTCAGAGAGGCTCAAGCCGTGGATTGATCCCTGAAGGTCTTAGACTTAAGGACGTTATGGACACTGCCGGAGGAACCCATGGACGTACAGAAGGTCGAGGACTTGATCGACAAGCTCGTTACCGATGCATGCAAGACAGACGCTCAATCGCAATGGTTGCGGTTTGTTATGGGCGGTTTGGCGTTCTGCACAGTCGCCATGCTGACCAAGCTCTTCCTGTAGAAGAGACGAAGCTACCTCCACCCTTCCGAGTCACTCCATCGAACCGGACGTCGTCGTGGGCGTGCGCCCTAGCATTGCGGGTGTGGGCGGTAGGCAACAAGTCGGCGAAGTACGCGCACAGCTTGAAGACAAACCGGTCTTGCGCAGAAAGCCATATCACTGCACATCATCGCGAAAAAAGCGGTGCACCCACGCTTCCCTCATGCTGTACCTGCGGGGTCCGCAAGTAACTGATTTTTCAGTAAAACTAGACCATGGTGCCGGAAACAGGAGTCGAACCTGCGACCTACGCATTACGAATGCGCCGCTCTACCAACTGAGCTATTCCGGCTGAGCAGGCAATTCTAAGCGGAGCGGCGGGGACGGTCAATCTGGCGGAAGGACGGCTGCGCGGGGCCCCCGGGGGCCCTATGATCCCCTCATTGTCAAAAGGACTCGACAGCATGCTCAGCTGGATCCGCTCCCTGCTCGGCCAGGACCGCCCCGCACCGCCGCCCCCGCCGCCGCCTCGGGATGTGCTGCCGCTGGTGGAGAATCTGCTGCGCCCTGCCCTGCGGCTGCAGCGCTTCGACGGCCCTTCACGCAGTTGGCTTGGCGGCGACCCGCAGTTCCCCGACGGCACGCCGTGGCCACAGGGCGACAAGGGCCCGCTGGAGTTCCTGGCCCGCCTCTCGTTGGCCGAGACGCAGGCGGCCCTGCCGGTCGACTGGCTGCCCGCCCAGGGGGCGCTGCTGTTCTTCCACGGCCGCGGCGGATGGGGTGGCAGCCCGAAAGATCGAGGCAATCACGCCGTGCTGCTGGTGGCGGACGTCGAAGAGCCGCAGGTCAGTACGGCGACGGTGGGATCGGGACGCAGGCAACGCCGCGTGGGCAGCAGTGTCCGCCCGGTACTGATTCAGACACTGCCACCGATCGATGATCCCCAGCTGGAGCCGCTGGACCTGGATGATGTGGAGTCAGATGCGTATCTGGAATTGCAGGATATTCCGTTCGGCGATGCCCCATGGCACCAGTTCTGCGGCTATGACAACCCGATCCAGTGCTCGGGCATGCAGTCAGACTGCGAGGCAATTGCCAACAGCCATCGCGACGTGGATCCGGCCGTAGCAGCGCAGCGATGGGAACTGCTGCTGCAGGTGGATGACGACGAGGAAATGGGGTTTGCCTGGGGCGATGGCGGCCGCCTGTATTTCTGGGTAGAACCAGAACGCGCTGCGCAGGGGGATTTCAGCAATGTGTGGCGGTTGCTCCAGTGCCATTGAGCCCCACCCTGCGTTGACGCTTTCGGCACTAAGGTGGCGATGTCCTCCTGCGGAAACCGCCCATGTACCCACGCGCCCGCTTCGCCGGCCTGCTGCTGGCTTGCTTGTTGCATTCCGGTGTCTGTGCTGCCCAGTCCGGAGCCCCGTTACCGCTGACGCCTGACCAGCAATGGGCTCCGTTGTTCCAGCAAGTGCAGCGGGCGCATGTGTTCAAGGACCAGAAGACCTTCGCCGATGCGGTGCCCAAGGGTGACCCGGCCGCGGCCGTCGCGGAATGGAAACGCGCCCGCACCCAGCCTGGGTTCGACCTCGGCACCTTTGTAGGCGAGCACTTCACCGTGCCGGGCGAGGCCGACGCCTACGTCCCGCCAGCAGGCCAAACCCTTCGCGCGCACATCGAAACGCTGTGGCCTCACCTGACCCGCTCCACGCCGGATGTCGACCCGAACGGCTCACTGCTGCCGCTGCCCAAGCCCTACGTGGTGCCGGGTGGCCGATTCCGCGAGGTCTATTACTGGGACAGCTACTTCACCCTGCTGGGGCTGGCCTCCAGCGGGCGCTGGGAGCAGGTGCGCGACATGGTGGACAACTTCGCCTGGCAGCTGGATCAATACGGGCACATTCCCAATGGCAACCGCAGCTATTACCTGAGCCGGTCGCAGCCGCCGTTCTTCAGCTTGATGGTGGACCTGCTGGCGACGCATGAGGGTGACGCGGCGTATCAGCGTTATCTGCCGCAGTTGCGCGCCGAGCACGCGTTCTGGATGCGGGGTTCAGAGGGATTGGCTCCCGGTGCAGCGAGTGAGCGCGTGGTGCGGATGAACGATGGCAGCCTGCTCAATCGGTACTGGGATGCGCGTGCGGTGCCGCGTACGGAATCGTGGACGGATGATCTGGCGACGGCGGCGAAGGCACCGCAGCGTGCGGCTTCTCAGGTGTATCGCGATCTGCGTGCAGGGGCAGAATCGGGCTGGGATTTCAGTTCGCGCTGGCTGGTGCATCCGGCAGAGCTGAGCAGCATTCATACGACGCAGATTGTGCCGGTGGATTTGAACAGCCTGCTGTTCCATCTGGAGAAGACGGTAGCGCGGGCGGCGCGTGCTTCCGGTGAGCGTGCGGTGTGGCGTGATTTCGAGCGCATGGCGAAGCAGCGGCGGGAGGCGATCAACGCACTGCTGTGGGACGAGCGGCAGGGCTGGTATGCGGATCGGGATATGGAGCGTGGGACGCCGCGTCCGGCGCTGACGGCGGCTGCGTTGTTTCCGCTGTGGCTGGAGGTGGCGGAGCGTGCGCAGGCAAAGCGCACGGCGCAGGCGGTGGAGGTGCAGTTGCTGCGCGAAGGCGGGTTGTTGACCACCACCGAGAACACGGGGCAGCAGTGGGATGCGCCGAACGGGTGGGCACCGTTGCAATGGGTGGCGGTGGATGGGTTGCAGCGGTATGGGCAGGACGGGTTGGCGCGGCAGGTGGGGGTGCGGTTTTTGCGGACGGTGCAGCGGGTGTATGAGCGGGAGGGGAAGTTGGTGGAGAAGTATGTGGTGGAAGGTGAGGTTGGCGGGGGTGGTGGTGGGGAGTATCCATTGCAGGATGGGTTCGGGTGGAGCAATGGGGTGGCGTTGGCGTTGTTGGATCGGTTGTGTGCGGAGGGGAAGCGGTGTGAGAGTGCGGGAGATGTGGAGTAGCGTCCAACAGCCGGTTTCGTTTGGGGTCAGTCGTTACCGGGTGTTGGCTTTTTCAGGGCGATCGTCTGTCGACCGATCCCACCGGGTCATGGAGTCCGATTTTGTGTAGGCCCCAGCCGGATCATGGAGTCTGATTTTGTGCAGGCCCCAGTCGGATCATGGAGCCCAATTTTGTGCAGGCCCGGCCGAGATCATGGCGTCCGGTTCTGCACCGAGCGGGCGATGCAGTATTGCGCTGCGTAGTAGGTGCTCAGGACGATGAGGCTGGCGGCGGGGAGGCCGCCGCCGAAGCGGTCCCAGGCTAATGCGCAATCGCTGATTACGAAGAAGGCGGCACCTACTGCTGCGACGCGTGGGCCGCGTGCGACGGCCAGGGTGGCCATCAGGGCGAGTACGAATACGTAGGCGACTACGGGGATGCGCAGCTCATCGGGGAGCAGCGGCCACAGGCCGATGAGGTTGCTGCCGGCGAAGAGGGCGAGCAACGCGGCGGACAGGATGAGTGCCCTGCCCGCCTTGAAGCCGGCGCGGAAGGCGACGATGTAGCAGAGGTGCGCGAGCAGGAAGGCGACCAGCCCGGGCACGAACGCATCGAACGGCAGCATCAGCGCGATGTCGCCGATGCAGGAGAGCGCCATGCCGGCGAGGATGGCGCGGCGGTAGCCGGGGTCGCCGCTGGCACGCCATGCGATGGCGGCGATCAGCAGCGTGGTCAGCGGTTTGGCGATGTAGTGCAGCCAGCGGCCGTCGCCGTCCAGCGACGCGCCGACGATGGCGGCAATGGCCGCCACCACAATCGGCACGTCGCGGCGCAGATTCATCGCGCCTTCCACAACTCGGCAAGGCGGTCCGGCTTGCCGGCAATGCGCTCCAGCTTCGGATACTGCAGGCCGCCGTGGTAGTCGATGCGTACCGTGTCGATGCGGTCGAAGCTGCGTACCAGCAGAGTGATGGGAGCCTTGCTGGTCTTGGCGTCGGCTACGGCGTCCTTCAGCACTTCACCTTTGTAGACACGACCATTGACGGCCTGCAAGGTCATGCCCGGTGCAAGGCCGGCGTTGAAGGCGGGGCTGTCCCACAGCACGTCGCTGATGGCTCCGCTGTCGCTGACGGCCAGCCCGATGGAGTAAAGCAGGTTGGTGTTCTTGGCTCGGGTCTGCTGGGCCTTGAATGCGTCGTTCGGCGTGTCGGTGTAGACCAGCTTCCAGCCGGCCGCTTCCAGGCCACCGATCAGCGGGCCGTGGCCGTCCAGACGGTCGCGCAGGAAGGTCGCCCAGTCGTACGGGGCGATGCCGTTCAAGGTGCTCACCACGTCCTCGAAGGTGTAGGTGTTCACGTTCCAGTCGCCGTCGCGCATGCCGAAGAAGGCCTTGGCGAAATCATCCAGGCTGCGCTTGTTGCCGGTCAAGGCGCGCAGCTTGCCTTCCACGTCCAGCCATACCATCTGCCCGCCGGAATAGTAGTCCTCGCTCATCTGATAGTTGCGGAAGGCGAGCGCGCGGCGCTGGGCGATGGTGGGGTCGTTGGTGGTGTCCTGCAGGTTGCGCCAAGCCAGGCCCGGGCGACCGCGGTCGTAGTTGGCGGCTACGTTGGCGAGCATGTCGCGGGTCTGGTCGACGCTCCACAGGCCAGAGCGCGCGGCCAGCACCTGGCCCCAGAACTGGGTCTGGCCTTCATACAGCCACAGCAGGCTGTCGCCCATGGGCACGTTGAAGTTGGCGGTGGTGAGGTCGGCACCGCGCCGGTACTTGCCGTTCCAGGAGTGGTTGAACTCGTGCGGCAGCAGGTCGCGGCCGAGCCAGGTGCTGTCCCATTCGGTGAAGTAGCCGGTGTCGCCGCTGTTCTCGCTGGAGCGCTGGTGCTCCAGGCCGATGCCGCCGAGCTGGCTGGTGAGGGCGAGCAGGAAGTCGTAGCGGTCGAAATGGCGCGCGCCGTAGAGCTTGTAGATCTGCTGCACCAGCGCGCGGTGCTTCTCGATCTGCTCGGGCTTGGCGTCCAGTGACTTGGCGTTGTCGGCGAACACGTTCAGACGCACGGGGACCTTCGCGCCGGGGTCGAGGTCGAACTGGCGGTAGTGCTGGCCGGCGAACAGCGGCGAGTCGACCAGGTGGTCGTAGCTGATCGGCTTGAACACCACGGTGTCGCCGTCGCGGCGCTCGGTTTCCAGCGCGGTGGCGTAGCTCCAGCCCGGCGGCAAGGTGACGGTGGCCTGGGCCTGGATGTTGCGGGTGTTCACGCCGGCCGGGTACAGCGAGTTCGCGTTCCACTGCAGGTTGAGGATGTCCGGGGTCATCACCACCCTGCCCTGCGTGCCGCCCTGCGAGGACATGAAGTTGAAGTTGGCGACGACGTCGGTGGCACCCTGTGGCACGTTTACGGTGAAGGCGTAGACGTTGTAGGGGTCGCGGGTCCAGGTGAGCGGTTTGCCGTTGGCAGTGACCTGCAGGCCGGCGAGTTTGTCGATGGGGCCGCTGGGGGAATGTGCGCCGGGCAGCCACTGCGGGTACAGCAGGGTGAGCGGGCCGGGTTGGGCCGGGATGGTGGCCTTGACCTTGAAGATGCGGCGGCCGATGTCGCGGGCGTCAACGTCGATGCGCAGGGTGCCGGGGAACGGGATGTCCTGGGGCGGCGGGGTTTGGGCGTGTGCGCCGGCGGTGGTGAACAGCAGGGCGGAGAGGATGGCGGCGCGCAGTTGCATCACAGGCAGTTCCGGTGGGGCGAAACCGTTGATGCTAGACCTGTGGGGAGGAGCGTTACATGGCCGAAGGTCATGCCTTCGTCGCGCGAGGTGGTGAGGAGTCCTGGAGGTCCGGTGGTAGAGGCGGTCGTGAGACGCCTGCCGATAACGGTGATCGGTGCTTTAACGCATTGCGCCTGCCGGGCGAGCGTTTTCGTTCACGGGTCATGCCCTACCGGGTGATGCACCGTTATCGGCGGTCGACTGTCGTGCGACCCTACCAATGCAACATCACACCAATGCAACATTGCACCGACGCATCATTGCACCCGCGCAACATCGCGCTGGGGCGGTCGCCGCAAACGCCTGAAATCCTCAGGAAATCAATCGCAGCCGCAATTCCTTCGGCAACGCGAACACCATCGATTCGGGCTCGCCGTCGAGCTCGCCGACACTGTTGGCACCGAGCTCGCGCAGGCGGGCGAGCACGCCATCCACCAACACCTGCGGCGCGGATGCACCGGCGGTCAGGCCGATGTGCTGCTTGCCGACCACCCACGCCGGATCAATCTCGTGGGCACCATCAATCAGATAGCTTTCCACACCCTCACGGATGGCCAGCTCGCTGAGACGGTTGGAGTTGGAGCTGTTCGGCGAACCGACCACCAGCACCAGGTCGCAGCGCTTGGCGAGGTCGCGCACGGCGTCCTGGCGGTTCTGGGTGGCGTAGCAGATGTCGTCGTTCTTCGGACCCTGCATGGCCGGGAAGCGTTCGCGCAGGGCGTCGATGATGCCGCGCGTGTCGTCCACGCTGAGCGTGGTCTGGGTGGTGTAGGCGAAGTTTTCCGGCTGGTTGATCTGCAGCGTGGCCACCTGCTCGACATCTTCGACCAGATAGATCTGGCCGGTGCCCGCTTCGCGGTTCCACTGGCCCATGGTGCCCTCCACTTCCGGGTGACCGGCGTGGCCGATCAGCACCACGTCACGGCCTGCACGGCAGTGGCGGGCGACTTCGAAGTGCACCTTGGTCACCAGCGGACAGGTGGCGTCGAACACCTTCAGGCCACGGCGCTCGGCTTCCTGGCGCACGGCCTGGGATACGCCGTGGGCGCTGAAGATGACGGTGTTGTTGTCCGGCACTTCGTCGAGTTCCTCGACGAAGATGGCCCCGCGCTGCTTGAGATCGTCCACCACGAAGCGGTTGTGCACCACTTCATGCCGCACATAGATGGGCGCGCCCAGCGTTTCGATCGCGCGCTTGACGATCTCGATCGCACGATCGACACCGGCACAGAATCCACGCGGGTTGGCAAGCAGCACATCCATCAGACAGGTCTCCCGGCCAGCGCCGGCTTGATGTTACGGGTTGGCATTATCCGCCTTTTTGGCGGACTTGCCGTCAAACAGGCCGAACACAGCAATACCGATGGCACCAACCACGATGGCGGCGTCGGCAATGTTGAACGCGGGCCAGTAATGGTCACCGATGTACCACTGGATGAAGTCCACGACGTGACCATGCACCTGGCGGTCGATGACGTTGCCGATGGCCCCGCCGATCACCAGTGCGTACGGGGCGGCGCTGCGCCAGTGGCCGCGCGGGGTGCGCGACAGCCAGAACGCCATCAGGCCGCTGATGCCCACCGCCAGCGCGGTGAAGAACCACAGCTGCCAGCCACCGGCGTCACTCAGGAAACTGAACGCCGCACCGGTGTTGTAGGTGCGGTACCAGTTCCAGAAGCCGTCGATGACGGCCACCGGCTCGAACTCGGGCAGGCTGGACAGCACCCAGGCCTTGGACCACTGATCCAGGCCGATGATGGCCGCCGACAGCAGCAGCCACACCAGCGCATTGGGACGCACGCGCGAACCGGTCATCAGAACCACCTGCGGTTTTCGCCGGCACCGTCGACGTTGCTGGCGCAACGACCGCACAGTTCCGGATGGGCGGCGACCACGCCGATGTCGGCGCGGTAGTGCCAGCAACGCACGCACTTCTGCTTTTCAGTGGGCTGGGCGCTGACGAACACCTCGTCGGTGGTTGCCGGACGCACGCTGACATCGCCACTGATGAACAGGAAACGCAGCTCGTCGGCCAGCGGGGCCCAACGCGTGGCGGTTTCTTCATTTGCGGCGATGGTGATCTCCGCCTCCAGCGCAGCACCGATGGCCCCGTTGGCGCGCATCGGTTCCAGCACCTTGGCGACCTGCTCACGCACGGCCAGCAGCTGGTCGAAATCAGCGGCGTTCAGCGGTGCATCGGCCGGCAGCGGGGCCAGGCCCTCGTACCAGGTGGAGAACAGGACGTTGTCGCCCCGCGTGCCCGGCAGGTAACCCCACAGCTCGTCGGCGGTGAAGGTCAGGATCGGGGCCACCCAGCGGGTGAACGCTTCGGCGATGTGGTACATCGCGGTCTGCGCCGAACGGCGGCCGCGCGAATCCACCGGCATGGTGTACAGGCGGTCCTTGGTGACGTCCAGGTACAGCGAGCCCAGGTCCACGCTGCAGAAGTTCAGCAGCAGCTGGACGATCTCGGCCATGTTGTAGGCCGTGTACGACGCCTTGATCTTCTCCTGCACTTCCCAGGCACGGTGCACGATCCAGCGGTCCAGCGCGACCATGTCGGCCGGTGCCACCAGATGCTGGGCCGGATCGAAACCGTCCAGGTTGCCGAGCAGGAAGCGCGCGGTGTTGCGCAGGCGGCGATAGGCATCCGCATTGCGCTTGAGGATTTCCTGCGACAGCGACATTTCGTTGCTGTAGTCAGCCGAGGCGATCCACAGGCGCAGGATGTCCGCGCCCAGGGTCTTCATGATTTCCTGCGGCTCGATGCCGTTGCCCAGCGACTTGGACATCTTGCGGCCGTGCTCGTCCACGGTGAAGCCGTGGGTGAGGCACTGCTTGTACGGGGCATGCTTGTCGATGGCCACGCCGGTAAGCAGCGAGGACTGGAACCAGCCGCGGTGCTGATCGGACCCTTCCAGGTACAGATCAGCCGGCTTGCCGAAGCCACGCGCCAGCAGCACGCCTTCGTGGGTGACGCCGGAATCGAACCACACGTCGAGGATGTCGGTGACCTTCTCGTACTGCGCGGCTTCATCGCCCAGCAGCTCGGCGGCGTCCAGCGAGTACCACACGTCGATGCCTTCGGCCTGCACGCGGTCGGCGACCTGGTTCATCAGCGCCACGGTGTTGGGATGCGGCTCGCCGGTTTCACGGTGGATGAACAGCGCGATCGGCACGCCCCAGGTGCGCTGGCGCGAGATGGTCCAGTCGGGACGGCCTTCGACCATGCTGGCGATGCGCGCCTTGCCCCAGCTCGGGAACCAGCCGACGGTGTCGATGGCGGCCAGTGCGTCGCGGCGCAGGTTGGCCTGCTCCATCGAGATGAACCACTGCGGGGTGGCACGGAACACCAGCGGGGTCTTCTTGTGGCGCCAGCAGTGCGGATAGCTGTGCACGATTTCCACGAACGCCAGCAGCGCGCCGCTGGCACGCAGCACGTCGATGATCGGCTGCTGCGCCTTCCAGATGTGCTGGCCGGCCAGCACCAGGTCACCGGCGGGCGGGGTCGACGGCAGGTACACGCCCGCGCCATCGACCGGATTGATCTGGCCGGCGTTGTACTTCTCCACCAAGCCGTACTTCAGGCACACCGCATAGTCTTCCTGGCCGTGGCCGGGGGCGGTATGCACCGCACCGGTACCGTCGGCGTCGGAGACGTGGTCGCCATTGAGCAGCGGGATATCGCGCTCGGGGTAGAACGGATGCGCCAGCAGCAGGTTTTCCAGCGCCGCACCGGTGGCATGGCCATGCACCACCAGGCTGTCAACGCCGTAGCGGGCCAGCGCGCGCTCGGCCAGCGCCGAGGCCAGCACCAGCCAGCGCGGCTGGCCGTTGTGGGCCGGGCCTTCCACCAGGGCATATTCGATTTCCGCGCCCAGCGAAACGGCCAGCGAGGCCGGCAGCGTCCACGGGGTGGTGGTCCAGATCGGCACCGCCACTTCCACGCCGGCCGGCAGGGTCACGCCGAAGGCGGCGGCCAGCTGCTGCGAATCACGCGCGGCGTAGGCTACGTCGATGGCGGGCGAGGTCTTGTCCTGGTATTCGATTTCCGCCTCGGCCAGCGCCGAGCCGCAGTCGAAGCACCAGTACACCGGCTTGGCACCGCGCAGCAGGTGACCGTTGGCGACCACCTTGGCCAGCGCGCGGATCTCGTTGGCTTCGAAATCGAAGCTGAGGGTCTTGTACGGGTTGTCCCAGTCGCCGATCACGCCCAGGCGCTTGAAGTCGCGGCGCTGCAGTTCGATCTGTTCTTCGGCGTACTCACGGCACTTCTGGCGGAAGGCAACGGCGTCGAGCTTGGTGCCGACCTTGCCCCACTTCTTTTCCACCGCGATTTCAATCGGCAGGCCGTGGCAGTCCCAGCCCGGCACATAGGGCGCATCGAAGCCGGCCAGATAGCGCGACTTGACGATGATGTCCTTGAGGATCTTGTTGACCGCGTGGCCGAGGTGGATCTGACCGTTGGCGTACGGCGGGCCGTCGTGCAGCACGAACAGCGGGCGACCCTGCGCGTTTTCGCGCAGGCGGGCGTACAGGCCCTCGTCTTCCCAGCGCGACAGAATGCCCGGCTCGCGCTTGGGCAGGTCGCCGCGCATCGGGAATTCAGTGGCTGGCAGATGAAGGGTGGCTTTGTAGTCCTGGCTCACGCAGTGGCTCGCAATCTGTGTTCGGAAAGGATGTGACGGGCCTGGTCGGCGTCACGGTGCATCTGGTCGGTCAACGCGGCCAGATCATGGAACTTCTCTTCATCGCGCAGTTTGGCGACGAATTCAACTTGGATGTGCCGACCGTACAGGTCGCCCTGGAAGTCGAACAGGTGGGCTTCCAGCAGCGGCTCGACGCCTTCCACGGTGGGACGGGTGCCGAAGCTGGACACCGACGGCCACGGCTGGTCGAACACGCCGTGCACCCAGGTGGCATAGATGCCGGCCAGTGCAGGCGTCTTCGGGAAGCGCAGGTTGGCGGTGGGGAAGCCCAGGGTGCGACCGAGCTGACGCCCGCGCACTACCCTGCCCCCGATCGCATACGGGCGACCGAGCAGGTCGCCGGCATGGGCGAAGTTGCCTTCACGCAGCAACTGGCGGATGCGGGTGGCGGAAATGCGCTCGCCGTGCAGGTCGACCGGGTCGATCGCGCCGGCGGTGAAGCCGTGCTGCTCGCCCATGGCCTGCAGCAGGGCCAGATCGCCGCGGCGGCGGTTGCCGAAGCAGAACTGCGGGCCGATCCAGACTTCGCGGGCACCCAGACGATGCACCAGCAGCTGTTCAACGAAGGCTTCAGCAGACATCGCCGCCATGCGCGCGTCGAAACGCAGCAGGCCGATGGCGTCCACGCCCAGTTCGGTCAGCCCGGCGACCTTGTCGCGGGCCAGGGTCAGGCGCGGCGGCGGTTCGCCCTGGGCGAAGTACTCGCGCGGCAGCGGCTCGAACGCCACCACCACGGCGGGGACGCCCAGCGCGCGGGCACGCGCGACGGCGTGGCGCACCAGCGCACGATGGCCCAGGTGCAGGCCGTCGAACGCGCCGATGCAGACCACGCTTCCGTGCGGGAACAGACGCCCGCCTTCGATGCTTCTGAACAGCCTGCTCATCTACTGGTTATCCGGCCCACCCAGGCCACTGTGTTGCTTGGTATGACCGGCAAGTATAGCCGGGGCGTCAAGGGCAGCCACGCAGGGCGTGGCTCTACGGGACGGCGGCGATTCACCGGGGGCCAACGGGGCGATTCAGTGTTCGCGCAGGTGACGGGGGCGGAAGCCCATCGCGACCAGCGCCACCAGATAGGTGAGGCCGCCGCCGCCGACCAGCAAGGCCAGGTTGCCGATCCGGTGCCACTTATCCATGCCGGTGAAGCCGGGCATGCTGTACAGCAAGGCCAGCAGCACCGCCACCATGGCCGCGCAGGCCAGCGCCAGCCGGGTGACATAGCCGGCCCAGCCGGGCTTGCGCTCGTACACATCGGTTTTGCCCAGCCAGTACCAGAGCAGGCCGAGGTTCAGGTAGCTGGACATGGCGCTGGCAATGCCGAGGGCCAGGTGCAGGCCGGGCTGCTTGCCCAGCGCCGCCATCACCCCTTGGGCCTTCAGCGCATCCGGCACCATCACGTGGTACAGCACGGCCAGCAGGGCGAAGTTGAACACCATGTTGGCGACCAGCGCGGCAATGCCGGCGCGCACCGGGGTGCGGGTGTCCTGGCGGGCGTAGAACGCCGGCAGCACTACCTTGAGCAGGGCGAAGGCCGGCAGGCCGGCGGCCAGCCCGTACACCGACAGCGCGGTCATGCGGGTGTCGAAGGCGGTGAACTGGCGGTACTGGAACAACGTGGCGATCAGCGGCTCGGCCAGCAGCACAAGGCCGAGCATGGCCGGCACCGCGATCAGCAGCGTGGTGCGCAGGCCCCAGTCCAGCGCATTGGAGAACCCGGCCTTGTCGGTACTGACATGATGGCGGGCCAGCGCCGGCAGGATCACCGTGCCCAGTGCGACGCCGAACACCCCCAGCGGCAGCTCCAGGAAGCGGTCGGCCAGCGACAGCCAGGACTGCGAGCCGTCGGTGAGCTGGGCGGCGATCACGGTGTCCAGCAGCAGGTTGATCTGCGCCACCGAAGAACCGAACAGGGTCGGCACCATCAGGGTCAGCACCTTGCGCACGCCCGGGTGCCGCCAGCCCCAGCGCGGCAGGGTCAGCAGGTTGATGCCCTTCAGCGAGGGCAGCTGGAACAGCAGCTGCAGCAGGCCGGCGGCCAGCACCGCCCAGCCCAGCGCCAGGATCTGCTTCTCGGGGGTGCCACCCAGCTGCGGGGCCAGCCAGAGCGCGCCAGCGATCATGCACAGGTTGAGGATGACCGGGGTCAGCGCCGGCATCGCGAACTTCTGGAAGCTGTTCAGCGCGCCCCCGGCCAGCGCCGTCAGCGACACGAACAGCAGGAACGGGAAGGTCAGGCGGAACAGGTCCACCAGCAGCCCGTGCTTGACCGGGTCGGTGTCCACCCCGCTGGAGAACAGCGAGGCCAGCTGCGGGGCGAAGATCAGCGCCAGCGCGGTGACCACCATCAGCACCCCGCCCAGGGTGCCGGCCACGCGCGACATCAGTTCGCGCAGTTCGGCATGCGGGCGGGTTTCCTTCACTTCCGTGAACACCGGCACGAACGCGGTGGCGAACGAGCCCTCGGCGAACAACCGGCGCAGGAAATTGGGCACCCGGAAGGCCACCCAGAATGCGTCGGTCACCGCATTGGTGCCGAACGTGGTGGTGATGACCTGGTCGCGGACCAGGCCCAGGACGCGGGAAATCATGGTCATGCTGCTGAACGACAGCAGCCCGCGCAACATCCTTGGTGAACTCACCCGT
The DNA here is from genome assembly GCF_032103445.1 of Stenotrophomonas sp. GTDB lineage: Bacteria > Pseudomonadota > Gammaproteobacteria > Xanthomonadales > Xanthomonadaceae > Stenotrophomonas. Next base: position 37,307 of record NZ_DAMDFR010000022.1, read on the forward strand.
GTTCCCTCTTGACAATTGACTTGACGTACATTTTTCGAGCCATCATACTTTCCAGCTTGCTGTTCCCATTACACCGATTTTTCAGGAAACCACCACTGTGGCCAATATCAAGTCCGCCAAGAAGCGCGCCAAGCAGACCGTCGTGCGCAACGCGCGCAACACGGCTCAGCGTTCGATGCTGCGCACCGCTGTCAAGAAGGTGATCAAGGCTCTGGATGCCAATGACGCCGCCGGCGCCGAGGCAGCCTTCGCCGTCGCCCAGCCGATCCTCGACCGTTTCAGCTCGCGCGGTCTGATCCACAAGAACAAGGCTGCTCGTCATAAGAGCCGTCTGACCGCCCGCATCAAGGCCCTCAAGGCCGCCTGATACGGCGTGGTTGCTGCTGGATTGCCGGGCATGGCCCGGCACTACGGCAGAACGCAAAAGCCCGGCATAGACCGGGTTTTTTGTTGTGCCCGCAAATGTAGTGCCGGGCCATGCCCGGCAGAAGCGCACGTGATCCAGCGCGCCACAGAAAAACCCGGCCGAGGCCGGGTTTTTCACGTGTGCGTGGAGGCGCTCAGAGCGCATCGCGCGCATCCGCCTCTTCTTCTTTCTGGCGGTCAAAGAACGCCATCACCTGGTTCATGATCGGCCAGGTGCCTTCGCGACCCAGCGCCGAGACCAGGTACCAGGGCTGGGTCCAGCCCAGCTCGGCGACGATCTGCTCGGCCGCGGCCTTGGCTTCATCCTCGAACATCAGGTCGGCCTTGTTCAGCACCAGCCAGCGCGGCTTGTCCAGCAGCTCCGGGTCGTGCTTTTCCAGCTCGCGCTCGATGGCACGCACCTGCTCCACCGGCGAAATGCCTTCCACGCCGCCTTCCATCGGGGAGATGTCCACCAGGTGCAGCAGCAGGCGGGTGCGCTGCAGGTGACGCAGGAACTGCGCGCCCAGGCCGGCACCATCGGCCGCACCTTCGATCAGCCCCGGAATGTCGGCGATGACGAAGCTGCGGTAGTTCTCCACCCGGACCACGCCCAGGTTGGGATACAGCGTGGTGAACGGGTAATCGGCCACCTTGGGGGTGGCTGCGGACACGGCGCGGATCAGGGTGCTCTTGCCGGCATTCGGGAATCCCAGCAGGCCGACGTCAGCCAGCAGCTTCAGCTCCAGCTTGAGCAGGCGCTCCTCGCCCTCTTCGCCCGGCAGCGCCTGGCGCGGCGAGCGATTGGTGGAGCTCTTGAAGTGCATGTTGCCCAGGCCGCCGCGGCCGCCCTTGGCGACCAGCAGGCGGTCGTTGTGCTGGGTCAGGTCGCCGATGACTTCGTCGGTGGCGACGTTGATCACCACGGTGCCGACCGGCACGGTGATGGTGAGGTCTTCACCGCCCTTGCCGTAGGCCTGGCGGCCCATGCCATTTTCGCCGCGCTGCGCCTTGAAGATGCGCTCATGGCGGAAGTCGACCAGGGTGTTCAGGTTTTCGTCGGCGCGGATGTACACGCTGCCGCCGTTGCCGCCGTCGCCGCCGTCCGGGCCACCCAGCGGAATGAACTTCTCGCGACGGAAACCGACGCAGCCGTTACCGCCATTGCCGGCAATGACCTGGATTTCTGCTTCGTCTACAAGTTTCATGATTCTGGATGCCAACTGGAGGCGGCGGGCCCAGGATGCCCCACCGCAAGTCTAAAAGATGCCCGGCTCGGATGCCGGGAAAACAAAAGCCCCGCTGGAAGCGGGGCTTTTGTCGGCTACCCCACGCGCCAGGCGCGGGTGCCTGCGTATCGCGAAGATCAGGCTTCGGCGACGACGCTGACGGTGCGACGCTTCTTCGGGCCCTTCACCGAGAACTCCACCTTGCCGTCGATCAGAGCGAACAGGGTGTGGTCACGGCCGAGGCCAACGCCGGTACCCGGGTGGAACTGGGTGCCGCGCTGACGCACGATGATGTTGCCGGCGTCGATGGCCTGGCCACCGAAGATCTTCACGCCGAGGTACTTCGGGTTGGAGTCGCGACCGTTGCGCGAGGAGCCTACGCCCTTTTTATGTGCCATGACTGCTTCTCCTTATTACTTGTTACCACCGGCAACGCCGGTGATCTCGATTTCGGTGTAGTACTGACGGTGACCCTGGCGCTTCATGTGGTGCTTACGGCGACGGAACTTGATGATCCGGACCTTGTCAGCACGACCCTGGGACACGACCTTGGCGGTGACCGAAGCGCCCTTCAGCGCGTCGCCCAGCTTGATGCCGTCGCTGTCGCCCAGCAGCAGGATGTTGTCGAACTTGATCTCGCTGCCGACGTCGGCTTCGAGCTTTTCAACGCGGAGGGTTTCACCCTGCGCGACGCGGTATTGCTTACCGCCGGTGACCAGTACTGCGTACATGACCAGACTTCCTCTGTAGTTATTGTGGTCTTGGACTGCCGCCGTCGAGGGCGGACAGAAGCGGGATTTTACGCATTCACCCCGGTCCGGGTCAACCCACCCCCTGCCCTGACCCACTGCCGCCTGAATCCCGTTCAGGAAACCGGCCGGGCCGGTCGCACGGGGTGAGACAGGGGGCTGGCAATGTCGCCGATTGCCCCCAAATCCCAAGCTCGGTAGGCTGACCGATTGGCGTCTTCGCTTGCCCCACTGCCCCACTACGGATCCCCTCCCCCATGGCGATGGATTACATCCGCATCCGCGGCGCGCGGACGCACAATCTCAAGAACATCGATCTCGACCTGCCCCGCGACAAGCTGATTGTCATCACCGGCCTGTCCGGCTCGGGTAAGTCGTCGCTGGCCTTCGACACCATCTACGCCGAAGGCCAGCGCCGTTACGTGGAGTCGCTGTCGGCGTATGCCCGGCAGTTCCTGAGCGTGATGGAAAAGCCGGACCTGGACCATATCGAGGGCCTCTCCCCGGCGATCTCGATCGAGCAGAAGTCGACCTCGCACAACCCGCGTTCGACCGTCGGCACGATCACCGAGATCTACGACTACCTGCGCCTGCTGTACGCCCGCGTCGGCAGCCCGCGCTGCCCGGACCACGGCTACCCGCTGGAAGCGCAGACGGTCAGCCAGATGGTCGACCACGTGCTCACCCTGGACCCGGAGCAGCGCTACATGCTGCTGGCCCCGGTGATCCGCGAGCGCAAGGGCGAGCACGCCCAGGTGTTCGACCAGCTGCGCGCGCAGGGTTTCGTGCGCGTGCGTGTGGACGGCGTGCTGCATGAGATCGACGCGGTGCCGCCGCTGGCGCTGCGCCAGAAGCACACCATTGAAGCGGTGATCGATCGCTTCCGCCCGCGCGAGGACATCAAGCAGCGCCTGGCCGAGAGCTTTGAAACCGCACTGAAGCTGGGCGATGGCATGGTGTCGGTGCAGTCGCTGGATGTGGAAGGCACCGAGCCGGTGCTGTTCTCGTCCAAGTACTCCTGCCCGGTGTGCGACTACTCGCTGCCGGAACTGGAACCGCGCCTGTTCTCGTTCAACTCCCCGATCGGAGCCTGCCCGGGCTGCGACGGGCTGGGTCTGGCCGAGTTCTTCGACCCGTCGCGCGTGGTGGTGCACCCGGAGCTGTCGCTCTCGGCCGGCGCGGTGCGCGGCTGGGACCGCCGCAATGCGTACTACTTCCAACTGATCGCCTCGCTGGCCAAGCACTACAAGTTCGACGTTGACGCGCCCTGGCAGAGCCTGCCGGAAGACGTGCGTCAGGCGGTGCTGTACGGCAGCGGCGATGAAACCATCACCTTCACCTACTTCACCGAAGCCGGCGGGCGCACCCAGCGCAAGCACCGCTTCGAGGGCATCATTCCGAACCTGGAACGCCGCTACAAGGAAACCGAGTCGGCGGCGGTGCAGGAAGAGCTGGCCAAGTACATCAGCGAACACGATTGCCCGGACTGCCACGGCCAGCGCCTGAACAAGGCCGCGCGCAATGTGTTCGTGGCCGACCGCGCCCTGCCGGAACTGGTGGTGCTGCCGATTGATGAGGCACTGAAGTTCTTCAGCACGATGACCCTGCCCGGCTGGCGCGGCGAGATCGCGGCCAAGATCGTCAAGGAAATCGGCGAACGCCTCGGCTTCCTGGTCGACGTGGGTCTGGACTACCTCACCCTGGAGCGCAAGGCCGACACCCTGTCGGGCGGCGAAGCGCAGCGCATCCGTCTGGCCAGCCAGATCGGTGCCGGCCTGGTCGGCGTGATGTATGTGCTGGACGAGCCCTCCATCGGCCTGCACCAGCGCGACAACGAGCGCCTGCTCGGCACCCTGACCCGCCTGCGCGACCTGGGCAACACGGTGATCGTGGTCGAGCATGACGAAGACGCGATCCGCCTCGCCGACTACGTATTGGACATCGGTCCGGGCGCGGGCGTGCACGGCGGCGAGATCGTCGGCCAGGGCACGCTGCAGGACATTCTGGAGGCACCGCGCTCGCTGACCGGTCAGTACCTGTCGGGCAAGCGCGCCATCGAGATTCCGGCACGCCGGCACAAGCCCAACCCGAAGATGACCCTGCGCCTGCGCGGGGCCAGCGGCAACAACCTCAAGGGCGTGGACCTGGACATTCCGTCGGGCCTGCTGACCTGCATCACCGGCGTGTCCGGTTCGGGCAAGTCGACGCTGATCAACGACACGTTGTTCTCGCTGGCCGCCAACGAGATCAACGGAGCCTCGCACGCGATCGCGCCGTACAAGTCGGTCGATGGCCTGGACCTGTTCGACAAGGTGGTGGACATCGACCAGTCGCCGATCGGTCGCACCCCGCGCTCGAACCCGGCCACCTACACCGGGCTGTTCACGCCGTTGCGCGAGCTGTATGCGCAGGTGCCGGAAGCGCGTGCGCGCGGCTATTCGCCGGGCCGTTTCAGCTTCAACGTGCGTGGCGGACGCTGCGAGGCCTGCCAGGGCGATGGCCTGATCAAGGTGGAGATGCACTTCCTGCCGGACGTGTACGTGCCCTGCGATGTCTGCCACGGCAAGCGCTACAACCGCGAAACGCTGGAGATCCTGTACAAGGGTTACAACATCAACGACGTGCTGGAAATGACCGTCGAAGATGCACTGAAGCTGTTCGAACCGGTGCCGAGCATCGCGCGCAAGCTGGAAACGCTGGTTGACGTGGGCCTGAGCTATATCAAGCTGGGCCAGAGCGCGACCACGCTGTCCGGCGGTGAAGCACAGCGCGTGAAGCTGTCCAAGGAACTGTCGCGCCGCGATACCGGACGCACCCTGTACATCCTGGACGAACCAACCACCGGCCTGCACTTCCACGACATCGAGGCACTGCTGGGCGTGCTGCACAAGCTGCGCGACGAAGGCAACACGGTGGTGGTGATCGAGCACAACCTGGACGTGATCAAGACCGCGGACTGGATCGTCGACCTGGGGCCGGAAGGTGGCCACCGCGGTGGCACCATCCTGGTCACCGGCACGCCGGAAGACGTGGCCGCGCACCCGGATTCGTACACCGGCCAGTTCCTGGCCAAGATGCTGCCCTCGACCAGCGCGCGCCCTGAGCGGCCGGCCGCCGTGGCCAACAAGCCTGACGCCCGCCCGCCGCGCAAGGTGAAGCCGGAGAAGCCGGCGAAGAAGGCGGCCGCCGCCAAGACCACTGGCAAGGCCAGCAAGAGCAGCCCTGCCACCACGAAGAAAAAGAAGAAGGCCTGATGAGCAGCGAACACAAGATCCTGGCCCGCGTACCGATCAGCGTGCGCTGGCGCGACATGGACAGCATGGGCCACGTCAACAACGCCAAGTACATTTCCTACCTGGAAGAAGCGCGCGTGCGCTGGATGCTGGGTGTCGAAGGCGTGTCGATGACCGACCGCATCGCGCCGGTGGTGGCGGCGACCAACGTCAATTACCGCGCGCCGATCGTGTGGCCGAACGACATCGTGGTGGAGTTGTTCGTGGAGCGGCTGGGCAACAGCAGCGTCACCATCGGGCATCGCATCGTTGATCAGAAGAACGAGGCGACGTTGTATTCGGATGGCAACGTGGTGGTGGTGTGGATGGATACGCAGACCGGCAAGAGCGCCGCGCTGCCGGAGGCAATCCGCAGCGCCTGCGGTTGATCGGTCACCGCGATGGACGCGCATGGCGCGTCCCTACCGGATCTGCAACACCCCATCCACCTTGCGGCCGTCCTCCAGGCTCAGCCGCAGCGGCACCTCCCTGCCCTCCGCCAACGTCACCGCCGGCTGCATCAACATCAGATGCAGCCCACCGGGCTTGAGCTCCACCCTCGCCCCAGCTGCAATCGGCAACCGCTCCACTTCGCGCATACGGCTGACGCCATTGACCACGGTGGTCTCATGCAGCGTCACGTCGGCAAATGCCTTGCTGCCTGCGGCCACCACCGTCACCGCCTGCTTGCAGCGGTTGTGGATCACCCCATAACCCGCCGCCATCGGCATCTGCACAGGCGGCAGCCGTACCCATCCCTGCTCCAGCACCACACAGGCCGGCTCGGCCGCAGATGCTGCGCCCGCACACAACGCCAACAATACGCCCACGAATGGTTTGGTTATCATCGCCTCAGTTTCCCGTCCGCAACGAGACCGCAGCATGACGACGCTTATCGAGGTGATCAACCATGGCCCCATCCGCGAGCTGCGCCTGGCGCGCCCGCCGGTCAATGCGCTGGACACCGAACTGTGCCGGCAGCTGATCCATGCCGTTGAACTGGCCATGGCCGAGGACGCGCACGGGGTGATTCTGTCGGGCAGCGAACGCATCTTCACCGGCGGCATGGACGTGCCGCACCTGCTCTCGCACGGTGATGACAAACACAAGCTGCTGGACAGCTGGAACGCCTTCTTCGGCGCGGTACGCACCATTGCCGAGAGCCGCATCCCGGTGGTGGCGGCGATCACCGGCCACGCCCCGGCCGGCGGCTGCGTGCTGTCGTTGTGCTGCGACTACCGGGTGATGGCGCGCAGCACCGACCCGGCCCGCCCTTACGGCATTGGTCTGAACGAGGTGCAGGTCGGGCTGGTCGCCCCGGAGGGCATCCAGCGCCTGCTGCGCCGGGTGGTGGGCCCGCACCGCGCCAGCGTGCTGCTGACCACCGGCGCGCTGGTGCCGGCCGAACAGGCCCTGCAGATCGGGCTGGTGGATGAACTGGCGGACGGCGACCAGGTGGTGGCCCGGGCGCTGGCCTGGCTGCAGCAGTTGCTGAAGCTGCCGCGCCAGCCGATGCAGCTGACCCGCGCGATTGCCCGCGCCGACCTGCACGAGGCGCTGGCCCCGGAGCTGATCCAGCTGGACCGGTTCGTCGAGGCCTGGTACGCGCCGGATGCGCAGAATGCGTTGCAGGCGTTGGTGGCGCGGATCGGGAAGGGATAAGGGCCGGTATAATTCCCCTCCGTTCCACCACCAGGCCGCCGCCTTGTCCCAGCCGCAAGAACCCGTCGTTTCCGAGCTGATTGACCTGCTCTCGCTGGAGCGGCTGGAAGACAACCTGTTCCGCGGCCAGAGCCGTGACATCGGCACCAAGTACGTGTTCGGCGGGCAGGTGCTGGGCCAGGCGCTGTCGGCGGCGCAGGCCACGGTGGAAAACGGCCGCCATGTGCATTCCCTGCACGCCTATTTCCTCCGCGCCGGCAACATCGACCACCCCATCGTCTATGACGTGGACCGCACCCGCGACGGCGGCAGCTTCTCGGTGCGCCGGGTCACCGCGATCCAGCACGGCAAGGTGATCTTCTTCTGCGCCGCCTCGTTCCAGCAGGCTGAAACCGGGGCCGAGCACCAGCAGAAGATGCCGGAAGTGCCGCAGCCGGAAGACATCGAACCGAACCGCCCACTGCCGCCGGAAGTACTGGAGCGGCTGCCGATCAAGGTGCAGCGCTGGCTGTCGCGCGGTGGCCCGTTCGAGTTCCGCCACGTGTACCCGCGCGATGAACTGCACCCGCCCAAGCGCCCGCCTTACCACCAGGTGTGGCTGCGTCTGAATGAGAAAGTCGGCGACGCACCGGAACTGCACCAGGCGCTGCTGGCCTATGCCTCCGATTTCCACCTGCTCGGCACCGCGACCTTTCCGCACGGCATCAGCTATTACCAGCCGCACGTGCAGATGGCCTCGCTGGACCATGCGATCTGGTTCCACCGCCCGTTCCGCGCCGACGACTGGCTGCTGTATTCACTGGACAGCCCCAGCGCGCAGGATTCACGCGGACTGGCGCGCGGCCAGTTCTTCAACCGCCACGGCGTGCTGGTTGCCAGCACCGCGCAGGAAGGCCTGATCCGCGTCGTGGAAGACAGCAGCGCTGCGGCCGCCGTGCCGGCCAAGGAGTAACCCCATGCGTCAGATTTTCACCAGCCAGCGCGTGGAAACCGTGGAAGGCGTGGCCCAGCTGCTGCGCGATGCGGGTATCGAAGTGCGCATCACCAACGGCCGCTCGTATCACAGCAAGCGCGGCAGCCAGTTCAGCTATCTGGACACCAGCAAGGCCAGCACCCACCCCACGCTGTGGGTGGTGCACGCCAACGACCAGCCGCGCGCCCGCGAGATCCTGCGCGACGCCCGTCTGCTGGACACCACCCGCCGCGACCACCCCACTGCCGAGTACGCTTTCCGCCCCGAAGCGGCCGAAGCCGCCCCGGCCCGCAACTGGGGCTGGCGCATCCGCATCGGCCTGCTGCTGGTGATCGGCGCGGTCGCCATGTTCATCACGATGCGCCACCGCAGCGCCCCGCCGCCGGCTGCGCCGGTGCCAGCCGTGCAACAGCAACAGCAACCGCAACCCGTCCCAACGGCTCCGGAAGAAGAAGAGGTCCGTGTGCGGGTAACCCCGGTAACGCAACCGTAAGCCACAACGCCATCGTCCTGCGCACGTAACAATTCGTAGGTACCACGCCATGCGTGGTACCCGCGCGCAGCGCGGCACAAGCCCCCGAAGACGGGGTGGCAGGCGACCGGACCGACCACCGGCGTTTATGAATGATCGAAACCGGGATCAGGCGTTCATGACCCGGGAACGGAGCGCAGCCACGCAGGGCGTGGCTCTACGGTCACATTCTTCCCCAATCCGCGTCATAGTCACATCACCCGCTGGGGAAAGACGCCATGACGCTGGACACGCTGACCGCTTCGCACCCATTGACCCTCACCCTGGAACGCGAGCTGCCCGCCGCTACCGGGGGCTGCCAGCAGTCCTATGGCCGCATCGTGCTGGCCTGCCAGAACACCGTGACCGCCATTGCCCTGGCCATCACCCGTGACGTGCAGGCCAGCGAGGACATTGCCCAGGAGGCCTTCATCAAGGCCTGGCAGCAGCTTTCGCATCTGCACAACCACGCCAGCTTCCTGCCCTGGCTGCGCCAGATCACCCGCAACCTGGCCCGCGACTGGCTGCGCGCCAACCGTAACCGCCCGCTGTCGGGCGAGGCAGCAGACATCGCCATCGGCATGGCAGCGGATCCCAGTCCGGACGCGCCCGGGCACCTGCAGCGGGTGGAAGAGGAACTGGCCGCCGAAGAAATCATTTCCGCGCTGCCCGAAGACAGCCGTGAAACCCTGCTGCTGTACTACCGTGAAGGCCAGAGCTCGCAGCAGGTCGCCGACCTGCTGGGACTGAGCGACGCCGCCGTGCGCAAGCGCCTGTCCCGAGCCCGCGCTACCGTGCGCGAGGAAATGCTGCGTCGCTTCGGCGAGTTCGCACGCAGCAGCGCGCCGAGCGCGGCGTTCGCCACGGCGGTGGTGTCGATGGTGATGGTGACGGCACCGGGTACCGCCAGTGCGGCGATCCTGCTCAGCACCAGCGTGGGCGGCAGCAAGTTCGGCCTGGGCGGTGCCAGTGTCACCAGCGGCACCGCCGTGGCCTCGCTGACGGCCGCAGCGGAGCAGAGTCAGTTGTTGGTGACCGGCCATGTCCTGACCACGATGATCGTCGCCACGGTCGGTGCCGTGGCACTCAGCTATCTCGGCGGACGCTACCTGCTGTCGTTTGCCGAGCATCCCGACGAGCGCCGGAAGATCATGCGATTCGTGCACTCCAGCACCGGCGTTTCGCTGGTGGCCTGTCTGGCGACTTTGGTGCTGACCGTTCTCCAGGCCCCGGTCTGGGTCGCCTTTGCCGCCGCGTTCTCCGGCGTCTGCGTGGTCAACTATCAGTGCCTGGTGACGCTGCAGCGGATCATGAAACCCTTGATCGCCCGCGACAATGCGCGGCGCGGGCGTACTGGCACCAACTGGTGGTATGAGTCGATGTATGGGCGCACCGGCGTGGTGCTGCTGAACATCCTGACGCTCGGCATGGTGGGCGCGGTGGTGGTGCTCAAGGTTGGGTAGTGCCGGGCTTGCCCGGCAATGAACAACGCCGGTCGACGACCGGCGTTGTTCGGGTTTTGAAGCAGCCGGGCAAGCCCGGCTCTACGGATCAGTGCACCGGCGGTTTGCCACCGCGCGGGCCGCCGAACGGCGACTTGGCGGCATCAAACTCAGCCTTGCTCAGCTTGCCGTCCTTGTTGGTGTCAGCGGCGGCAAACCACGCATCACGGTGCTGCTTCATGCCCAGCTCGCGGTCGGCCTTGTCCAGGTATCCGTCCTTGTTGAGGTCCATCTTGTCGAAGCGTTCGGCCAGGCGCGGATCAGCCTTGGCTTCCTCGCGGCTGATGCGGCCGTCCTTGTTCACGTCCAGCTTGGCCATGCGATCGTGCATGCCCGGGCCACGGCCGTGGCGCTTGCCGTGCCAGCGTGGCATTTCCTCGCGCGACAGCTTGCCGTCCTTGTTCGCATCCAGGGTGTCGAACTTCTCGGCCAGGCGCGGGGCCTTGGCGGCTTCGCTGCGGTCGATGACGCCGTCGCCATTGGTGTCCAGCTTCACACGGGCCGGCTTTTCAGCGGCGGTGGGAGCATCAGCGGCCACCGCCAGGCCGGCAGCGCCGGTGGTCATCAGCAGGGCCAGCAGCAGAAGGGGTTTGCGGTTGCGCATGGAATCACTCCGGTATCAGGGGTTGGCTGTGCGGTGCGTTGGCACCCACGCCAGGGAAAACGCCCCAGCGTCTGCCGCGTTGACAGCGGCACCGGTCGCGTTCATGTAGCAGACAGTCGCGGCGGCTGCGACAGCGCGGCGCTATGCTGTGGGCATGGCGATACACGGCGACCGCGACGACGAGCTGCGACTGTTCCAGACCGGAGACCACCCCTGTGGCTACTGGCCGGACCGGGCCGCGCGAGATCTGGTCCTGGATCCGCACGATCCACGGCTGGGCACGCTGTACCCGATGGCGCTGAGCTGGGGCTTCCGCCGCTCCGGCGACCTGGTCTACCGCCCGCACTGTGCCAACTGCCACGCCTGCGTGTCGGTGCGCATTCCGGTGGCGCGCTTCACGCCCGACCGCAGCCAGCGCCGTTGCCTGGCCCGCAATGCCGACCTGGAAGTGCGCATCGTCGCCGCCGAACAGACCGACGAACAGTTCGCGCTGTACCACCGCTACCTCACCCACCGCCACGCGCAGGGCGGCATGGACGATCACGGCCCGCACGAGTTCGACCAGTTCCTGATCGGGCAGTGGTCGCAGGGCCGGTTTCTGGAAATGCGCGCGCCGGCCCATGACGGCCATCGCGGCGAACTGCTGGGGGTGGCGGTCACCGATGTCACCGCACAGGGCTTATCGGCGGTGTACACCTTCTTCGACCCGGAGCAGGCGCATCGTGGTCTGGGCACCTTCGGCATCCTGCAGCAGATCGCCTGGGCCCGGCGCGAGAACCTGCCGCACCTGTACCTGGGCTACTGGATCCGCGACCACCGCAAGATGGACTACAAGCGCCGCTTCCGCCCGCTGGAGGCTTACGACGGCCGCCGCTGGCACGACTTCGACGACGAACTGGACGGGCGCTGACGCGCCCCTGCAATGCACGCAGGTAAAATGGGTGGATGAAGACCCCTGCCCTGTTCCTCGCCCTGGCCCTGCTCTGCAGCGGCTGCGCCCAGACCCCGAACCGGACCGCCGCCATGCCTGATTCCAAGCCGGCACCGCTGCGGATTGCCACCTACAACACCTCGCTGTACAGCGACGAGCGCGGCGGCCTGATCGCCGAGCTGGAAGGCGACAGCGCGCACGCGCGCAAGATCGCCGCGGTGCTGCAGCAGGTCCGCCCGGACCTGGTGCTGCTGAACGAATTCGACTTCGACCACGAACACCGCGCCGCCGACCTGTTCCAGCAGCGCTACCTGGAAACCGCCCAGCCCGGCGGCGGCGAGCCGCTGAAGTACCCCTACCGCTACCTTGCCCCGGTCAACACCGGCGTACCCAGCGGCCTGGACCTGGACAACAACGGCGAAGTCGGCGGCGAAGGCCGCTCGCGCGGCAACGACGCGTGGGGCTACGGCCTGCACCCCGGCCAGTACGGCATGCTGGTGCTGTCGCGCTACCCCATCGACGAAGCCAAGGTCCGCACCTTCCAGCTGCTGAAGTGGAACACCCTGCCCGGGGCGGTGAATCCGGTCGACCCGCGCACCGGCAAGCCCTTCTACAGCGCACAGGTGTGGTCGCAGCTGCGCCTCTCCTCCAAGTCGCACTGGGACGTGCCGGTGAAAACCCCCGAAGGCGTGGTGCACGCACTGGTTTCCCACCCCACCCCGCCGGTGTTCGATGGCCCGGAAAAGCGCAATGCACAGCGCAACGGTGACGAACTGCGCCTGTGGCAGCAGTACCTGTCGGCCGGTGACAAACCCTGGCTGTGCGACGACCGTGGCCAGTGTGGTGGCCTGGCGCAGGATGCGCGCTTTGTGATTCTGGGCGACCTCAACAACGACCCGGTGGATGGCGATGGCCAGCACGACGCCATCGTCGAACTGATCGAAAATGCGCGCGTGCTGCGCTACCCCACCCCACGCAGCGTGGGTGCCGAGCAGACCAGCGCGTCCTATGCGGCCGCAGGCATCGTGCGCAAGGGTGCGCCGTTCCACGCGACCGGCGATTTCGGCCCGAAGGCCGGCACCATGCGGTTGGATTACGTGTTGCCGTCGACGGGTTTCGAGTATGTGAGCAGCGGCGTGTTCTGGCCGGCCAATGAAAGTGCCGAAGCGAAGATCGCCGATGGCAGTGACCACCACCTGGTATGGGTGGACGTGCGGTGATGTGACCGCGTCGCGATCAACCTTCGGGGGAGGCCAACGAGTAGCCCCCGGAGGGACACTCCACGGCATGGATGCCGTGGAGTAGCCTACATGGACGTACTTGCGGCGTGTCCCGGAGCGGGGCTGCTCGTTGGCCTCCCCGCACGGAAAAACAAAAGCGCCGCCGTTCGCGCGATTACGAACGCAGCTCGATCTGGATCGCCTCGGCCGCCTCACGCGCGATCTTCCGCGCCTCATCGATATCCGCGCCACGCGCCAGGGTGACGCCCACGCGGCGATGCCCATGCACGCTCGGCTTGCCAAACAGGCGCAGCGCCGAGTCCGGATGCACCAGCGCCTGCTCCACGTTGCTGAAGAACGGCACGCCTTCACCATGCGCCAGCATTGCGCAGGACGCGGAAGGACCGCTCTGACGGATGACCGGGATCGGCAGGCCCAGGATCGCCCGCGCATGCAGCGCGAACTCGCTAAGGTCCTGCGAGGCCAGCGTCACCAGCCCGGTGTCGTGGGGACGCGGCGAGACCTCGCTGAACCACACCTCGTCGCCCTTCACGAACAGCTCCACCCCGAACAGGCCCCAGCCACCCAGGTCGTCGGTGATCGCCTGCGAAATCTCTTCGGCCCGCGCCAGCGCGCGCGGCGACATCGGCTGCGGCTGCCAGCTTTCGCGGTAATCGCCGTCCTTCTGCCAGTGCCCGATCGCCGCACAGAACGAGGTGCCACCTGCATGGCGCACGGTCAGCAGCGTGATCTCGTAATCGAAATCGATGAAACCTTCCACGATGCAGCGCCCCGCGCCAGCACGGCCGCCGGTCTGCGCGTAATCCCACGCCGGCGCGATGTCTGCCTCGCTGCGCAGCGTGCTCTGGCCCTTGCCCGAGGACGACATCACCGGCTTGACCACGCACGGCAGGCCAATCGCCGCCACGGCCGCACGGTACTCCGCCTCGGTGTCGACGAAGCGGTACGGCGAGGTCGGCAGGCCCAGCGTTTCCGCGGCCAGCCGACGGATGCCTTCACGGTCCATGGTCAGGCGGGCCGCACGTGCGGTCGGCACCACCCGCTGGCCGGTTTCCTGCTCCAGCTGCACCAGGGTTTCCGTATGAATGGCCTCGATCTCCGGCACGATCAGGTGCGGCTGCTCCTGCGCGATCAGCGCACGCAACGCCATCGCGTCGAGCATGTCGATCACATGCGAGCGGTGTGCCACCTGCATTGCCGGTGCATCGGCGTAACGGTCGGCCGCGATCACCTCCACGCCCAGCCGCTGCAGTTCGATGGCGACCTCCTTGCCCAGTTCGCCCGAGCCCAGCAGCAGCACACGGGTGGCGGAAGGAGACAGCGGCGTACCGAGCGTGGTCATGGGGCGTTCCGAGGGGGTCAAAGGGACGGGAAGGCATTTTAGGGCGTCCAGCCCGGGGCCGGGGGCACTTGCACAGCTGATATCATTTTGATATCAAATACCAAACCCACCCAAGGATGCCCCGCCATGAAGGAAAAACCCGTCCGCTCCCTGTCCGGCCTGCCGTTCCTGCTGGGCGTGCTCGTTCTGTTCGTTGTGGCCGTCTGGATGTTCGTGGCCGGTGCAGAGCGCGGCAACGTCAATGGCGGACTGCTGTTCGGCGGCGTGCTGCTGGCCATCGTCGCCCTGCTCAGCCTGACCGGCCTGTACACCGTGCAGCCCAACCAGGCGGCCGTGCTCAGCCTGTTCGGCAAGTACGTGGGCACCGTCAAGGACAACGGCCTGCGCTGGAACAACCCCTTCTTCGCCAAGAAGAAGGTCAGCCAGCGCGTGCGCAACTTTGAAAGCGGCAAGCTCAAGGTCAATGAACTCGACGGCAGCCCGATCGAAATTGCCGCTGTCATCGTCTGGCAGGTGGTCGATGCCTCCGAGGCCGTCTACAACGTGGACGACTACGAAAGCTTCGTGCACATCCAGTCCGAATCGGCGCTGCGCGCGATGGCCACCAGCTATCCCTATGACCAGCACGAGGAAGGCCAGCTGTCGCTGCGCAGCCATGCCAACGAAATCTCCCAGCACCTCAAGGACGAGCTGGCCGAGCGTCTGGCCGATGCCGGCGTGCAGGTACTCGATGCGCGCATCAGCCACCTGGCCTATGCGCCGGAAATCGCCCAGGCGATGCTGCAGCGCCAGCAGGCCAACGCGGTGATCGCCGCGCGCACGCGGATTGTGGCCGGTGCGGTAGGCATGGTCGAAATGGCACTGGCCGAGCTGCAGAAGAACGGCGTGGTGCAACTGGATGAAGAACGCAAGGCGCACATGGTCAGCAACCTGCTTACGGTACTGTGCTCGGACCGGGGCACCCAGCCCATCGTCAACGCCGGCTCGCTGTATTGAGCCGGCTGTACTGAGCCTTCCGCATGACTGAAAAGAAAGCCTACCCGCTTCGCATCAATGCCGACGTTCTTGCGGCGGCGCAGCGCTGGGCCGACGACGAGCTGCGCAGCCTCAACGCGCAGATTGAATACGTGTTGCGCGACGCACTGCGCAAGGCAGGACGCCTGCCAAAACCCACCCCGACGCCGGAGAACAAGGAATGAGCAAGCGCTGGAGTTATCAGACGGTAGAAGTGAAACCCACCTGGACCGGCTTGAGGACGGAGGACATCCAGACCGAACTCACCCGGCAGGGACTGCTGGGCTGGGAGCTGGTCAACGTGGTCCAGCCACCGGCGATGGGCAAGGCCATATTGATCTTCAAGAAGGAGCAGTGAGATGCGCAGCGGCCTCGCCTCTCTCGCCCTGCTGCTTGCGTCGGTCACGATGAGCGCCCACGCCGCCAGCCCCGAACAGACCGCCAGCCAATTGCTGGACCACCTGCAGGCCGGCGACATCGCCGCTGCCGAAGCCATGTTCACCCCGGAGCTGGCCAAGGACGTTCCCGCAACCCGCCTGCAGAGCCTGTGGCAGCAGCTGGGCGGGCTGAAGTCACGCGGTCCGGCACGGGTGGTGGAGCAGCACGGCATGCCGACCGTACTGCAGCCACTGCAGCTGGGCGCGGGTCCGTTCAACGTGGTCATCAATGTCGATGCGCAGGGCCGCATTGCCGGCCTGTTCTTCCTGCCGGTGCAGCCGGCCGCGCCACCGCCGCCACCCGTGCCCGCCGACGCGACCTTCCGCGAAAGCGAGGTTCAGATCGACAGCGGCAAGGGCGCGCTGCCCGGCACGTTGGCAATGCCGGTGGGCAAGGGCCCGTTCCCGGCGGCGGTGCTGGTGCACGGCTCCGGGCCGCAGGACCGTAACGTGACCATCGGCCAGAACCGCCCGTTCCTGGACGTGGCGCGCGGGCTGGCTGCGCAGGGCATTGCGGTATTGCGCTACGAAAAGCGCACCAAGGCGCGCCCGCAGGACTTCAGCGGCGACTTCACCGTGGATGACGAGATCACCGACGACGCGGTCGCCGCCCTCGCGCTGCTCGCTTCAACGCCCGGGGTCGATGCGCGGCATCTCTACGTGATTGGACACAGCCAGGGCGGCATGCTGGCCCCGCGCATCGCGTCCCGTTCCGGCAAGGTTGCCGGTGTGGTGCTGTGGTCGGCACCGGCGCGCTCGCTGCTGGACCTGATGCCCGAACAGCATCGTTACCTGTTCAACCTGGACGGCCAGATCAGTCCGCAGGAACAGGCGGTCATGGATCGACTGGATGTGCAGATCGCAGCGGCACGCGGCACTGAACCGGTAGCGCCCGCTGGGTTGCCGCTAGGTCTGCCGGCACATTACTGGCGCACGCTGGAACAGGTGAATCCGGTCGCCGATGCCAAGGCGCTTTCGCAGCCCATTCTGGTCCTGCATGGCGGTCGCGATTTCCAGGTGATCGATACCGACTGGAAGCTGTGGTCGCAGGCGCTGTCTGGTACCGCAACGCTGCATCGCTATGATCAACTGAACCACCTGGGCATCGCCGGTGAGGGCCCCGGCTCGCTGGAGGAATACAACCGCCCGGGACACGTGGATGCGACGTTGATCAACGACGTGGCGCGTTGGATCAAGGCGCAGCCATGACTGCGCCGTCGGACATGAAGGACTTCCCGGTGGCACCGGCCCCGGTCTGGATCGGCCTGTGGATGTGGATACCGCTGGCGGGCACATTGGCGCTGATCATCGGTGCCAACCTGTCCCGGTTCGAACGCACGCCGATGGATCTGGTCATCACCACGGCGTTCGTGCTGCTGCTTACCGCAGCGATGAGCTGGGCGTTCTTCCGGCGCCGGATCGTCCTGCATGCGGACGCGCTGGAGGTGGTTTCCACTTTTTACCGCAAGCGCGTGGCCTTGGATGCACTGGAAATTGAGAGCGCACGCATCGTGGACCTGGCCGAGCACGAGGAAATGAAGCCGGCGCTGAAGATCAATGGCTTCGGGATGCCTGGGTTCCGGTCGGGGCACTACCGGATGAAGGACCGGCGCAAGGCGTTCTGTCTGATCACCGACTCCAGCCGGGTGCTTTACCTGCCGCTTGGCGATGGGAGCGTGGTGCTGATCAGTCCGGAACGGCCGCGGGAGCTGCTGGAGGCGTTGAAGAGCAGCCGGGCAAGCCCGGCTCTACGGGCAGGCGATGACGCGCGGCCGGATCGACGCGGCGATGGGCGGTGATGCGGGCGGATCGGCTAAGCTGGCGGCATGCGTAGTTTCCCTGCCCTGCTGACCAACACCGCCGATATCGAGCTGTGGCCCGGCGGCCTGCTGCGTGCGCGCAGCAATGCCGACGCGCGTGCGCTGGCACAGGCGCAGTGGGTGCTGCGACGCAAAGCGGATGGCCGCTACCTTGCCGTGGTGAATGCGCAAGGCGTGCTGCCGCTGGTGCCGCACCTGATGCGCGAGGCCGGTATTGACGAGGCGCTGGATGCGCTGGAGCGGCTTGAACTGGGCCGCAGCCGAGGACCACAGCCGACCGCCCTGCTGCCGCTCAGCGGACTGCAACTGCGCCTGGAGCAGCTGGGCATTGATGCGGACCAGTATGAGGCTGATACCGGGCTGGCGTTGGAAGCCGAGCCTGCGCAGCTGCGGTTGGCCGGGTTCGACCGCTACCGGCGGCCACTGTGGCTGCAGCACGGTGCCGCGCTGGCGTGGCGGCGGCTGCAGCTGCACGCGGCACAGGACGGCATCGCGCTGGAGGCGATCTCCGGCTACCGCAGCCACGATTACCAGCTGGGCATTTTCGAGCGCAAGCGTGCGCGCGGGCTGAACGTGCAGGAGATTCTGCAGGTGAATGCTGCGCCGGGGTACAGCGAGCACCACAGTGGGCGTGCGCTGGATATCAGCAGCCCGGGGGAACCGCCGGCGGAAGAGAGTTTCGAGGCCACGCCGGCATTTGCGTGGTTGCTGGCCAATGCCGGCGGGCATGGGTTCCGGCTGAGCTACCCGCGCGATAACCCGCACGGCATCGTGTACGAGCCCTGGCACTGGTACTGGACCGGCGCGTAGAGCCACGCCCTGCGTGGCTGCGACCACGTTTGACATCGCGCAGCCACGCAGGGCGTGGCTCTACGGCGCGACGTCGGGGAAACCCCTCTTTCGGTTTTGTATAGCTGGCGTTAATCTTCGCGGACCATCCAAGGGGGATACCGCGTCATGGAAGACAACAGCCCGTACCAGGCCAGCAAGGTGGCACCCGCAGCGCGTGCGTCTGATCAGCTCGACTGGCGCGATGCGGTCCCAAGCGAAATTACCAGCCGGATCAAGCACATGTGGATCCTGCTGGTCCTGACCGGCATCTGGATGTTGATCATGGCGCTGATCATGCTTGCCAACATGCAGCAGCTCCAAGGCTGGCTCCTGGGCCTTGTTCTGGCGTTGACGTCGATCTACATGCTCGCGGCCTTCGGGGTCTACAAGCGCAGCCGCACAGTGGCCACCATCGTGCTCGCGTTCTGGGCACTTTCAACACTGGGCACGCTGCTGAAGTTCACTACCGGCGAAGGCAACATGAGCGGCGTGGGTTTCACCGCAGTGTTCGGCTTCGTCGCCATTCGCGGCACCTTCGCCACCTACCGCTACCACCACCACATGGCCAATGTACGCACGCGCCCGGCCCGCGCCCGCCTCAGCGATGACCCGGCGTTCGCGCCTAAGCTGGACGCGTAATCAATCCTGCGACCGGTTGGTCGCGGCTTTCGGCACCTCGCTGAAATCCGCGATCCGCCACAAGTACAGACTGGCGTAGGTCCGATAAGGCCCCCACTTCTCACCGCGTTCGGCCAGCGCCTTCGGGGTCAGCATCGCCTCGGCCTTGTCCACCCGCTGCGCGCCCTTGCGCACGCCGACGTCATCGATCGGCAGGATGTCCGGCCGGCCCAGGCGGAACATCAGCATCATCTCCACGGTCCAGCGGCCGATGCCGCGAATCGGCACCAGCGCCTCGATGATGGCGTCGTGCTCCATCACCGACATCCGCCGCAGGTCAGGAATCTCGCCGGCGGCCTCACGCCGCGCGAGGTCGCGCAACGCCAGCGCCTTGTTGCCGGATACTCCACACACTCTCAGCGCGGCGTCATCGATCCGGCCCAGCGTGTCGGCATGCAGACGCGTGCTGCCAATCGCCGTCTCGACCCGGCCCACAATCGTGGAGGCGGCCTTGCCGCTGAGCTGCTGGAACAGGATCGCCCGGGCCAGCGCATCGACCGGGTCGAATGACTTCGCCCATCCGGGCGGAGCCTCTATCGGTCCCAGCCGCTTCATCCATGCGCCCAGGCGGCGGTCACGCCGGGCCAGCCAGTCGTGGGCCTGCTGCACATCGAAGCCGCGGCGGAAGCGGGGCATGGTCAGCGCCTCAGGGCATTGAGCCCGTACACCACCCAGCCCAGGATCAGCGCACTGCCGCCGACCGGAGCCAATGACGTCGGCAGCTGCCAGAGCGCACCACCGACCAGACTGCCGGAGAACAGCAGGGTGCCCAGCAACAGCACATACAGCGCCAACCGCCCTACCCGGTTCTGCTGGCTTGCGCCCAACACCGCCAGTGCCACGCCGTGGCCGAAGGCATACAGCGCTGCAGTGCTCACGTGCGACTGCGCCAGTGCGTCACTGATGCCGTGCGAGGCATAGGCCGACAGCCCGACCGCGGTGGCCGCAAGCAACCCACCCAAGCAGGCCAGCAGCGAGGGTTTGCGCGCGCGTCGTTCGAGATTGAGCATGTGGAATTCCTTCTGCCAAAAAAAACGCGCCGCAGTGAGCGGCGCGTTTTGAGGTCATGCGTTACATCGCATCAACCGCTGGGTTACTTCACAGCCCAGTAGATGTCGTAGGTGCCGTCCGCGGTGAACGACTTGTCCACGCCATCCTTCCAGGTTTCGTACGGACGGTCGATGACTTCGTTGCCGCCGGTGACAGCCCAGGCACGCAGGGCGTTACGGGCGATGTCCAGACCCGCCATGTGGCCGGTGTAGGCAGCATGGGCGGAACGGTGCGGAGCCACGTGCACGTACTTGACCGGTGCGCCGCCGTCGATCTTGACGGTCAGCTGCTCAGCCGAAGCACCTTCGGTACCCTTCTTCTTCACCGGCTGGGCGATGTCGAAGGCGTACTTTTCCTGGCCGAAGTCGGTGGTGATGATGCGGAACGGACCGGCGGCTTCGAGGTTGTTGGCCTCCATCACGCGCTTGATCCACTCCTGGTTGTCCTTGATCGACTTGGTGATGGTTTCCTGGCCGCGGTCGACGTTACCGGCGGTCACCACCAGCAGGTCTTCAGCAGCCACGTCCACGATGGCCAGATCGGTCAGCGGGGCTTCGGCGGTGCGGTAGTCGATGTTCGGCACGGTGGCCAGCATGTTGGCCATGCGCGACAGACCCAGCTTCAGGTCGTCACCGATGTGACGGCTGACGTACAGGCCGGCGTAACGGCCGAACAGGTCGAAGCCGTACTTGACGCTGTAGTCCTGGGTGATCTTGACGTTGCGGCCACCCTTGCCGGTCGGCTCGAGGGTGAAGCTGGTCTTCTTGTCGTGACCCTTGCTGACGTCTTCGATGGCGATGGCCACGCGCTTGCCAGGTTCGGATTCGGTGATTTCCCAGCTGCCTTCGCCCAGCGACGCTTCCTTGGAGGCGTAGTCCATGCGGGCACCCACGCCAGCGGCGGGGCCGGAGTACTTCAGTTCAACGGCGGGATCGCGCAGGACGAGCGGGTTCCAGTCCTTGAAGCGGCGCAGGCTGTTGACCGTGTCGAACACGATCGTCATCTTGCGGTTGGTCTCGATGCTTTCGGAAATATGGCGTTCGCCCGGCAGCGCCACGCCAATGATGACGAACAGGCCAGCCACGATCCCCAAGGCGATCAGGAACTCGATAATACGGGTCATTCAGGAGTCTCCGGGGCCGATCCCACGGCCGGGTTGATTGAAGCGAAGCGCCAATCCTAGCAGGCTTCGCGGGTGTTATGGATCAGGATTGGCGCACCGGTTTCCATGCCGGCAGCGGTTTTGTACAGACAAGGAGCGGAAAGATAGCGCATCGCGCGCGTCCGCACGTAGGGGGACGGGGAATTTCTTCCCTCGCCCGCACCTGAATGAATTCCAACTGACCTTCAAAACCCTTGTCCTGCAAGGAATGTGCCGTAGCCAGCCGGGCCGATTCAGACAAGCTGGAGCTCGAATGCCTTCAGCACCGCACGGGTGCGATCGCGCACGCCGAGCTTGGACAGAATGTTGGACACGTGGTTCTTGATCGTGCCTTCGGCCACGCCCAGCGAATTGGCGATTTCCTTGTTGGAGAAACCGCTGGCCATCAGGCGCAGGATCTCGGTTTCACGGTCGGTGAGCGGGTCCGGGCGGTCCAGGCTGACGAACTCGTTGTGCATGTGCTCCAGCCCCGAAAGCAGGCGCTGGGTCACCGCCGGCTGCACCAGCGAACCGCCTTCGGCCACGGTGCGGATGGCTCCGACCAGCTGCTCCAGGGTCACGTCCTTGAGCAGGTAGCCCTTGGCCCCGGCCTTGAGCCCGGCCAGGACCAGCTGGTCGTCGTCGAAGGTGGTCAGGATGATCGTCGGCGGCAACTGGTTGAGGCGCGACAGCATCTGCAACGCCTCCAGTCCGGACATCACCGGCATGCGCATGTCCATCAACACCACGTCCGGCTTCACCTGGGGGACCAGGTCGACCGCCTGACGGCCATCGGCGGCCTCGGCCACCACCTCGATCCCGGCATCCAGCGCCAGCAGCGAGCGGATTCCCTGCCGCACCAGGGTTTGGTCATCGACCAGGCAGACGCGAATCATCACAACGCTCCTTCAAAGGGTGCCAGCATCAGCACCGGCACGCCGGGGACCGAGGCGCGCAGGCGGAAGCCCTGGCCCCGGCGGGTTTCAATCTGCAGTTCGCCACCGCACTGCTGCAGGCGTTCACGCATGCCACGCAGGCCATTGCCGACCACGATACCGTCAGCGCCGACGCCATCGTCATGCGCTTCCACCACCACCTGCCCGGATTCCTCGCAACGGACCTGGATCCACAGGTTGCGGGCCCCGGCATGGCGGACGGCGTTGGTGATGATCTCCTGGGTGCAGCGCAGCAGCACGTGGGCGTGTTCAGGATCTTCCACGCTCAGGGGCTCTTCGATGTCCAGATGGATGTCCAGCGAGGGCACCTGCTCGGTCAGCGGGCGCAGCGCGGCGGCCAGGTCGATGGCCCCGCTGTCGCGCAACTGACTCACGGCCTCGCGCACGTCGGTCAGCAGCAGCTTGGCCAGGGTGTGGGCCTGGTGGATGTGCTCCTGGGCCTGGCCTTCGGTGATGTGGCCGGCCACTTCCAGGTTCAGGCTGAGCGCGGTCAGGTGGTGGCCGAGCAGGTCGTGAAGCTCGCGCGAGATGCGGGTGCGCTCGTTGACCCGGGCGCTCTCGGCCAGCAGCACGCGGGTGGCGCGCAGTTCGGTGTTGAGCCGGCGCTGCTCCTCGCGCGCGTCGGTCTGCTGGCGGGCCACCAGGCTGGTCACGAAGATGAACATCGAGAAGCCGCCATACAGCAGCGACTGCATGATCGCTTCAAACAGGGAAAACGGCAGGAACAGGTAATAGACCGGGGCTACCGCCAGCTGGCTGACCAGCAGCCAGATCACCCCTACGCGTGCCGGCAGCATCCAGGGAATGACCCCGGCCGCGACCATCATCAGGATGCTGCCCAGCCCCGAGCCACTGAGGAAGCTCACCCCCAGCGCGCAGATGGTCAGCAGGACCAGGATGGCGCGGTCGTACCAGGCGGAGTGGCCGCCATTGCGCAGCCCGCGGGTCAGCCACAGGTAGCCGCCGCCGAAGGTCAGATACGCCACGAACAGCAGCAACGCCGGCAGGTCCACCCCGCCGCCGTGGCGCAGCAGCGCCTCGTACTGGGAATAGACCAGCGGCAGACCCAGCATGACCCAGGTGAACAGGCCGGCCAGTCGCAGAACTCGGGTTTGGCTGAGGTATCCCAACATGGCTGCATCTTAGGCTGAACCTGTGCCCCTGCACCCGGGCAGAAGTCATGCCTTGCCTGTGACCCGACCGGCCGGCCATGTAATAATCCGGTGCAGGGTTCCTTCGGGAACCATCCGCGTTACCCCACGGAGTCACAATGTCGATTGTCATCCGCGACGTGCGCGAGCACGAGCTCGATTCCGTCCTGGCCCTGAACAACAACGCCGGTCTGGCCATCCTGCCGCTGGATGCGGCCCGCCTGCGCCTGTTCTTTGAAACCGCCGAATATTTCCGGGTCGCCGAACGCGACGGCAACCTGGCCGGCTTCCTGATCGGTTTCGGCAGCGAGAGCCAGCACGACAGCAGCAACTTCGCCTGGTTCAAAGAACACCTGGACAGCAAATTCTTCTACATCGACCGCATCGTGGTGGCCAGCCGCCGCCGCGGCGGCGGTGTGGGCCGTGCGTTCTACGCCGACGCCCAGAGCTACGCCGAGCTGCGCTATCCGCAGCTGACCTGCGAAGTGTTCCTGGACCACGGTGCCGACGCAGCCCTGCTCTTCCACGGCAGCTTCGGCTTCCGCGAGGTCGGGCAGAACACCATGCCGCACGTGGATGTGCGGGCCAGCATGCTGCTGAAGGACCTGTGCAGCTACCAATGGGTGCACGACACCTACGGCGACACGCTGCCGGACGTGCCCTGGGTGGGCCAGCGCCGGCTGCCGCTGGGCGCGCAACGACCGACGGGGACCTGAAGTGGCGGCGAACATGGATTTTGAACAGGCCGGTGAACTGAAGATCGGCCAGGTGGGTATCGCCAACCTGCGCATCCGCACCCTGGATGTGGAACGACTGACCCGGGAAATGCACGAACGCGTGGCGCGTGCGCCGAAGCTGTTCGGGCGCGCCGCGGTCATCCTGGATTTCGGCGGCCTCAGCCGCATGCCCGACGTGGCCACGGCGCAGGCCCTGCTGGACGGCCTGCGCAGCGCCGGCGTGCTGCCGGTGGCGCTGGCCTACGGCAGCACCGAAAC
>NZ_DAMDFR010000023.1:0-61364 GCF_032103445.1 Stenotrophomonas sp.
CGGTGCCGCCGGTTGCGGCCGGCAGCGCGGAGGGCCGGCCAACGGCCGGCGCTACCGGGGAGGTTCCGCCTGGGCTGCTGGTGCCTGTGCAGGGGGTCCTGCCCGACCAGCTGCAGGACACCTTTACCGATGCCCGCAGCGAGGGGCGGGTACATGATGCGATCGACATCATGGCCCCTACTGGCACGCCGGTGCTGGCGGTGGCGGATGGCACCATCGAGAAGCTGTTCACAAGTGAGCGCGGTGGGTTGACGGTGTACCAATTCGAGCCAGATGGGGTGTATTGCTACTACTACGCGCACTTGGACCGGTATGCGGATGGGCTGGCGGAGAAGCAGGTGATCAAGCGGGGGGATGTGATCGGGTATGTGGGCAGTACCGGGAATGCCAGCCCGGATGCGCCGCACCTGCATTTTGAGATTCACCGGCTGGGGCCGGAAAAGCAGTGGTGGAAGGGGGAGGCCCTCAACCCCTACCCGGTGTTAAGGGGAGCAGGCGACCCGGCACCGCGTTGACGCGCATGGCGCGTCGCTACCACCTCGGGCTCCGCGAAGCCACGCAGGGCGTGGCTCTACGGGTCACGGGGTCTGTGCGAAAATGGGCCCATGAGAACCCCTGAAAGCCTGCAGGCGCTGATTGACGACGGCGTCATCGATGAGGTGCTGCGCCCGCTCAAGAGCGGCAAGGAAGCAGCCGTGTACGTGGTGCGCAGCGGCGATGACGTGCGCTGCGCCAAGGTCTACAAGGACATGGCCCAGCGCAGTTTCCAGCAGCGCGTGCAGTACCAGGAAGGCCGCAAGGTGCGCGGTAGCCGTGAGGCCCGTGCCCTGGCCAAGTCCAGCAAGTACGGTCGCAAGCAGCAGGAGACCGCCTGGAAGAACACCGAGGTGGATGCGCTGTACCAGCTGCGCGATGCCGGTGTGCGTGTGCCTGAACCCTTTGGCTATTACCACGGCGTGCTGGTGATGGAGCTGGTCACCGACGCTGAGGGTTACTCGGCGGCGCGGTTGGGCGAGGTGGAGCTGAGCGCCGAGCAGGCGCGCGCCTTCCATCAGGTGCTGGTGCGCCAGGTGGTGCTGATGCTGTGCTGTGGCCTGATTCACGGCGACCTTTCACCGTACAACGTGCTGGTCGGGCCGGACGGCCCGGTGGTGATCGACTTCCCGCAGGTGGTCAGCGCCGGCGGCAACAACAACGCGCGCACCATGCTGCTGCGCGACGTGAACAACCTCACCGCGTATCTGGGGCGGTCGGCACCGGAGCTGTTTGATACGTGGTACGGCGAAGAGATGTGGGCGCTGTTCGAAGCCGGCGAGCTGCGGCCGGACAGCGTGCTGACCGGCTCCTTCGTGCACGACGAATCTGACGTGGACCTGGACAGCGTGCGCCACGCCATCAACGATGCGCGCGAGGAAGCGCTGATCCGGCAGCAGGGTCGGGAGGCGGCCGAGGCGATGGACGACTGAGGCATTGGGCCACGTGTGCCTGCGTGCTGCTTTGGTAGCGTCGGTCGACAGACGACGGCCGATATCAATGATCTGCACGTTAACGCATGACCACCAACGCAGAAGCGTGCGGTTCCATCCGCAGGTCATGCGTTAAAGAGCGTTGCGATGTCATCGGCCGTCGTCTGTCGACCGACGCTACCCATGCTCGCCTCTCCGTGTAGTTGGAGAGGCGGCACCAATACAGCTGGGTTACGCCTTCAGCGCCTCGGCGTGATACGCGATGTGCTCGCCAATGAAACTGCTGATGAAGTAGTAGCTGTGGTCATACCCCGGCTGCAAACGCAGCTGCAGCGGATGCCCCGCTGCCGTACACGCGGCCTGCAGCCACTGCGGCTGCAGCTGGCTGTCGAGGAATTCATCGCCACCTCCCTGGTCCACCAGCAGTGGCAGCTTTTCTTCAGCGACGGCCACCAGCTCACTGGCGTCCCACTGCGTCCAGCCGGCGCGATCCTCACCCAGGTAGGCAGCAAACGCCTTCTGCCCCCAGGGCACGCGCGCGGGGGCCACGATCGGCGAGAACGCGGACACGCTGCGATAGCGCCCGGGGTTGCGCAGCGCGATCACCAGCGCACCATGGCCCCCCATCGAATGCCCGCTGATGCTGCGTGCATCGGTAGCCGGCAGGTGCGCTTCGATCAACGCCGGCAGCTCCTGCACGATGTAGTCGTACATGCGGTAGTGCGTCGCCCACGGTTCCTGCGTGGCATTGAGATAGAACCCCGCACCCTTGCCCAGGTCGTAGCCCTCGGCATCGGCCACGTCGTCACCACGCGGGCTGGTGTCCGGGGCCACGATGATCACACCGTGCTCGGCGGCGTAGCGCTGCGCACCGGCCTTGGTGATGAAGTTCTGCTCGGTGCAGGTCAGCCCGCTCAGCCAGTACAGCACCGGCAGCTTCCGGGTGGCGGCCTGCGGCGGCAGATACACCGCCACGTTCATGTCGCAGCCCAGCACCTGCGAACGGTGCCGGTACACGTCCTGCCAGCCGCCGAAGGCGGCGCGATGTTCGATGCGTTCCATGTCAGTAGTGCACCACCGAACGGATCGACTTGCCTTCATGCATCAGGTCGAAGGCGTCGTTGATCTGCTCCAGATCCATGGTGTGGGTGACGAACGGAGCCAGCTCGATGGTGCCCTTCATTGCATCTTCGACCATGCCCGGCAGCTGGCTGCGGCCCTTGACCCCGCCAAACGCGGTGCCCATCCACTTGCGGCCGGTGACCAGCTGGAACGGACGGGTGGAGATTTCCTGCCCGGCACCGGCCACGCCGATGATCACCGACTGTCCCCAACCCCGGTGCGCGCATTCCAGCGCCGCACGCATCACCTGGGTGTTGCCGATGCACTCGAAGCTGTGATCCACGCCCCAGCCGGTCATTTCCACGATGACCTGCTGGATCGGCTTGTCGTGATCCTTCGGGTTCACGCAGTCGGTGGCACCGAACTGCTGGGCCAGATCGAACTTGGTCGGGTTGGTGTCCACGGCGATGATGCGGCCGGCCTTGGCCTGGCGCGCGCCCTGGATCACCGCCAGGCCGATGCCACCCAGGCCGAATACGGCCACGGTATCGCCTTCCTGGACCTTGGCGGTGTTGTGCACCGCGCCGATGCCGGTGGTGACACCGCAGCCGAGCAGGCACACGTGCTCCGGGTTGGCTTCCGGGTTGATCTTCGCCAGCGACACCTCGGCCACCACGGTGTACTCACTGAAGGTGGAGCAGCCCATGTAGTGGTAGATCGGCTCGCCGTTGTAGCTGAAGCGGGTAGTGCCGTCGGGCATCACGCCCTTGCCCTGGGTGGCGCGCACGGAGACACACAGGTTGGTTTTGCCCGAGGTACAGAACAGGCACTCGCCGCATTCAGCGGTGTACAGAGGAATGACGTGGTCGCCCGGCTTCACGCTGGTGACGCCCTCGCCCACTTCGACCACGATGCCGGCACCCTCATGACCGAGCACCGCCGGGAACAGGCCTTCCGGGTCATCGCCGCTCAGGGTGAAGGCATCGGTGTGGCAGACACCGGTGTGGGTGATCTTGACCAGCACTTCGCCCTTCTTTGGCGGGGCGACATCGATCTCAACGATCTTCAACGGCTGACCGGGACCAAACGCTACAGCGGCACGGGATTTCATCACTAGCACTCCAGAACAGGAAAAGAGGACACAGCGGCGCGGCGGAGCCGCGCTTACTTCAGGTAGGAACGAATCAGCGCGCTCATGTCGCGCACGCGTTCAGCGCGCTGCGCATCGGACTGCGCCGGCTGGCCGAACTCCTCGCGCAGATGCGCTTCCATCACTTCGGACATCAGCCCGTTGACCGCACCGCGGATGGCGGCGATCTGCTGCAGCACCGGGCCGCAGTCGGCCCCGGCTTCCAGCGCCCGGTCCAGCGCATCGCACTGGCCCCGGATGCGGCGCACGCGGGCCAGCACCTTCTTCTTTTCTTCGGGGGAATGCGGCATGGGCAGATCGGACCGGAACTATACTGGGGGATAGTATACACAGCCGTAGAACCTGACATGCAACCCGCATCGTTGGCACATTCATGTAGAGCGGGGCTTGCCCCGCTGCGGTCAGCGTTCAGCGGGGCAAGCCCCGCTCTACAATGCCGCCATTCAACGACCTGTAAACAGGCTCCGTATTCGACTGCAGAGCGGATGCAGCACCCAGGTGTCAAACGCTGCCCAATGCTGGCGAAACTGGATGACCAGCAGCAGCACGAACACATCGATGCCGATCATGTCGACCAGCAGAATCCCGGACAGCAATTCGGGGTTCAGCACGAACAGCAGCAGCACTCCGAATC
Source organism: Stenotrophomonas sp. (assembly GCF_032103445.1). Classification (GTDB taxonomy): domain Bacteria; phylum Pseudomonadota; class Gammaproteobacteria; order Xanthomonadales; family Xanthomonadaceae; genus Stenotrophomonas. The sequence goes on from NZ_DAMDFR010000023.1 coordinate 4,313, forward strand.
CAAGCAGTGCCGCCCACCGCTTCGCGGCGGGCGAGTTCAGCCTGGCAAGCAGAAAACGCATCGCGCCGTTATCAGTTGAACATTTCGCGGATGTCGGTCACCTTGCCATCCTCGAAGGTGATGAGAATGGTCTTGCTGGACTTGTAGTACTCCCAGCGCTCGCCGGTGTTGGCACCAAACCGGTTCTCCAGCTGGACAACCCGGTCCGGCTTGCCGGCGACCTGGTTCACCTTGCCTGCGGTATCTCCGCTGGACACCAGCCGACCGCCAAACTCCACACTGCTGGCCATGGCAGTGCCTGCAAGCAGGCAGAGGGCCAACGACAGAATAATCCTGTTCATGTTGCTTCTCCTTGAAGCGTCGTGGGTAATGTCTGCCGCTACTCTGCCACACTGCGGGCGACTCAGCACCCTGCCCCCGGTAGTGATGGGCAGACAGCTGAATAGTGGCGTTGAAGTCATCTGACAGCGGGGAATGGCATGGATTTTCTGGTCAACATCGACGTGGATAATCTGGCCTCGGCAGAGGCGTTCTACACACGTGCCTTCGGGCTGACCCCAGGCCGCCGGTTTGGTGCCGACGGGGTGGAACTGCTGGGCGGCCCTGCGCCGATTTACCTGCTGGTGAAGGCGTCTGGCACGTCCGCCACGCCGCAGGTGCGGGATCGCCGCGACTACCGTCGGCACTGGACGCCGGTGCATCTGGACTGGGTTGTTGACGATCTGGACGCCGCGCTGGACCGGGCCGTGGCCGCCGGGGCGCGGGTGGAACAGGCACCGGCGACCCATGCCTGGGGCCGGATCGCCCTGCTGGCCGATCCGTTCGGGCATGGTTTCTGCCTGCTGCAGTTCCTGGGCCGGGGCTACGACGAGATCGCCGGCACCTAGCGACGGATGTAGCATCGGCGGTGGGGAGACATCCTGCTTACCGCTGGCGGAGGCAGGCACATGCAGGATCTTCATATCGTCGACGGTGACAGCGCAGCGGGCTGTCTCAGGCATGCCATCGTCACCGGCCAGCTGTCCGGCGAGGTGTTCGCTCTCAACGATTGGCTTTCGGTTGGGCCGCTGGGAAGCGCCGCCGGACGCACTGACTTTCTGAGTACGCAGTACCTGCCACCGCCACCCGGCGCAGGCGAGCCCGATGATCTCGAGCCAGGCGACGACGTGTTCGCACGCTGGGATGCGCTGAAGACACGTTTCCAGGTTCCGGGCAGGGCAATCCTGTGGATCAGTGGAAACGCCTCGGATCATGTCCTGTTGCGAATGGCCTGCCACATGCTGGAGGCGACCCGTGTCAAGCTTTGGCAGGTATCGGTCCCCGCATTCGGCGATTGGTTCGAGTCAGTGGCCACGCATCCGCCTGAAGCGCTTGCGCGCTTCGCGCCGACCGCCCGCCCCTTGAGCTCAGCCACTGTTGCGAACCTGGCACGGGAATTCATCGCCATCGCCGCCCATCCAGAGCCGGTGCGCCACCTGGATACAGACGGCACCCTTCGCTACCGCTCGATCGACCTGCACGACGCGCTGCTGCTGACCTGCTGTCCGTATCAGTGGACACCAGCCAACTACGTGGCCGGCAATGCCATGTCACGCTGCGAACGGCGCAACGGTCTGAGTGACCACTTCTTCGCAGCGCGATTGCGTGCACTGATCAATAGGGGGCAAATTGAGAGCCGCACGCCGCTGTCGGATGCGGGGTGGGACTGGCGAATCAACGTGCGCCGCGCGGGCGGCACGGACCTGCGGTAGCCACTCAGCGATTGCGGAACCGGTAGGCCACCGATTCCGACGACGGGCGTGCATACGAGCGCCCGCCCACTTCCACCACGGGCAACTCGTACATGCCATTGCGCAGCAACCCGGCGTGGCGGAACCGGCTGTCGAACTGCGCCTCAATCGCCGGCACGTCGATGTCGTAGTAGCGCACCGGAATACCGGCGCCCTGCAGGTCGGCCAGCATGCGGCGGGTGAAGCCGCAACCGGTGCGTCCGTAAACATCGACGGCAGGGCCGGTCACCTGAGCCGCAGGCGTTGCCGGAATCGGATTGGCCATCAGCGCTTCAGCCTGCTGCGCACGGCTCGGGAAGAAGGTGCGCTTCGCGTGCAGCACGCCGCCCAGCAGGCTGAGAATCATCAGCAGAACAAACACGCGGTTCATGGACATCCCTGTCAGACGGGCGTTGTGCCCCGGCGCACGCTACCACGCCGCCATGCAGCGCTCAATCCGGCTGACGCAACCGCTGCGCGTCACGTGCGGGCGGCAGGCCAAACAGGCGGGCGTATTCCCGGCTGAACTGCGAGGGACTGTCATAGCCCACCCGGTGCCCCGCCGTCGCCGCGTTCAGCCCCTCGCCCACCATCAGCCGCCGTGCTTCCTGCATGCGCAGCTGCCCACGGAAATCCAGTGGACTCATGGCGGTGACCGCCTTGAAGTGTGCGTGGAAGCTGGAACGGCTCATGCCCGCCACTTCGGCCAGGGTTTCGATCCGACTGGCATCGCGATAGTTCGCGCGCAACCACAGGATGGCGCGGGCGATCTGCGCCTGGCGGGTATCGGTGCGCGCCATGTGGTGGAACACGTCGCCGTGCTCGCCGCTGATCAGGCGGTAGAGCAGCTCCCGCAACGCCAGCGGTGCCAGCGGGGCGATGTCCTGTGGCGTGTCGAGCAGTTTCAACAAGCGAGCAACTGCCTCAAGCAGCGGGGATGTCATTGCACCCAGCGTCAGCCCGGCACTGTCATCCATCGCCGCCGACAGCGGACGTGCATGCTGCAGCGTCAGCTCACCGAGCAGTGCCGGATCCAGATCCAGCTGCATGCACAGATACGGGGCCGCTTCACTGGCTTCCACCACCGCGCCCATCACCGGCAACCCCACCGTGGCCACCAGGTAGCTGGCCGGATCGTAGTGGAACACCCGCTCGCCCAACGCCGCGCGCTTGCGGCCCTGCGCCACGAAGCACACCGTGGGTTCGTAGATCACCGGCATCGGCAGCGTCGGGCTGGCGCAGCGGATCAGGGTCACGCCCGGCAACGCGGTGGCGAAGGTGCCATCACCCGGCGCGTGGCGGGCAATGGCATCGCGGAAGGTGAGCAGCGCGGTCATGGCCGCATCATCGACCACCCCTGGACAATCGTGCAAGCATGCCGGCGAGGCGTTCTACCGTCTGGTGTGGATGGCTGCCGAGAATGACCCCCATCACCTGACGATGGGAACTGCACCATGCACACCGCCATATCACTGGACCACTACCGCCTGCTCGGCCGCTCCGGCCTGCGCGTTTCGCCGCTGTCGCTGGGCACCATGACCTTCGGTGCCGACTGGGGCTGGGGTGCCGACGAGAGCGAGGCCCGCCGCATCTTCGATACCTATGTGGATCGAGGCGGCAATTTCATCGACACCTCGGTGAACTACACCAATGGGGCCGCCGAACAGATTCTCGGCCGCTTCGCCAAGGCAAAACGCGACCAGCTGGTACTGGCGACCAAGTACACGATGGCCCGCGACGCCGCCAACATCAATTCCGGCGGCAACCACCGCTACAACCTGGTGCGCTCGGTGGAGACCAGCCTGCGCCAGCTGGATACCGACCGCATCGACCTGATGTACGTGCATGCCTGGGACTTCACCACCCAGCCTGAAGAAGTGATGCGAGCTCTCGACGATCTCGTTCGCGCCGGCAAGCTGCTGTACCTGGGCATCTGCAACACCCCCGCGTGGCGGGTGGCGCAGATGCAGACCCTGGCCGACCTGCGCGGCTGGTCGCCGCTGGTGGCACTGCAGATTGAGTACAGCCTGGTCGAGCGCACGGTGGAACACGAACTGCTGCCGATGGCGCAGGCGCTGGGACTGGGCGTGCTGCCGTGGTCACCGCTGGGCGGCGGCATTCTTACCGGCAAGTACAGCGCGGCCGATCTGTCCGACGACAACAGCGCGGAAGTTTCGGGTGACCGCAAGGGCGTGATCGCCTCCATTGGTCACCTCAACACGCGTTCGCTGGCGATTGCGGACGTGGTCGGCAGCGTTGCTGACGAGCTGGGGGCTTCGCGCGCTCAGGTGGCATTGGCGTGGACACTGGCACAGCCTGGCGTGGTGTCGCCGATCATCGGCGCGCGCACGCTGGCGCAGGCTGAGGACAATCTGGGCGCGCTCGCGGTGTCGCTGAGCTCTGACCAGCTGCAGCGGCTGGAGGCCGCCAGCGCCCCTGACCCGATCTTCCCGGAGCGCTTCATCGGCCGCCCGATGGCGCAGCAGCTGATCTTTGGTACCGCCACGCTTCAACCGCGATGAACGCTCAAGGTTCCGTGCTGCGCAGACTGTCCACGAACGCACGCAGCGCCGAAGACATCTGCCGCTGTCTCGGGTAATACAGCACGAAACCGGGGAACGGCTCGCTCCAGTCTTCCAGCACGGCCTGCATCTGGCCGGCGTCGAGGTACGGGCGGGCCGCGTCCTCCAGCACATACGCCAGACCAAAGCCATCCAGCACCGCACGGATGATGGTGGTCTGCTCGCTGAGCGTGAGCCGGCCCTGCACGTCCAGTTCCAGCGACTGCCCGTCCCGGTCGAACTGCCACTTGTACAGGTGCCCGCTGGCGAAGCGGAAGCGGATGCATTCATGCTGCAGGAGGTCACGTGGGTGCTGCGGGGCGGGATGGCGTTCCAGATAGGCCGGTGACGCCACGATCATCCCGCGCAGCGGCCGGCCCAGCGGCACCGCCACCATGTCCTCGGGCACGAACTCATGCAGGCGCACGCCGGCGTCGAAGCCTTCGGAGACGATGTCGACCAGACCGTCATTCTCGGTCAGCTCAAGGCGCACGTCCGGGTGGGCATGCAGGAACCGGGTCAGGCGCGGGCCCAGCTGGGTCGGCACGGCAGCGCGCGCCGCATTGATCCGTAGCAGTCCGGCAGGGGCGGCGCGGAAATGGTTCATCTCCTCCAATGCATCGCTCACCTGGTGCAGGGCCGGCTGCAGCCGGTCCAGCAGCCGCTGGCCGGCTTCGGTCAGGGCCACGCTGCGGGTGGTGCGGTGGAACAGCCCCACGCCCAGGCGCTCTTCCAGCGCGCGGATCGCATAGCTCACCGCCGAGGTGGACAGCGCCAGCTCGGCCCCGGCCTTGCGGAAGCTGCGGTGGCGGGCCACCGCCGCGAAGGCCGCCAGGTGGGTCAGGTTGTCAGTGGCCATGATTGTGCAGTCTGCCTTGATGACACATGCCGATATCGGGACTCCCGGTGGCCCGGGCGCGGGGGTATTGTAAAGCGCCTTTCCACAAACCCCAGGAGACCCCCATGTCACTTGCCCATGGCTATGCCGTGCATGACAACCAGGCCCCGCTGGTGCCGTTCACCTTCGAGCGCCGCGCCGTCGGTGCCGATGACGTGCGCATCCAGATCCTCTACAGCGGCATCTGCCACTCCGACCTGCACCAGGCCCGCGACGACTGGGGCGGCGCGCTGTTCCCGATGGTGCCGGGCCACGAGATCATCGGCCGGGTCACCGAGGTCGGTGCCAATGTCACCCGCTTCAAGGTCGGCGATTTCGCCGGCGTCGGCTGCATGGTCGACTCGTGCCGTCATTGCGACGCCTGCGAACACGACCTGGAGCAGTACTGCGAAAAGGGCCCAACCTACACCTACAACAGCAAGGAACGCAGCAGCGACCAGCTGACCTACGGCGGCTATTCCGACCACGTGGTGGTGGAGCAGCGCTTCGTGGTGAAGGTGTCGGAAACGCTGGACCTGAAGGCGGCCGCGCCGCTGCTGTGTGCGGGCATCACCACCTATTCGCCGCTGCGTCACTGGAAAGTTGGTCCGGGCCAGAAGGTCGGCGTGATCGGTCTGGGTGGCCTCGGCCACATGGGCGTGAAGTTCGCCAAGGCGATGGGCGCGACCGTGGTGATGATCACCACCACCCCGGAAAAGGGTGCCGACGCCAAGCGCCTGGGCGCAGATGAAGTGCTGGTCTCGCGTGACCCGGCGCAGATGAAGGCGCATGCCGGCAGCTTCGATTTCCTGCTCAACACCATTCCGGTCAGCCACGACACCAACCCGTACATGTCACTGCTCAAGCGTGACGCCACGATGTGCCTGGTCGGCGTGATCACCGAACTGGATCCGCCGCTGTACGGCTCCAGCGTGATCTTCGGCCGCAAGCACGTCACCGGCTCGGCGATCGGCGGCATGGCCGAAACCCAGGAAATGATGGACTTCTGTGCCGAACACAACATCGTCAGCGACGTGGAAGTGATCGACATCAAGACCGTCAACGAAGCCTGGGCGCGCATGGCGAAGAACGACGTGCGGTATCGCTTCGTGATCGATATGGCGACGTTGGCTGCGTAAAGCGCAAGGCGTAGAAGCCTTCGCCTGCTGATCTACGTGCTTGGGGCGGCGGGCACGGGGGTACGGGACACGCCGTGGACCCATCCATGGGGGCTCGTCGAAAACATCCATGTTTTCAACGGTCCCGTACCCCCGCACCCGCCGCCCCGAGAAAGTTGGTCGGTAGCCAAAGAACAGCAAAAAGCCGGCCATTGGCCGGCTTTTGCATCTCAATCCGCATTGCGCGATCTATCGGGGAGGCCATCGGGTAGCCCCCGGAGAGACACTCCACGGCATGGATGCCGTGGAGTAGCCTACAAGGATGTACTTGCGGCGTGTCTCGGAGCGGGGCTGCCCGATGGCCTCCCCGCACTGAACAACTGAAGCGCTGCTCTTGGCGCAGAACGCAAAATCAGTACGCGAACTGCGAGAACACCGGGTCCACGTTCTGATTCCACTCGCCGTGGTACAGCGCCAGCTTGCGCTCGGCCGGGGTCAGGCCGGACTCGACGATTTCCTGCAGCACGTCCAGGAAATGGCTTTCGTCCTGGCCGTCAGCATTGCGTGCGGCGCGGCGCTGCAGGCCGGCCACTGCGATCTTCACTGCCTCGCGGGCCAGGTCGCGCACGGTGCCGTTGCGGAACGGCAGGTTCATCGCCTGGCGCGGCACGCCGTCGCGCAGCGCGTGGCGCTCGGTCAGGCTGAAGTCCTTGACCAGATCCCACGCCGCGTCCAATGCAGTCTCGTCGTACAGCAGGCCCACCCAGAACGCCGGCAGCGCGCACAGGCGGCTCCACGGGCCGGCATCGGCACCGCGCATTTCCAGGTACTTCTTCAGGCGCACTTCCGGGAACGCCGTGGTCATGTGGTCCGACCAGTCGCGCAGGGTCGGCAGTGCGCCCGGCAGTACCGGCAGCTTGCCCTGCATGAAGTCGCGGAAGCTCTGGCCGCTGGCATCGTGGTAGACGCCATCGCGGTAGGAGAAGTACATCGGCACGTCGAGCAGGTAGTCCACGTAGCGCTCGTAACCGAAACCGTCCTCGAACACGAAGTCGAGCATGCCGGTGCGGTCAGCGTCGGTATCGGTCCAGATGTGCGAACGGTAGCTGAGGTAGCCGTTCGGCTTGCCTTCGGTGAACGGTGAATCGGCGAACAGCGCCGTGGCAATCGGCTGCAGCGCCAGCGACACGCGGAACTTCTTCACCATGTCCGCTTCGGTGGCGTAATCCAGATTCACCTGCACCGTGCAGGTGCGGGTCATCATGTCCAAGCCCAGCTGGCCCACCTTCGGCATGTACTCACGCATGATCCGGTAGCGGCCCTTCGGCATCCACGGCATGTCCGCACGCGACCACTTCGGCTGGAAGCCCATGCCCAGGAAGCCCAGTTGCAGCTCGGCGGCCACCTGCGCCACCTCGTTGAGGTGGGTGCCGGTTTCCACGCAGGTCTGGTGGATGCTTTCCAGCGCCGCACCCGACAGTTCCAGCTGGCCGGCCGGTTCCAGCGTCACCGATGCGCCATCACGGACCAGCGCGATGGTGCGGCCGCCTTCCTGCACGGGCTGCCAGTTGAAACGGGTCAGCCCGTTGAGCAGCGCCTCGATGCCGCGCTCGCCGTCAAAGGTCGGCGGACGCAGGTCGTCCAGACGGAAGCCGAACTTCTCGTGTTCGGTGCCGATGCGCCATTGCGCCTTGGGCTTCTCGCCGGAGGCCAACGTGGCGACCAGTTCATTGCGGTCGGTGATCGGCGTCTCGGCGACGTGGCTGGGGCTCGACAAGGGCAGGCTCGCAGAATTCGGGGCGGGGGAACGGGATGTGGGGCTGGGGGCCCGGCATCGCAAGGGCGCACTATATCGTGGTGCCCGCGTGCATCGTGTCACCGTGGCGGGTTGCTGCATTCCACCGGATGCCCCTTGACGCTGCACCGGGCCGCACCGGGCCGCCTACACTGTGGGCATGGCACTCACCTCCACCCTGCCCCACCCTGACCTGCTGGCCGAGATGGCCACCCTGGCCGACTGCCAGCGCGCCGAGGGCTATGCCTGCATCACCGCCCGGCGCGAGCACGGCGCGTCATCGGTGGAGATTCCGCAGCCGCAGTTCGCGATTCTGCTGCAGGGGCGCAAACAGGTCAGCACCGCGCAGCAGTCGCTGACCTTCGTGCCCGGCGATCTGTTTCTGATCACCCAGCGCTGCCGCATTGATGTGGTCAACATTCCCGATCCGGCCAGCGGCGTGTACCTGAGCGCGATTGTGCCGCTGTGCAGTGAAGCGCTGAGTGCGGCGCGCACGCTCTGGAACGAACCGCTGCCCGCTGCCGGCCTGCCGTTGGCACAACTGGCGCTGGATGCACACGCCGACACCCTGCGGCAGTGGCGTGCGGCACTGGAACGCGGGCACTACACCGAGGCACGGCTGGCCCTGGCGACCCTGATCGTGGCGTTCTGCCGCCGTGGCCACGGCAGTCTGTTGCTGCCGCCCGAACCGAGCCTGGGCGAGCGCCTGCGCGATCTGATCGCTGCCCAGCCCGAGCGCGACTGGCAGTCGCATGACTTTGAAAGCCACCTTGGCATGAGCGGGGCCACCCTGCGCCGACGCCTGGCCAGCGAACAGCTGAGTGTGCGTGAGCTGATTGCCGACGCGCGCCTGGCGTATGCCATGCAACTGCTTTACGCCACCCGCCTGCCGCTGAAGACCGTGGCCGCGCGCGTGGGGTATCGCTCGCTGGGCAGTTTCAACCGGCGCTTTGCCGCTCGATACGGGCTGGACCCGGCGGAGATTGGCAACAGCTGAAGCCGGCGAGCGGTTGGCGCGGCATTGTGAGCGCATCGCGCGAAGCGACCCGGGCAGCATGGCGCTGTCGCGGCGCTGCCGCATTGCCAGGAGGCTTTCATGCCCCGTTTTCTGAGTGGTCTTGTCCGGTTGAGCCCGGCGTTGTTGGTGTTGGCCGGCGCGGCGCAGGCCGCCACCGGCCATGTGGTCGAGCAGCAGGTACCGGGCGTGTACCACCAGCAGATCGGCACGCTGCAGGTCACGGCCCTGTTCGATGGCACCGTGGCGCTGGGCCGACAGGAACTGGTCGGCATTGAACCCGGCGCGGTGACCCGCCTGCTGGATCACCGCTACGTGCCCGAGGATGGCAAGGGCCTGCAGACCGCAGTCAATGCCTATCTGGTGCAACGCGGCCGGCACCTGACCCTGGTCGATACCGGCACCGCGCAGTGCTTCGGTCCCGGCCTGGGCCAGGTGCTGGGCAATCTCCGCGCCGCCGGTTATGACCCGGCTGAGGTCGACGATGTGCTGCTGACCCACGCCCACCCGGACCATCTGTGCGGCCTGCTGGATGCGAATGGCGAAGCGGCCTACCCCAACGCCACGGTGTGGCTGTCGCAGGCCGACGCCGATTACTGGTTGAACCCGGCCAGCGAGGCCAAAGCACCGCAAGGCGTGCGCTTCGCTTTCGCCCTGGCCCGCCAGGCAGTGGCTCCGTACGACGTGGCTGGCAAGGTCAGGCGCTTCAGTCCCGGGCAATCGCTGCCCGTGGGCGTCACCGCGCTCGACAGCCACGGCCACACCCCGGGGCATGTGTCCTGGCAGCTGGATGGCGGCAGCCAGCAGTTGCTGGTGTGGGGCGACATCGTGCACTTCCACGCGGTGCAGTTCGCGCAGCCGACGGCCAGCTATGAGGCCGATAGCGACAGAACAGCGGCCATCACCAGCCGCCGCGCGATGATGGCGCAGGCCGCCGACCACGGCTGGTGGGTGGCGGGTGCGCACCTGCCCTTCCCGGGATTGGGTCATGTGCGACACGAAGGCGACGCCTTCGCGTGGGTCCCGGGGGAATTCGCGCCGTTGCCAGCGCGGTAACCCGTCTTACGCGGTTTCCGGTGCTGGCTTGTTCAAGCCCAGCCAGCCACCAATGATGCCGCGTGCCTCGTCCACGCCCTGGCGGGCCGGGCCGGAGAAGGTCTGCACGCTCACGGTGTCGCCGAACGAGGACTGCAGGTCCTTGCGGACCTTCTGCAGGGCAATGCCCTGCTGGCCACGGCCGAGCTTGTCGGCCTTGGTCAGCAGCGCGTGGGCCGGAAGGCCGCGCTGCACGGCATAGCCCAGCATCTGCCGGTCGTAGTCCTTCAGCGGGTGACGGATGTCCATCACCACCACCAGTCCGCGCAGGGCCTCGCGGGTGCGGAAGTACTGGTCGATGAAGGCCTGCCAATGCGCCTGCAGGTCCAGCGGGACTTTGGCGTAGCCGTAACCGGGCAGGTCGACCAGCTTGGCCTCCGGGGTGACCTCGAAGAACACCAGCTGCTGGGTGCGGCCGGGGGTCTTGGAGACCCGGGCCAGGCTGTTCTGGCGGGTAAGGGCGTTGAGGGCACTGGACTTGCCAGCGTTGGAGCGACCGGCAAAAGCCACTTCGGCCCCGACGTCGTCCGGCAATTGCCGGATGTTGTGGGCCGAAAGCAGGTAATGGGCGCGTTCTAGGAGCAATGACATGTGCATAGGATCGCATGTCCGGGCCGGCAGCGCCGCTGCCGACGGTTTATGCCGCACTGCCGCGTTGACCCCGGCGCAAACCGGCATGGATAATCGGCCGATCCCCGCGGGTGCACCCTGCACCTGCCAGGCCGGTCCACACGGAGCTTCCGCATGCGCCATGCTCGCGTTCTTGCCGTTTCCGCTGTTGCTGTATCGCTGTTGGCCGCCGTGGCGGTCGCCCAGACGTCGATCACCCCGTTGCCCGACAACGCGCCGGTGAAAACCGCCTCGCTCGAGGTCGATTTCAGCAAGACCACCTGGGGTGATCCCAAGGCCGGCCAGACCAAGGCCGCCGCCTGTGCAGCCTGCCATTCGGCCGACGGCAACTCCACGGTAGAGATGTACCCCAGCATTGCCGGCCAGAGCGAACGCTACGTGGCCCAGCAGATCGCGCTGATCGCCAACGGCCAGCGCAGTTCCGGTGCGGCGGCGGCGATGGTGCCGTTCGTGCAGGACCTCACTCCGCAGGACATGCGCGACATTGGTGCCTTCTTCGCCACACAGAAGGCCAGCGCCGGCCTGGCCGACGACGGCGTGGTCGCTGAAGGCCCCTACAAGGGCCTGAAATTCTACGAGATCGGCCAGCAGCTCTATCGCGGCGGCGATGCCCAGCGTGGCATTCCGGCGTGCATGGCGTGCCACGGCCCCACCGGCGCCGGCAATCCTGGCCCAGCCTACCCGCATATTGGTGGCCAGCACGCCAGCTATGTGGCGCGCCGGCTGCAGGAGTACCAGGCCGGGGTGACCCAGGAAACCGACAAGGCCCACTTCCAGATCATGGCCAGCATCGCCAAGTCGTTGACCGAACAGGAAATCCAGGCGCTGGGCAGCTACCTGCAGGGGCTGCACAACCGTGCCGACGATGTGGCTGGCGCGCCTGCCCGCGCGCCCTGAACCGTTCGCCCGCGACCGACGGCAGGTGCGCCTGCCGCTTCGGCAGGGTATGTTCCCCTTCACGCCGGCATCAGGCCGGCGTTGTTTTTTCCGATGGAGATGGATGTTGAAGACGTTGATCCCGCGCCTGATGCTGTTGTTGCTGGCCCTCACCCCGCTGGCCGCACTGGCCGCCCCCGCCGCGCCGCTGGTGGAAGGCACCGACTACAAGGTGCTGGCCCAGCCCGGCACGTTCGCCCCCGCCGGCGGCAGGATCGAAGTGGTGGAGGTGTTCGGCTATACCTGCCCGCACTGCGCGCATTTCGAACCGAAGCTGGAAGCCTGGGCGAAGAAGCTGCCCAAGGACGTCCGCTTCACCCCGGTGCCGGCTGCGTTCGGCGGGCCGTGGGATTCCTTCGCCCGTGCCTACTACGCCGCCGAACAGGTGGGTGTGGCCCAGCGCAGCCATGCAGCCATGTTCAAAGCCCTGCACGAGGACGGCTCGCTGCCGATGCAGAACATCGCGCCGGACGAACTGGCCACGTTCTACCAGGCGTATGGCGTTGAGCCGGAGAAGTACATCGCGGCACTGAAGAGCGATGCCGTGGAACAGAAGCTGGCCGCTGCGCGCGCCTTTGCCCGCCGCACCCAGATTCCCGGCACGCCGTCGATGATCGTCAACGGCAAGTACCTGGTCACCGGTGACACCTTCGATGACCAGCTGCGCATTGCCAGCGCCCTGATCGCGCGCGAGCGCGCCGGCAAGGCTCGCTGAACCGTCACACCCCCTGCACGCGGCGGTGCGCTGACCGCGTGTCATCATTTCCCCCTGGCCGGCGCATGACGCACCGGCCTTCCCCTGCTCAATTGCTGGAGATGCTTCCATGAAGACCCGTTTCGCCCTCGCCCTGATGGCCCTGCTGCCGATCCTGGCCGCCTGCCAGGCCAAGGACGGCACCGAGAACACCGCCACCCCGGCAGCCCCGGCCACCACCGAAGCGCCGGCCGCAGCTACCCCGGAAGCCACCGCGGCCAGCGGCGAGACCGCAGCGGCTGAAACCGCAGCAGCCGAAGCGGGCGCACAGGCCGAGACCACCGCGCCGGCAGCGGCACCGGCCGCGTCCAAGCCGGTCGGCCCGGAGCCCGTGGAAGGCACCGACTACGTGGTGCTGAAGGCGGGCGCACCGTTCGCCCCGGCCACCGGCAAGATTGAAGTCGCCGAGATCTTCGGCTTCGTCTGCCCGGCCTGCAATGCGTTCCAGCCGAAGATCGCGGCCTGGAAGGCCGGCCTGCCGAGCGACGTCAACTTCGTCTACGTGCCGGCCATGTTCGGGGGTACCTGGGACAACTACGCCAAGGCCTTCTACGCTGCTCAGAACCTGGGCGTTGAAGACAAGACCCACGACGCGCTGTACGCCGCGATCCACGTCACCCAGGAACTGAAGGGCGAACGCGGCCGCGACACTCCCGAAGACATCGCCGCCTTCTACGCCAAGCACGGCGTCGATGCGAAGAAGTTCCTGGCCGAAATGAACGGCTTCTCGGTCAACGGCCAGACCAGCAAGGCGAAACAGTTCGCGCAGCGCAGCGAGATCACGGGCACCCCGTCGGTCATCGTCAATGGCAAGTACCTGGTCAAGGGCAAGAGCTTTGACGACATGCTGCGCATCGCCGACCACCTGATCGCCCGCGAGCGTGCTGCCAAGGGCGGCTGAGTTCGAACGCAACAAGAGAAACCGTGGTGACAACCCCCAACACCCGGACCCTGCGTCTGCTGACGGCCAACATCCAGGCCGGCTCCAGTACCCGCCGGTACAGCGACTACGTGACCCGCAGCTGGTCACATGCGCTGCCGGCGGGACGCAAACGGTCCAGCCTGGATGCGATTGCCCAGCTGGCCCGTGGTCATGACATCGTCGGCCTGCAGGAGGCCGACCCCGGCAGCCTGCGCTCGGGCTTCACCAACCAGACCCACTATCTGGCCGAGCGCGCCGGCTTCAATTATTGGAGCCACCAGCCAAACCGCCGCATGGGCGGGGTGGCCTCCAGCGCCAACGGCCTGCTGAGCCGGCTGGAGCCGGTGGAAGTGCAGGACCACGCCCTGCCCGGCCGTATTGGCGGGCGCGGCGTGCTGCTGGCCAAGTTCGGCGAAGGCAACGAAGGCCTGATGGTGGCGGTGGCGCACCTGTCACTTGGCACCAATTCGCGGATGTCGCAGCTGGCGTTCATTGCCGAGTTGTTGAGCGACCATCCCAATGCCGTGCTGATGGGCGACTTCAACTGCCTGGCTGACCGCCCGGAAATGCAGGCGCTGTACCAGAAGACCACCCTGCAGCCCCCGGGCTGCGCCGTGCCCACCTTCCCCAGCTGGCGGCCGGATCGCGCGATTGACCACATCCTGCTGAGCAGCAACCTGCAGCAGCGCAGCGCCGAAGCGGTACCGGCGGCGTATTCGGATCACTTGGCGCTGGCGATGGAGATCGATGTGCCAGCGGACGCGGTGCGCTAGGCAACGCCAGGATCTGGCATCGCGCTGACACGCATGGCGTGTCACTACCGTCGGCATCCCGTAGTGACGCGCCATGCGCGTCATCGCGATGCCCGCAGACCAACGCGGTGGTCAGGTATTGATCGGCATCTGCGCCGGCTTTGCGGTCAACGTGCTGCCCACCGATGCCAGCACGGTGCAGCCAATCGCTGCCCACTGCAGCACGGTCAGATGCTCGGCCAGCAACCCCATCGCCAGCAGCGCGGCCACCGCCGGTTCCATGCTGATCAGAATCCCGAAGGTTTCCTTGGGCAGCCGCCGCAGCGCCATCATTTCCAGCCACATCGGCAACGCACTGGACACCGCCGCCACACCCAGCCCGAACAGCAGGATCTTCGGGTCCAACAGGGCGGTGCCAGCATGCGCGACCCCGACCGATACCACCACCAGCGCTGCCGCACACATGCCCAGCGACACGGTGTGACCGGCCGGCAGGTGCCCGGCACGCTTGCCGAAGATGATGTACAGCGCCCAGCACGCCGCCGCGCCCAGCGCGAACATCACCCCAGTGGGATCCAGCGGCTCGCCGTGACCCAGCGGCAGCAGCAACAGCAGCCCGGCCACCGCGCAGCCCACCCAGAGGAAATCGATCGGTCGGCGCGACGACCACATGGCCACCGCCAGCGGCCCGCAGAATTCAATCGCCACCGCGATTCCGAAGGGAATCGTGCGCAGCGCCATGTAGAACAGCAGGTTCATCGTGCCCAGGGTGAGCCCATAGCGCAGGATCGTCCCGGCATCAGCACGGCTGGTGGTCCAGCGCCAGGGACGGAACACTGCCAACAGCACCAGCGCGGAGAAGCCCACGCGCAGCGCGCTGGTGCCTTGGGCACCGATCAAGGGAAACAGTTGTTTGGCGAACGAGGTGCCGACCGCGAGTGCGGTGACGGAGCCCAAGACGGCCAGAACGGGAAGGAGGGAGGCGTGGCGCGAGGTCGACATCGCGGGAGGATAGAGCCGAATGGGGCGGCCGGATATCCCGTAGAGCCACGCCCTGCGTGGCTGCGATCCTGCTGGACACCGCGAAGCCACGCAGGGCGTGGCTCTACGGGCCTTTTACGGCCGCCTCTATCTGGGCCACATCAATCTTTGTCATTGTCATCATTGCCTCGAAAGCGCGCTTGGCCACCGCCGGATCACTGCCGGTGAACGCCTCGGTCAGCACCCGAGGGGTGATCTGCCAGGACAGCCCCCACCGGTCGCGGCACCAGCCACAGGCGCTTTCCTGTCCGCCGTTGCCGACGATGGCGTCCCAGTAGCGGTCGGTTTCGGCCTGGTCGTCGGTGGCGACCTGGAACGAAAACGCCTCGCTGTGTTTGAACGCCGGACCCCCGTTCAAGCCGATGCAGGGAATGCCCAGCACGGTGAAGTCCACGGTCAGCACATCCCCCGCCTTGCCGGCCGGGTAGTCCGACGGGGCCCGGTGAACCGCATTCACCGCGCTGTCCGGGAAGGTGGCCGCATAGAAGGTGGCCGCGTCCAGCGCGGTGCCGTCGTACCAGAGGCAGATCGTGTTCTTGGCAATCATCGCGGTGCTCCCGCCGGGGTGTGCCGTCACCCTAGCCCTCCAAATGTTAAGACCGGGCCAGAAGCGCGACTGGGTGTCGCATTGCGCCTGACAATGATTCGCATTAACATACTGTGATCCCGTTCGCACCAGGAAGGCGCGGCGGCGATCAGTTACCGAGCCCGGCGCTTTGGAATCAAGGCCCAGCCACGACCTGCCCCCACCTATTTGGCGCACCGCCTGGCTCAGCGTGGAGAGTTGCCTGGCGCGCCCCGCTGCCCAGGAACCGCTGATGACCCGTCGCACCGCTGTGCTGTCCCGCCGCCTGCCTCACCACCGCCTGCCGCAGGCGCTGCTGGTTGCGCTGGCCACCTTTGCTGCCGCCCCGGCCTTTGCCCAGGACAGCACCGACGCCACCACCCTGGACAAGATCGTGGTCAAGGGCGAACGCGCGGAAGGTTTCTCGGTGCGCCGCACCTCGGCCGGCACCCGCTTCAATCTGGCCCCGCGTGAAATTCCGCAGTCGATCAGCATCATCAGTCACCAGCGCATCGAGGACCAGAACCTCGACGACATCCTGGACGTGCTGAGCAACACCACCGGCGTCAGCAGCACCCAGTCCGACACCGAGCGCACCGAGTTCTACGCGCGTGGCTTCTACATCGACAGCTACCAGTTCGACAACCTGCCCACCCAGATGGTGCAGAACTGGAGCTACGGCGATTCCGGCCTGGATCTGGCCATCTATGACCGCGTGGAGATCGTGCGTGGCTCCACCGGCCTG
Organism: Stenotrophomonas sp.; assembly: GCF_032103445.1. Classification (GTDB taxonomy): domain Bacteria; phylum Pseudomonadota; class Gammaproteobacteria; order Xanthomonadales; family Xanthomonadaceae; genus Stenotrophomonas. Next base: position 20,888 of record NZ_DAMDFR010000023.1, read on the forward strand.
CTGACCGGCGCGGGCAATCCGTCGGCCTCGGTCAACCTGATCCGCAAGCACGCCGACAGCGCCGAACTGACCGGCAGCGTGTCGGTCAACGTGGGCAGCTGGGGCCGTACCCGCAGCACCGTCGACGTGACCACCCCGCTGAACAAGAGCGGCTCGGTGCGCGCGCGCGTGATCGGCAGCTACCTGGACACCGAATCGCAGATGGACCGCTACGACCAGCACAAGACGCTGGGCTATGCGGTGATCGACGCCGACCTGACCCCGGACACCCAGCTGAGCGTGGGCTACGACTACCAGCAGAAGCGCGCCAACGGTGCCACCTGGGGTGGCTTCCCGATGCTGTACTCCGACGGCAGCTCGACCGGCTACGACGAATCGTTCAACTCGGCCGCCAAGTGGACCTACTGGGACACCACCAGCAAGCGTGCGTTCGCCACGTTGGAACATGCCTTCAATGAGGACTGGATGGTCCGCATCGGCGCGACCCATGACGAAACCAAGGCCGATGACAAGCTGTTCTACCCGTCCTACAACGACTGGGTCACCGGTGCGTCGCTGTTCGACCGCGAAACCGGTGCCGGCGTGTCGCCGTCTGCGGGCTTCTACAACACCGAGCGCAAGGTCAACGCGGTCGACGGCTACTTCAGCGGCGCGTTTGAACTGTTCGGCCTGAAGCACGAAGTGATGGGCGGCCTGAGCTACAACAAGCGCGAGTACGCCAACTACGGTGACTACCAGATCGGTGGCCCGGGCCTGACCTGGGACCCGTTCACCAGCTACCTGAACTGGACCGGCGACATCAGCGAACCGAACTGGAACCCGCTGGCCCTGGCCAGCGAAGGCACCATCACCCAGAAGGCCGCCTACGCCGCCACCCGCCTGTCGCTGGCCGAGCCGCTGAAGCTGATCCTGGGCGCGCGCTACACCGACTGGAAGAGCGAAGGCGAAGGTGCGGACCGTTCGCACAAGGTGACCACCCCGTATGCCGGCCTGGTGTACGAGATCAATGACACCTGGAGCACCTACGGTTCGTACACCGAGATCTTCCAGCCGCAGATGCTGAAGAACCAGCAGGGCGGTTTCCTGGATCCGGTGGATGGCAAGAGCTACGAAGTCGGCGTCAAGGCCGCGTGGTTCGATGATCGCCTGAATGCCTCGGCTGCAGTGTTCCGCATCGAACAGGACAACGTCGGCCAGGCCACCAACATTCCGGTCAATGGCAGCCTGAATGAGTTCGCCTACATCGGCGCTCGTGGCACGGTCAGCCGCGGCTTCGAAGTGGAAGTGAACGGTGAACTCACCCCGGGCTGGAACGCCAGCTTCGGTGCATCGCGTTATGTCGCCAAGGACATCAACGGCACCGACATCAACACCCGCCTGCCGCAGACCGCGATCAAGCTGTTCACCAGCTACACCCCGCAGTCGATGACCGACCTGACCTTTGGTGGTGGTGCCAACTGGCAGAACCGCATCTACTACCCGGTGCCGGCGTACGGCCAGATTGAACAGGGCGGCTACGCACTGGTGAATGCCTTCGTGCGTTACCGCATCGCCCCGCAGTTCAGCGTGCAGGCCAACCTGAACAACCTGCTGGACAAGAAGTACCTGTCGCAGGTGAATGGCTACGGTGCTTACGGCGACGAGCGCAACGGTTCGATCACGTTTACCTGGTCGTTCTGATTCGTGGGTGCCACGTAGAGCCGGGCTTGCCCGGCTGCACGGAACAACGCGGCAACACACACAAGGCCCGGGATTTCCCGGGCCTTGCGCTTTTGGGTCTCGGTATTCTTACCGTCGCGCCTGCAGCACTTCTTCGGATGCCTCCGGCCTGCCCGCGCCCTACCCTGCCCGGACCTCCCCTTGCAGGACACCGCCATGGCCGCCCCAAAACCGAACATCCTGTTCGTGATGGCCGATGACATCGGCTGGTTCAATATCAGCTGCAACAACAACGGCGTGATGGGCTACCGAACGCCCAACATCGACCGCATCGCCCGCGAGGGGGCCAATTTCACCGACTTTTACGGCCAGCAGAGCTGCACCGCCGGGCGTGCCGCATTCATCACCGGCCAGTCGCCGATCCGCACCGGGCTGACCAAGGTCGGCATGCCCGGTGCCACGCTGGGCTTGAGCTTCGAAGACCCGTCCATTGGCGAGTTCCTCAAGCACTTCGGCTACGCCACCGGCCAATTCGGCAAGAACCATCTCGGCGACCGCAACGAGCACCTACCCACCGTGCACGGTTTCGATGAGTTCTTCGGCAACCTGTATCACCTCAATGCCGAAGAAGAGCCAGAATACCCGAACTACCCCAAGGATCCCGCGTTCCGCAAGAAGTACGGTCCACGCGGTGTACTCAAGTGCAAGGCGACCGACAAAGAAGACGGCACCGTCGACGAACAGTTCGGCAAAGTCGGCCGGCAGCAGATCGAGAACACCGGCCCGCTCACCCGCAAGCGCATGGAAACGGTGGACGAGGAATTCCTGGAATCCGCGCTGGACTTCATCACCCGCAAGTCGAAGGCCAACGAGCCGTGGTTCTGCTACTTCAATCCCACCCGCATGCACGTGTTCACGCACCTCAAGCCGTCGTCTGTCGGTGTGACGGGACTGGGCACCTATCCGGACGGCATGGTTGAACTGGATGGCTACGTCGGCCAACTGCTCGACAAGCTCGACGAGCTGTCGGTTGCCGACAACACCATTGTGGTGTTCACCACCGACAACGGGGCAGAGGTCATGACCTGGCCCGACGGTGGCACCACGCCGTTCCGTGGTGAAAAAGACACCAACTGGGAAGGCGGTTGGCGCGTGCCGTGCGTGATGCGTTGGCCGGGTGTGATCGAACCTGGCCGTGTCATCAATGACATCGCGTCGCTTCAGGACTTCATTCCCACCTTCGCAGCAGCCAATGGCGAACCCGAACTGGTGGAAAAGCTGAAGAAGGGCTTCAACATCGGCGGGCGCGCCTACAAGGTGCACCTGGACGGCTACAACCTGGTGCCATTTCTGTCGGGCAAAGCCGCCGAATCACCGCGCCAGGGCTTTATCTACTGGAGCGACGACGGCGAATGCATGGCCGCACGGCTCGGGCGATGGAAAGTCGTGTTTGCCGAGCAGCGCAATGAAGGCATCAGCGTGTGGCGGGAACCGCTGTCGGAAATGCGCATTCCCAAGTTCTTCGACCTGCGTGCCGATCCCTTCGAGCGCGGCGAGGTCAGCATCAAGTACAACGACTGGTTCCTTGAGCAGAACTTCCTGTTGTATGCGGCCCCACCCATGCTGGCGGAGTGGCTGGAGAGCTTCAAGGAATTTCCGCCGCGAGCGCGTGCAGCCAGCTTCAGCATCGACCGGGTGATGGAGGCGATGATGCCGAAGTAGAGCCGGGCTTGCCCGGCTCCACAATGATCGGGGCACCGGGCATTGCCCGGTGCCCCACCGCATCAGAACCGCAGGTCCGCGCGCAGGTACCAGTAACGCCCACGCGGAATGTCATACGTGGACGCGTCATACCCGTTCAACGAGCAGGACAGGCAGATCGGCGGGTCCTTGTCGAACGCATTGTTCAAGCCCGCGCTCAGCTGCAGCCCCTTCATCCAGTCGATCTTGTAGCCGACCTGGAAGTCGTGGTACGTGGTGGCCGACAGCGTATTGGTACCCGCCGCCTGGTCACTGCAGACGTCGAAGGTCGACGCATCGCCGCACTGTTCCTTCAGCTCGGAAATGTGCCGCACCGTCCACGACGCATTCCACGCGCCCAGGCTCCAGCCCAGGGTGGCGTTGCTGGTCCACTCCGGAATCGAGCTGTTCACCACTTCGATACCCGGTTCCTGCGGCTGCCGCTGCCCGGCCGCACCCAGCGCCTCATAGCGGCCGACGAAGGTGTTCTGCCAGCCGATCTTGAACTGGCCGATGTCGCTCTGCGGCAGCGTCCAGAACAGGTCCACGTCCCATCCGTCGGTCTTGATCGACCCCAGGTTGGTCAGGCGGTTGTTGAAGGCGCTGACTGCACCGGTGCTGGCACGGCTGATGCCATCGCAGTACACCGAATCCAGCGTGTCCACGCACAGATCCAGCTGGGTCTGTGCATCGATGGCCTGGATCGCCCCTTCAATGTGGTGGCGATAGAAGGTCACTTCCACATCAAAGCGCTCGGACCACGTGGTGTTGCTGCCAAACCACGGGCTCCAGACGAAGCCGGCACTGAAGCTGCGCGAACGCTCCGGGTCCAGTTCGGGATTACCACCGGTGGTGACCGAGATCTGCGAGTTGGCCTGCTGGAACCCGGTCGGCACACCCAACGCGGCACAGTTGGCGGCGCTGCCACGCGGCGGCGTGCCACCCAGGCCCACCGAGCAGGGATCGAACAGCTGCAGGTCGGCACGCGCCGCCGAACCGTACAACTCACCAATGGACGGTGCACGGAAGCCCTCGGCATAGCTGGTACGCAGCACGAAGTCGTTGGTCACCTGCCAGCGCAGGCCGTATTTCGGCGTGAACTCGCCACCAAAGGTGGAGTAGTCCGAATAGCGTCCGGCCAGGCTCAGATCCATCTTCGAGCCGATCTCGGTGTTGGCGAAGATCGGAACGCTCAGCTCCAGGTACGCTTCGTTGACATCATACGAACCGGAGGTCGGCAACGACGGCACGCCGTTGTAGTGGCCGCGCACGGTCAGCGGATCCGGATTGTAGGAGCCTTCGTACTTGCGGTACTCGTAGCCGGTAGCGAACGACACCGGGCCCGCCGGCAGGTTGAACAGGTCGCTGCTCAGGTTGGCGGTGAACAGGCTCAGCTCGTTGACGCTGCGGTCGCGCACCACCGGCTGGATCCACTGCAGCATTGCCGGGGTGATGGTGCCCGGGCCACCGAAGATGTTCAGCGGCACGCAGCCCGGCGTCGCCGCGCAGACGGCGGGGTCGCCCAGCGCCATGTTCACCTTGTAGATGTCATAGCTGCCGTAGTTGGTCTGCTCGGCCTTGTTCTTGCTGTACATGCCGTTGACGTCCCAGTACCAGCTGCGGCTGGCCGCCTCGAAATTGCCGACCAGGCCGGTGGCGAAGTACTGGGTGTTCACTTCCTGCTCGAACACGCGTGCGCCGCCTTCCACCGGACGGCGGCCGACCATGCTCAGGTTGCTGGAGGAATCCAGATCGAAGCCGAACGGGTTGTATGGGTTCAGTGCGGAAATGACGATGTTGTCAGCCAGAGGATTGCCGGTGGCACCGTCAGGACCGAAGAACAGTGGCTCCGGTGCGGCCTGGTTGGTCGACTCGCGGCGGTTGCCCAATGCCTTGATGTACCACTGCACGTTGTCGGTGATGTCAAAGCGGAACTGGCCGAAGATGCCCTTGCGCTCGGACGGGGTCAGCAACAGGTTGTACTCGGCGAAGTTGAAGCGGTCGGCCGTGGCGAAGCAGTGGTAATCATCGGTGCGGTCACAACCGCCGACGCCATTGAAGGTGGGGTTGGTCACCCCGGTATTGGGCGTGATGTTGTAGTCGATACCGGTATTGGGATCGGTAAACATGAAGCGACCATTCGGCGTAGCCGAGCTGCCGAAGGTCAGGCCGGTACCCGGGATCGGCACGCGCGACTGCTCGCGTGTGCTGGCATACACCGGGTCCTGCTTGGTCCAGCTGGCTCCCAGAAACAGGCTGTAGCGGTCACCACTGGTGCCCCAAGCCAGGTCCACGCCCTTCTGGGTGCCATCGCCCTTGCTGTACTCGCCGTAGTTCAGGGTGACCTGGCCGCCGTCGAACTCACGGCGGGTGATGATGTTGACCACGCCGGCAATGGCATCGGACCCATACAGCGAAGACGCGCCGTCTTCGAGCACTTCGATGCGCTCGACGATGGCCAGGGGGATGGTGTTGAGGTCGGTGGCCGCGCCCACGCCGGAGGCCGAGGACTCATTCACCCAGCGGATGCCGTCCACCAGCACCAGCACACGCTTGGCCCCCAGGTGACGCAGGTCGACCTGCGCCGAACCCGCGCCCACGCCGCTGCCGTCAGGGGGGAAGCCGAAGTTGCCGGAGGAGTTGAACTTGGCGTTCAGCGCCGAACCGGAGCCGGTCAGCTGCTGCAGCACTTCGCCGATGGAGTTCAGGCCGGTCTGCTCGATCTGCTCGCGGCTCAGGGTCTGGATCGGAACCTGGCCTTCGACTTCGGCGCGCTTGATGCGGGTACCGGTGACGTCGACACGATCCAGTTCGGTGGTGGGGCGGGGTGTTTCCTGGGCGCTGGCCAGCGCGGGTACAACCAACAGGCACAACGCGACAGCAACCGCCAAGGGGCGGTGATGCAGGGTGTTCATTCGCTCTCTCTCCAAAGGAATGTTGGTTTTGGTGCCGGCCGGCTCCCCCTTAGAGCCTGCCAACCCTTCCTTTGTAAACAACCTGTAAAGATGAAGGCGTGATGAAATCCCGCTTTCACGCGACCTTTACAAAAAAGGAGCCGACCAATGGTCGGCTCCCGGTAGCGCCGGCCGTTGGCCGGCCCTCGCAGTGCCCGCTACCTCACAAAGGTGATGCGATCCATGTGCGTATTACTGGCCGCCGCCAACACCTTCGCCATCACGTCGTACTCGGCCTCCGGGCTGGTATCGATACGCAGCACCGGCAGGTTGCCGACATTGGCCTGCGCCACGTCCTGCATGCGTGCCTGCAGCGACGACACGGCGACCGCCTGCCCGTTCCAGAACACCTGGTTGCTGGCATCCACCCGCAGTTCAATCGGGGGCGGTGGGTCGAGGGGCGGGGCGATATCGGTACGTTGCGGGAGATTGACCGGAATCGGCCGGGCGATCATCGGCGCGGTGACGATGAAGATGATCAACAACACCAACATGACGTCGACCAGCGGGGTGACGTTGATGTCGGCCAAGGGGCCGGAAGAGGTGGAGCCTGCTGCGCTGAATGCCATGGTGATATCCCCGTATTGAAACGATATGGATTCCCGGTAGCGCACGACCGTTGGTCGTGCGTCCCCGACATTACGCCTGCGCCAGCCACGTGTTCAGGCACTGCTGAAGTTACGTTCATCCACCGGTAGGTTTACCTACGCCGGCCTTCACCCCGGCCCGCTATCCTTTCGGCATGAATCGACTTTCCCCGCTCCTGCTCAGCGCAGCCGCCGTCGCCCTGGCCGGCACCTTCCCGGCCACCGCACAGAACCTGGATGCGCAGCGCGCGCAGATCAAAGCCGCCATCGACAACGCCGAGCGCGGCCAGTTCGATGCCGGCCAGGCCCGCAGTCTGAGCCAGCACCCGCTGTACGGCTGGCTGGAGTACGCGAACCTGCGCCGCAACATCGACACCGTGACCAGCGCACAGGCCCAGGACTTCCTGAAGCGCTACGACGGCCAGGCCGTGGCCGGCAGCTTCCGCAGCGTATGGCTCCCTGCACTGGCGCGCCGCCAGGACTGGCCGACCCTGCTCGCCAACTGGGGCCCTACCGACAACGTCGGCCTGCGCTGCGCGCGGCTCAATGCCCTGCAGGCCACCGGCAAGGCCGATGCGCAATGGGTCAGCGATGCCCAGGCACTGTGGAAGAGCAGCGGCAAGTCGTTGCCTGATGGCTGCGACCCGGTATTCGCCGTACTGGATGCCAAGGGCGGGCTGAGCGCGGAACTGCGCTGGGCGCGGATTGATGCCGCCGCCGACGAGCAGCAGCCGGCGGTGATGCGCAGCGCCGCGCGCGGGCTGCCCGCCGCCGATCTGACGCTGGCCAACACCTATGCCGCCTTCGTCGACAAGCCCAATGCCAGCGCACTGAACTGGCCACGCAATGAGCGCAGCCGCCGCATCGCCACCGATGGCCTGGCCAAGCTGGCCAAGGCCGACCCGGATGCTACCGAGCAGCAGCTGCCGCAGTACGCCAATGCGCTGCAGCTGAGCCCGGCCCAGCAGGCCCAGGTGCGTTACCAGATTGCGCTGTGGACGGTGGCCTCCTACGGCCCCGAGTCCGCACGTCGACTCAACGCGGTGCCCGATTCGGCGTATGACGAGCGCCTGCACGAGTGGCGTGCCCGTGAAGCGCTGTCGCGCGGCGACTGGCCGGCCGCGCTCACCGCGATCCGCAAGATGGGCCCCACGCAGCGCAATGATTCGCGCTGGCGCTACTTCGAAGCACGCATGCTGGACAAGACCGGCAAGCGCGCCGAAGCACAGCCGTTGTTCCGCGAAGCGGCCCGCTCGGCCACCTTCCACGGCTTCCTGGCCGCTGACCAGCTGGGCTTGAACAGCTACACCCTGTGCCCGCTGGAGCCGAACGACAGCGCAGCGGCACAAGCCGCCATCGCCCGCGATCCGGCCATCGTCCGCGCGATGGAGCTGTTCAAGATCGAACGCAGTGGCTGGGCCGTGGCCGAGTGGAACGACGCGCTCAGCCGCTTCGACACCACCCAGCGCCGCATCGCAGTGGAAGTGGCACGCGACAACGGCTGGTTCGACCGCGCGGTGTTCTCGCTGGGCAAGACCCCGGACGAACAGCGCCTGTACAGTCTTCGCTTCCCGCTGCATCACGACGCGGCGATCCGCCGCGAATCGGCCAAACATGCGATCGACCCCGCTTGGGTGGCCGCCGAGATCCGCGCCGAGAGCATCTTCAATCCGAAGGCACGCTCGCCTGCCAACGCGATGGGCCTGATGCAGGTGCTGCCCGCCACCGGGGCCAGCGTGGCCAAGTCGATCGGGCTGGTGAACTACGGCGGCGCAGCCAGCCTGTATGACCCCGACACCAACATCGCGCTGGGCACGGCGTATCTGCGCCAGCTGATGAACAAGTACGACGGCCTGCCCTACGTCACCATTGCTGCCTACAACGCCGGCCCCACCCCGACCGCACGCTGGCAGTCGCAGCGCCCGGGCTTCGACCCGGACATCTGGATCGAGACCATCAGCTACAAGGAAACGCGCGAGTACGTGGCACGTATCCTGGCGTTCAGCGTGATCTACGACTGGCGCTTGAACGGCAATGCACTGCCGGTGACTGATCGCATGAACGGCCGCCTGCAGGCCAAGCGCAAGCAGCTGACCTGCCCGACTAACGCAGAAAAGACAGCAGACTGACTGGTAGTGCCGGTGCGGCGTCCGACATTGATCGGGCACAATGGCCGCATGAAGATCTATCTTGTCGGCGGCGCGGTCCGCGACCGTCTGCTCAATCGCACGCCCGGTGACCACGACTGGGTCGTGGTCGGTGCCACCCAGGCCCAGATGGAGGCGCAGGGCTACAAGGCCGTGGGCAAGGATTTCCCGGTGTTCCTGCACCCGAAGACGGGCGAGGAATACGCACTGGCCCGCACCGAGCGCAAGTCCGGGCGCGGCTATCGCGGTTTCGTGGTCGACGCTGACCCGTCGGTCACGCTGGAAGACGACCTGCTGCGCCGCGACTTCACCATCAACGCCATCGCCTGCGACGAAGCCACCGGCACCCTCGTGGACCCCTACGGCGGCGCGCGCGATATCGAGCACCGCGTGTTGCGCCATGTAGGCCCCGCCTTCGTCGAAGATCCCTTGCGGGTGCTGCGTGCCGCCCGCTTCATGGCACGCTTCGCTCCGTTGGGCTTCACCGTGGCACCGGAAACAATGGACCTGATGCGCCAGATCGCCGCCAGCGGCGAACTGGATGCACTGGTGCCCGAACGGGTCTGGCAGGAACTGCGTCGCGCCCTCACCTGCGCGCAGCCGTCGGCCTTCCTGCGCACCCTGCATGAGGCGAACGCGCTGGGAGCGGTGCTGCCGGAACTGGAAGCCCTGTATGGCGTGCCGCAGCGTGCCGAGTTCCATCCGGAAGTGGACACCGGCGTGCACCAGGAAATGGTCAGCGACATGGCCGCGCGCCTTGCCCCGGGCGATGACCTGGTCGGCTTCGCCGCCCTCACCCACGACCTCGGCAAGGGTCTGACCCCGCCAGACGAATGGCCCCGCCACCTGATGCACGAGCAGCGCGGTCTGAAGCCGCTGCAGGCGTTGTGCGAACGGCTGAAGGTGCCGCTGGAACACCGCCAGCTGGCCGAAGCGGTGTGCCGCGACCACCTCAACGTGCACCGCATCGATGAACTGCGTGACGCCACGATACTGGAGCTGCTGGGCCGTTTCGATGCCTTCCGCCGCCCCGAACGCGTCGCCCGCATCGCGCTGTGCTGCGAAGCCGACAAGCGAGGCCGTCTCGGCTTTGAAGACAGCGACTACCCGCAGGGCGAAACGCTCAAGCGCGTGCATGCCGCCGCACTGGCAGTGCAGGCGCGCGACCTCGACCTCACCCATCTGAAGGGCCCCGCCATTGGGGATGCACTCAACCGTGAGCGTGTGCAGGCGATCAAGACGGCACGTTCCCGTTGACCGCGTCACGCGGCCCGGCCGCCGCGCCGGGCCGGCGATGACCGATCCAGCGCTCGGGTCGTAATCGGTGTTTCCGGGCCTGGAAGACTTCTACCACGCGCTCCAGCTGAGCATCGCTCAGGGCCGTGTTCACGCTCAGCCGGATCAAACAGTGCCGCGCGCCCGTTGCCGGTGGGCAGAAGATAGAGCCAAAAACGCCGTGCGCTTCGAGTTCGTCGCGCACCGCCATCACAGCCTGCTCGTCCCCTACTTCCAGGCCAATGATCTGCTCGGTGCCATTGGCGGCCGGATAGCCGCGTGCGCCCAGCTCGGCACGCAACTGCCGTGACGTTCTTCTGAGTCGTTCGCGCCGGTCGTCGCTCTGGAGCAGCAAGCTGTGCACTGCGTCGATGGCAACGACATCGATCGGCATCAGTGATGAGCTGAGGATTGCGGGCCGGGAGGTCATCATCATGAACAGCTTGGCTGTGCGCGGACAAGCGATGAATCCCGCCCGGCAGGCGTAGCTCTTGGCGAGACTGGCGGTGACAAAGTGCACCTGACCGGTCAGCCCCAGCGCGGCTACCAGCCCCTCGCCGTGCGCGCCATGGGTACCCAGCGAATGGGACTCATCAACCACCAGCAAGCAGTCGTTGTCCCGGCAGATCTGTCCACAGGCAGCCAGTTCACATAGCGCGCCATTGGTCGAGTATACGGCGTCGACCGCCACCACCCCGGGGCCGTGTCGCTCCATTGCCGTCTGCAGGGCCTTCATGTCGTTGTGAGCGAAGCGTACCGCGACGGCCCCTGCACTGATTGCACCCTCCCAGAGCGACGCATGCGCGTGCACGTCCAGATAGACGGGCGTCCCCGGCTCGACAATTGCCTGCAGCAGCCCCACGTTGGCTACGTAGCCCGACTGGGTCAGCAGACCCTCTTCTTAGCCTACGAAGTCCGCCAGTCGCCCCTCCAGCGCATGCAGTGGATCGTGTTCACCGAGAAACAATGCCGACATTGAGACCGATGTCGACGCGTCGCGACAGGCCTGGGCCAGGATATGCCGCAACGTTGGTTCAGCTCCCATCGCAAGGTAGTCGTTGCTCTGCAGCACCACACCACGAGCATCGGGCGTGCGCCCCGCCATGATGAATCGACCACCCCACGCGTCGTGGTAACGCCGGGTGTAGAAACGATCGAGTCGCTTCTGGGCGAAATCTGGCAACGGGGCGCTGAGCCGCAGTGAAGCGGCAAGGGGATCGGCGAGGTCCATGTTGCTGCAACTCCTGCCAAAGCATCTGATCCCCCGATCAGCCGCACGCACCGTCACGACCGTTGAAAGCCACGCTAAAAGTCGTAGCGCAGCCCGATGTTGCCTTCCACCACCTTGCGTTCCTTCTGCGCGTCGCTCTCCAGATCGCGGGTGTAGTCGGCCACCGCAAACGCACTGACATTGGCATTGAAGCGCGCCACCACGCCCACGCCGACTTCCAGCGCGCGATACGCCTGTTCGCTGGTCAGCGGGTCGCCGCCGATGTCGATGCGGTCCTCGCCGCTGAAGCCGCGCCAGTAATTGACCTTCAAATAGGGCTGCCAGCCGTTGTCGGCCAGCGTGTAATCAGCCGCCAGCCGGAACCCGGCCCGGCCGGTCCAGGCGTTGTCGTTCTGCATCCGCACCGCCGACACCGCGTCCGAGGTGTCGTCGATGTCGGTGCGCTGCCAGATCACCTGCAGCTGCGGCTCCAGCCACCACGCAGACTGCCCGAAGCGCAGCAGCGGCTTGCCCACCTCCAGCGATGCCGTGGTGCCCTTGCCGTCCAGGTCCACGCCCAGGCCACGCAGCGAGGTGCTGCTGCCGTCATAGCGGCTCTGCATCACCACTGCATCGAGATAGCCGTTCTTTTCGCCCACCCGGGTCCAGTACAGACCCACATGCTCTTCATCCAGCCGGGTCTGCCCGGCGGCCACGTTCTCCCAACCCAGCGCGAAGCCGGTGACGTCGCCCTTGGCGCGGTTGCGGCCGACGAACACACCCAGCTGGTCGCGGGTGTTGCCGGCATGCGCGTACAGGTCCGCACCGGCCTGCACACCCACGAAGTGACCATCGAATCCCGGCTGCGCATTACCCTTCCAGTTCTGCTCGTGGCTTTGCCCGATCAGCCGCGCCCAGGCCGCACGGAACCCGCCCTCGCCGCGCAGCAGGCGCTGCTCGCCCTGGCGCTCATGGAAGGTGCCCAGGCTGGCCATGCTCGATTCGCGCAACAGCGGAGGAACCACGGCATACGGCGGCGTTTCCACGCGGTAGATGGGAATCACGTCCATGTTCGTGGGGGGACGTGCTTCCGGTGTAGGCGGCACCAGCAACGGGCTCGGTGCCGGTGGTTGCGGTGGCTCCCCAGCCACGACAACCGGTACAGGTGCCGGAGCCGGTACTGGCCCAGGCACGATGGTGGAACGCAGGTACCAGTTCTCGGTGGTACCTGCGCTCACACCCCCCTTGAACAGGAAATACTCGTAGGCACCGACGGAGATGCCGCTGGAGAGCGCGAACGCGCCCGCAGCCGTGGTGGCTCCGTTGACCGCCTGTACCACCATGATGCCGTTGGCAAGGGTGCTGGCACCGCCGCCGCCCACATTGAGGATGTTCATCACCGTGTTGCCACTGGCAGCGCCACCATCGATCACCAGCGCGTCAGATGCCGAGGCGTCGTCGCCCAGAACGGTCTGCAGCTGCAGCGTGCCGCCGCTGCCCACATAGTTGCCGACGATGGTGAAACGGTCACCCGGCGCGCTGCCTCCATCGGACAGATCGATGCGCCCGGCGTTGGTCACCGTGGCCAGCTGCCCTGCGCCGAGCGCTGCCACGCGCCCGCTTCCACCGCCGGCCAGCAAGGCGCTGCCCGCGCCGACGTTCAATGCACCGGTGCCGGTTGCGGTGTCGCCCAGGGTCAGCGTGCCGTCCATGGTGAGTTCGCTGCCACTGGCCAGATTCACCTGTTCCCAGTTGAGCAGTCGTTCCACCCCGGCCAGCTTGACGTTGCTCAGGTCCAGCCGGTCATTGCCCACCGCGGCCTGGAAGCTGGTGAACGATCCCAGCTGGTCCGGCCCCAGATTGGTGAGCCGCGCACGGTCGTCGCCCTCTCCGAAGTCGACCCCGCCGCGCAGCACCCCGCCCCCGCTCCAGTCGAAGGTATCGTTGCCACCGCTGAGCAGCACATTGCCGCCCACGGTTCCGCCGGTAACGGTGAGTGAATCGTTGCCACCGGATACGCTGATGTTGCCGCCGATGTCGCCGGCTGACAGCACGATGGTGTCGTTGCCGAAACCGGTCACCAGGTTGCCGTCGATGCTGCCACCGGACATCAGGAAGGAATTGTCTTCCAGGCGCATGTTGACCCGACCGATGCGGCCACCGGTGAACTCGGCATAGTCGCCGTCGTCGAAGCCGCCGATGATGTGCCCCGCCGTCATGCGGAACGTGTCGGAGCCATCGCCCTGCACCACCGAGCCGATGGTCCCGCCGGTCATCAGGAACGCATCGCTTTCCCGGCTCTGATTCAGTTCGCCGGTAATGGTGCCGCCGCTCATTTCGAAACGGTCCTGGTCATCACCCTGGTCGATGCTGCTCACAGTGCCAGCCCGCATCACCACCGCATCGCTGCCAAAGCCCTGCAACACCGCACCGCTGATGCTGCCCCCCAGCATTTCCAGCTGGTCAGCCCCCAGACCGGTCACGATCGCCCCGGTCGTGCCGCTGATGGTCCCGCGGTTGACCACGCGGGTGGCCTGGTTGGACACGATCGCAATACCGGCGGCGGTACTGATGGTGCCGTCGTTGGTGATCACATGGCCGCCGCCCCCATCGAACAACACCGCGCCGCCGGTGGGCACGGCCAGCTGTGCGCCGGACTGCACGTTCAGGGTGATCGTGGCCGACCCCACCACGCTCGTCACCGGGGTGGTCTGCGGGTTGGGGGCACCGGCGGTGCAGGTGACGGTCTGGCCGGCGGTGGGGGCGCTGTTGTCGCAGCCTGCCCAGACCGGCGCGCTGGCGGCGATCAAGGCGGCACTGCAGACCATTCGAAGTGCGTGGCCGGTGCTGATGGCCAACGGGTGCCGCTGCAACGCGATCCTGGAGCACATAACCCTATCCTTCTGCGGAAGTGGGACTACGGCTGACGCGCGGTGCCGCAGTAAAACTACGCAGCACTGGTGCGTACTTTTACTGGCGTTGCGTGATGGTCCGGTGCAGGAACTGTGAGGCCGGGGGCGCTAAATCTTCACGTAGATGCGACGGTGGTCGAGCCACGCCACCACGCCCCACCAGAACAGGACGAAGCCGGAGGCGCACAGCAGCGAGGCCAGGCTGGGATGCGCCGGCATCAGTCCGACCAGCCAGCCATTGCAGGCCGCCCACGCGCCGCTGGCGATCATCACCAGCGCCATCACGCTCGAGCCGAGGTAGGCGGCGATCGCATTCACACCGAAACGCCGGCCCAGCGCCGGCCAGCCCTTCCGGTCCACCAGCAGGTGCGCCAGCAACATGCCGGCGACCGAAAGCCCCCCGGTGACCAGCACATAGCTCGGCGTCCACAGGTTCTTGTTCAAGGGCAGCCCGCCCGGGACGCGCGCGGCAACCACGCCCAGCACCAGGCACCCTGCCCCCATCACTGCCAGCGGACCCAGCCTTCCTGCACGCAGCCAGCGCCCGGCGATCAGCCCGAGCAGTGTCGTCGCCAATGCACCCAGCGTGCTGAGCAACCCTTCGGGATCGTGCCCCAGCCCGGTGACCGGGTTGTACTTGTACAGGTAGGGCGCAAACAGCGCGGTGTCCAATCGGCTGACCGGGTTGTGCCACGGTTCCAGCGTGCCTGCACCGAGCAATATGAGTGAGTACCCCAGCAGCAGCGCCGCCAGCACCCAGGCGTGCGCACGTGCCTGCAGATGGATGGCGATCAACCCGACCCCACCCACGCACAGCGCGATCCGCTGCAGCACGCCCCAGGGCCGGTACGCCGGCAGCGCGAACAGCCACCACGCCAGCACATGCAGCAGCAGCCCCGCCACCAGAATGCGCAACGCACGCTTCAGCAACGCAGCGCGCAATGCCGGCCTAGCCGACACGTCCTGCGCACGCGGCCCCACGCTGAAGGCCAGCGACACCCCGGCAATGAACAGGAACAGCGGGAAGATCAGATCGGTCGGGGTGATTCCATGCCAGTCGGCATGCAGCAGGGGCGAATACACATGCGCCCAATCACCGGGATTGTTGACCAGCAGCATGGCCGCCACAGTCAAGCCGCGCAGGGCATCAATCGAGCCCATGCGCGAGGTGGCGGGGGCGTTCATGCGTCCTCGCGCTGACCGGCAATCCAAGTGGCGCGCACCTGCAGCGCGTCGTCCAGCAACACCAGATCCGCCTGGTAACCTTCGGCGATCTCGCCCAGGCGGTCGTCCAGGTTGAGGAACTGCGCCGGGTAACGTGCGGCCATGCGTGCGGCCTCTTCCAGCGGCAGGCCAAGCTGCTGCACGGCATTGCGCACCGCCGTGGCCATGTCCAGTGCCGAGCCCGCCAGCGAGCCGGCGGCATTGCGCACCACACCGTCCACCGCGGTGATCACTTCACCATAGAGTTCATAGCTGGGGTCGTCCGCACCCACCGGCGGCATCGCGTCGGTCACCAGCATCACCTTGCCGCGCGGCTTTGCCGCCAGCGCCACGCGCAGGCTGGCCGGGTGCACATGCACGCCGTCGGCAATGATGCCGACCCAGCTGTCGCGGTCTTCCAGCGCCGCGCCCACCGCACCCGGCTCGCGCCCGGTCAGCGGCGACATCGCGTTGTACAGATGGGTGAAGCCACGGATGCCGGCGTCCAGCCCGGCACGGGCTTCTTCGTAGGTTGCGGCAGTGTGGCCGGCGGCGACGATCACGCCGCGTTCGACCAGCGCACGAATGCTTTCCAGCGGCACCCGCTCCGGAGCCAGGGTCAACAGGGTCACGCCATTGTCCAGCGACGCCGCCATCGCGATCTCATCGGCATCGGGCACCCGGAACTTGTCCGGATTGTGCGTGCCTTTACGCGCCGGTGCGATGTACGGCCCCTCCAGATGGATGCCGAGTACGCCCGGCACCTTGGTTTCGATGGCTTCGCGGGTCGCCGCAATGGCCGTGCGCATCACCTCGACGTCGTCGCTGATCAGCGTCGGCAGCAGGCCGGTGGTGCCAAAACGTCGGTGTGCGGCGGCCAGCGTGCGCAGGCTCTCCACATCCGGTGTGTTGTTGAACAGCACGCCACCGCCACCGTTGACCTGCGCGTCGATGAAACCCGGCAGCAGCCAGCCGCCGCCCAGGTCGACCTGTTCGTCTGCGCTGCCCAGTTGCGGCGCGGCGTCACTGACCAGCGCGGTGATCACACCGTCTTCGATCACCACGGCCAGGTCATCGCGGAACTCATCGCCAGCCAGAATGCGGGCATTGCGCAGTACGGTTTTCATCAAACGGTTTCCGTAACCTTGTTCAGATGCGGCGGCAGATCTGGATTATGCCCGCGCCGCAGCGCCAGCGCGTTGATCGCGCGGTAGAAGCTCTGCACCACCAGCAGCGGCGCACACGCCGGGTGCGGGGCCTGCGGCTGGGCCAGGTCGCCGTCGGGCGCGGCCAGCCACACCTGCGCGTTGCGGGTGGCGAACTCGGCCGCCACCGCGCGCGTGCCCGCGCCGGTTTCGTCCGGCTGGGCAAAGGCCAGTACCGGGAAGCCCGGACCCACCAGCGCCATCGGGCCGTGCTTGACCTCGGCCGAGCTGTAGGCCTCGGCGTGCAGACCGCAGGTTTCCTTGAACTTCAGTGCCGCTTCCTGTGCCGCACCCAGGCCCAGCCCGCGGCCGATCACGAACAGGTTATGTGCCGGGACCAGACCGTCGGTCAGCGCGCTCCAGTCGCTGTTCCAGGCCTCGCGCAGGGCAGCCGGCAGCGTATCCAGCGCCGCGATCAACGCCTTGTCCTCGCTCCAGTACGCCACCAGCTGCAGGATCGCCGACAGCGAAGCCAGATAGCTCTTGGTCGCGGCCACGCTGCGTTCGGCACCCGCACCCAGCGGAATCACGGTTTCCGCCAGCTGCGCCAGCGGCGAGTCTTCCACGTTCACCAGCGCCACCACGCGCGCACCGGCGGCACGCGCCGCTTCGGCGTTGCGCAGCAGGTCCGGGCTTTTGCCCGACTGCGAGATCACGATGTACAGCGCACCGCGCAGCTGCAGCGGTGCTTCGTACACCGAGCCCACCGATGGCGACGCCGACGCGGTCACCAGCCCCAGCCGGGTTTCCAGCAGGTACTTGGCATAGGTGGCGGCATGGTCGGAACTGCCGCGTGCACAGGTCACCACGAACGGCGGCGGAGCCGCGCGCAGGCTGGCGGCCAGGGTCTGTACCGCCTGCTGGTTGCGCGCGAACTGCGCGGCGATCACGTCGGCCGCTTCGGCGGCTTCGCGGAACATCAGGGTTTCGTGGGGAGCAGGCAGTGACATGCAGGTCTCAGGGAACGTCAGGCGTGGGAGGCCGTGCGCCGGCCGGGCGCATCGGGGCAGTGGAACCGCGCACCACCAGTTGTGGCACGAAGCCCTGGTTGTGCAGCGGCGAGGACGCTTCGTCGTAGGCATCGCTGCGCAGCTGCGCGATCAGCAGCCGGGCGGCGTGGCGGGCGATGTCTTCGGTGGCCTGCTTGGCCGTTGTCAGCGGCGGCCACGACTGGCGCGAGAACGGGCTGTCCTCGAAGCCGGCAATGGACAGGTCGTAGGGCACGTTCATGCCGGCGGACTTGGCCGCGGCCAGCACCCCGGCGGCGATTTCGTCATTGGAGCCGAAGATCGCCGTAGGCGGTTCGCGCAGCGCCAGCAGCCGGCGCGCACCACGGAAGCCGTCGTCGAAGGTGTAGTCGCCTGGAACGACCAGGTGCTTGTCCACGGTCATGCCGTAGTCCTTCAGCGCCGCCTCGTAGCCGGCATAGCGCTCGCCCGAAGAGCGGTGCGAGGTGCCGCCCCACAGGAACCCGATGCGCTGGTGGCCGAGCTGGATCAGGTGTTCAGTGATTTCATAGGCGGCTTCGCGGTCGTCCACGAACACGCAGGCCCCGTCGGCCGGGTCTTCGGTGGCGGCGATGATGCGCACCAGCTTGATCCCACGCGCGGTGAGCGCGGCAATCAGGTCGCGGCGCTCGGACATCGGCGCGGTCAGCACCAGCCCGGCCAGCCGTGAACGCTGCACCCAGTCGGCCAGCTCTTCAGCCAGCATCGGTGAACTGGAATCACACGGGTGGATCTGCAGGCCGAAGCCGGTTTCGCGGCAGGCCGCCAGCACCCCGTTCTGCACCCCGATGATGTGGTACGGGTTCGGATTGTCGTAGACCAGCCCCACCACCAGGGTGGTGCCGGTGCGCAGGTTGCGCGCCGCCGGATCCGGTTCGTAATCCAGCTCGGCGATGGCACGCAGCACGCGCGCACGCGTGGCCTGCATCACCGACGGTTCGTTGTTGATGACCCGCGAGACGGTCTTCAACGACACTTTGGCCCGTTCGGCGACATCCTTGATGGTCGCTCGGCGCATTGGCGTTTCCTGCTGGTTCCGTGGAGCGTCCATGATCGCCGATCAGGCCGCGTCGCGGGGCAGGCCAATCCGATAGCCGCGCAGCGAATAGAACAGGATGTACAGGTAGCAGGGCACCATCAGCCCGGCGAACACCCACTGGAAGTCGAAGTGCTGCTTCAGCACCGCGAACGCCTGCGGAATGATCGCGCCGCCGGCGATGGCCATCACCAGCAGCGCCGAGCCGGTCTCGGTGAAGCGGCCCAGCCCGCGGATCGCCAGCGGGAAGATCGCCGGCCACATCATCGCGTTGGCAAAGCCCAGCGCGGCCACGAAGCCCACCGACACATAGCCGTGGGTGAACAGCGCGCCGATGCAGAACAGCACGCCCAGGGTGGCGGAGATGCTCAGGTATTTCGACTGCGAGACCAGGTGCGGAATCACCAGCAGGCCGACGATGTAACCGGCCAGCATCGCCGCCAGGGTGATCGAGGTGAACAGCTTGGTCTGGTCCAGCGGCAGGTCGAAACCATGCCCGTAGGTGCCGATCGCATCACCGGCCATCACCTCCACGCCCACATAGACGAACAGGCACATCACGCCCAGCCACAGGTGCGGGAACTGGAAGATGCTGGTGCGCTCACGCGTGCCCGGTGCGGCCGGCGGGGTGGCATTGGCTTCAGAGGTCTTCAGTTCCGGCAGCGGCGAGAACAGCACCGCCACCGCAAGCACCACCAGCAGCCCGGCCATGCCCATGTACGGAGCCTGGATCTTGCTGGCAAAGCCGTCCAGCAGGGTGGCGCGGGTAGCCGCGTCGGCAGCGGCGACCTGGTCGGCCAGATCGCCGATGCCGTGCAGCACCAGCGAGCCGATCAGCAGCGGCGCGAGGATGCCGGCCACCTTGTTGCAGATGCCCATCAGTGCGATGCGGCGCGCGGCGGTTTCAATCGGGCCGAGGATGCTGATGTACGGGTTCACCGCGGTCTGCAGCAACGCAAGACCACTGCCGATCACGAACAGCCCGCTGAGCGCACCCGGGTACCAGCGCTGCTGCGCGTAGTGCGCGAACAGCACCGCGCCGACCGCCATCACCAGCAGGCTCAGGCTCAGGCCCTTCTTCATGCCGGTGCGCTTGAGGATCCACGCCGCCGGCAGGGCCAGGAAGAAGTACGACAGGTAGAACACCATCAGCACCAGGAAGGCCCCCACCTCGTCCAGTTCGAAGGCCAGCTTGACGAAGGTGATCAGCGGCCCGTTGAGCCAGGTGAAGAAGCCGATCAGGAAGAACAGCACCCCGATGATGAGGATCGAGGTGGTAACGCTCGAACGCGCGGAAGCGGCAGGCACGGCAGACATCGGAAGGGCTCCTGCATCGACGGTGCGCGAAGGCGGCGTCGGAAGAGTGGCTGGGAACAACGTTGTCACATTTATTCGACGGCGCACCCGGGTTTGTCAACAAGCGCCGCAGCACGTCTCACATGTAATCGATTTCACAAGGGCCGGGGCGTTGCACTGCACAATCGAAAGTGCGAGGTTATCGTTGACATCGTTGTCAGAACGATTACAGACTCCGCCTCAATCGCCGGGTTTGTTACCCGGCTGTGACGCACCCAAGGGAGCCCGTGTGACTGCAGCCGCCTCCGCCGTACCGGCCCATGCCGCCGCCCCGGTGCCATTTCTGGCCGCCGATGTCGGCGGCACCCATGTGCGCGTGGCCCGCGTGCAGGCCAGCACCGACCCGGCCCACCCGGTGCAGGTGCTGGAATACCGCAAGTTCCGCAATGCCGAGTATCCCGGCCTCAGCGCCATCCTCGAGACCTTCCTGGGCGACAACCCGCGCCCCGCGCACTGCGTGGTGGCTACCGCCGGCGTGGCCCGCGAGGACGGCACCGTGATCACCGCCAACGTGCCGTGGCCGCTGTCGGCCCGCCGCATCGAGCAGGACGTCGGCCTGGAACACGTATTCATCGTCAATGACTTCGAGGCCGTGGCCTATGCTGCTGCCCAGGTCGATGCCAGCGGCGTGCTGCAGCTGACCGGCCCGGCCACCGCCCCGCGCGGCCCGACCCTGGTGGTCGGCCCCGGCACCGGCCTGGGTGCGGCGGTATGGATTCCCACCGCGCACGGCCCGGTGGTACTGGCCACCGAAGCCGGCCAGCCGACCCTGGCGGTCAGCACCGAACTGGAAATGGCGATCGTGCGCCAGATGCAGCGCGAGCACGCGCATGTGTCGGTCGAGCACGCGCTGTCTGGTCCGGGGCTGATGAACCTGTATCGCGCCCTGTGCGCGCTGAATGACCAGACCCCCACGCTGGCCAGCCCGGATGCGATCACCGCCGCGGCGATGGCCAATACCGATGCGATGGCGCGCGAAAGCCTGCAGGTGTTCTGCGGGCTGCTGGGCAGCACCATCGGCGACATGGCCCTGCAGTACGGCGCGTCCGGCGGCGTCTACCTGGCCGGCGGCATCCTGCCGCAGATCCGCGAATTCCTGTTGAACAGCACCTTCGTTGCCCGGTACCTCAACAAGGGACCGATGCGCGAGGCGCTGGAACGCATTCCCGTGAAGGTGGTCGAGCACGGGCAACTGGGCGTCATCGGCGCCGCCAGCTGGTACCTCGGCCGCAGCAACGCCTGAGCGCGCCTTCCGGCGCACGGGACCTGCAACACGCTCCACGCAATGCCTGTTCGAACCACCACCACAGCTGCACACCGCACGCCGTCGCTGGCGCACATAGATTGATGAGGAGAGACATCATGAACCACCGCAAGAGCCTGCTTTCGGCAGCCATCTTCAGCTGTATCGCCTTCGGCGCGCACGCGCAGGGCGCCGCCCAGACCAGCCCGACCGACCTGGACACCATCCAGGTGACCGGTATCCGTGGCTCGATGGAACGTTCGCTGGATACCAAGCGTGAGGCCAACGCCCGCCTGGAAGTGGTCACCGCCGAAGACGTGGGCAAGCTGCCCGCGCACAACGTGGCTGACACCCTGCAGCGCCTGCCCGGCGTGAACATCAGCTCGGCCAGCGCCGACGAAGGCGGCTTCGACGAAGCCGACCGCGTCAGCCTGCGCGGCACCAGCCCCAGCCTCACCCAGACCCTGATCAACGGCCACACCGTCGGTTCGGCCGACTGGTTCGTGCTCAGCCAGGGCAACAACGTGGGCCGCAGCGTCAGCTACTCGCTGCTGCCGTCCGAGCTGGTCAGCTCGGTTGAAGTGAACAAGTCCTCGCAGGCCAAGCTGCAGGACGGCGGCACCACCGGTACCGTCAACATCATCACCCGCACCCCGCTGCAGTTCTCCAAGCAGTTCAGCGCGGAAGCCTCGGTGGGCGCGGTGCGTTCGGACCAGGCCGAATCGACCGACCCGCAGTACTCGGCGCTGTTCAACTACAAGAACGACGAAGGCAACTTCGGCGTGTTGCTGCAGGCGTTCTACCAGAAGCGCGAACTGCGCCGTGAAGCGCAGGAAATCCCTGGTGGCTTCACCAAGATCGCTGCGACCGATCCGGTCGCTGCCACCAACCCCGACCTCATCGGCGTCAGCGTACCGGGTCTGCTGGGTTCGACCCTGTTCGAGCAGACCCGTGAGCGCAAGGGCGGCCTGCTGACCGTGCAGTTCAAGCCGACCGATGCACTGAGCCTGTCGCTGAGCGGCTTCAGCTCGGAACTGGAAGCCAACAACTACAACCGCAACTTCATGCTGTGGGGCAGCAGCTTCGCCAAGTCGCAGGCACCGAACCCGGGCTACACCGTGGTGGACGGCGTGCTGACCAACGCAACCTACGCTGGCGTGCCGGGCACCAACTATGGTGTCTACGACATGATCTACCGCGAAGCCACGGCCAAGACCAATTACGTCACCTTCGACGCAGACTGGCAGATCAATGACACCCTGGACGCCAAGTTCCAGGCAGGCACCACCAAGGGCACCGGCGAAACGCCGCGTCAGTTCATTGCCGAAGTCACCCTGGGCCAGGGCGGCGGTGCCAGCTGGGCCACGCACGGTGCCGGTTCTCCGGTGGACTGGAGCATTGGCGGTGACATCAGCCCGAGCGGCGTGACCAGCTTTGGTACCTGGGGCAACCAGTTGGTGAAGGCCGAAGACAAGGAAGACTGGGCCACCCTGGACTTCAGCCAGTACTTCAGCGCCGGTGCACTTAGCTCGATCGACTTCGGCGTGCGCTTTGCCGACCACGAACGCGAAGCGCTGTCGCCGGAAGGTGCCACCCCAGGTGACATCTGGGCCGCGCTGCAGGGCAGCGCCACCGGCAACTACCCGAGCGGCTTCGCGGGCGACGTCGGCGGCACCTTCCCGCGCAACATCTGGTACTACACACCGGACGCACTGAAGACCGCCATCATCAACAATTCCACCTGGCTGGCCGGCAATGACGGTCCGACCGGTCGTCACAACTACGGTGCCGAATGGAAGGTCAAGGAGAAGAACTTCGCCGGCTATGTGCAGGCCAACTTCAGCGGTGACTGGTGGGCCGGTAACATCGGCCTGCGCTACGTCAACATCAAGCAGGACATCAACAGCTACAACGCCGTGGCCAACGCCGCCGACGCTGATGTGAGCAGCCTGTTCGGCATGTGGGAACGCACCGCGTTCGAGAACAAGCACGACCGCGTGCTGCCCAGCGCCAACATCAAGTTCGACCTGGACGATGACCTGGTGCTGCGCGTGGCCGCATCGCAGACCCAGACCCTGCCGGACTACTCCGCACTGGGTGCTTCCTCGTGGGGTTCGGACCTGAACCGTACCGGCGGCGGCGGCAACCCGAACCTGAAGCCGACCCTGTCGACCAACCTGGACGCCAACCTGGAGTGGTACTTCATGCCGCGCGGCCTGCTGTCGGTGGGTGCGTACCACATGGACATGAAGGACTACATTGCCTTCGACGTGGTCAAGCGCCAGCTGTACAGCGAGCTGACCAACCAGCTGGAAACGTATGACATCTCCACCCCGATCAATGCCGACGGCAAGGTCACCGGCGTGGAAGTGGCTTACGAACAGCCGATTGGCGACTACTTCGGCTTCAACGCCAACTACACCTACGCGGACGGCAACACAGACCACACCTGGTCGGATGGCACCCACAACCTGCTGGGCACTTCGAAGAACACCTACAACGTGGGTGCCTACTTCGAAAATGAGCGGTTCGGTGCACGCGTCAGCTACACCCGCCGCTCCTCGTTCCTGATCAGCCTGTCGGGCACCAACCCGTACTACCAGGATGATTTCGGCACGCTGTCGGCGTCGTTGAACTTCAAGGCCACCGACTGGCTGAGCATCAGCCTGGACGGCCTGAACCTCAACAACCCGACCTACAAGTACTACCAGAGCGCGTCGATCCCGACCTCGTTCTACTCCAACGGTCGCCAGTACTACCTGAACTTCCGCTTCAAGTACTGATGATGTAGAGCCGGGCTTGCCCGGCTTGTACGCAACACCCCAAGGGCCCGGATTTCCGGGCCCTTTTCGCAGATAGAATCAAATCCGCACCAATAGGAATGACCCGATGCCCATCCGCACCCGTCGTACCTCGCTGTCGCTGCTGTCGTTCGCACTGGCACTCTCTCTCGCTCCGCTGGCCCACGCCACCGACGCCCAAGCCCCGGACGGCCCGCGTGCCCTGCCCGGCTCACTGCCGCTGCTGCCGGCACCGGCACATCTGGAACAACTGGCTGGAGCGGGCTACACCGTCACCGCCGCCACCCCGCTGCACGCCCAAGGCGATGCCGCACAGCGCGTGGCCAGCCTGTTCGCCACGCAGCTGAAGAACAGCGGCGGCCCCGCGTTGACCGTATCGACGGCGCGCGGCAAGGATGGCATCCGCCTGGTGCTGGACACCACGTTGAAGACCGGAACGGAGGGCTACCAGCTGCGCAGCGACGCGCGCGGGGTCACCGTGCAGGCCGCCACCGAAGCCGGCCTGTTCTACGGCGCGGCCACCCTCTCGCAGCTGCTCACCAGCGGCACGCCCGGCACCCTGCCCGCCCTGAAGATCGACGACGCGCCGCGCTTCAGCTGGCGTGGTCTGATGCTGGATTCGGCGCGCCACTTCCAGAGCCTGGACGAGATCAAGCGCGTGCTGGACGCGATGGCCGAGCAGAAGCTCAACACCTTCCACTGGCATCTGACCGATGACCAGGGCTGGCGCATGGAGATCAAGCGCTACCCGAAGCTGACCGAAGTGGGCAGCTGCCGCCTGCCGGCCGGTGATGGCGGCCGTGACCCGGCCACCGGCGCACCGCGCCCGTATTGCGGCTTCTACACCCAGGACCAGATCCGCGAAGTGATCGCATACGCGGCCGCCCGCCATATCCAGGTGATTCCGGAAATCGACGTGCCGGGCCACGCCACCGCAGCGATTGCGGCCTACCCGGAGCTGGGCACGATTGACACGCCGCTGAAGCCGATCAGCGAATGGGGCGTGTTCCCGAACCTGTTCAACACCGAGGAAAGCACGTTCGAGTTCCTGGAGAACGTGCTGGAGGAAGTGATCACCCTGTTCCCGTCCAAGTACGTCCACGTGGGTGGCGACGAGGCGGTTAAAGACCAGTGGGAAGCCTCCGCCCGCGTGCAGGCGCGCATGAAGGAAGTCGGCGCAGGCAATGAAAATGAAATGCAGGCCCACCTGATCAAGCGGCTGGAAAAGTACCTGGAGCAGCACGACCGCCGCCTGATCGGCTGGGACGAGATTCTGGAAGGCGGCCTGCCGCCGGAAGCAACGGTGATGTCGTGGCGCGGCACCGAGGGCGGCCTGAAGGCGGCCAGCGAGGGGCATGACGTGATCATGTCGCCGGTGACCGACATGTACATGGACTACCTGCAGACGAACTCGGAGAACGAGCCGCCGGGTCGCCCGCTGAGCACGCCGCTGGGCCGGGTGTACGGTTTCGAGCCGGTGCCGGACGCGCTCGCCAAAGACAAGCAGCAGCACATTCTGGGTCTGCAGGCAAACATGTTCACCGAGCACACGCGCAGCTATGCGCGCCTGCAGCACAACCTGTTCCCGCGCTTGGCCGCGGTAGCGGAAACCGGCTGGTCGCCGCGCGAACGCCGCGACTTCGCCGACTTCCTGGCCCGCCTGCCCACCCAGCTGCAGCGCTGGCAGGCGATGGGCATTGCCTACGCACAGACGCCGTTCGAGGTCGAAGCGGATGTGACCGATGATCGCAAGGCGGGCACGGCGACGCTGGCATTGCGCACGCCGCTGAACTACGAGATCCGCTACAGCGTGGACGGCAGCCCGGTGACCGCGCAGTCGCCCCGCTACACCGCCCCGCTGACCCAGCCGTTGCCGGCGGGCGTGCAGGCGGCGACCTTCTTCGACGGCAAGGCGCTGGCGAAGGCGGCGAGCCGCTTCGACATTACCGCAGCGTCGCTGCTGACGCGCAATGATGAGCATCTGGACCTGTGCCCGGCCGAAGGCAAACTGCTGCTGCGCCTGGAAGACGATGGTCCGGCGGACGGCCCGCGCGCGGTGTTCAACGTGAACATCTTCAACCCGTGCTGGTTCTGGCAGAACGCGAACGTGGACGGCATCGGCAAGGTGCGGGTGCGTGCGGGCAACATTCCCTATTACTTCCAGCTGGCACACGACGAGCCGCAGCGCCGGTTCGAGAAGGCACGCAGCGCACATGGGGAAATGGACATCCTGAGCGGCCAGTGCGATGGCAAGCCGCTGGCCACGGTGCCGCTGCCGGCCAAGCCCGATGCCGATGGCTTCATCACCCTGGAAGCCGCCCTGCCGCGCTCGCTGAAGGGCACGCAGAACCTGTGCGTCCGCTTCACCGGCGACACCCGCCCGACCATGTGGGTGCTGGACGAACTCACCCTGCTGCCGCGCTGATCGCGCCGCGAACAACCCGCCGCCCACGCCCTCCCGGCTGGGCGCGTCGGGGCCATGGGAACAACGATGTGCCGGCCCCCTGGACGCCATAGGGCTGCTTGCGCTTTGGTGGGATCGGTCGACAGACGATCGCCGTGAAATCCCCAACGTCCATTAACGCATGGACCCCCAACCGAAATCGCGCTCCTCCGGCCCCAAATGTCGCCTCCGGCCCGGTAACGCGCCACCCGCACCTCCCCAACGATCCGCTTCGCAACACACACCCCAAATCGGAACCATCACCATTCCGGTGTCATCTACGACACCAAGGTGCGCATTCAACTCTTCCGCAAATATCCCCGCGCCAATCACGACGCACGATTTGCGCATCCGGCACACAGCTACGACGATGCGTAGGAATTATCTGATGTGCACCGCCCCTCATCTGCTGCAGTGTTGTCCCCGGAGCGTAGAAACTCCTAAGAGTTAGCAGTTGATGCCCTGCGTGGGAGATGTCGTGTCCTACGTCGGGAGGGTGGCTAATAAAACACCCCCGTAAGGGGGGAATACGCCCGCCGGCTTTTGCTGACTCTACGGTTTCTAACCTCCCGACCCCTCGTCACCCTGACAGGGGTCGCATCTCACAGGAGGCATGCCATGCAGACACACTGGCCAGACACACCCGCGAACGATGACGTCGCGCCTACGCGACCTGAAGCCACAGCGAGCACCATCGAAGCGTCGCCAGATACGCGCGTGCACCAGGTCGAAATCCTGCTCATGCGCATAGGCTTCTGTAGCGACGCGCCATGCGCGTCGGCATGAAGCCAACGCCGTTCGTCATGCCCGCGCGTGCGGGTCACCCAGCACCCATACAAGAACAGCCATGAACAACCACATCCCCCGGCGCAGCGCCCGGACAGGGCGCCCGTGCGCCTTCGGATCGCGCCTCTCGGTCAACGGTCATGCGTCACCGTGCCGATTACCGTTATCGGCGGTCGACTGTCGTCCGACCCTACCGGATCCCAAGCATCCCAGGAATCCCAAGCATCCCAGGCACCCCAGGCATTTCGTGCGCGCCGCGCAGATTACGCGTGGCGTGCGTCCTCCACCGGCACATCGGAGAGATTCCCATGAACACATCGTCACACCGGCGCGCGAAACGCCGCGCCCCGAAGAACGCACCACGTAGCGAGCAGATCCCACCCCTGCACCCGGGCGACATCCTCACCGAGGATTTCATGCGCCCGTTGAAGCTCTCCGGCCGCGCCCTCGCCTGCGCCATTGGTGTTTCCCACACCCGCATCGCCACCATCGCCTCGCGCAAGGCGGCCATTACCGCAGACACCGCGATCCGTCTTGGCCAGTACTTCGACGCTTCGCCGTGGTTCTGGATGAACCTGCAGGTCCGGTTTGATCTGGAGATGGCAGAAGCACACGCCGGCCGCATCCTGCCGCACAGCTGCGAGGAATCGCGCACATGGTGATCAAGCGCTTCCGTCAGGTGCTTCCCGGTTACACGCGTCCTGCAACGACACGCCCGCGCCCGCCGCTTCCCCCGGTACCGCGCAGCCTGCGCTCCGCCTTGAAAAACCATCCGGATCACATCGAGCGTCTGCAGATGGCATTGCATGGCGTGAGCGTGGCACCGACCACGCGGCTGCCGCGCATTGAAATGGCGGTGTGGGCGATTGAGGATCGCCTGTCGCGATTCCTGGCTGAAGCCAAACAGGAGTTGGATTCGGCTCGCTGTAGCGACGATGACGAGCGCTTCAAACGTGCCGAGGAAGACGAGGCGCTGATGACGCACCTGTGTCGCAAGAACACCTGGATGGGCGACGAGGTCTTCGCCGCCTGGTTCCGCAACCTGTAGAGACGCGCCATGCGCGTCTGTTCGCAGGCACGGAGCGCAGAGTACCCACTAACAACCGGGTCGCCATCGTATCGTCGACTTTCCACGTGCAATGGCTTTGGTACGGTCGGTCGACAGACGACCCTACCGGACGTTCCGCATGGATCACATGCCATTAACGCACGCTGCGCGCAGCATCAGCGCGCGGGGGAACGCACCAAGGAATGAGGGGTACCGACATGCGAACCACTATCGAAAGGCTGGACATCCAGCCGGTAAGTCAATTGCAAGAGGACACAACCGCTGGCGATATGTATGACTTCCAGACCAGCCTCAGGTTCTCGCAGATGCTTCGGGAAGTGCTGTTGGAGGGATGGGGCACGGAGGACTGCGTTGCACTGAAGGTTGCAACACTGGATCGGAACATTCGCGTAGCTGGGGCCGTCCGGTCTCAGGTGATCTTCGACAAGATTGTCGAGGTGACCACGCGCATCAACCGTGACAAGCCGGGAACTGTCAATACGTCGGCAGTTCGCGTTGATACGGGGTTGGAGCCTGGATCTGATTGAGATGTGCCCAGCCCATTTCGTGCAGAAGCACGTGGTAGCGTCGGTCGATAGACAACGGCACGCAGTGGGTACCAGCACGGTAACGCATGACCTTCAATGCAGAAGCGCCTCTGCGTTCGATGGTCATGCGTCATAGCAGTGATGATTGCTATGGGCGGTCGACTGTCGTCCGACCCTACCAGGCCCAGCACCGCGGTCACGGGCACCGCATGGATTACCCCTTCAACCGCACCAACAAGTCCCGCAACGGCGTAAACCGGATAGCCATTCCGACAATCACCCCAAGCGTATTAGCCACCGCATCCGCCGGATCAGCACTGCGGTTGTCCGTCAACGCCCCCTGCGCAAACTCGACCCCAATCCCCATCAACACCAACCCCACCGCAGCCCACCACAGCGCGGTACGCGTGCGATAGATCTGCACCGCTGACCCCGCCAGCACGAAGTACGCCAGGAAATGTTCCACCTTGTCGCTGTTCTTCGGCAGGTCCGGCAGCGGCGGCGGTGGGATCAGGCAGACCACAATCACGCTGATCACCGCCAACCACCACAGCCCCAGCCAGAATCGCGGCCGCCGCAGCGGCTTCAACATCCCTGTCATCGTCATCTCACAGTCGCCAGGTCAGATCGCCGAGCAGGAACGAGGCATCCATGCTCACGTCACGCTGGAAGCCCATCACCTGGAAGCGCTCGCCCATCTCGGTGGGCAGGGTCAGCTTTTTCACCTGGTCACGCAGGCGCAGCTTACCCACCTCATCGGTACGCTCTTCGGCCAGCGCCAGCAGCCGGTCCAACCCGTTGCCGAGCAGGAAGCTGGATTGCGTGCAATATCCGGCCAGCTCGAAGCCTGCACCAGTGCCGGCCTCCGCCAGCGCGGTGAAATCCACCGACGCGGTGATGTCCTGCAGACCGGGCCACTTGTAGACGTCGTTGTGCACATGATGGCGATAAAACGCGCGCACGGTGCCATCGTCGCGCTCGGGCTGGTAATACTCGTGGCGCGGGTAGCCGTAATCGACAAACAGCATGGCACCGCGCTTGAGCCCGCCGGCTACCGCCTGGATCCAGTACGGCAGCTGCGGCAGCAGTTCGGAGCGGTAGCCATCGGCAAACGGCTGGCCGAGGTAACGCTCGACATGACGCACGGCGGCGCTGAGCAGCGCATCGGCCGGCTGCGCACCACGCATGAACGCACCTTCGGCATCCAGTTCCACGGTTTCCTCATGGACCATCCCATCCTTGGCCAGGAAGCGTGGCGTGGGCAATGCGTCAATCACTTCATTGGCGAACACCATGCCGTCCCAGTCATCGTCGAACGGGCGGTCCAGCCATTCCACCAGCGCGAACACCGGCGGAATCAGCGCCTTCTCCAGGCGCTCGCGCTGGCGTTCGCGCAGGTCGGCGCTGGGCTCCAGAATGGCGTAGCGCTCGGGCAGCGCATCCAGTTCCAGCAGGCGCTTGAGCATGATTTCAGCGAACGCGCCGCTGCCGCCGCCCAGTTCCAGGAAGCGCGCCTGCGGGCCCAGCTGCTGCATCACCGGGGCCACCGCGTTGGCGAGGGTGGCAGTGAACAGCGGGCCCATTTCCGGGGCGGTGGTGAAGTCGCCTGCGGGGCCGAACTTGCTGGCACCGGCGCTGTAATAGCCCCAGCCCGGCGCGTACAGGCTCAGTTCCATGAACCGCGAAAACGGCATCACCCCGCCATTGGCAAGGATTTCAGCGCGCAGCGCTTCGCTGAGCTGGTCGCTGTGGGCCAGTGCGTCGGAGTCGGGAAGAGGCAGGGAAGAATGCATGGCGCGGGCGATTGCGGTGACAATGCACAGCATAGCCGAGCAGGGAGACCCCCGATGACCGAAAGCGCACCCGTGGTGCTGATCACCGGCAGCGCGCGCCGGATTGGCGCGGCCATTGCCCGCCAGTTCCATGCCTGCGGCTGGTCAGTGGTGCTGCATGCCAATACCTCGACCGCCGAGCTGCAGCAGGCGGCCTTCGACCTGGACATGGTGCGGCCGGGCAGCGTGCTGGCACTGCAGGCCGACCTGCGCGACACCGCCGCCCTGCCCGACCTGGTGGAACAGGCGGTGGGCCAGTTCGGGCGGCTGGACGCGCTGGTGAACAATGCCTCCAACTTCTACCCCACCCTGCTGGGCCAGATCTCCGCCGAGCACTGGGACGACCTCTTCGCGGTGAATGCCCGTGCGCCGCTGCTGCTGGCCCAGGCCGCTGCGCCACACCTGCGCCGCCAGCAGGGCTGCATCGTAAACCTGACCGACCTGCACGGCACCGACCCGATGCGCGACCACACGGTATACAGCGCGGCCAAAGCGGCGCTGGAGATGATCACCCGCTCACTGGCGCTGGAGCTGGCCCCGAAGGTGCGGGTGAACGCGGTGGCCCCGGGGGCGATTCTGTGGCCGGAACAGGGCAAGGATGACTTCGCCCGTCAGGCGCTGCTGGCGCGTACCCCATTGGGGCGGACGGGGACGGTGGAGGAGATTGCCGAGGCGGTGTACTGGTTGGCCAGTGACGCGCCGTTTGTGACCGGGCACACATTGCGGGTGGATGGGGGACGGCAGCTGTCCTGACTTTTGGCGGCATCGCGTGGGCCGGCCAACGGCCGGCGCTACCGGGACCGCGCATGAACCCCATTGGTAGCGCCGGCCGTTGGCCGGCCCAGGCGGTCCATGGAGCATCCGTTACGGCACGAGATCCACCACCTCAAACACCTCATCGCGCTGCGCATGGGCCCGCCACAAGGCCGCCAGCGTCAATCCGCTCACCGGATCCACAAACGCCGGCGCGATATCCGCCAACGGCTTGATCACAAACGCGTGCTTCAGCTCCGGGCGCGGAATGCGCAGGTGCCCCGGGCCTTCCACGATCAGGTCCCCATAGAACACCACGTCGATGTCCAGGGTGCGGTCGGAGAAGCGCGGCCCGCTGCGATCACGCCCGTGGGCATCTTCCAGCGCGTGTAGCCACGCATCCAGCTCTTCGAGCGGAACGTCGGTCTCGATCGCCACGGCGTTGTTCAGGAAGGCGGGGCCGTCAAAGCCCACCGCCGCCGTACGGTAGGCCGGCGAGACCGTAATCGCGCCAAACCGCGCGCGCAGGGCCTCCACCGCGGCGTGAAGATACTGTTGCGGCTGCAGGTTGCTGCCCAGGCTCAGAAGCACAGTGGTCATGGTGTTCAGCGTACGTGGGGCGAATCCACATGGTGCCGTCACGGCCACCGCATAGAATCGGGGTGCACATCATAGAGGGTTGTCATGACCTATTGCGTCGGCATCGAGGTGGACGAGGGCCTGGTCTTCGCCGCCGATACCCGGACCAACGCCTCCCTGGACGATGTCCGCGTGCACCGCAAGCTGCACGAGTTCGAGTTTCCAGGCCAGGCCGTGTTCGTACTCATGGCGGCGGGCAACCTCGCCACCACCCAGCTGCTGGTGTCGCGGCTGCGCCGCGATGCGCAGGAACAGCGCCCGGAAAGCCTGCTGGCCTACCGCCATCTGTTCGAGGTGGCCGAATACGTGGGTCGGGTACTGGTGGACAGCCAGGTCAAGAGCAGCACCCCCGAGCACGGCCACGACGGGGTGAACACCCAGGCAACGCTGATCCTCGGCGGCCAGGTCGGCAATGAGCGCCCGGGCCTGTACATGATCTACCCGCTGGGCAACGCCATTGCGGCCTCGCCGGAAACCCCGTTCCTGCAGATCGGCGAGTCCAAATACGGCAAGCCGATCCTGGACCGCATCATCCGCTCGCACACGCGGCTGGACGATGCAGCGCGCACGGCGGTGGTGTCACTGGATTCCACCGTGCGCTCCAATCTTTCGGTGGGCCTGCCGTTCGACCTGGTGCTGCTGCGCGCTGGCGACCTGCACATCACCCAGCGCATGCGCCTGGCCGCCGACAGCCCGTTGTACGCGGACATCCACGGCAACTGGTCGCGGCGGCTGGAGCAGGCGGTGGCGGCGTTGCCAAGGTTTCCGTGGGAGACGGGGGATGGCGACCAACGGTCGTGATCTACATTGATCGCCGGTCGAGGTTGACCCGGGTAGGTCACGAACGTTGGTCATGATTCTCTTGTTGTACCGATGCCTTATCAATACACAGATTGCCGTCGCGGAGAACGCCTCACTTCGGCAAAGGTTTGTCGCAACCGACGTTCAGCACGTCGCTTATGTCCACTTTGCTGATATGCGCCCATTGATTCGGCAGATTCTTCTGGAACCCTGAAACGATCTCGTAATCCTCGTTGTACAGGACAGAGCCCCTGATGAAGATCACTTGATTGGCATGGTCCACTCTGATTGCACAGGTAGGCGACAAGATACTTCTCATCCTTAAATCCACGTAACTGGCTGTAATATCCATTAGACCCTCCCCTCTTTCAGGCCTTGGATCAGAGGCGTGGACTACAGCAATGTCGTCAATGCCATTGATGCCCTTGACCTCAGCCTTGGCCCGGGCGAGACACTTTCGGTAAGCATCACGCACGGCGGGGGACCCCGTTGAACCCGCAATCGAAACGTTGCCGTTCACCGTCGCAACACGCAGGTAGTAGCAACGGCTTCCCGTTGCAAAAGGGTCGAGGCAACTTGCAATCGTGTCAACGACAGACATGCTGATTGCCGGGTCAGTGGTGAGTAGCGAATCGCGAGTCAGTTCGATGGCTGCATTGGGCACGTCTGCGTGCACGCGGTCCTCATACAGCGTGCTGTTGAGATTTGAGAGACTAGAAGCGGGGGGGACATAACGGACCATTAGGAATCTCCGTTGATCGTCTGCGCCCCCGCAGGCCAATCATGCCGCCGAGAGCAGTTACCGGGCAGTGAAGCCGTTTCGCCTGCTGCGCGGCCCGCCGCTCTCCCTCCAACCGCGGTTTCCGTGGGAGACGGGCGGCCCAATGATTGCATGACCGGTCGCGGGGACGGCGTCTACTTCTCCTTGGGCGTATCGAACCATGAACCCACCACGCCGCTCATGTCGATTCTGCTGACATGTGGAAACATGGGCAGGTCTGTCTCGAGGCTTGATATGATTTTGTAATCTTCCTTGAAGGGAGCGGAGCCCCTGACATAGATCACGTTGTCGACATGATCTACCCTGATCGTACAACTGGGCGACACAAGCGTCCCCAACCTCCAGTCCATCAGACCGGCGGTCTTGCCCATCAAATCATCGCCCCGATCTGGTTTTGGATCAGACGCGTGGACGACTCCGACATCGTCTATTCCGGTGACTGTATCTACTTCCGCTTTGATCCGTACCAGGCACTTCCGGTACGCATCGCGAACCGCCGAAGACCCCGTCGATCCGTTGATGGATACCTTCCCGGCCACAGTTCTGACCCTCAAGAAGTAGCTTTCGCCTCCGGTCGCGTGCGGGTCGAGGCAGAATGGAATCAGGTCTACGACTGCCATACTGATTTCGGAGTCAGTAGAGGGTTTTCCATTCCCCCCATAACCAAGCGCTGAATCGGGAACTTCTGTATAAACGCGGTGGATGGAAAGCGCGGAATTGTATGTATCGAGGCTGTAGTGACGTGGAAAGTAGCATGCCATAGGGGATCTCCCTCGATCATGTGCGCCCCCGCAGGCGCATCATGCCCCCAGCAACAGTTACCCGGCGGTGAAGCTGCGCGCCTCGCCTAATACGAGTTTTCGCTACGCCAGCGCCTCGGCCACCGATCGAAACACCTGCTGCATCTCCAATGGCTTGCGCAGCACGTGCACTGGAATACCCGCAGGGAAGCGCCCGCGCCGCACCGGCACGTCTTCGCTTTCGAGCACCAGCACCGGCCCGTGATAGCCCAGCGCGCTCATCTCGCGCAGCAGCGAACTGGCCGACAGCAACTTGGAGCCCGCATCGGCAATCACCAGCGCCGGCATGGCCTCCTGCTGCATCCAGCGCAATGCAGCGGCACCGTCGCAGGCCAACTGCAGGTGGTAGCCCTGGCTGGACAACGCATTGCCGAGCAGCGACAGGCGTGTAGCCTCGCCATCGACAACCAGTATGGATTGGCCGCTGCCTGCAGCGACCGGCGGCTCCGCCACCGGTGCATCCGCAGGTGCCACATACGCCGGCAGCAGCAGATCGAATCGCGTGCCGTCGCCCGGCGCGCTCTGCACCTGGATCCGGCCCTGCGCACCCTCGATGATGCGCTTGCACGACATCAGCCCCAGTCCCGTGCCATTGGGCTTGGTGGTGAAGAACGGATTGAAGAGGTTCGACAGCACTTCCTGGCTCATGCCAGTGCCCTGGTCGGACACCGCGATACGCAGCCAGGATAGTCCCTGGGCATCACTGTCGGCCTGCGCCAGCAGGGTCAGCCGGCCACCGTCAGGCATCGCCTGAATGGAGTTCAAGGCCAGGTTCAACAACACCTGCTGCAACTCCGTGTAATTGGCGTGCACGGTGAGCTCGGGGTCGGCCACTTCCAGTTCCAGCTCGACCTCCGGCGGCAGGTTGCTGCGCAACAGCAGCGCCACCGCCTCGAACAGCATGGCCACTTTGATCGGCTCGCTGGGGGTGCGCGACCCACGCACGAACGACAGCATGGATTCGGCCATCTCGTGCCCGCGCCGCCCGCATTCGGCGATCACGTCAGCCAGATGGCGCAGCTGCGGGTCGTCGGTGCGGGCCTTGAGCAGGTCCGGCATGATCAGCAGCGGCTGCAGAATGTTGCGCAGGTCGTGGCTGAGGCCGGCGGCCAGCAGCGACAGGCTTTCCAGCCGCTGCGCACGCATCAGCTCGGCCTCGACCCGGGCGCGGTCGATCGCACCCCGCGCGTCGCGCACCGCGCGCGCCACCGCGGAGGGGAGCCGCGCCGGCTGGTGCTTGATGATGTAGTCGTTGGCCCCCTCACGCAGGGCCTCTACGGCCGGCTCTTCACCGAGGGTGCCGGAGACAAAGATGAACGGCATGTCCGGGTGGCTGTCGCGCACGATCCGCAGTGCATCCAGGCCGGAGAAGCCCGGCAGGCTCAGGTCTGAGAGCACGATATCCGGGGTGCTCCGAGCGAGCGCTCGACGCAGTTCGGCCGCGCTTTCAGCACGCTGGAAGCTGGCCTCCAGCCCGGCGGCCAGAATCTGCCCGCTCAACAGCTCCGCCTCGCCGGGGGAGTCGTCCACCAGCAGGATGCGCAGATGCCCCAGGACCGGGCCGTTACGCGGCATGGACGCTCCTTTTCCTGCCGTCGAGGCGTTGCCCTGTATTGAGATCACCACCGAAACACAGCGCCATAACCCCTCGTCAGAGTGTCCGCATCCCCTGCCCCCCCACCCCTGCGGGAGGCGATGCGGTGAATATACTCCACACTAACGTGAATGGGCCTCCATTCAGGACAAATTAAGCAAAAGAAAAGGCGCGCCGGGGGCGCGCCTTCGTTTGGGTGGAGGTAACCGGTGGTCAGTCAGATAGCGGTGGTGCAGGGCCGGCACTCACTTCTTGGACTTCCTGTTCTTCAGAACTGCGCGCGCTGCCTTTTGGGCAGGTGCCGGTCCTCTGCCAATAGTGACAGTACCCACGCCGATCGTGCCGTCGCCCGTGCCACCGTCACCACGGCCATGATTGTCACCAAGTCCCAGCCCCCCGATACCGTAGCTCTCACCGATCTCGGTGCCGATCACTTCTGAAAATACCTTGTCCGTCTCGTCAGGCAACATGCTCATCTCATACCCCCTGCCCGTAGGCATTGGTGAAACAAGCCCCCGCGGCCAAATGATGCACCCTACGCCCGTTACCCCGCCGTCAATCTACGGACGAGCGCGTATCGCGCAGGATGGCGCTCCTCGTTAATCAGGAATGCAGATTCCTGCTAGGCACTTCGTTCCCGGTCCACCGGTTTCTGACCAGAGGCAGACCCTGCTGCACCAGGTGAAGCGGCGGATGAATCACTGTCGTTTCCTGGCGTTGAACCTGATTCCGTATTTGTTCCGGGTCCACCCGTCGGGCGCGCCAATGCGCGCTCAATGGAATCCACCTGATTTCCGCATCCAATGCCAGTTTCAAAAGTTACAGTGCTCTTGCTCATGGTCGAAACTCCCATGCGTACCAGCTATGCGCCCCCGCTTGATAAGCGTGCTCCCTGTGCGCGTGAGATCGTCGTGAAGCATGCTCGCTCATCGAGCAATAGCAGGTCAGGAGGATTACCTACTCGCGTCTCCGTGTGGCTACAGAGAGATGGCGCACCTGGAGGTGCGCCTGGTTCGAACAAACAGCGATACCAACCTAAGGTTTGGCAACGCCACTGATATCAACGCCCCTTACCCCATGAATTGCCCTACATTCCGGGACCAGCTGAGCCAATCTTTTGTAGAGCATTACAGAGTCGGTGCTGCCGATAAACCTGACGATTCCATCATTGACCTCCACGTCGAATGTAGCGCGCTCTTCCGGCAAGGCAGTCGAGGTCACGCTGAGAATCATCGTGCGGACTTCCAACTTGATGTCACTGTCCGTGCCAGACGAAGCGGGTTCAGCGTCAACCCTGGATCCAGCAGACGGCTTCTGCGGCACAGACTTACCGCCGTTCGACGGCGGCCCCAAGAAGCCTTCCAGAAAAGTGTTGGTAGCGGTCATGATCGACCTCCCATAGGTGCTTCATTTGCGCCCCCGCACCCCAATCCTGCGCCCGTTCACCGTTATGCCAAAGTGACGATCTCTTTGAAAACAAATGGCGCGCCGGTGGGCGCGCCATTTGTCACTGAAACTTTCCAGCTTAGGATCAGCGCTTGGCAGCAGCAGCCGCCGACACCTTCAGCGCGCTGGCATCAACACTTTTCACGCCCTTGATGCCCTTGGCGGTGGTGATTGCCTTGTCGTGCTCGGCCTTCGTGGCGACATTACCCTTCAAGGTAACCACGCCATTGACGGTTTCCACCTCCACCTTGGTGCCCGGCACATTGCTGCTGGCAAGCAGATCGGCCTTGACCTTGGTGGTGATCCAGCTGTCGGTCACCGGCTCAGCGGAATCATGGGTATCAGCATGGGTCATGGCGCTGTGGTCCATGGCCTTGTCACCGGTCTTCGGCGGGTCCTTGGCCATCACCGCAGTGCTGGCGAACACCATACCGAGGGCGAGCGAAGCGGCAAGCAGATTGCGGGTCTTGTTGGTCATGCGGATGTCTCCCGTGTTTGTGATTGCACTATGGGAGGTCATGCGTGGAAACCACGTCGGTTTGGAATAACGCCGCTGTGAATCGTAGGAATCGATTCAGAACGGTTCATGTTTCCGCACTGCACCAACCGGGTTTACGATAGGGGTGACATTCGCAGGAACATTCCGATGAACACGGCGACGCAGGTGGGTTTGATTGGCTACGGGCTGGCTGGAAGCGTTTTCCATGCGCCGCTGCTGCAGCACACACCCGGGTTAGCCCTGCACAGCATCGTGAGTTCGCAGCGCGACACGCTGATGCGGCGGTTTACCGACGTGCACATTCATGCAGACGTGGAGACTTTGTTGGCAGACCCGGCGGTGGACGCCGTGGTCATTGCCACGCCAAATGCGCAGCATGCGCCGCTGGCGATTGCGGCGCTGCGTGCAAGTAAGCATGTGCTGGTGGACAAGCCATTTGCATTGAGCGTGGCCGAAGCCGAGGCGGTGATCGCGGCCGCGCGCGAAGTGGATCGTGTGGTGACCGTGTTCCAGAACCGTCGCTTCGATGCGGACTTTCTGACCCTGCAGCGATTGATGGCCGACGGAACGCTGGGCGAGATTGCAGAGCGCCATTCGCACTTCGACCGCTTCCGTCCACAAGTGCGCGAACGCTGGCGCGAAAGTGATGTCCCGGGCGCGGGCTTGTGGATGGACCTGGGGCCGCATCTGCTGGATCAGATGCTGGTGCTGTTTGGTTGGCCGCAGGCGATTACTGCAGATATCGCTGCACAGCGTGCGGGGGCCTTGAGCAACGACTACTTCCATGCGGTGCTGCATTACCCGCGGATGCGCGCGATTGTGCATGCGGGGTCGTTGGTGACGGCGTCTGCCCCCCGTCTTTCAGTGCATGGCACGCGGGGAAGCTACCTCAAGGACGGGCTGGATGTGCAGGAGGAGCAGTTGCGTGCAGGGGTTGCACCGGGTGCACCGGGGTATGGCGTGGACCCGGTACATGGGGTTGTGGTGCAGCAGGATGCGCAGGGGGGAGTGAGTCGGACTACGGTGGATAGTGAGGTTGGGGACTATCGGCGTTTGTATGCGGCGTTCGCGGCGGCAGTGCGGGGTGAGGGCGAAGCCACCGTCAGTGCTGCGCAGGCGATGCAGGTGATGCGGTTGCTGGAGGCGGGGGTAAGCAGTTCGGCGGAAGGGCGGCGGGTGGTTTTGTAGGCGGCACGCGTTGCGTGTCGCCGGGTTTCGATTGGGGTCATGCGTTACCGGATGTTGCAGGTCTGAGGGCCGTCGTCTGTCGACCGACGCTACCAGAGCGAGAGCACAGAGTTTCCAGCGTCGTGGATGAGATCGCGCATGGCCCAACAGGAGCCGGGCAAGCCCGGCTCTACGGGTGTCAGTCGGTTTTCATCTGGTGGCCGCCGAACTGGTTGCGCAGAGCGGACAGCATGCGGTCGCTGTAGGAATTGCCTTCGCGCGAACGCAGGCGCTCGAGCAGCGAGAGCGTGATCACCGGGGCGGAAACATCGAGGTCGATGGCCTCGGCGACGGTCCAGCGACCTTCGCCGGAATCCGGAACATAAGGCGCAATGCCGTCCAGCTGCGGATTCTTTTCCAGCGCTTCCACGCTCAGGTCCAGCAGCCAGGAACGCACCACGCTGCCGTGCTGCCAGGTGCGCGCCACTTCGGCCAGATCCAGATTGAATTCGGCCTTGCGCTGCATCAGCGCGAAGCCCTCGGCATAGGCCTGCATCATGCCGTACTCGATGCCGTTGTGAATCATCTTGCAGTAATGCCCTGCCCCGCTCGGGCCCACATGCGACCAGCCGCGATCAGCGGCCGGTGCGAGGGTGCGGAAGATGTCGCCGAGACGCTCGACCGTGGCCTTGTCGCCCCCGATCATCAGGCTGTAGCCCTCCTGCAGACCCCACACGCCACCGCTGGTGCCGCAGTCGAGGTAGGTGACGTCGTCCTGCAGCAGCTGTGCGGAGCGACGCACGCTGTCTTTGTAGTACGAGTTGCCGCCGTCAATGACCACGTCCCCCTCTGACAGGTGCGGAGCCAGCGCCGCCAAGGTCTGGTCGACCACCTCACCGGCCGGCACCATCAGCCACACCACGCGCGGCACCGGCAGCTTGGCCAGGGCGTCGGCCAGCGAGGCGCTGACCTCGAAGCCGCGTGCGGCGGCGGCAGTGCGCGCCG